>JACPWG010000144.1 GCA_016197205.1 Planctomycetota bacterium
CTCGGCCGGACCCAGCGAGTTCGGCACCATCACGGTCACGGTGGCCGCGGCGCTCCGGCTCGCCAGCTTCGTCACGACGGCGGAGTGCCCGGCGGCCGAGAAGCCCAGCCCGCCGTAGGCCTCGGGGATGATCATGCCGAAAAAGCGGTGGCGCTTGATCAGCTCCCACAGTTCGGGCGGCAGGTCGCCTTCACGGTCGATCTTCCACTCGTCGACCTTCGAGCACAACTCCTGGACCGGACCGTTCAGGAAGGCGCGCTCCTTGTCGGAGAGGGGCGCGATCCGAAAGTCGAGGAGCTTCGACCAGCGCGGCGCGCCCGAGAAGAGTTCGCCGTCCCACCAGACGGTGCCGGCGTCCAGGGCGATCCGCTCGGTGTCGCCCATCTTCGGCAGGATGGCGCCGACGAGCCGCATGACGCCACGCGTCACGAAGCGCCGCCGCCACGGCGCGTGCGCGAAGAGCGCCGTCGGGCCGGCCACGGCGAGCGTCGCGCCCGCGAAGAGGAACGGGGAGGCGATCCCGGCCGCGATCCACGCCGCGAGAAAAGCGACCGCCGCCGCCAGCAGCGCGTAGTAGGCGCGGCCCGCGTAACAAAGGCAGAGGGCGACGACCGCCCCGGCCCCGCCGATCCAGCACGCCGTCATGCGAAGGTACCTCCAGTCCCCGTCCCGTCGCCGGGGGCGGATCGCTCTCGACGCCGGGGGCAGGCAGCGTCGGCGTCCACCTCGAGAGGGGCCGGCCGGAAGGGGGGAGTGATTCTACCGGAGGAGGTGGCGCGGATGCGAAAAAAATCCCAAATCCCAAGTCAGGCTCGTGCCCGAAACCGAAGGGGAACCACAGATTTCCCAGAGCAGCCGCTGGCCCCAACCAAAGCTCGCCGAACCACAGCTTTCACAGATTACACAGATTGCGACGATTCTAATCTGTGAAAGCTGTGACACAAGCTCGCAAAAGCTTGTTTTTCTGGCAACGAATTCTCCGCAGAGAATTCGCGAAATTGGCGAAATGCGCGGTTCGTCTTTCGGTGTTTTCGGCGTCTTCGGTGGCTCGTCCTTCCGTGGGCGGAGCGCACGGCTTCCGAAATCGCGACAGGCTTTCAAGAAGTCGAACGGTAGGGACCCAAAGACGGAAGACGGAAGGTGGGAAGAACCCGGAACGTCCGCGCCGGCGCGCGCTCGACTTGCCGCCGGGTCCGTCGTACAATCCCGCAAGACGATTCCCACCCTTTCCAGAAGGAGGATTCGACGTGGACCTGTCCGAGATCCTGCCGCCCTTGACGGTTGGCCTCACGTTTACCGGGCTGGCGTGCGCAAAGTTCTACGGCCTGGCGCGAGGGCTCCAAGGCGGCGCGCGCGTGCCGCTCGCGCAAAAGCTCTGCGGCACCTGACCGACGTGGAAGAGCCGCGGTCTGCGGTGGGGGCTGCCGATCCTCTTTCTCGTGGTCGGCCTTGCAAACCTGGGATGGTTGGCGGCGTCGATGGCTTGGTGAAACTCCTGCCCCCGCGGCCCCGGCGCACGGTCACGCGCGGCAGTGCCACTCGAGCCCGCCGGTCAGTTCCCCCGCGGCGAACTCGAGGTGGACGACCCGGCGGCGGCTCGGGCGCGTGGCGGGGGCGGACGCATGGAGCAGCAGCGGCCGGAACGCGAGGAGCCCGCCCTGCGCCACGATGCACTCGACGACGGGCCCGCGCGCGCGCAGGGAGTCGATTTCGTCTCGGCGAAGGATCCCGGACACGTGGGAACCCGGGATGACGAGCAGCGGACCGTTTTCGGGACCGCAGTCGTCGAGGTGCACGCGCACGGCCAGCATCCGTTCAAGGACCGCGACGGGAGGGATCGCGTGGGGAATGCCGTCCTTTTCGGACCAGCCGGAGAACCCGGGCGCCGCACGGCGTTCCTGGAGGGCGATCGCCAGGTCTTGATGCCAGGCGACCCGCCAGTTGGCGGCGGGGCTCTTGTCGAAGAGCAATCCGCGCACGGCGAAACAGTGCGCGCCGAGAGCGCCTTCCGCGACGGCACGGACGGACGGGTGGCGCGCGAGCTCGCGCACGGCGGCGCACCGTTGGAGCAGGCTGCGGGCGCCGGCGCGCCTCCCGCCCTCCGGCGACTGCGTCGCTGTCGGCGGAAGCGCGGCGACGAGCGCTTCGACGGTGGCGCGATCGAGCGCAACGTCGCAGAGGCGGAAACCCGGCTCAAGAAAAGCGACGGTCATCGGCTAACCAGAAAGTTCTCGTGGCGTGTCCCAGGCCCTCTGCCCCTACTCCGCCGCCACGCCGAGCTCCGCTTCCACCACGCCCCGGCAGCCCGGACAGGCGACCAGCACTCGGTCCCCTTCGACGTCGCTGACCGTCCAGCGCGCGTCGCAGTCGAGGCAGCGAAGCTCCACCTCGTCCACGACCACGTGCGCGACCGCGTCTCGTTCCGGGTCAACCAGGAGGCCGACGCGAAAGACGAGGGGCGCGGCCCGGCCGCTCCGCAGACGCAGTTTCAGTCTCGCCTTTCCGTAGAGCGGGTAGGAGGCCGTCCCGCCGACGAGCGCTTCGAGCGAGGGTCCGCCCGGCCCGCAGCGCAAGCTTCGGCGCAGGGCGACGCGGGCGAGCCCCGAAGCGGGGTGCACGATGCGCACGCCTCGATCGAGCGCCTCCGCAGGCACGGGAAACCGGGCGACGCCGACCTCGTCGGTCCTGGAGGAGCCGAAGCCGGCGACCGCGAGCGCCTCGTCGGGCGCGGGCCGGACGTCCACCTGGCGCTCCTCTTCCGGCCGCGCCTCGTGGCTCCCCTGGATGTCGACTCGGCGCGCCTGCTTCCCGGGGACCGGCGCGACGACCGGGCCCACGGTCGCATCCATCACGCCCGACACGAGCCCCACGACGAGGTCCTCCTTGACCCGGTCGAAGCCGGGCGGCCCCAGTCGGGTTTCCACGGCCTGGCGATGGCTTTCCACGGTGTAGTGAACGGTCACGACGACGACCTTTCTCATGGCGAGGCGAAGCTCGGGCCATTCCGGCCGCGGCATCGCCGCCACGTAGAGGGCGTACGCGGTCGCGGTCTCCGTGCGGCCCGTTTCCCGGACCGCGTCGGGCACGCGCTCCTCGCCGACCTTGCGCCAGATGGAGGAACAGCCCGCCGCCAGGACGGACGAAAGCAGCAGGCCGGACCATAGCGCCGACCGCGAAAGTCGCGGAAGAGCCTCGAGGCCCTTCGCGAGGGCGGCGCCGCGGCGCTCCCCTTGCGCACGAAAGCACGGCGACGAGCCGCTCACCATCGAGGTCTCCTTCGACTTCGTCCGGGTGTGTGGGAGAGACCGGCAGGCGATGCGGGGAGCGTCGAGCTTCAGGGCTTGCCCGGAGGCGCCCGGAAACTCAGCGACCCAGCGCCTTCGCGAGAGCAGCCCTCAGCTCTTCCGCCGACGCCACGTCGAGGAGGGCCAGGAGCGGCCAGCCCCCCGCCTCTTTGTCGTCCAGGAAGAGCGTGATCCGGTCGTCCACGTGGGGTCCCTTTTCGTTCACGCCCACGTACTGCGGCAGGAGGCGGAGCTCAAGCCGGCCCGAAAGGCGCCACACCCGATCCGGCGGAAGCGGCCGCCCCAACGCATACACGCCGGCTTCGACTCCCTTCCCGCCGCCGCCGCCGACTTTTTTTGCGTCGACCAGCCCGTCGAGCGCGTGGGCAAATTCCTTCGCCGTGCCGGCCGGCAACGTGACTTCGGCGAAGGCTTTTCCATCGGCGACATCGACCACGCGCACGAGGATCCCCGCATTCTTCGCCTCCGCCTCCCAGCGAACCCCGCTCTTGATTTCGAAGGCGCCGAACTCCGTGAGTTTGCGGCCGCGGAGGTCGAACGTGGCTTCGAGCCCTCCCCCGGCGGACGCCGGCGGCACGAGCGCCTCGAAGAGCCGGGCCTCGAGCGCGAAGGGTTCGCACGCCCCGTTGCTCAGCACCGCCACGAAGACGTCCTCCTCGGGGTAGCGCGCGAGCAGGGCATGGTAGCCGGACACGCCACCGGCATGGAATTGGCGGGTCGTGCCGTCCCGGGCCGGCTGCACGATCCAGCCGTAGGCGTAGTGTTCCTGGAAGGGCGTGAAGAACTTTTTCCGCGCCGCGACGTCGAGCACGCGATCCCCCTTGAGCGACCGGTGCCACTCGAAGAGATCGCGAACGGTGGAGACCACGCCGCCCATGCCGCGGTAGCCCCAGCCCCAGGTCCAGCCGAGGGACGTACCGGCGGGGACGCCCCCTTCGCCGAGGCGGACCGTGGCGCGTCGAGCGTCGAGCGCTGCGTCGTTGAGGAACCCGGTGTCCCTCATGGATGCGGGCCGGAACACGTTTTCGCGGACGTATTCTTCAAAGCCGCTCCCCGAGGCCTTTTCCACCACGGCCGCCAGCAAGGCGTAGCCGAAGTTGTTGTAGCTGAAACGCTCACCGGGTTTGGAGACGAGCGGAAACCCCAGGACGTGGCGGACCATCTCGTCGCGGCCGAGGGGCGTGGCGTAAGGAAGGGCCACGGTGTCGTTGTCGATGCCGGAGGTGTGGGTCAAGAGGTGGTGGAGGGTGATCCCTTTCTTGTCCGCGGGCGCATCCGGAAAAAAGCGGGCGAGCGGATCGGTCGTCCGGAGTTTTGCCTGCATCTCGAGCTTGAGCACGGCGGCCGCGGCGAACATCTTGCTGGTGGAGGCCAGCTCGAAGAGCGAGGCGGGCGTGTTGGGCACGCTGCCATAATCGGCGAAGCCATAGCCTTTGGCGAGGAGGAGCGTGTCCTGTCGGGCGACGAGGACCGCGCCCCAGAACCCGCCCTGCGTCGAGGTCTGCACGATGCGGTCGAGGCGGGCGCCCAGCTCCCCCTCGACGACGTTCGATTCGTCGGCGGAGGCGTGGCGGGTCGGGGCGGCGAGCGCGAGGGCGCAGGCGGAGAGGAGTGCGCCCAGGGCGGACGAGAAGGTCCAGGAAAGGCAGGCCCGAGAGCGCATGCGCACCTCCGAGAGAGACGGGCGCGGCGGTCGCGCGCGCCGGTGGGATTCTAGCGCATGGGGACGGGCGGGACAAGGGATGGAGTGCGGGCCGGGGTTTCAAGGGAGAGTGTGCACTCGGCAGGGGAGACGAAAACCGCTTCAGGCAAACATCGGGTGGCAAGCATCAGAGGCCCTGTCCGACATCCGCGCTCGGCGCGTTCGCCCCGATCCACGGTCAATCGGAAATTCTCCAACTTCCTATTTCCTCACGACTCCAAAGTAGCCGGGCATCCGCATTAGCCTCGCCATGAAAAACCTCTCTCAAGGGCATGTGTTGTCGGGATGGACAGTGTGCACTGTGTCGTGAACGCGGGGATGGGTTTGTGTGTCGCGCATTCGCACTATGGCCTCTCACTTCACCGGGCGCGTGAGCTCCGCCAGGGCGGCGCGGATCGCCGGCGCCTGCGGATCGTCGGGGAAGCGCTCCAGGAACCCTTTGAAATCGGCGGCGGCCTCGGCGGCCCGGCCCTGCTTGCGGTACAATTCACCCCGCCCCACGTACGCCTCCGCGCATCGGTCGTCCACACCCAGCAGCTCGCCGTAGTCCGCGACGGCCCCGTCCACGTTGCCCATCGCCTCCTTCACCAGGGCCCGCTCGAACAGCCCCTCCCGGCGCGACGCTTCGTCGTGCGCCGCGAGGTCCGCGTCCTCCATTGCGCCGACCAGATTCTTCCCTGCCTGACGACGGACGACGGCCCGCCGCGCATGCAGGGACGCGATGCCAGGGGAGAGTGTCAGCGCCCGAGTCAGGTCCGCCTCTGCACCCTGCCAGTCCCCCCCGCCAATCCGCGCCTCCGCCCGATCCTGAAGCGCTAGCAGGTTGTCGGGCTGCGCCGTGAGCACTGCACCCAGGTCGGCCACCGCACCGGCGAAGTCCCTCGCGGCGATGCGCGCGCGTCCCCGATTCAGGTGGGCGCGCCACAGCGTCGGGTCGATCCGAAGGGCGCGTTCGTAGTGCTCCTGCGCCTGCGCCAATTCCCCCTGCTCGGCGCGCACCACGCCGCGCAGGGCCAGGGCGAACAGATTGAACTTGTTCACCTGGATCGCGAGGTCGAGGTCCGCGCGCGCCTTCGCGAGGTCATGCGCGTCCACGAGGCGCAGGAAGGCTCGAAGGCCCAGCGCCTCGTCGAGCACTTGGTTGGCCGCAAGCGCCTTGTCCAGCTCGGCGAGGGCGACGGGCACGTTCCCCTTGAGGAAGGCGAGCGCCCCGCGCGAGTGGGGCAGCAGCCCCTCGTTCCCCGGTCCGAAGTTCAGCGACGCGGCCCGCGCGAAAGCCTCGCCCGCCTGCTGCTGCGCCTCGCGCGCCTCCCGCGCGTTCACCGATGGGGCCTGCGCGGGCGGCTCCATCCGCGCGATCGTCATGGCGTCAATGCACCGCGCCAGCCAGACTTTTCCCCGCTCGTAGTGCGCCATCGCAAGGTCAGCTTGGAGCGCCAGGGCCTTGCCGAAATCCTCCAGCGCCTGGTCGAAAAACCGGATCGCCTCTCCCAGGCTGCGACCCAGCGCGTCCCCCTGACCGCCCATCATGCACTTTTCCGCGAGAGTCATTTTTTCGCGGCCGTCCCTAACGAGCTAATCCACGCGCTCCCGCTTCCGCCGCGCCTCCCCCTCGCGTTCCTGCTGAAGCTGGGCCTCCTCCTTGATTCGCTCCCCCTCCGCCTGCTTTGTGCGGTAGGCGCGGAACAGAAGGGTCCCACCCAGGAGCAGACCGAGGACGACGGCCGCCAGAACCACAGGTAGCCTGTTTCGGCGCGTCCAACGCGCGGCAGCGGCCGCGCGAGAGGGGACCCGTGCCACCACAGGTTCGCCATTCAGGTAGCGCTGGAGTTCCTCCGCAAACTGCAAAGCCGTCGTGTAGCGTCGCGCGCGGTCCTTCGACAGGGCCTTCAGGCAGATCGCCTCCAGATCGCGAGGGACAGGGGGGCGGGGAGCGGGGGCGGACGCTTCCGCGTCGGAGCGTACACAGAAGGCCACCGCCGACGGTGGCGGAGGGTCGGCAGTGAGGATCGACATCAACACCCCGATGACGCTCTGTCCACGGAACGGTCGTACACCGGCGAGATGCTCGTACAGGATCACGCCGAGGCTCCAGACGTCGGCTTGCCGACCCACCTCTTGCTGACACCCGCTTGCCTGCTCCGGCGACATGTATTCGGGCGTCCCAATCACAGCGCCGGTGCGCGTGATCGCCGTTTTCGCCTCGTCCTGAACGGCCTTCGCGATGCCGAAGTCGGTAACATATGCCCGGCCGCCCGCGTCGAGGAGGATGTTTGCCGGCTTCACGTCACGGTGTACGAGCCCCACCTCGTGCGCCGCGTGCAGGGCAAGGGCGGCCTCACGGAGAACCTCAAGCACGCGACGCCTTGGCATCGATTCGAGCGCGAGCGCGAAGGACTCCCCCAGGAGGAAGTCCATGGTGAAGTAGGGACGGCCGGCCACATCCCCCACTTCGTGCACTTGGACGACATTCGGATGGCGTAGGCGAGCTGCAGCGCGCGCCTCGCGCTGGAAGCGCTCGACATCCTCGGAGGTGCTCCCCGCGGACATCAGCAGGGTCTTCAGGGCCACGATCCGCCGAAGGCGCGGGTCCCATGCCTGGTGAACGATTCCCATTCCGCCATGGCCGAGCTCGCGGAGGAGGCGATACGGTCCGAACGGCGTGCCAGCCTCGTCGGGAGAGGGGGACGCGGCACCCATTCGTCCACCGGCCCGACCGGGTGCTACGGGAGTGGTTTTGGCGCCCGCGGGAGACTCGTCCGCGACCCGCGCCGGCTCCTCCATGAAGATCGGCACCTGAGTCTGCGCGTTCCATGCGACGAAGGGCGGGGCGGCCGTTCGTGGGGCTGCCAACGACGGTGGCGGCCGCGGCGGCTGTCGGCCCCGCCGCCGCAAGGATGTCGACCTCTCGCATCAAGTCCGTGACGGCCGCGAGCGGAAGTTCGGTCGCCCCCGCCACATCGGAGGCTCCTGACTCCTCGGACAGCTTCAGCGCAGCACGGAGGGCCACATCCTGGGACACGAGCCCCCGCTCGATCGCCAGGATCAAGATGCGCTTCAGATCTCGAGGCATTCCCTCCCCCTGGCGTGAGAACCCGGAGGCCCGCTGACCAAGTTCAGACTCCCTTGCCGCATGATTGCTCCGCGGTCCACTGCCATCCCGCCCGACGCTCCTTCTGCAGGCGGGACTACGAACGGCGGCCTCGGCCTGCCAGGACGGTGACCGCATTTGGTCAACGGGCCACTGCCCTCTCGTCGCCTACGACTCCTCCTTCGTCTCCGGACGCTGGACCCGCTGGTCGATGCTCTGGAGCGCACGAAGGAAGGCCGCATCGCGATGCTCCCGGCTTGCTTCCAGGCTCGAAAGGTTCGCGACCAGTTCGCGCGTCTGCCGTCGGCTCTCCACGACCTCAGTCTGAACCCACCGCGAGAAGTCCCGTTGCTCGGCCTGATGCGCCTCCAGCTCGGCTTTCACCTCTGCCTGATGGGCCTTTACCTCGGCCCGATAGGCCTTCAGGTAGGACTGCTGGGCCTTCAGCCCCTTTTCCAAGATGCGCATCCGCGCGTCATGGGCCTGCATCCGGTGATCATGAACCTCGACAAGCTTGTTCAACGACGCGAGGTTGGCCTGAAGCCAGGTGACGAAGTTGCCATTCACGCCGCCCTTGCCGTTCCCAGTCCCTTGCCCATTCCCATTCTTCCGCACGCTCATGGCCAGCGACCTCCGTACATCCGCTCCCCCGATCCCTGCTGCACACGACTCTCAAGCATACCACGCACATCGCCTCGGGGCAAACGCCGATTCGCGGAAGCCTCGAATCGCCTTGGCCGTCGCGCAGGATCGACTGCGACCTCAGGCAGTGCGGGCACGGCAGCGCCGTGCCCCTACGGCAGATGGCAGGTCGGGAGGCGCAATCGGCGTCTGGACTCAGGGCCTGTTTCGCTTCCCGCCGTCGCGCCGATCGAAGTGGCCGACACCCCCCGTGAGCGGAGCGCCCCTTCCTACGGTATTCGCCTTAGAGACCGGTACTCGTTGACCGCCTCCCCGAGGAGCGCCATCGCGCGCCGGGTCTCGGCCACTTCCTTCACGGCTGCGAGGCGAATCTCCCCGGCGAGGGCCGTCCCCGGGTCGGCGTAGAACCCCGTCCCCGGGGCGACGATCACCGACTCCGGCGTGCCGCTCCCCGCTCGCGGGCGGCGGAAGTCCGTGATCAGGAAGCGCGCGAAGTCCTCCGCGTCGCCGACGGGGAGCGCGGCCATCGTGTAGAAGGCCCCGTCCGGCCGGTGGAAGCGCGCGCCGGGAATCGCCGCGAGCCCGGTCATCATCGCGTCGATCCGCTCGCGATACGTCCGCCGCACCTCCGCGAAGTACGAATCCGGCAGCGAGAGCGCGGCCTGCGCCGCCTTCTGGGTCCTCGGCCCCACGCCGAGCCGCGCCTGGCCCAGCCGCTCCACGCGCTCCATGAGCGACTGGTTGCGGCTCGCAATGCTGCCGACGCGCAGCCCGCACGAGCTGTACTTCTTCGAAACGCTGTCGATCCGGATCGCTAGGTCTTCCGCTCCGACCAGCTCCAGCACGGACGGCGGCCTCCCCGTGAACCAGATCTCCGAGTACACCTCGTCCCCGATTAGGAAAATGCCGTAGCGCCGCGCCCACGCAGCGACCCGCTCCAACTCCTCACGCGGGTAGATCGCGCCGGTAGGGTTGCCGGGATTCGCGAAGAGGAAGGCCCGGGTCCGCTCCGTGCGGTGGCGATCGAGGACCTCGTCGGACGGGATGCGGAAGCCCTCCGCGAGCGTGGCGGGGACCGGCCGCACGGAGACGCCGGCCACGGTGGCGAAGCCGTTGTAGTTCGTGTAGTAGGGCTCCGGGACGAGGATGTCGTCCCCCGGGTCGGCGACGGCGATGAGCGCGAAGAGGATCGCCTCGCTCCCGCCGGTCGTGACGGCGACGTCGGAGGCCGAAAGCGGCATGCCGCGCCGCGTCGAGTCCGCGGCCAGGGCCTCGCGATACTCCGGCAGGCCGGAGGCCGGGCCGTACGCGAGCACCGGCCCGTCTTCGCGCGCGAGCGCCTCGCGCACCGGCGCGGGGGTGGGAATGTCGGGCTGGCCGATGTTCAGTCGATGAAATTGCACGCCCTTCCGCGTCGCCTCGAGGGCGAGGCCGTCGAGCTTCCGGATCGCGGAGGCCTGGATGGCCAGGGCGCGCGCGGAGAGACCGGGGGCACGGCTGCCAGGGGCGGCGGCGACGGCACGCGTGGGCGTCGGGCTGGCGGGGGTCATGCGGAGTCAGCTCCAAAGTCGGGCACTGCGGCCGGACGGCGTCACGGGGAGGAGCCAGGCACCAGGGGCACGGACACCGGACAAGCGGGCACGAGGGGGCGGGGACGAATCACGCAAACAGCTTGCGCGCCGCGGGACCGCTCGCTCACGCTCGCGGTTCGGTGGCAGAGGGCAAGTACGCCGAGCCATCGCTCAGGCGCCCGCTATTTCCACTCGGGCTTGTCTTTTTCCTTTTTCCACCACTCTTTCCAGTCCCGCGCGAAACGCGGGGCGTCCGAGGAGTCGACCTGCGGCTTGACCGACTTGTTCCCGGTCAGCTTCGGCAGGAGGCCCGACAGGAACTGCCACGCCTTCGCCACCTCGTCGCCGTTTCCCACCGCGAGCTTTTCCATCGCGTCCATCAGGGCGGTCATCACTTCCTTCGTCCGCAAGCCCGCGCAGTACCGGCCCGCCTCCTTGATGACGTCCGCGTTCTTGGAGGCGAAGCCCGCGGCGAGGAACGGCCCGGCGTCCTTGTTGTGGGTGTTTTCGAGCCCCTCGAACACGGCCCGCAGCCAGGACAGGTCCGCGTCGTATTCCGGCGTCCCGCGCGCCTTCGGCAAATGCGCCTTGTCCAGCTTGTCCACCGCGGCCTTCGCAACCGGCCCCAGCGCCGCGATCGCGGTCCTCGCCTCCTGCGTCCCACCGAGCAGCTTGGCCGCTTCCTCCCGCACGGACGCGTCCGGATCGTGGAGCGCAATGGCCATCTTCTGCGCCGCGGCCACGGACCGCTGGTTGGCGTGGTCGTCGTTCACCTTCGAGAGCCCTTGCAGGGCCAGGATGCGCCCCTCCTTGGCCTTGTCCTTGTACGCCTTGTCAAAGACCGCAATGGCGCTCTTCTCGTCCGCCTTGTGCTTCGCGCACATGCCCTTCGGCGTGCACTCGGCGCAGTCGCCCGCGTACACCGCGCCCGCCAGCAGCCCGACCCAGAGCGCGGCGGCCGCCGCCACCCAAGCTTTCACCATGACGACAACTCCCAATGGGATTTGAGAATTGAGATTGGAGATTTGAGATTTCAGAATTGGCAATGAGGAACAGTCCCGAACCGAAAGCCGGTAGGGTTCAACCTGCCGCCGACGTCGCGCACGGCCGGCGACGAGGCCTCGCTTCGTGGGCACGGCGGTGCCGTGCCCCTACCGAAAGCTGCCGCTCGGCGACGGTGACCCGAAGCTGAACCCCGTCCGAAATCTCAAATCTCAATTCTCCAAATCTCAATTCATCTTCACTTGCCCGGGCGCGTGACCTCGGCCAGGGCGGCGCGGATCGCCGGCGCCTGCGGATCGTCGGGAAAGCGCTCCAGGAACCCCTTGAAATCGGCGGCGGCCTCGGCGGCCCGACCCTGCTTGCGGTACAATTCCCCCCGCCCCACGTACGCCTCCGCGCAGCGGTCGTCCACGGCCAGGACCTCGCCGTAGTCCGCGACGGCGCCGTCCACGTTGCCCATCGCTTCCTTCACGAGGGCCCGTTCGAGCAGGCCCTCCCGGCGCGACGACGGGTCGTGCGCCGCGAGGTCCGCGTCCTCGAGCGCGCCGGCCAGGTTCTCCCCCGCTTGCCGTCGCACGGCGGCGCGGCGCGCGTGCAGGGGCGCCGCGCCGGGGGCGAGCGAGAGCGCGCGGGTCAGGTCCGCTTCGGCCCCCGGCCAGTCCCGCCCGCCGATCCGCGCTTCGGCCCTGTCCTGGAGCGCCAGGAGGTTGTCCGGCTGCGCCGTGAGCACGGCCCCAAGGTCGTCCACCGCGCCGACAAAATCCTTCGCCGCGATCCGCGCGCGCCCCCGGTTCAGGTGCGCGCGCCAGAGCGTCGGGTCGATCCGCAGGGCCCGTTCGTAGTCCTCCTGCGCCTGCGTCAATTCCCCCTGCTCCGCCCGGACGACGCCGCGCAGGGCGAGGGCGAACAGGTTGAACTTGTTCACCTGGATCGCGAGGTCGAGATCCGCGCGCGCCTTCACCGGGTCGTGCGCGTCCACGAGCCGCAGAAAGGCGCGCAGGCCCAGCGCGTCGTCGAGCACCTGGTTGGCCGCGATCGCCTTTTCCAACTCTGCAAGGGCGACCGGCACGTCCCCCTTCAGAAAGGCGAGCGCGCCGCGCGCGTGGGCCAGCAAGTATTCGTTGCCCGGCCCGGGGTCGAGCGCGGCGGCGCGGGCGAAGGCTTCGCTCGCCTGCTGCTGCGCCTCCCGCGCCTCGCGCGCGTTGACCGAGGGCGTCTGCAGCGGCGGCTCCATCCGCGCGATCGTCATCGCGTCGATGCACCGCGCCAGCCAGACCTTGCCCCGCTCGTAGTGCGCCATCGCGAGATCGCCCTGGAGCGCCAGCGCCTTCCCGAAGTCCTCCAGGGCCTTCGCCTTCTCCCCGCGCAGGCTGCGCGCGCGGCCGCGCTCCAGCCAGGCGACGGTGCGCCCCTCGTCCTCCGCGAGCGCCTGGTCGAAAAAGCGGATCGCCTCTCCCAGGCTGCGGCCGAGCGCGTCGCCCTGGCCGCCCATCATGCACTTTTCCGCGAAGGTCATCTTCTCGCGGCCGTCGCGGACGAATTGTTCGACGCGGTCGCGCTTCCGCTGCGCCTCCTCCTCGCGCTCCTGCCGGAGTCGGGCCTCCTCCTTGATCCGTTCTCCCTCCGCCTGTTTGGCGCGATAGGCCAGGTAGAGGAGGGTTACGCCGAAGACCGAGACCGTGACGAGCGCCACGAACGCGACGGGCAGCGGGTTGCGCCGGGTCCAGCGCATGCTCTTCGTGACCCGCGAGACCGGCCGCGCAAGGATCATTTCCCCCTTCAGATACCGGTCGATGTCTTCGGCCATCACGGCGGCCGAGGCGTACCGCTGGCTCCGGTCCTTTTCGAGGGCCTTCATGCAGATCGTCTCGGCGTCGACCGAGAGGGAAGGCTTCAGCTTCCGCGGCGGTTCGGCGGGATTCTGGACGACCGCGACCACGGTCTTGAGCACGCTGTCGCGCTCGAACGGGCACTTGCCGGTGAGCATCGCGTAGAGGACCGAGCCCAGCGAGAAGACGTCGCTCCTGCCGTCCACGAGGTCCGAGAGGCCGTTCACCTGCTCGGGGGACATGAAGTTCGGCGTCCCCATGACGAAGCCCGTGGCGGTCAGGTTCTGCTTCTCCTTGAGCTGCTTGGCGAGGCCGAAGTCCATGAGGAAGGCCTTGCCGTCGTCGGAGATGAGGATGTTGGAGGGCTTGACGTCCCGGTGCACGATCGACTGGCCGTGGGCGTAGTGGAGGGCGCGCGCGACGTCGCGGATGTACTCGAGGAGCTTGCGTTCCGGGAGATTGGCGGCGAGCTCGTCGAGGGTCTTGCCCTTGACGAATTCCATGGCGAAGAACGAGCGGCCGTCCTGGACGCCGACGTGGTAGATGCCGATGATGTTGGGGTGCCGGAGCTTGGCCGCGGCCTTGGCCTCGCGCTGGAGGCGCACGACCTCCTCCTGCGAAGCGGCGTCCGCGCCGATCAGCATCTTGATCGCCACGACGCGATCCAGCTCCGGGTCGAGCGCCCGATAGACGACGCCCATCCCGCCGCGCCCCAGCTCTTCGAAGAGGACGTACTTCCCGAAGGGGCGCCCCTTGTGCCCGGCGCCGGTCGAGCCGATCACGGGGAGGAAGGGCGTCTTGTCGGCCATCGGCGCGGATGCTCCATGGAAAGGGAGGTTCAGGACCGGAAGCGCGTGTCAACTCTAGATTCGCCCGGGGCGGGTGTCAAGATTGGCCTTGATTCGTCACCGGCCCCCGGCCTAAAATGTGCGCACCGTCCTTTCCCCCTGCCCCCTTCCCCTGTCGATGCGGCCTGGCCGCGATGGGAGTTTCGACATGAAGACCGGCCTCGTCCAGCCGCTCCGCCGACCGGTTTCCCGCCTTCCGCTCGCCCTCGCGCTCGCCCTCGTGCCCTTGCTTTCCGCCGGGTGCGACAAGATCGATGCCTGGCGAAAGGGCGCGCAGAGCGCGGCCACGGGCAGCGCCCCCGGCGCCGCCGGGGTAACGGGTTCCGCCGCGACCGGCGGCGGAGAAGCAGGCGCCGGCGGCGCCCCTTCGCAGGCGGGTCCCAGTCTCACCCTCGACGCTTACAAGGACGCGGTCGCGCGCAAAGACTACGACAAGCTCTTCTCGCTCATGTCCGGACAGTTCCAGAAGAAAGCCCTCGCCGAAGTCGACCGCATGAAGAAGGTCCTCGTGAGCGGGACCGAGGTGGAGAAGAAGGAAGTCCTGGACAAGCTCCGGAAGCTGGGCATGACGCCCGAGGAGTACCAGAAGGGAGAGGCGGAGAAGCTCGCTGCGCGCAGCCTGGGGCAGGAAGTGGCGGCGAATCCGGGACGCTTCCCCACGGCGATCCGGGACGTGAAGGCGATCAAGATCGACGGCGAGCGCGCGACGGTCACGTACTCCGAGGATTCGGGTTCGACCGGGACGCTGAAGTTCATGAAGGAAACGGGCTCCTGGCGGATCGGGGAGTAGGCGGCCGGCATGGGCAGGCTGGCCGGCAAATCCGCGCTCGTGACCGGCGGTTCCAGCGGGATCGGCCGGGCGATCGCCCAGCGCTTCGCCGGGGAGGGGGCCGCGGTCGTGGTTTCCGGACGGGACCTCGGCCGTTGCGAGGCGGCGGCGGCGGCGATCACGGCGGCGGGGGGGCGGGCCTTCGCGCTCGCGGCGGACGTCGCGGTCGAAGCGGACGTGGAGCGCCTCGTGCGGGAGTCGCTCGCGCGTCTCGGGCGCGTGGACATCCTCGTGGCGAACGCGGGGATCGGCGTGTGGCAGCCGGTCGCGGAGACGTCCACGGAGGCCTGGGACCGGGTCCTCGACACGAACCTGAAGGGTGCGTTTCTCTGCGCACGCGCGGTCTTCCCGATCATGAAGCGGCAAGGGGCGGGTACGCTCCTGGCCGTGTCGTCGGTCGCGGGCGTGGATGCGTGGGAGGGGACGGGGACGTACAGCGCCTCGAAGTTCGGCCTGCGCGGCCTGATGAAGGCCCTCTCGGACGAGGGGGAACCGCACGGCATCAAGTCGAGCACGATCTGCCCGGGGATGGTCGACACGCCGATGATCGGCGCCGAGGGGAGCGAGCGCGACGAAATGATGGCGCCGGAGGACGTGGCCGAGGCGGCGCTTTATCTCGCGACGCTCGGCCGGAATGTCGTGGTGCATGACTTGGTGCTGGACCGACGAGGATCGGGACGGTAGACGCGAGGGGATTGGGGATTGGGGATTGGGGATTGCGAAGTGATGTTTGTCAGCCGAACGCCGGGGCGCGCGAGCGATGGCCGAGGCGCAAAGGCGATTTCAAAATCCAAATTTCAAAATTTCAAATTTCAAATTTCAATTCGAGGGAGGCTCAAACCGCCGAGGACGAGCGCGCGAGTTCGAAGCCCGTGCGACGCCTCGTGGGCACGGCGGCGCCGTGGCCCTACGGAGCGACACCGAGTGAAAGCGAGCCCATTTGGGACGTCAGGACGGCGCCGTCCTTCCAAATTTGAATTTTGAAATTTTGAAATTTGCTATTTGAAATCCGCCGATTGCTGATGTTCGAGGTGCCGGGCACGCGTCCACGCACCGGAGGGAACTCGCCCGCGCGCGCCGTCCTGTCCAGGGCGTGCGTCCACCGGCGCAAAAGCAGCATTCAGCAACCGCCCATCGGCAATCTCTCACAGCTTCCACCGCTCCAGAAACTCCTTCGCCTCGATCGGCAGGAGCGTGTCGGGCCGGAACACCGTCTGCACGACGGGCGCGGAGACCTTGTCCGTCTCGTTCGTGGCCGGGATGTGCGTGACGTACCGCTGGACCAGATCGCGGTCGTCGCACTCGTAGTACATCCAGGCGTCCCCCTTTCCGGGGACGTACTGGGCGGTCTTGTAGTACCGCATGCGGCCTCCTTCCTGGGTCGAAACCGTCCCCCGGGCCTTTCGGCCCTCAACCGATCGACGCCACCGGCAGCTTCGTGAGGTCCTCGACGGCGAAGGGCTCCCGCTGGAAAAACCCTTCCCCGTAGCGGGCCCCGATCAGGAGCCCGTGCGACTCCCCGACGGACCGGATCCAGTCGAATACGCGCTCGGAGGGACCGAACCGCTCGCGCGGCGCGGCCGGCCGGCCCCCGAACTGCGAGGCGTAGCAGCGGACCGCCTCGACTTTTTTTTCGTACTGTGCGGTGATGTCGACGACGAACGACGGACGTTCGAGCTGCCCGAAGATCGCATGCACGACCTTGAACGGCCGATGGGGCGGGCCGCCGGCCGGGACGCGTCGGAGACCCGCGAGGAAGCAGCCGGCATACGCGACCTCGGCCGCCGCGGCGTGGTCCGGGTGCCGCTGCTCCGGAAAGGGCAGGATCACGACCCGAGGGCGCTCGCGCCGGACGATGCGCGCCACGGCGAGCCGCGCGGCGGCCGTCGACTCGACCGCGGCATCCGGCAGACCGAGGTTCGTGCGGACGGCGAGGCCGAGGACCGCCCCCGCGCGTCGGGCCTCGCGCGCGCGGGTCGCCGGCGTCCCGCGCGTGCCCCGCTCCCCGCGCGTGAGGTCCACGACGCCCACGCGGCGGCCCAGCTCGACCAGCTTGCGGAGCGTCCCCCCGCAGGTGATCTCCGCGTCGTCGGGATGCGCGGCGAAGGCCAGGACGTCGACGGCCATGGGCGTCTCCACAGGTGCTTTCCCGTCCGGTCCCCATTCAAGATGAATCCCCGGTCCCCCGCAATGAAAAACTGCGCCGGGTCTCCTTCTTCGAGGTGCTCATGCCCGCCGGACTCTCCTACACGCTCGAATTCCTCCGTCCCCGGACCCACCTCGTCGACGTGCGACTTCTGCTGCGGGGCCTTCCCGCCGGGCCCGTGGAGCTGGCCATGCCGGCCTGGACGCCCGGCTCCTACAAGATCCGCGACTTCGCCAAAGGCGTGCAGGAGCTGTCCGCCCGCGATGCCCGAGGCCGCGGGCTTCGCGCCCCCAAGCTCGACAAGAGCACGTGGCGGCTCGAGCGCGGCGGCGGCGGCACGGTCGAGGTCCGCTACCGCGTCTATGCCCACGAGCTGACGGTCCGCACGAGCCACGTCGACGAAGAGCACGCCTACCTGAACGGCGCGAGCATCTTCCTGTACGTAAAGGGCCGGAAGGAGCTCCCGGTCGAGGTCCGCCTCCGCGCGCCGCGCGGCTGGCGCCTCGCGACCTCGCTGCCGCCCGTGCCGGGTCGGCCCGCGACGTTCCAAGCGCCCGACTACGATACGCTCGTCGACTGCCCGATCGAGGCGGGCCTCTTCGAGACCCACGCCTTCACCGTGCGCGGCCGCCGGCACCGGCTCGTCATCCACGGGCGCGGCAACTACGACGCGGCGGCCATCGTCGCCGATCTCCGCCGCATCGTCCACGCGGAGGCGCGGCTCTTTGGAGGCCTTCCCTACAAAGAGTACCTCTTCCTCCTGCACCCGCACCCGGACGGCGGCGGCGGCCTCGAGCACCGGACGTCCTGCTCGCTGCAGTTTCCCCGCTTCCAGTTCCGCCCGCGCGAGAAGTACGAGGGCTTCCTCTCCCTCTGCGCGCACGAGTTCTTCCACCTCTGGAACGTGAAGCGGATCCGGCCCGCGGTCCTCGGCCCGTTCGACTACCAGTCGGAGAGTTACACGCGCCTGCTGTGGGTGATGGAGGGGATCACGAGCTACTACGACAAGCTGCTCCTGCGGCGCGCGGGGCTGCTCGGCGTGGACGGGTATCTGAAGAAGGCGGCCGAGGCGATCCAAAAGGTCCTGGAAACGCCCGGTCGCCGCGTGCAGTCCGTGGAGGAGGCCGGCTTCGATGCGTGGATCCGGCTCTACCAGCCGAACGAGCACACCGCCAACTCGACCGTCTCCTACTACGAGAAGGGCCAGGTCGTGGGGCTGCTCCTCGACCTCCGGCTGCGCGCGGTGACGGGCGGCCGCCGTTCGCTCGACGACGTCCTGCGGTTGCTGTGGCGCGAGCACGGCAAGCCGGATCGCGGCTTCGAGGAGGCCGAGTTCCAGTCGACGGTCGAACGCGTCGCGGGGCGCGGCCTGGAGGACTTCTTCGAGGGCGTGGTCCGGAGCGTGGAGGACCCGGACTGGAACGCGTACTTCCGGCCGTTCGGGCTCGAGTGGCGCGCGGAAGAGAAGGGGGAGCCGCGGCCGCTGCTCGGCGCGCGCACGGAAAAAAAAGGTGACCGGGTGACGATCTCGGGCGTGGTCCCGGGCGGGCCCGCCGAGAGGGACGGGCTCGCGGCCGGCGACGAGGTGCTGGCGGTGAACGGTTTCCGGGTGGACGGGGAGACGTTCGAGAAGAGGCTGGAGGAGGCCGGGCCGGGGGGTGCCGCGCGACTCGCGGTTTTTCGGAAGGACGAACTGCGGACCCTGACCGTGCGGCTCGGCGTACGGCGCGAAGTGAGCCACGCGCTTGCCCGGCGGGCGCGCACGACGGCCGCCGAGCGCCGACTGCTGCGGGGTTGGCTGGGGCGGGAGGCCGGCCCGTTCAAGGTGGGGAGGGCTGCTCGACTGTTGTGAAATGGAGCATCAGATGCTGGGTGCGGGTAAGCGGCACCTTCCCACGGTTCTCCTCCGCCGGCCACGAGCCCTTGTGGTGCAGGGCTTCCGCCCTGCACCGACGGCACGCTCCGCATGGAAGTCGCCGAGAGTTTGAAGGGCGGGGGCGGCCAGCGGAGGGCGGGGAGGAGCTTCAAACGATCCGCGCGAGAGCGGGTGCAGGGCGGAAGCCCTGCACCGCAACGCGGGCTCAGGTGGCATCATCAAGTGAGCAGTCGGCTTGCGCCCGACACCGGGGCGGCGCAGCCACCTTGGAAGGGCTGGGGCGGGAGGCGTAGGCGCGGGCAACCTCTACCGGGAGCCGAGTCCCTTCCCCGCGTTCGCGGCACCGCGCGGTCCCAAATGGACGCGGCCCCCGCGCGCTTTCGCGGGAGCCGCAAGCTTGAGGCCGAGCCGGAGCTGGAGGTGTCGGGTATTTACCTTAGGCGCCAAAGTCGTTTTCAACCGGAGGCGGCGGAGCGGGCGGGCGGTGGGAACAGGCTTCCGCCATCGTCGAGCCGAACAGGACCACTGCCAGGGCCAGCATCCAGAGGTAGCTCTTCATGTTGTTTCCTTTCAAACCTCATCATCGACAGGCTCTTTGCGACCACGAAACACACTCCCGCGAATCGAGTACCGCGACGCATGTTTATTCTTTCGCTAGACTCTAATGTCGCAAATCATGTTCTGTAAACGTGATAAAACTTTCTGGATGAAGGGCCTGGCGCATCAGCAGCGTTTGCGGCCGCAGGTCCGATGCTACCAAGAGGTGACTCGGTTACAGGAAGTCCACAGGGAGCGCGCACGAAGCCCCGACCGGCGCTCCGACCCGCATGCGCAGGGGCCTCCCGTTTCCGCGCCCGGCGAACCCCTGGGAGATTGTTCGCAGTCCATCCCCCTTTCGACCCTGCCCGGGAGCAAAACCTGCTTGCACTTGTTCCTCCGGTCGGTTACTCTTCTGCCTTGCCTATCTCAACCGACACGGAGGTTTGCACATGCCCGAGTTCCTCCTCCTGCTGCGGGGGGACAAGCACATCTGGTCGACCCTCTCCGAGGACGAGCAGTTGGAGATTCTCCAGCGCTACCGGAATTGGGTCGATCTCCTGCGCTCCCAGAACCAGTACCGGGCGGGGGCCGCCACGGATGACGGAGGGCGGTTCCTGCACGTCGTCAATGGCTCGCTCGTGGAGACGCAATACGCCGACACCTGCGACGTCGTGACCGGCTATTTCGTCATCGAAGCCCCGGATCTCGATGCCGCCGCCGGGATCGCCCAGCACTGCCCGGGACTCTCCCACGGCGAATCGATCCTGGTGCGCCCCCTGACGTGAGCCGCGCCGCCGTTCTGCCCGTCGCTCACACGCACCCTCGCCAGCCCGACGCCGCGATGAAGCACTGCCCCGCCACGTAAAAAAAGAAGAGCAGCGGCCGCGCCGCCGCGAACGGCAGCCGGAAGCGGTTCACCGCGAGCACGCCGTCCGAGAGGAAGAAGAGCGTCGCTCCGACCGGGGCGGACCAGGCCCCATCGAAGCGTCCGCGCGCCGCGGCCGACGCGCACATCGCGCAAATCGCCACCACGTACGCCGCCACAGGCGCCTTCAGCTTTCCCAGCCCAGGCCAGAGGTACGCGTACACGCCGACGGCCGCCGCCAGATACCCCGCGGCGTAGGGGACCGAACCGGCGAAGGCCTCCGCAGGCAGTCCGCCGGCGAAGCCCGCGACGTAGAGCAGATGCGCCACGAGGAAGCTCGCGAGCCCGGGGAGAAAAAAGTCGCCCGGCAGCATCAGGAACACGTCCCCCGCCAGGGAGGCGACGAGCCCCGCCGCCAAGAGCCCCCGCCCCACTTCACTCCGCGGTTCCCCGCCGAAAAAAAGAGCGATCAGAAGGAGCAGCACCGGGATCGGTTTCGTCGCATACCCGAGCAGCCGCCGGTCCCGCGCCTCCGCGAGCACGTACGCGACCGACGCGAGCCCGACGACGCCGTACAGGAAGAGGTGAAACACGGTTGACTCCTTGGAGAGTGGGTTGCGGGCGGGCGGGTTGCGGGTCTCTCTCTCCTGCGAAGCTTCTCTCGTACCCTGGGAGCTGCGCTTCGCCGATCCCACGAGTCACGGAACTCCTGTGCGGCACGCCCCGGGTGGTCACGCCCCACGGGGCAGGCTCAAGCCCAATCGGAGGAAGAACCCCCCCAGGCCGCTCCCTCACGGTCGCGGTTCCGAATTGCCGTTGCGGCGCCTCCGTGACTCGCAAGCCCGACCATCGGCTGCAGCGACGCCGCCTTGGTTCTTTGGGATTTGGGATTTGGGATTTGGGATTCAACAAGCCGAAGTGAACCTAAAATCGATCTCCCCGTCCGTTGCCAGAGATGATCGCCGGTAGAGGACGGTGGACTCAGCGCCCGGCCTCTGCGTCTCCGCGTCTCTGTGTAAAAGTCTCGCGTTCGACCCACACGGCCGGGCCGAATTTCAAATTGCAAAAAGTCAAATTTCGGTCCAGTCCGCCGCGGCCTGCCGGTCGGCGCCGACGGCGTGCAGCAGCCGACCGCGGGCGTACAAGGCCGGGGCGAAGCCCGGGGCCAAGGCCAGCGTCTGGTCCAGATCGGGCCCGGCACCCTTCGCGTCGTTCAGCTCCATCCTGCATCGCGCGCGGGCCAGATAGAGGAGAGGCCGGTCGCCGCGAAGCCCCACGGCCTGGGTGTACTGCTCAGCCGCCTCTTCGTAGCGGCTGTCCGCTTCGTAGCAACGACCCAGCGCCGCGAGTGCCCGCCACGAACGAGGCAAGGTCCGCAGCGCCTTGCGCAGGACCTTCATCGCGGGACCGGGTCGACCGACTGCCACCAGGGCCTCGCCATACTCCACCAGTTCCTCGGGGGAACCCTCCGCGGTGGCGGCCTCGGGCAGCAAGGCCTCGACCGCCCGCTTCGCCTCCGCGGGCAGCCCCTCCTCCCCGCGCGCCTCCGCCTCCGCCTGGGCTGCCCGCGCGGCAACCGACCAGGCGCCGCGCCCCACCGCGAGGGCGAAGAGCGACCGCGCCGCGCGTTCGTCCCCCGGGTCCGCTTCGAGCGCCGCGTCCAGCGTCGTGACCGCGTCCGCGGGCCGCCCGAGCGTGACCAGCGCCGCCGCCAGCCCGCGCCGCGCGCCGGCGATGAAAGTGGCGCCGCCCCCGCCGCGCGCGAGCGCCGCCTCGAACGCGACCCGCGCCGCGTCCGCGTCGCCGCTCACCAGCGCAAGGTTCCCCCTTGCGACTTCGTCCAGCTCCGTCCCGGCCTTCGCGCCCGATCCGGCCCCCGCTTCGTCCGGCTCCGCCTCAAAGAAAACATCGTCCAATTCGACGGCCGCCGCCGCGCGCGGCGCCGTCCCCTCCCCCGCGCCCTGGGCGGCCAGCGAGAAGAACCATCCGCCCGCGGGCGAAGCGAACACGCATCCGGGCATGGATTCCATCCGGAGCACCGGCCCGCCGCCGGAGAGCGGGGTCAGCGTGGCGCGCACGACGCCGAGAAAGGCGGCGTACTCGATCGCGATCCGATACGCGCGGTCGACCTGGAAATTCCCGCCCCCCGTCCGCAAGGGATGCTCCACGCCCGGCGCGGGACGGCAGACCAGACCCGCGCCGTAGGTGAAGCGCCCGCCCCCGCCTTCCCCCGACTCCGTGTTTCCGCCCCCGGAGCAGCCGAACCGGAGCGCGCACGCCGGCTCCGGCCACCCCCGCCCGCGTTCGCGGAAGAGCCCGGCGAGCACCTGCCCGCACCACTCCATCCCGCTCACGCGCAGGTCGAACGAGAGGCGAAACGAGCCCCCCTTCCAGGCCGGGAGGGCCATGCGAAGCTCATCAGGCGAACACCTGAGAAGCCTCGCGCGCAGCCTTCCCGCCTCCGGGGCCCGCGCGAAGGTCTCCGGCTCCGACGTGGACCAGGGAGGCGCGAGCGGGCGCGTGAAGTCCTCGCGCGCGAGCGACCGCATCCGCCGAAAGGCGAGGATGCCGTCGCGCACGGTTTCCAGCCTCCCCCGATCCTGCCCCGGTCCCGGGACCAAAAGCGCCTCCAGATCGCGGAGCGCGCCGTCGAAGTCCCACAAGGCCAGCCTGGCGTCGAGCGCTCGCGTCAGCGCCCTCCCGCTTGGCGTCGCGCCTGCGACACGCCCGGAAGCCGCCTCCTCCCGCGCAACCTCCTCGAGCGACGACGCGGCCTTTCCGAACTCCCCCGCACGAAGCTCCTCTTCGGCCAGCCACTCCCGCGCCCGCATGCCGGCGGCGTCAGCTCGGTCCACGAGTACCAACGCAGCCGCAACGCGCCGCGCGGCGACCCCGAGCCCCGCGGACACCAGCGCCTCCAGCGCGCGAAGCCCGTCCTGGCGCGACGCCGGTCGCGCCCGCTCCGCCGGCCCCTGCGTCACACCCCCACCGCCGGCGCCCCGCCTCCCCTCTCCGGTGCCCGCCGGCGCAGCCGCGACCGCCGCAGCCTCCTCCGCGCCGACGCTCCAGCCGTACGCCTCCAGCTCGTTCCCTCGCAGCCGCACCAGCTCGGCGCGGCCGTCGCCGTCCACGTCCGCGAGCGTCAGCACGGCCTCCGGCATTTCGTCGAGGTAGAAGCGGCAGGTCTCGAACGCGAGACCGCCTCCCGCCGACGGACCCGGCGCCGGATGGTAGAGGGACCACCACGCCACGCCCTCCCCGGTCGGTCGGGACTCCGAGAATTGCGCGCAGAATTCGGGCCGGCCGTCCCCGTCCATGTCCCCGGCGGAAAGCGCCGCGACCGCCGGCCGCGTCCGCGCCTCCGCGTCGAACGGCGCGTCCCGCCACACTTCGACCAGGGCCTCCTTCTCCAGGCGGAAGAGGTAGAGCCCCACGGGCGGGCCGTGCGGATTTTCCCGGCCGAACACCGTGCCGTTGTCCGTGTAGGTCTTCGCACACAGGATCTCGTCCCTGCCGTCCCCGTCCACGTCCACGCCGGCCACGCCCCGGACCTGGCCCAGTCGCTGCCGCGCGAGGACCCGCCAGCCGCCGCCCGCCGCGGCCGTATCCGGCACGCATACCCGGACGTCGTACATCGTCCAGTCCCCGGTCCCCAGCAGGATCGCCCGCCGGCCGTCCCCCGCGAGGTCGGCGAAACCGACCGCCACCGTGTCGGTGTTGCCGCGGCCGGACCGCAGCTCGGGACACAGGGTGACGGAGCGGAGCTTCCGGCCCGGTCCCGAGACGAACACCTGCGTGTTGCGCAACGGATAGTTCCCGCCGAGGACCAGCTCGCTCGAACCGTCCTTGTCGAGATCGGCCATGCCCGCCGCTGCGAGGGTGGTACCGACGAGCGTGCGACCCGCCGGCGCGAGACGCCCGCCTTCGAACTCCAGCAGGAAGAGCGCCACGGCCTCCGGGAGGTAGGCGGCGAGCGCGACGACGAGCGGGCGACCGGCGCCGAAGAGATCGCCGGTAAGCACATGTTGAATCGTGCCCGCGCCGGCCGCGAAGAGCTCCCTCCTCCCCAGGTCCGCGATGCCCGCGGCGGAGATTCGGCAGGCCCGCACCGTGGTCGCATCGGAGAAGACCCAGACCGGCGGCTCCGCGGTCGTCGGGCGGCACAGGGCGAAGCGCGACGGCACGAACGGAAGCGTCGCCCGAAGGGCCGGCCGCAGGCGCGCACGCCACCGGCGGGCCGCGGCCTCTTCGTCCGTGGCCGCGGAGGTGGACGCCGGACCCGCCGGCGCGGGACCTCCCCCGAGCCGGAGCGACGCCAACTCGGCGCGTAACACGAGGTTCGCCGCCTCGTCGGCGACCGGCGCAGCGGGGAAGGCGCGCAGGACCTCGGTCGCCGCGTGGCGCGCGGGGCCCGCGTGCCCGCTCCGGAGCGCCCCGCGCGCGAGCAGCGTGAAGCCGAGGGCGCGCAGGGGGTCTTCCCCGGCCGCGGCGAGCGCGTCCGCGAGCGCAGCCACGCCCTCTTCCTCGTCGCCGGCGGCCCGGAGCGCATCGCCGCGCCGGAGGGCCGCCTCCACGGCGGCGCGCGTACCGGGGTAACGCGTGGCGACCACGCCGTACGCGGTCGCGGCGTCGCGTGCGCGGCCGTCCCGTTCCAGGGCGAGCGCGCTCTCGAGCGCCTCCGTCACTTCCGAGACGAACCGGCTGTGCGCGGCCTCGGCGGCCTGCCGATCCTGCCGGGTGCGGGCAAGGAAGAGCAGCGCGAGCAGCCCCGCCATCGCCACCGCGGTCGCGAGCGTCGCGGCGGCGGCCTGCCGGTGCCTGGCCAGGGTTTTCGCCGCGCGGTCAAGCGTGGAGGGCGGGCGGGCGAGGATCGTCTGGTTGTTCAGGTAGCGGCTGAGGTCGTCCGCGAGCGCCGCCGCGGAGGCATAGCGCCGAGCCGGCGACTTTTCGAGCGCCTTGAGGCAGATCGTCTGGACGTCGAGGGGCAGGCCCGGCCGGTGGCGGCGGGGCTCCAGCGGATCGACGTTCAGGGTCTTCCAATGGACCTCGGCCGCCGTGTGCCCCTCGAACGGCACCTTGCCGGTCGCCAGTTCGTAAAGGATGACGCCGAGCGCGAAGACGTCGGTTCGGGCGTCCACAGCGGCCGAGCCCCCCTCCACCTGCTCGGGGGCCATGTAATACGGCGTGCCCAGGACGTCCCCGGTTTGCGTGAGCGTGCCTACCGCGTCGAGCGTTTTCGCGAGGCCGAAGTCGGTGAGGTGGGGCTCCCCGGCGCCGTCGACCAGGATGTTCGCGGGCTTGAGATCCCGGTGGACCACTTGGTGCGCGTGGGCGTAGTGCACGGCGCCGGCCACGGTGACGAGGAGTCTGAGCGCGACCGGCAGCTCGGGCGGGTGCTCGCGGAGGATGCGGTCGAGCGTGCTCCCTTCGACGTAGTCCATCGTGAAGTAATGGACGCCCTCGATGACTCCGGTCTCGTGGACGGCGACGAGATTGGGGTGCTGCAGGCGGGCCGCGGCTTCGGCCTCCTTCAGGAACCGGCGGACCTGGACGTCGCCCGCGGCCCCGCCGTCCCGGAGGACTTTGAGCGCGACGACGCGGCCGAGATCGGCTTGGCGGGCCTGGTAGACGATACCCATGCCGCCGCGGCCAAGCTCTCGAAGGATTTCGTACTTGCCGAAGTTCCCGCTCGCGGCGACGGCACGCGTCGCGGCCCCGGGTCCGGGGCTGCGGGCGGTGGAGGAAGGCTGCGGGGCGTGCGCCGGGGTAGACGCGGCGGGCGAGGGCGGGAGGCCGTCGAGCGTCTCGTCGGCCGGGGCGAGGCGCGTCGCATCGCTCGGGGCGGCGATGTCCCACCCGCAGGCTGGACACGAGACGCGCGCGCCCACCGCGACCCCCGCGGTGCCGACCGCGACCCCGCATGCGGGGCAGGCCACCGTGCGGGCGCGGAGTTCGCGGAGCACCCGCAGGAGCTGGGTCGGGCTCAGAAGCCTGCGCTTGACAAGAGCCTGCCCCAGCGGGAGCGGCTTCGACGCGCCGGCGCTCTCGCGCAGGCAGTCCTCGACCGCCACCCGGCTCACGAGCCCGAGCCGCAGCGCGACCGCGGCGAAGGCTTCGTCTTCTATATCGCTCTTTTTTTCGCTCACGCGCCCCCCTCGAGGGTATGGCCGAGCTCTTTCTCCCTGGGGCGATTCTACTCCGCCGCCTCGCCGGGAACAAGCCTCCGCGCCGCTGCGCCGCCGTCAACGATTCACCCGGTGCCTTCCGTGGGGCGCATCGGCTTCCTGGCCGGCCCTCTCAGAGCGGGCCCGACGGTTCCGCTCCTGCAAGACCGGACCTCCATTGCCGGAAGGAAGGAGGGGGCGCGGTTCCCGGTTGGAGCCCTCGCCGGCCACGAACCCTTGTGGTGCAGGGCCGCCGCCCTGCACCGACGGGACAACCAGGGCGGAAATCATGCAGCAAGTGGGGTGCGGGCCACGCTCCAGGGGAAATCCGGGAGGTGCTTCCGAGGATCCGTGCGCGGCCGGGTGCAGGGCGGGAGCCTTTGGTTGCGGCCCTCGGCTGCGGTAGGGATGCCCGGTCAAGTGAGGAGGCTGATTGCGGCCGGAAAGACGGGCGTGGCAGCCGCCTTGAAAGGGCGAGCCTCCCGGGCCGTCTCCCGCGAATCGGCGGGATCGAACCTGGGGATGCGTGAGAAAGCGCAGAGGCCGCTCCCTCGCCCTGAGCGAGGCCCGAAGGCCGAGTCGAATGGGTCGCGGTTCGGCGGCGCCCTGCTCCCGCCACCGCCTGCTCCATCACGGTCGCCGCCCTTTTTCGCGAATTCGCCTTGACAACGGTTCCGCGACGGTGTACTTTATGACACAAAGCTACTTCAAGGAAACGCCGATGCTGGACCGTCGAGCCGTCGAGGACCTGCGGGTGATCCGAACGCTGATGGAGCGTTCGGCCAAGTACGAGCTGCTGTCGGCGCGGGCCGGGTTGGCCGCGGGGCTGATCGCGCTCGTCGGAGCGCTCTTCCTTTCCCTCGCCCGGCTGGACGGCCCGTGGCCCTACGGGCTCGTGTGGGCGGGGGTCTTCGTGGGCTCGCTGACCAGCGTGGTCCTCTGCGTGATCCAGCGGGGCCAGGAGCGGAACGAACCCGTCTGGTCGCCGCAGGCCCGCGCGGTCGTGACGGCCCTCCTCCCACCTTTTCTCGTGGGCTGGACGATCTCGGTCTGGCTCTTCGCGCGCGGCGAGCACCTGCATCTGCCGGGGATCTGGATGCTCTGCTACGCGTGCGGGGCGCTCGCGACGTCCACGTACGCGCCCGAGCCGATCCGCGGGCTCGGAGTCGCCATGCTCTGCCTCGGTCCGGTCACCCTCGCGCTACCGACCGCGTTCGGCAACGTGCTCATGATGTTCGCCTTCGGCCTCGGCCACATGGGGCTCGCGGCCGCCCTGGAGCTGCGCGAACGCCGCATCGGCGCGCCCGTGCGCCTCCAGGTCATTCCGGGTGGGGAACGCGAAGCCCCGGACCCGCGGCAAGAGGGGAGGTAAGGGCTCGAAAAGAAACAACTCATGCGACTCGGAAACCGGGGAGCTCCTCAGGAAAAGGCTCAAGGCTCAATGATCAATTTTCAGGCAAGGCTCAAAGTTCAAGGCTCAGAGTCCGCGATTCCGTGCCCGGGCTACGTTCCGAGGTGGTCATTGAGAATTGAACCTTGAGCCTTTTCTGCGTCTTGAAAATCGAGCATTGAGAAATCTTGTCGTCCCCCTGCGCGTCCAACGAGCAGGTTATTTTCTTAGGGGCCCTAAGACGCCATGACCGTACCTCTGGAACACGTTTTCTCGCTGGAGCCCGTGCTGCACGAACGCAGCCGGCTGGCGATCATGTCCGTGCTCGTGACGGCGAAGGAAGCCAGCTTCAACGAGCTGAAGGCCCTCCTCGACCTCACGGACGGAAACCTCAGCGTCCACCTCCGCGCCCTCGAGTCCGCGGGCTACGTGACCCTCACCAAGGAGTTCGCGGGCCGCCGCCCACGAACCGTCGCGGAGGCGGCTCCGCGCGGTCGCCAGGCCTTCGCGCACTACATCGACCACCTGGAAGGCATCGTCCAGGGCGCCCGGACCGCGGCCGGCCGCGGCCGAGGTCGCTCGACGGGTTGACGAACACGCCTCTTTTCCTGACCCGCCGCTCTTCGTTTTCGCCGCGCCAATCGCTTTGCCGCACAAAGAACATTGCCGAACGGAGGACAACATGGAGGTCGTGGTCGCGTCGGCCCTGGGGATGTGCTTCGGCGTGAAGGACGCCATTGAACTGGCGGCCGGGCTCGCCCGCGAAGGCCCGGTCACCATCCTGGGCGCTCTCGTGCACAACCCCCAGGTCGTCGCCGACCTCGCCGCGGCCGGGGCCTCCACCGCGCACGGCCCCGACGACCTCCCCGCCGCGGCCCCGGTCGCCGGCGACCGCGCGCGCGTCCTCGTCACCGCCCACGGCGCCGCCGCCTCGCTCAAGGCCCGGCTCGCCGGACGCGGCTTCGACGTCCGGGACGCGACCTGCCCCCTCGTGGATCGGGCCCACCGCGCCGCCGCCCGCCTCGCCGCCGAAGGCCGACACGTGGTCGTGGTCGGACGCGCCGACCATGTCGAGGTGCGGGGCCTTGTCGGGGATCTGCCGGACGCCACCGTGCTCGAGTCCGAGGCGGACCTCGAGCGCCTCGCGGGCCGGCCCCGGCTCGGCGTCCTCGCGCAAACCACCGAGGCCCTCGACCGCGTCCTCGCGCTCGTCGCCCGCATCCGCGAGCGCTTCCCGCGAGCCGACGTGGCCTTCGCCGATACCGTCTGCCAGCCCACAAAAGATCGGCAGCTCGCGGTCGCCGCCCTCGTGCTCCAAGTCGACGCGGTGGTCGTCGTCGGCGGACCGGAGAGCAACAACACCCACAAGCTCGTCGCGCGCGTTCACGCCCTCGGCCGGCCGGCCTGGCGCGTGGGCTCCGCCGCCGAGCTGCGCCCCGAATGGCTCCGCCGCTGTCGCCGCGTCGGGCTCACCGCCGGCACTTCCACCCCCGACGCCGTCATCGACGAGGTCCGGCGCGCCCTCGAGGCGCTCCCCGCCTGCCCCGCCGCCACCCTCGCGCCCGCACCGGCCACGGAGGCCGCCGAGGCCGGCGCCGCGTGAGCCGCGGCCCGGCCAGGCCGCCGCACGACGGCCTGGACTTCGGACAACCAGGACGAGCCACCGAGAACGCCGAAGGCGCCGAACTCCACGACAAGCAGTCGAGAGTCTTCGGCGTCTTCGGCACGTTCGGTGGCCCGTCTTGCGGCACGGAGAGGCGCGGCCTCACGGCTGTGCGGCCCGCTTCCGCGCTTTGTCCCGGTAAAACTTCGCTTGCTCCATCGACTCCGCCCAGTTGCCGTCCGTGACCTTGCCGGTGATCCGCGCGGGGACGCCCATCACAATCGACTTCGGCGGCACGTCCATCCCCTCCGGGATGACGGCGCCCGCCGCCACGATGCAGCCTTCGCCGATCCGCGAGTGGGCGAGCAGGATCGAACCCATCCCGATGATGCAGCGGTCCCCGATCGACTTGCAATGCACGGTCGCGTGGTGACCGATGGTCACGAAGCTGCCGATCAGCAGGTCCTCCCCCAGGTACGGGTGCACCATCACCAGGTCCTGCACGTTCGTGACATCTCCGATCAGCAGCCGCGCGTCGTCCCCCCGCAGTACCGCGTTGTACCAGACGCTCGACCCGTTCCCCAGCGTCACGTCCCCCACCAGGACCGCCGTCGCGGCCACATAGAAGCCCCCGTGGTCGCGCATGGTCGCGGGTGCGCCTCTCGTCGTACTCATGGTCCGGCCTCCTTCCTTCACACTCGAACATGACCGCGGCCGCGCGACCGCGCCGGCTTCTCCCCTCTCGTAGGGGGGAGGGTCGGGGGCAAAAGTGCCGCAAGGGCAGCCTTCGCATTCGACTTTGGCTGCGGCCCTGCCGCGGAGGGGCTTGCCTCACAGGTCGCCGGGGATCTCCGGCGGCGGCGGGGAGGGGAACGCAACGGCTGTGTTCCGCGGAGGAGCGAGCGGCGCTCGGCAACAGCATAGCCACGGCAACGGCGGTGGGGCAAGGGGAAAACACAAGCGATCACGGGCATGCCCGCTTGACCACGGAGACACGGAGGAACCACGGAGAGCAGGAGGAGCCTGGTGAAGGTTCTCCGTGAAGCCTCCGCGTCTCGGCGTCTCCGGGGTGAACGCGCACGGGCAAGGAAGGCTACCTTTGACACGGCCCCTCCGGAAGCGGAGAATAGAGCCATGAAAACACCCCATGCCGGGCGCCGCGGCGCGGTGCTGCTCGTCGCCCTCGTCGTGCTGCTCGTTCTCGCCCTCCTCGCCCTGGCCGTGCTGCGAAGCGCGACCACGGCGCACGCGACGTTCAGCGCGGAACTCTTCTCGATCGAGGCCAAGTACGTCGCGATGGCCGGCCTCGAGTATGCCCACAATGGGGCGTGCGTGGGGCCGGACTCGCCCGAGGCCGTGCCCTTCGGTAACGGGACGTTCCGGATCGGGCGGGCGGGCGGGCGCATCCGCTCGACCGGGGTGGTAAGGGAAGCGACCCGCGTCTATTCCGTTGCCGGCCCGCCGACGCGCGCGGTCGTGCTCGGCACCGACGCCTCCACGATCGAGGTCTGGACGCCGGACCTGGTCCTGGAGGCGACGGCCCCCTTGCGACGCGTCGCGGTCCTCCGGGCCGGCGCCCCGGTCACCGCGCTCGCGCTGGCCGACCTCGACCGGGACGGCGACCTGGACCTCGTGGCCGGGACGGCGGAGGGAGGGCTTGAGGTCTGGGTCAATCGCGGCGACTGCACCTTCGAGCGTCCGGAGTCGCCGCTCGCGGCCACAGGGCCCGTCACCGCTCTGGCCGTCGCCGACCTGACGGGGGACGGCCTCCCGGACGTCGTCGTCGGCACGCGCAGCCCGGAGCGCGCGCTGCAGGTCTTCGTCGGCTCCCGCACGGGTCCGGCCGTCGACGGCCTGCCCGCGCCGAGCCTGCGCCCCCATGCGCAGGGTCCGCTGGATGCCGGCGGCGCCGTCACGGGGTTGGACGCCGCGCCGCTCGACTCGGCGGCGGGGACGGACGTGGTCGCGGCCGTGTCGAACGGGCGGCTGCGCGGCTTTCTGAACGACGGCTCCGGCGCGCTCGCCGAGGGCTTCGCGCATGCGCCCCGGATCGACGGGAACAAGCTGCCGCGTGCCGTGCGGGCGGTCGACCTGGACGGCGACGGCAGGGCCGACGCGGCGGTCGGCGGGAGCGACGCGGTCTGGCTCGCCTTCCGCAACGAGGCGACGCGCTTCAAGCGTTTTCCCCACGGCAGGTACGCGACCGAGGGGGACACGCGCGCGGTGTCGAGCGCCTCGATGGACCCGGAGGTGGACGCCAGGCCCGATGTCGTCCTCGCGACGGCCGGCGGCCCCGGCGAGAAGACCGACCGGCCCCGAGGAAAAAAAGATCAGGAAGAAGACAAGGAGCGGGGGCCCGGGAAGGCGGACGGGCAGGACGAAAAAAAAGGTGACGACAAGGACGACCCGGGGGAGCCGAAGGACAACCAGGGGATCGACGAAGACGACGGCGACGGCGGGGACGAGAAGCCGAGGCCGTCGGCCCGAAGCGCGACGGTCGACGTCTGGCTGAACCGGCGACCGGACGCGGGCGTCGACCCCCGGCTGACGCGGGGACCGGGCTCCCCTTACCCGCTGCCCGACGACGGCCTCTCGGTCGCGGCCTTCGACCTCGACGGAGACCGGTTCCCGGACGTCCTGGTGGGGACGACCCGCGCCCACCTCCACGTGTTCCGGGGGGACGGGCACGGCGCGCTTCTCGCGAGGGCGGGGTCGCCGGTCACGGCGTCCGGGGACGTCCTTGCCCTCGCGACCGGGCTCGTGTACGGGGCGAGGTAGGGCCCGTAAGAAAATAACTCGCTCGTTTGACGCGCAGGAGGGCGACATGAATTCTCAAGGCTCAATTCTCAAGACTCAGACAAGGCTCAAGGTTCAATTCTCACTGACCACCATGGAACGTAGCCCGGGCACGGGATCGCGGACGCTGAGCCTTGAACTTTGAGCCTTGTCTGAAAATTGAGCCTTGAGCCTTTTCCCGAGGAACTCCCTGGTTTCCGAACTGCAGGAGTGGTTCCTTTACGGGCCCCAAGGCCACGACGCGCCGAGGCGGCCGCCCGCGTCAGGCCGGCGGATTCAGCACGGCGAGCACCTGGGCTTCGTCGACGCCGGACAGCCCGCACGCCTCGCGCAGGGTCATCCACGAGGCGTAGGGCGGGGGGGAGGGAAGCTCCGCGCCCGGCAAACCGAGCTTGGCGAGGGCGGCGCGGGCGGAGGGGGAGGAATCGAGCGCGCGGCGGAGCGGATCGAGGGCGGCGGGCCCGGCGGCCGGACTTGCGCCTGCCGCTGCCGGCGCGGCCGCCTTTGCGGACGCGGGCTGCTTCTTCGCGGGCTCCGGCTTCGGCGGGACGCCGCGGCTGGCCAGGTACATCTCCCCGGCCCAGAGGGCCATCGCGGTCAACTCCAGGACGCCGCCGAGACCCAGCAGTTCATAGATGGAGCGGTACTCGTCGGACAGGACCTGCGTGACGACGTGGATGGCGCACCCGACGTTGACGAGCGCGAGGACGAGGCCGGACCAGCGCGACCGGGTCGGGTTCAGCCCGGCGACGAGGGGCACGGCGCGGTAGAGGTAGCCCATGAGGGAGAGCGTCAGGAAGCCACCGACCATGGCGTGCACCGTGGCCCCGTGATATGCGGGGGACCGGCCCCGCACGTCGGCGAGGTAGATCGGGCCGAGGATGTACATGAGCAGGTAGACGTGCAACCAGAACAGCGCGGCCCGATGGAAGCGGAGCGAGTGGTCTTCGCGAGGGAGCTTTCGGAAGAGGTTCCACGGAGCGATGACGAGGACCACGCCGAGGTAGAAGATGGGGCCGCACAGGTCGGCCACGAGAGGGGAGACCGGGAGGGCCAGGGCGGCCTGGATGATGCGCACGACCACGTCGACCATCGTGGCGAGGACCATGAAAAGGAGTCCCGCGCCCGCCGCCGAGTTGCCGGTCGTCCCCGCCCCATAGGCGGCCGGGAGGACGCGCTGGCCGATGCCCAGCAAAAGGAGGATGCAGAAGCCGTTGAGCTGGAGCAGGCGGAGCGGGGGCATGAACGCGCTGATCGGGATCGGCTTGTTGTCCCCCGTTTCCGGATCGAGGATGATCCGGAGGTAGGCGGTCTCGGACGTGTGGCTGACGTTTTCGGCGGTGCAATACAGATAATAAACGGCCGGGTCGTAAAGGGTCTGGACGAAGAACAGGAGGAAGGCCCATTGCAGAAAGCGCTGGAAAGGCGGGGCGGCCTTTCCGCCGTTCGGCGTGTCCCAGAACAGGAGGAGCAGGATGCCGGCCGAGATCGCCTCGAGCCCGCCGGCGAGGAGGCCGAGCTGCATGTAGATCGGGTCGACCGGCGTCACGCCGACGCGGAAGTGATGGCCGACGGTCTGGCCCGCAACGGACCAGATCCAGATGCGCGCGAGGACGGCCGGGAGGTAGCACGCGAGGGCCGCGGGTCCGAGCAGGCCCTTGCGGCGGGAGAGCAGGAAGCCGTAGGCGAAGACGAGGGGTGCGACGCAGCCGAAGAGCGCGGCGTGGGCGTGGGCGAGGACCTGCGCGCGGGGGAGTTCGAAGAAGGCGCGAACGCCGGCGATGTGGACGATGAAGTACGCGCCCCAGCCGGCGCCGAAGAGGAGACCGCCGAGCAGCCCGACGCGCAGGGAGAACCGATAGAAGAGTTCCGGCCAGGCGTCACGGCCGCCGAGCAAAGGCGCCGCTGGTTGGGTTGACATGCCACCCCTTCCGGCAAGAGGGTCCCCGAAGAGCGGGGGGACGGCGACACACCGCGTGCGGGATTATGCTGCGCATGCGGGCGCAGGTCAACGGGAATCGACCCGGTTCACGAGGATTATCTGGGGGCGGCGGACCCGCCGGGGGCGGCGGGCGCTCCCGGAGCGGCGCGAGCGGAGGGGGAGGCGGGCGCGGCGCCAGGGGCGCGCGGGGAGTCCGGCCCGGGGGCGGCGGCGGCCGCGGCGGCCGCGTTCGCGGCGTCCCTCGCCGCGGCTTCGCGTGCCGCGGCTGCCTTTGCGAGCAGGTCGGGGCGAAGCAGCTTGAGCGTCAGCGTTTGCTCGCCCCGCTCGAGCTCCACCTGGTCCTCCTCGATCACCGCGAGGACCCACTCGCCGACGACCAGGTCGCCGACGCGGTAGCTTTTGTCGTCAAGCTGGGCGAAGGAGCCGGCTTGGCCCCAGGACACGTAGAGACCGGTCAACTGCAACGCGGGGGCATCCGCCGGCACGGCGCGGGGTCGGCTCGTGTCCGAGGACGGCACGCCGGGAGCCTCGTGAGCGCCCGGGTGGGACGCTTCCGTCGAGGGCAAGGGCGGGGGGGAGGGGGCCTCGGGTCCGCGAGCGGCAGGCCTGCCGGCGCGTTCGCTGCGCTCGCGCCGGCTGGGCGGCGAGGTGGGGCTTCGCCCGCCGCTCCCCGCTCGCGCGCCGGGTACGGCCTTGCCTGCCCCTGCCTGGCTCGAAGTCGTCGCGCCCGCCCCGGCGTGCGCCGAGCCACGCGGAGCGGAGGCGCGCGAATCGCCTCGACCCTCCGGCGCGGGTGCCGCGGGGGCGGCTTTGGGCGGCGGCGCGGCTGCTTCGCTTTTTTTTGCGGCGGGTGCGACCGCCCCCGCGGAGGCGCCCCCCGCCTCGCCGGACTCTTCCGCAGCCGCGGCGGACGCGCCGGCGGGCGGCGGGGCTTGCCGCGCGTGCCGGTACCCGCGGAAGCCGTAGAACCCGCCGAGACCGAGTCCGCCGAGAAGGGCCAGAACCAGGACGACGCGCGCCATCGCGACCTCTCCACCAGGCGGCCGAAACTCCCGGCGGGCTGGACAGCCTGCGGAGGTCATTATAGGTCCCCTTTACGGCGCATGCACGAAGAAGCGCACCCCGGGTTTCCGCCGGCGGATTCTTCTTGACGCACTGCGTCATTTTCGCTATCTTCCGGCGCTTCTGATTTCTCTCCAGGCCCGAGGGAGGTATCTCCATGCGAGTCGCCATCACCGGCTCTTCCGGCTTCATCGGTTCCCGGCTGATCGCCCACCTGGCCCAGGACGCGGACGTCGAGGCGATCCTCGGGCTCGACGTGACGCCCCCGCGCGAGCCGCAGCCCAAGCTGACGTTCGTCCAGCAGGACGTCACGAAAGCCATGGAACCGGCGTTTCGCGAGCACAGGATCGACGCCGCGGTCCACCTGGCCTTCATCGTGGACCCGATGCACGACGAGGCCCGCATGACCGAGATCAACCTCCAGGGCACCGAGAGCTTCCTCGCCGCCTGCGACGCGCTCGGCGTGAAGACGATCGTGGCCGCCAGCTCCGCGACGGCCTACGGCGGCCATCCCGACAACGCGGTGCCCCTCGTCGAGGACCGCCACCCGCTGCGCGGCAACCCGGAGTACCTGTACAGCCATCAGAAAATGCGGATGGAGCGCATGTTCGAGGCGTTCGGCGCGAAGCACCCGGACGCGCGCGTCGGCCTGCTGCGTCCGTCCATCGTGCTCGGACCGCACGTGTCGAATTTCATCTCGCGCATGGTGCGGAACCGCGTGATGTTCGCCGTGCTCGGCGCCGACACACCCTGGCAGTTCACGCACGAAGAGGACGCGGGCCGGGCCTTCCACCACGCGCTGAAGCACCGGATCCACGGGGCCTACAACATCGGCGGCGCGGGCTCGATCCAATTCAGCGAGATCGGAAAGCTCGCGGGGAACCTCATCCTCCGCTTCCCGGCCTGGATGCTCAAGCCGGCGATCGCGCTCGGCTGGCTGTTCCGCCTGCGTTCCCTCACCGAGGCGCCGGCCGGGATCCTGCCGATGATCCAGTGGCCCTGGGTCGTGGACCCGTCGAAGTTCGTCCGCGAGACCGGGTTCGTCTACCAGTACGACACCCGCGGCGCGCTCAGGACGTTCCTGGAGTCGGCCGGCTTGACCGCGCGTGCCGAGGGCGCGTCGAACTCCGACTCTTCGAAATCGGGCGGTCCGGTCGCAGGCGCTGGGCCCGGGGCCGGGGCAGGCGCCGGCGCGGGCGAGGGCGCGAACGCGGGGCGCGCGCTCCAGCCCTCGACCGGGAGGTAGGGCCACGGCGTTGCCGTGCCCACACAGCGGGAGCCCTTCGTCGGGGCTGCCCATCGGCAGCGGCGGGCGCCGCGTTCGGGTTGGCGTGTCCCTTCGAATGCAAGGCCAGAGGCTGCCGAACGTGCGAGTGGTCGGAGCCGGGTGTTTCGTCTTTCTCGGACTTCTTGGCGGAGTTCTGGTCCTCTCGTCGCGCCTCCCGCCCGCGACTCCGAGTTGGGTGCTGGGTGCACTTCAGTCGGCCTGGCTGCTCGTGCTGATCTTCCTGGCGATGTTCCTGTTCAACGTTCCTGGCCAACGGCCCGGCGACACGCTGGAATCGCTCGAGCGGCTGAACCTGGTTGCTTCCGTGTCCTACCGGGCGAGACGGTCGTTCGTGGTCAAGGAGTACGAGGACGAAGGGCCGCATTATTTCATCGAGCTCGAGGGCGGCGCCGTCCTCTATCTGAACGGCCAGTACCTGCTCGACTACAGGCCCGATCTGAAGGAGGCGGAGGGGGCGGCAGCGGCTTCGAGAAAGTTCCCCTGCACCGAGTTCACCGTGAAGCGGCACCGGACGGAGGGGTACGTGCTCGACATCGTGTGCGGGGGCGAGGCGTTCGAGCCGGAGCTGTGGGCGCCCCCCTTCGCCCCCGAGCGTTTCGGGCGGGATCTTCCCGAAGACGGTCAGGTGATCACGGAAACGAGCTACGACAGCCTCAAGCCGGCGATGCCGCCGGGCCGTGGTGCGTAATGCGGCCTACCTGCCCGACGCGCGTGGGAGGAGCGATCCCCCCAGGGCGAAGTTGAGCACACCGGCGGATCGAAAGCGTCTTCCCACCCCGAGCCGTGGTGACCCCTCGCGCGGGCGGGGACGCCCGCGCCCCCAGGGGCCGTTTCCGTCTGACGTGCGCAGTCATTCTTGCGCGGGCGCTTACCTCGCAGGCCAGAGCTGAAAACCTGCCTGAAGGAAGTGGCGGTCGTAGGAGAAAACACGCCGAAGTTTGCTACGACGCATGAGGGCGAAGGACACGCAGTCCGTGAAACTGACCTGCTGATCTGCGAATTTCTCGAAATTGCCGACGGCCTGAAGCTCATCCTCTTCGGTCGGCCGAAGCACCAGGAGCATGCGCGACAGATAGACGACGCGCGCACGCTCCGCCGCAAAAGCGTACGAAGTGCGCCGGGCGAGAAGCGTGAGGAATTCATCCAACACGAAATTGCTGGTGGCGCAACGCTCGGCGTGTTTCTGGAGTTGCGCCCAGGCGAGCTTCGCCTCGCCGTGGTGCTGATCTCTCTCGATATAGCGAGCCAGAAGGGCGCCCGTGTCGATGAAGAGCAAAGGCTACTCCTCGTAAAGGTAGCGATCGTGCTTCGCGGATAGATCCCTCGGAACCGGACCGCGATAGACCGCCTGGTCGGCGTAGAGCGGATCGTCCCCATCGCCGGGCGTTCTATCCGTCGCGAGGCGAGCGGCGAGCGCAGAGCGAATCAGCTCGCCAAGAGAAACGCCTCGCTGCTTGGCCTGCCGCAGCGCGCGGGTCCGCAAGTCACCCGGCAACATGATCGTCGTGCGGTGCATGCACTCGAGCCTCCAGAGGGGAGCAGTGATGCCGCCATAATAGCACAGCCATAACACACCGTCAACTCGAAGCCGTTCCCTGTCGGCGGCGCAAGCCCTTCTCCGTGGAGGTCGGCCTCGGCGCGGAGGCACGAAGGCGGGGCGAGGTGTGTCGCTGCGGCGCGACGCAGTTCGGAGGCAGGGCTGCTCCATGAACCCAGGGCAGCCGCTGGCCGCAACCAAAGGGACGAGCCACCGAAGACACAGAAAGACGAACCGCGAATTTCGCCAATTTCGCGAATTTTCTATTGGGAATTCGTTGCCAAAAAAACAAGCTTTTGGGCTGTCGTGTCACAGAGGCTTCCCATCCCACCCCGCGCCGTCCTTGCCCTGCAGGGCGCCGGAAAGGTATGATGACGGCCGGTCCCTTGGGAGTCCGGCCATGACCCCGACCGAAGGGGTTGTCTTCTACGACGGCGTGTGCGGCCTGTGCAACGCCCTCGTCCAGTTCGTGCTCCGGCGCGATGCCGCCGGCCGCTTCCGCTTTGCCTCGCTGCAGAGCCGGTTCGCGCAAGAGGCCCTGACCCGCTACGGTAAAGACCCTAGGGACCTCGACACCTTCTACCTGCTCGTCGACCGCGGCCTCCCCTCCGAGCGGCTGGTCATGAAGGGGCGGGCGGCCGTCCAGCTCCTCAGTGCCCTCGGCGGCCCGTGGCGGCTCCTCGGGGCGCTCGGCCTTCTCCCTGCCCCGCTCCTCGACTGGGGCTACGACCGCGTCGCGCGCGTCCGCTACCGCGTCTTCGGCAAGTACGAGGCCTGTCTCCTGCCGCTGCCACAGTACAAGGCGCGCTTCATCGAGACGTAGCGCCCCCCCCGTTGCCGGGCCCAAGAGCGAGCGCACCCGTTCCAGCGCGGCCCGGATCGTCGCATCACCCCGGCGCCCCGCCTGCGCGCATCGTCCGCTCGCGGCCGGGTGGGGTCAAGGGAGTCGCGCCGGCTTGGCCGCACATTCTGCTTGACCCTCGAACGGCGGGCAAATTAGAATTCGCCCGCCGTCCCGTCCCCTCCGAGCCGCGACGCCGGTCGACGGAAGCGCGCAGGCTCGACGGCTCGCTTCCGTTCTCCAGGAACCCGCCATGGCCGCTGCGACGATCGTGAAGCTCTACGTACCCGCGCCGCTGCGCCGGTACTGCAACGGCGCCTCCGAGCTGACGCTGGCCGCCGCGAGCGTGCGCGCGCTCCTCGACGAGCTCGAAAGGCGTTACGCCGCGCTGTACCTCAGCGTGTGCGACGAGACGGGCGCGGTGCGTCGCCACGTGAACCTTTTCGTGCACGAAGCGAACATCCGGGACCGGAACGGACTCGATACGCCGCTCGTGGCAGGCGACGTGGTCACGATCCTGCCCGCAATTTCAGGAGGATGACGATGCCGGAACGCGTGCTGCTTTCGATCGGCACCAAGAAGGGCCTCTTCGTGGCGGAAGGGTCGCGGACGCGACGGAGCTTCGCCCTGCGCGGGCCGTTCGGCCCGGGCGTGAGCGTCTACTCGACGCTCCTCGACACGCGCGGCGCGCCCCGGGTCTACGCGTCAAGCTGCAACGCTTATTTCGGCATGAAGCTCCTGCGCTCGACGGACCTCGGGAAGAGCTTCAAGGAAACCAAAGGCGCGCCGACCTTCGCGAAGGAAGACGGGCGCGCGCTGGCGAACATCTGGGCGCTCGAGCCGGGACCCGCGAAGAACGAGCTGTGGGCCGGCGTCGAGCCTGCCGCGCTCTTCAGGAGCGCGAACGGCGGGGACTCGTGGGAAAAGGTCCCGGGCATCACCGACCACGAGCATGCCCGCAAGTGGCACCCGGGGAACGGCGGGCTCTGTCTGCACACGATCCTGCGCGACGGCGAGCGCGTGCACCTCGGCATTTCCGCCGGCGGGCACTACCTGAGCGAGGACGGAGGCGGCACCTTCCAGGCGTCGAACAAGGGCGTCGGGGTCGGCTTCCAGCCGGAAAAGTTCCCGGAGTACGGCCAGTGCGTGCACAAGCTCGCGCGTCACAAGGACGCCCCGGGCCGGCTGTACATGCAAAACCACGGCGGCTTCCCCGACGTGCCCGGCGTCGGCGTGCTGCGCAGCGACGACCACGGGCGCACGTGGCAACAGATTTCGAAGGGGCTGCCGTCCGACTTCGGCTTCGTGATGGTCGTGCATCCAGACGACGCGGACACGATCTACGTGATGCCGCACGAAGCGACGACGCGCACCTGCCCGGGCGGGGTGCCCGCGGTCTGGCGCAGCGAGAACGGCGGCGGTTCGTGGTCGCGGCTGGCGAAGGGGCTGCCGAAGAAGGAAAGCTACTTCACCGTGCTGCGCGACGCGATGGACATCGACGAGCTGAAGGCACCCGCGCTCTATTTCGGGACCACGACGGGTCAGCTCTGGATCGGGCGGAACGGGGGGGAGGAGTTCGAGTGCCTCTTCGACTCGTTGCCGCCGGTGAATTGCGTGAAGGTCGCGGTCGTGTGAGGTCCGGACCGGCGCGGCGGCTACAGGGCCGCCGCACCCGCGATGCTCTTCATCGACGGAGGGAATCTCCCGCGCGCGAAGGAGGGGCGGTGAGTACGGCCGGTTCGGCTCGCAACGGGAAGCTCCGAGCGGCGGCACACGGTCCCGGGAGGCTTTCTTCGGCTGAACGGAGGCGTCGAGCATGATTTCCGTCCGCCTTCTCCCCAGCGCGGCCGGCTTGGCGCTGGTCCTCGCGCTCGTCGGCGCCCCGCACTGCCGGGGTCAGGAACCGGCCGCGACGCAGTACGTTTTTTTTCTCGACGGCAAGGAGTTTGTCCCTCAGGTACACTCGTTGCGCGGGACGCCCGAGGAGCCGCACGAAGGGGACGTGGTCGAAATCGCGGGTCCCCAAGTGGTGCTCGGGCCGCCCGGGGTGTACCGGTACCGCTCGGTGAAAGAGGACGGTTCCTGGCGGGCGCTGCTGCTGGAGCAGCCGGGGGGCGCTCCCCGCCTGGTCTGGGCCCTGCTCTACGAGCAGCGCCCGCCCTCGGGGGAGGGGGACTTGCTGGCCGTGAATCCGCTCGCCGGGCTTTCGAGCGAGGAACTGCGCGCCATCCGCGGAGTGGCCCTGTGCGCCCTGCGTGACGAGTTTCGCCCCTGGCTCGCTCGACTCGAGCTCGCGCGGGTGTGCGTCGAAGTGGACGGCCACGACCTGGACTACGCCGCCCTTCCCGGCTCGCTCGCCTACCTGGAAATCAGGTCCAGCAGCCTGGCCCGATTCGCGGATTTTGTCTCGCGCTCCGACGCGCTCCGCTTCCTGAAGCTGACGAATGTCTGGGACCAGGATCCGAAGCTCCTCTCCAAGCTTCACCACCTCCGGTACCTCCATCTGGTCGGCCTGCCGGGGGAGACGAAGTTCGACCCTTCTCCCCTGGCCCACCTGGTCGAATTGCGGGACCTCGACCTTCGCCGCGCGAGTCTCTCCGACCTCGCGTTCTTGACCGGGCTGAAGTCCCTGCGCCGGCTCGATCTGGCGTGGACCGACATCACCGACCTCACCCCGCTCGCAGGCTTGCCCGACTTGAAGTACGTGAACGCGAACGCGACGGCGCTCCAGGCGCTCCCGGCGGCACCCCTTCCCGGGCTGCGCTTCCTGAGCGTGCTCGACACGCAAGTGCCGAAGGAGGCCGCGGCGGCCTTCGGCCGGGCGCACGTGCAATGCACGGTAAGGCGCTTCCCTGGGCCCAGCGTTCAGGCCGCGCTCGCGCCCGCGACGCGCATGCGCGTTCGGGCGGGCGCCGTCTCCGATCCGGGGGAGCCGGAGGTCCTGTTCGAGGAGCGAGACCCGGTGGAGGTGCAACGCCTGATCGGCGGCATCCGGGTCGAGGAGGAGTCTTGGGGCGGAGCGTGTTTCTGCGAGGGCATGCCGACTTGGGAGTTCTACCAGGGAGACCGGCTGCTCCTGGCCGTCGCCCCCCACGGTGCCGCGTTGGAGGTGCCGGAGGAATGGCCGCACCGCGTGGTCCCGCAGCCGGAGAGCGTGGTCTGGATGGAGCGCTGGGCCGGCGAACGGTGGCCCTTGGAGCCGGAACAGCGAGCGTGGCGGGAAGGCCTCCGCGAGAGGGTCGGGCGGCGGATGGCGGCGCGCTACCAGGAGCTCCTGCCGCAGGCCTGCGCCGTGTCTCCTGGGGAGCCGTCGCGCGACGAAGACCAGGTGCGGCGCATTACGGCGGCGGTCCCGGACGCCACGGAGCGGGCGCTTCTCTGCCTTCGGCTCCTCGGCTGCCACCCCGGCTCTTGGGACGCCGAAGCGGGGCTGGACGGGGTGGTCACTCGGAGCCTGCTGCCGGGCATCGCGCCTGCGGCTTTGGCGCGGGCGGTGGCAGGTGCTGCCACGGATCCCCGTGTCGCCGCGGGGGCGGCGCGGTGGCTCTTTGAGGAGAAGAAATGGCGGGAGCTGGATCCGACGACGCCGGCGGCGGCGCTCCCGGTGGCGGCCGAAAGCGGGTTGCGACACCCGCGACCGGCGAATCGCCGCCGGACGATCTGGGCATTGGGACAGATCGGCGGAGAGGCTGCGATCCGGTTGCTGGAGCGGTTCCTCGCGGGTGACTATGCCCCTGCGACCGTCACCGACGAGGAACTCGAGGAGTTTCCGCCCCGGGCGATCCCGATTCCCGAAATCGAGCGGGAGATCCACGTCGGGAGCTCCGACCGGGACCACGCGCGGTCGGTGCTCGACCGCCTGCGCGGACCCGCCGGGAAGGCCGATGAAAAATAGCCGAGGTCCCTCGGCTTGCGGCCGCCTCCACCTCACCGGCGCCAAACGTCTGCTCGCCGAGGGTCGCAGCCTACCGGAGCCCCATCTCGTGGAGCGAGGGGGCTGTGACCACGCGCCGTAGCAACGCATCCAGGCGGCGCGGATGGCCGATCGCCGAGACCTTCACGGCCACGCCGCGGGGGAGGGGACCGAACTTCTCGCGCATTTGCGCCAGAAGCGTCTCCCGCTTGGCGCGACTCGCCCCCCGCAGCTCACCCTCGCGCTCACCCCGGCGCTCACCCTCGCGCTCACCGAGCTTGAAGCCTCGCTTTTCCGCCTTTTCCGAAAGGCGCTCGCCCCAGGATTTCTTCATCTTCAGCAACTCCTCGTCTTCCGGCAATTTCAGCGACCGTTCCATCTTCGCCTGTTCCTTCCTCATGGCCCCTGCCCCCTCTCCTTTCCCTCCCGGACATTCTACGTCCGCCGTCCGCCGGCAGGTAAGCGCAAACCTGCCACGACTCAGCCCACAACCCTTTCCACGTCGGCGCGGTCTCGGCGCTCGACGTCGGACCCTCGCAGGGCGCGTGCCGCGGAGCGATGTAGGTCATTCTATACAAATGAATCATCTGTAATCAATCGCTCACTCGAACGTTGTGCCTCCCGGGAGCCGCTGGTCTGGCCGTCGGGGGCAGGGTTCGGCGGGTCGGAGCTGGGAGGAAGCGTGACAACGAACTGTTCGCAATCCGGACACTTCGCCCCGCGGCTTGCATCGTCCAGGTCCGGCAAGTTACAATCGGAAACGGCGCGGCAAGAGAGGCAAGCCTCAGTACCGCCCCACAGAATTGGGTGACCAATTTCCTCGACGATTTCGGCCGCCTGCTTCGTTGCGCTCGCTCGACGTAGTTCTCCGTTACTACGCCTCGCTCGCGCGCCTCGCGGGCGGCCGAACTTGCCTTCGGCTAGACGCTCTTCCTGGCGTCGCGTGCGGGGTCCTCCGAGCCGACGCGCCCGGACCCTCGCCTGGCTCGGGTCGCGTCCTTTCACTACCAGCTCCAGCAGGCGGACCTGAAGCTCCTTGCCTCGAGCGCTGTGGACCTCGTCGTGCTGGACCACTCCCGCGACGGCAGCGAGGACGCCGCCTACTCCTCCCAGGAGATCGCGCTGGTCCGCGGCTCCGGCGCGTCCGCCAAGGTCGCGCTCTGCTACCTTTCCATCGGCGAGGCGGAGGACTACCGCGCGTATTGGAAGCGCGACTGGCGGCCCGAAACGGACACCGCGGCCGGTTCGCCCCCGTTCCTCGGCCCCGTCAACCCGGACTGGCCCGGCAACTACAAGGTCCGCTATTGGCTGCCCGAATGGAAGGCCGTGCTCCGCGGCGGCCCGTCCGCATGCCTGGATCGAATTCTCGCCCAGGGCTTCGATGGCGTCTACCTGGACATCATCGACGCCTACGACTTCTGGCGCGATCGCGGGGTGAAGGACGCCGAAGACCAAATGGTCGACCTGGTGAAGGAACTGGGCGCCTACGCGCGCGCGCGGCGGCCCGGGTTCCTGGTCTTCCCGCAGAACAAAGAAGAGCTTGGGGCACGCCGGGATTACCTGGAGGCCGTGGACGGCATCGGGCGGGAGGACCTGTACTTCGAGGGGGACAAGCGGCAGGACGCAGGCGCCATCGCGGAGGCGGAGGCGCACCTGGACCGATTCCGCCAGGCCGGGAAGCCCGTGCTGCTCATCGAATATTGCCGCCGGGCCGGGCTCCGCGAGGAGGTCGAGCGAAGGGCTCGGGCGCGCGGTTACGTACCGCTTTGCGCCGAGCGCGCGCTCGACCGGCCGCCTGAGGCTGCGCCCCGTCGCCCTGGGAAGTGACTGGAAGCGCCCGCGCAAAAATAACTGCGCAGATTCGGACCTCGAGGCTCCTGGGGGCGCGGCCCTCTGGCCCGCGCCCCCAGGCATCGGTCGATCCACGGAAATGTAAAGTAATTCTTGCGCGGGCGCGAAGCCACACCTCGCGCGAGGGCCGAGCCGTGAGGGGGACCGAGGACTGCGACTTCCTGCTCCTGGCCGCGCGTTTCCGCGCGCACCCGCGGGACCGCCTCCTCGCCCGCGCTGCAACCGCCGCGTGCGCGTGCGCGGGCGCGGATCTGCGTTGGCAGGCGACCGCCACAAAGCACTCGTGTGGCTCTTGACCCACTCGCGTTCGGGCGACGTGAAGGTGCACCTGACCTCCCTCCGGGCGTACAGCTTGGCGATGGACCCGTGCGTCGTACGTTGAAGAGGAAGCCGTCCATTGCGCCCGACGGTCGAAGGAACGCACTCGAAGGGGCAACACACTTGGAAGCTAGCGAACAAGCGCCGCCGCCGCCGCCGGGGCCGGGGCCGGGGCCGACGGGGGGCGCGCTCCTGCGCCCCCAATCCGTGGTCGTGGTTGTCGCGGGCCGAATCTGCCTGGGCGCCCTGGCTGCCGCCGCGCTGGTGCCGATCTGGTTCGTGCTGATGTTGTTCGTGGGAGGTGCTGACTGGGGCGCGCCCCAAAACTGGGGGTTCTTCGGCAGTCTGGCGGCTGCCGGTGTCGCCGCGGCCGTGTGGCTCGTCGCCGCGGTCTTCACGCGCACGCAAGTCCGACTCGGCGAGCTGTACCTGACGCTTTGCCTCCCGGGCCTTCTATGCGCCGTCTCCAGCGCGAGACTGACCGGTCTGAGCCCTGTGGTTCCCTGGCAGCTCGCAAGCGTCGGGCTGTCCTACCTTGCCGGTCTCTTCCTGTTCGGGCTTGGCTCGGCGTGGGGTTGGGGCGCGGCCCAGCGGCTTCGGGAGGAGCGACCGTGGGTGCGTTACCTGCTCCTGGTCTACGGCTGGCTGCTCGTGCTCGGCGCTTGCACGGTCAGCGTCGCGGTGGGCGACCTGTCCCTCGTGCTCGAGGCGGCCGGCGATTCCGGCTGGAGCTTCGCGGGCTTCCTCGTCCTCGCCCTGGGTCAACTCCCGGGCTTGGACATCGAGCAGACCATCCTCAGGGGCACTCGCTCACGGTTCCTGCCCGCCCGGGAGGCGTCCAGACCTGCCGCCCCGGGGTAGCCCTCGCTCCGATCCGCGCTGGGCTTGCGAAGGGGCGCCGGAGCGTTCCTCCAGGGGGCCGCGAGGTCGAACCCGAAGCGAGACGCAGGGCGCCCCGAGGCCGCTCCCTCACGGTCGCGGTTCCGTTTTTCGCAACCGGCGAGTCAGCGGCCGCTCCGCGGGTGCAGGTCCGGGTGGAGGTCCTTCAGCGCCTCTTCCTTCGAGGTTGCCGTGCCGCGCTCCCCGCCGTAATCGGTGCGCAGGACGTCGCCCGCCGCGTCGACCCAGTGGGTGTTCATCACGCCGGTCCGCGAAACCCACACGACCTTCCACGTGGGGACGTCCTGGTCGCCGACCCGCGTCGCCTCCTCGCCCTCGACGACGAGCGCGCTGGGCTTGCCGATCGTTCCGGCCCACTCGTCGATCGGGGTGAAGCGGTAGCAGGCGCCCTTCGTCCGCGGCATGCACTGGGCCAGGGCGTAGACGAAGTACGATGGGATGAGGTCGCCCGCGCCCAGCCCGCGGCGCGTCTCCTGTTTGCCGTCCGCGGTCTGGACGACCGTTTCCCAGCCCGCGCTCGGCGCCTTGGGGTCGGCGACGCGGCGCCCCTCCAGGACCTCCTTCTTCAACGGGTTCTCGAAGCGACAGGAGCGTCCCTCCGGATGGTCCCCTTTCGCGACCGTGACGGTCACGACGAAGTGATTGAGCCCGAACTCCTTGCCGCCGTCGAACGCGACCTCGCTGTCGAGCACGACGTTTCCCTGGTCGATCCGCCAGCGGTAGTATTCGAAGCCGATCTTCTTCACGCCGTCGGGCGAGAACGCGTACCACGCCTCGCCGGCCTTGTCGAGCCGCGAGAAATCGAACTTCACGCCGGTCGCGGGCGGCAGCGGGTCGTAGCGCTTCCCCTGCTGCACGGGCACGAGGCCGACGCCGATGGGGCCGGCATGCAGAGTGACGCTCTTTTTTTCGCCGCCGCGGACGAGGTCGAGCGCGATCTTCTCCCCGGTCGCACCGGGCATGGCGGCCTTGAGCGCCGCGACGTCGGGCGTGGGCTTGCCGTCGTAGGCGACGAGGATGTCCCCGAGCCGGACGCCGGCCGGGCCGGCCTGCCCCTCGGGGGCGAGCGCGGTCACGAGCAGCCCGGTCGCGCCCGGCTGTTCCAGCGCGGCCGTGACGGCCGGGTCGTCCGCCTCCTGGGCGAAGCCGGGGACGGCGAGCAGGCAAAGGAGCGCGAGAAGGGCGGGCATGCGGCGCATGGGACTCTCCTGGGATGGATCCGTCTGAGGTTTCAGCAAGGAGGGCGTGCTTATAGCGGATTCCCGCGGCGCGGGCAAGGAGAATGGCCGGGGGGCGCGGGGCGTGGTCGCGGGCGGTCCGCGCACCCGTCCTGCATGTCTCCGTGGGTCCTCCCGTTCTCCGTGCCTCCGTGGTGAGGCGGTCGTTTCAGGGCCGACTCTGTTTTCCTTGCCGCCGGGATCCCTCCTCGCTATCCTCTCGCGTTCTCGGCGGGAGGTGAGGGCCCGGTCCGCGAATGCGAAGGGAAGGGCAAGAGCAGTCGCCGGCCGCGTGTCGACAGCGGTGTCGCCTCCCGGCTTTCAAGGCTCCTCCCGAGCTGCTCCTTCCCGGGGGAGTTCCGCGTAGACCCTCCCACGGACCCCACACAGAAAGGTGTTCGCCATGGCATTTGTCGAAGTGACCCACAAGGGGTGGGGAAGCCGGCTCATCGAATCGATCAAGGGCGTGCTCTTCGGTCTCCTCCTCGTCGTCCTCTCGTTTCCGCTCCTCTTCTGGAACGAGGGGCGGGCGGTGAAGACCGAGAATAGCCTCGCGGAGGGGAAGTCGGCGGTGGTGTCGGCCACGCCGGAGAAGATGGATCCCGCGAACGAAGGGAAGCTCGTACACTTGACGGGGGAGGCGACGACGGCCCAGGTCCTCGAGGACGGGGATTTCGGCGTGAGCCTGAATGCGCTGAGGCTACGGCGCAGCGTCGAGATGTTCCAGTGGAGCGAAAAGAAAGAATCGAAATCGGACAAGAAGCTCGGCGGGGGAGAGGACACGGTGACCACCTACACGTACCGCACCGGCTGGTCGTCCTCGCTCGAGAACTCAAGCGGCTTCAAGGAGGCCGGCCATAACAACCCCTCCACCTTCCGCTATGGGGAGCTGACCCGGGAGGCGGACAGGGTTACGCTGGGGGCCTACACGCTCTCCCGTTCCCTCCAGGGGAGGATCGACAAGTTCGACGCCCTGCCGGTCACCGAGGGGATGGCGGAGCGACTTCCGGACGGGGCCAAGCGGGAGCGGAGCGCGGGCCGGCTCCAGCTCGTGGACGGCAAGTACTACGTGGGCGTCGAAGCCGGCGCACCCGCGACGCCGAACAGCCCCAAGGTCGGCGACGAGCGGGTGTCCTTCAGCGCCGTGAAGCCGCTCACCGTGAGTCTGGTGTCACAACAAGTGGGAAACACCTTCCAGCCGTTCAAGACGAGCCAGGAGGGGTATGACGTCGAGCTGCTGTCCGTCGGCAGCCGGACCGCGGAAGCGATGTTCGCCTCGGCCGAAGCGGGCAACGTCGCGATGACCTGGATCCTCCGTTTCGTCGGCTGGCTCCTGATGGCCTTCGGCATCGGCCTGATCTTCGCTCCCGTGGCGGTGCTGGGAGACGTGGTCCCCATTTTCGGCTCGCTCCTGGGGGCGGGCATCGGCGTCTTCGCCATCGCGCTCTCGTTCGGGCTCTCGCTGATCACGATCGCCATCGCCTGGTTCGTCTATCGTCCGGTGCTCGCCGTCCTCCTCCTGGCGCTCGCGGGCGGCGCGTTCTACGCCTTGTCGCGCCAGGCAGGGAAGGCGCGCGCGGCGAAGGGCGCGCCGGGCGGCGCATGAACAGCCTCCCGGCGGGTGCGGCTCGGCATTGAACTTCCCCCTCGCCGGTCATTCCTTCTGCAGTACCGCGCCGATCGCGAACGACGGCTTGGTCGAGGCGGCGTTCTCCATGCGCACTTCGAGGACGGACTCTTCCTCGCCGGCTCTCGTCTCGAATTCCACGACGGCGACCGGGTTGTCGTCCGTGTCGGCGACGACTTCCTTGCCGCCCTGGGACAGGCGGAGATCCAGGTCCTTGCAGCTCGGGTCCGCGACCGCGACGACGGCGTAGGAGGTGCTCGGCGGGAAGCCGCGGGAGAGTCCGATGCTCTCGCCCTGGTTCAGGAGACAGGCGAAGACCGACGCCCGGTTCAGGGTCGCATCCATCTTCACCGGATGGGACTCCTGGAGCTTCTGCACGAGCCCGACCAGCTTCCCACCCGCATGGGCCAGGCTGTCCAGGGACCCCTTGGGCGAGTGATCTTCGAGGATCAGGAGGACGGCGAAGCAGACCGGGTCGTTGCCGTCCGCGTAGAAGAGGTGCATGTTCACCGTCATCGTCGACTTGGGCGTGACCTCGATGAGCGGCGTGGCGTCGGTGGCGTCATCGTGCAGTTCGCTCGAACCGTCCTCCGTCTCCACTTTCAGGTCGAGGTCCTTCACGGACGTGTCCGCGCCGCCGATGAGCAGGTAGGTCTTCCCGCCCTGCAGCGTGGTCTGGTAGGTGAGCGATCCCCCTTTGGAGATCCACCCGCCGAGCAAGCAGAAGCTCGCGGAGTGAGGCCCATAGCCCGACATGTCGTGGGCCTTGCCGGCCATGGCCAGCCCGGCCTGGATCGCCTGCTCGACGTACTCCACGTCCGCCCGGAGCAGCCTGGGCGCGCCGAAGAGCATTCCGACGAGCGCCCATCCAAGGGCGAGACGACGTCCCATCCTGGAAATTCGGGCCATGGGCACCTCCGCTCTTACTGGGTTACCGCACGAACGCAGCACCCCCCTCCGATCTCGCCCACTGCTTCGCAACTCGACCGTTGTCCCGGCGGCTCTTCCCCCCTAGCGCGACACCCTACTTCCCACCCGCGCCAAAGTCAAGCCGCATCGGCGGGCGGCCGGGCCAAGGTCAGTGCGTGCGCAGGAAGTGCTCGGCTAGGTGCGCCCATTCCGCGTCGTCCGTCTCCCACTCGCAATAGAGCGCGATGCCGCCGTACGCGTCGGGCGGCGTGCCGAGTCGCGCGAGTCCGGCGTGGACGCCGAGCAGGGCGGTCGCGAGGTTTTCCGCCTCCGGGAAGTGGTAGCTGACCCCCGCGTCGTCGTAGGTCGGGAGACCGAGCAGGACGGGCGTGGGCGTGGACCACGCGACGACCTGCTCCGTCCAGTCGGCCATGAGCGAACGGTAGGTCGCCTGCTGCCGGATCGCCGTGTCGTACAGCATCACGGCCATCTGGTCGGCGCGGCGGGCGACTTCGCGGAAGTAGGGTTCGTCCCAGTTCTAGCCAATCCTCGGGTCGTTGAAAGGAATAACTCCTGGATCGGCGCATTCGTCGGAGGGAAGAGGCCCTTGTGGTGCAGTCCTTCCGGCCTGCACAGACCGGCGGGAGCGCCTGGCTGGTTCCCTTACGGGCCCTTACCTGGAACTCGCACGCGGCCGTTCTGTTCTCCACAGTTCGAGTTCGGCCCGGAGTGGCTTCCAGTACGCCCGGTCGAGCTGTCGCTCGCGCCGCTCCTCCGCGGCCAGGCAGTGCTCGACGTCCCCTTGCCTCGCGCGTAGGGCGGCCGCCACGGCCGTGCGTTTCTTCGCCATGCGCCGAGCCGTGCCCGGGAACCGCTTCGCGAGCCGAATGAGCAACTCCGGCGTGCGGCATTCCCGCAGCCAAAAGGAACGCTGCGAGGGCTTCGAGCGTGCCGCGGCGCTGGCGAAATCGGCCTCAATGAGCCGCCGGACCATCGGCCAGTCCTTGTCCCGCTGGGTCTTCTTGATCTGGACCAGGTCCGGAAGCGACATCACGGTAATCGCACCCAGGCCAGGGACGCGAACCCGCGAACGCCTGGCCCAGAGTTTCGCGAAGGGCGCGGCGCCCCGCATCACATGCATGACGTCGACCCGCAAGTTTTCCAGGTCGGGGGCGAGGCTGCGAAAGTGACAGGCATGGCCGCGTCGGAGAACGTCGGGCGCCGGCGGAGGGAAGAAGATCGGCACCGCCTCCAAGTCGGTCAGCGCGCGACGGAAACGGTCGAGGTTGTCGTCGGACACGGCGACGGCGAAGTTAACGTCGCGGCTGAATTCCGCGGCGCCGTACAAGATGCAAGCCTGCCCGCCCATGAGGAGCGCGCGTACCCGTCGCTTCTTCAAAGTAGAAAGGACTCTGAGAATCGGGCTCGGGCTCACACGACCCTCCCATCTTGCAGGAAGCTCCTCCACAGGCGTTGCGACTCCGCGAATCGCTCCGCAGGGGAGAGCAGATACCACTCGAGCGTTTCGCCGCCATCCAACCCGGCCTGCGGAAGGACGAACACGTGGTCGGGCTGGACGCGACGGTCACTGCGGGCCTTCGTCGGGCGAGTCATCAACGGGTCTCCGTTGCGGAAGCTCGGTTCGGGATCCTCGCCTTGGGAGCGCTGCTATCGTATCCGTGCGCGAAAAATCGAGCAAGCGCAATTCGAGGATGCACGGGATCCTCTGCCGCCTACTGGCAGCCAAGAGTTCCGAGCGCAGGCTCGGTTTCCGCCTCCCCCTGTCGCTGCGCCACCGATCGTCCGGGCGAGCCTCCTGCCGTCACTCGGCTCTTCCCGTCCGCTCGGGCTACCGCGTCCTGACGCCGGTGGTCATGAGGGCGTAGAGCGTGTGCTTCAGGCTCCCCGGGAGGACCATGTCCACGTGGCCATCGAAGAACAAGCAGTTCCAGTCGTCCGTCGGCGCGCCGGGCAGCCCGCCGTGGTTCGGGGTGTCGGAGGGTCCGATGAGGTCGCCGCCGATCGGCGTGTCGCCGCGCACGGCATCGCTCAGGAGGCCGCCGGGGAAGGCGAGCATCGGCTTGCCGGCGGGCGAACTGTTGCCGGCAGGCCAGACCGCACCGAAATTCGGGCACGTGTATTCGAGTGCGGTGGTCGTCGGTTGCGTTTTCCTGACCTTGCAGACATAGATCCCGCAGTCGCCGGGGCGTTGCGAGACGGCATTTGTCTGGTTCGGAACTCGGTAGAGCGTGGACCAAAACACGCCATTTCCTCCGGCGGGGGTCGGCGCGCCGCTTCCCATCAGGACAAAGGGGCCTGGAAAGTCACGGTCACTCCCGTAGCGGCTCGCGTATAGGGTGATGTAATTGCCGAGGTTTTTCAGGTTCCCCTTGCAGTTCGACTTCAGGCTCTGCTTGTGGGCCACCGCCAGAAAGTTGATGAGCATCGCGACCGTGCAACACAGAGAAACGACAACCAGGAGCAGAGTCCTCAATCGAAACTGAAAGGTTTCAGGCTCGTACATGGCCGGCTCCTCTTGTTCGTCGAGGTGAGTTGCCGGGATCACGCGCCCCCACCGGAGCGACATCGGGCGGCAGGGGGACGCTCGCGCAGCCTCATGATACTTGGCTGGAGGTGGGGAGTCAAAGGCGCCTTCTCGCGCGGGTCGGTGCGCCGAGTGACGGCGGGGCCCTTGTCCCCACCGCTGCTGCCGCTCGCGACGTGCCCCGCTTCATGCCGGTCGGCCACACGGTGCGGGGCGGAAGCCCCGCACCACAATGCCTGCGCCAGGGTCCACGTCCGGTCGGCAAGTCGGTGCGCGGCGGAAGCCATACGCTACAAAGGCCGCGCGATTCCTCACACGCGGTGCACGGCCCCGCGGATCTTGTGGTGCAGGGGTTCCGCCCTGCACCCGAACGGCGTCCGATGAAAGAAGCGACGTTGCCCTTGTCGCAGCCTCACTCGCGGCAGTTCACCCGCTGCCGCGCACCGTCGCGCACGGCCGCCCGGTGCCGGTCGCCCGCCCTCCCACTCTGCCCCACCCCGCCCGCTCACCTCCGCCGCAGCGCCGCGAGCGCGGCCTCGGCCGCCGCCCGCACCTCGGGTGACTCGTCCCCCAGCAGCGCCGCGACCGCCGGCGCCTCGCGCGCGCCGCCGAGCTCGCCCACCACGCGGCAGCCGGACGCGCGCACGCGCGGGTAGACGTTTCGCAAGAGCGGCAGCACGTGCTCCAGCGCGCCCGACCCCGCCTCCACCAGCGCCCGCTCCGTCACGGCACGCGACGCGGCGTTCGGGTCCCGCACGCCCGCCGCCAGCACGCGAAAACCCGACTCCTCCCCCAGCCTCACCAGCGCGCCCGCCGCCGCCACCATGAGCCGCACGTCCGGTTGCCGCGTGACCGCGACCAGCGCCGGGACCGCCGACCGCGCACCCAACCGGCCCAACGCCTCCGCCGCCTGCACCCGCGCCTCCGTCGGCGCACGCCTGTCTTTCAGCTTCGCAGCCAGCACCGGGATCGCCGCCGCGCCGGCCTTGCGCGCGTACCCCTCCACCGCCCACGTCGAGATCGCCGCCGCAAACTCGTCGCCTTCGCCCGCGTCGTCCGTCGCATGACGCACCGCGTCAAGCACCGCGACGTCCCGTACGGAGAGGAGCGCCGCGAGGAGCTGGCGCTGGAGCGGGCCGCCGATGCGCGCCTGCCGGCGGGGGGCCAGGTCGTAGGTATCGCAGAGGATCACCGGGAGGTCCGGGGGCGCAAGCGTCCGCAACGACGCCAGCGCCGCGCGCGCCACCCAGCCGTCCTCGTCCAGGAGAGCCTTCTCCAGCGCCTGCTCCACCCGCCGGCCCGGCGAGGCCGCGAGCCGCAGCGCCGCCAGGCAGCGCACGTTCGCGTTCGCGTGCCCCAGCGCCCCGAGCAACTGCTCCACGTCCGGCCCCGCGGTCGCCGGACCGCTCTCCATCGACAGCAGCACCGCGAGGCGGTCCGGCAGCCCCAGGAACGCGAAGGCCGCTTCCTCCAGCGCCAGCAAGGCCTCCCGGTCCCGACGCAACGACCGCTCGAGCAGCCAGCCCGCCCGGCCCCGCACCTCGCGGGACTCCAGCCGGTCCGTGGTTCCGCCGACCGGCAGCAGCATCGCGAGCGGCGTCAGGTCGTCCCTCCACTCGTGCTCGTACGCGGTCGCCGCCGCCAGCAGCGCGTCCTTCACGCGCGGCTCGAACCGGCCCGCCACCTTTCGCAGGAACCGGTCCGCTACGAAGCGCGCCTCCGTCAACCGCGCGGCGCGGTCCGCGTCCTCCCAGTACTCCGCCACGCCCTCCGCGAGCGTCTCGGCCAGCCCGCTTCGCACGCCGGCCCGACCCGGGTCCCCCAGCCGGTCGATCCACAGCCCGTAGGCGGCCAGCCCGCGCGCGCCCGCCGCCGGGAGCGGCTGCCCCGGCGCGTCCCCCTCGATCGGCGGAAGCTGCGCGTGCACGACCTGCTCGACGATCGACTCGCGCAGCGCCGCCCGCAGCTCCTTCCGCTCCCCGCCCGTCCCTTTCACGACCAGGACCCGGAACCGCGCCTGCCCCAGTTCATGGAAGGGGTAGACCCGCGGGCCGCCCGCGTCCCTCACCCGAAAAAGCCTCATCCGATCGTCGAAGCCGTCGACCACCCAGGCATGGCCGAGAGTCCGATCGGGGAGGAGCAGCGAGGGTCGGCGCAGCAGGATTTCGGCCCGCATCCGCGCGACGGCCTGGGCCGGCGTCGTCGAGAGCGCCGTCAGCTCCTCGAGGTCGATCCCCCAGCCGCGGAAGGCGCGGACGAGCGGCGCGACCCGGTCGTCGACCTCGGGCTCGACGCAGCCGATGGGCCCACACGCGGTTCGAAAGGCGACGCCCGAAAGCGCGAGCAGGTCGTCGTATTCGGCCGTGGGCTCCAGAAAATGGAGCATGGACCACGCGCCGCACAGAATGGGGTCCGGCGGCACCGGCGTTTCCACCCCGTCAAGGGTCCGGCGCAGCTCGCGGCTCAGCCGCTCGGCGGGGCTCGGCGTCGGGTCCGCGCCCTCCGCCGCGAGCGACCACAGCACACCGCCTGCAAGGCCGAGCGCGACGACTCCCTTCGCGAGCCGCGCGCCCAACCCCCCGCCTGAAGGCGGAACTACGAACGGCGGGGGCGGCGGGCTGAACGCCCCGCGTCGGCTGCGAGCAGCTCTCATGGCGGATCTCCTGGCGCGGCCCCCGGGCCGCGAAACCGAGCGCCTACAGAACAGCCGTGCTCGTACTCGTGCTCGAAGGCCGGCTCGAGCAGGAGTAGGAGTACGACCGGCCCTGACCCTTCGATCCGAGCACGCGAAAAGTCAACGAGGGCCCCGCGGTCGCCTGCGCCGGCGGCCCAAATCGCTTGACACCCTGAGGGACCCTCCCTATAATTCGTCCGAAATCCGCGTTTTCATTAGGTTTTGCGCCTTCGACAAGGGGCGGCCCCCCCTCCCCCGGGTCCGCCCCGTCGCCGGCCGGCCTCCCACCCCCCGGGCGGAGATCCCCATGCCCTCGACCCCGGTCGCCCCCGCCCCCGAGGCTTTGGATGCCTTCGCGCTCCGGGACAAGTCGAAGCCCATCCACGTCCGTCCGACGCTCTTCATCGGCCTCGGCGGAACCGGCTTCGAGGTCCTCTGCCGGCTCAAGCGACGGGTCCGCGCCCTCTACGGCCCCTACGCCCCGATCCGCTTCCTCGTCCTCGATACCGACCCACCCGACCTCACCAAGTCCGTCCTCGAGCCGGACGAGTTCGTCAATCTCTCCGGCTTCGATGCCTCCAACATCCTGAAGAATCTGGACCAGTACAAGTGCGTCCGGCCCTGGTGGCCCGAGGCGCTCAAGGTCGGCAACGTCTTCCGCGGCGCCAAGCAGAAACGGGCCGTCGGCCGGCTCGCCTTCTACTTCAAGTACGCCGAAGAGGTCCACCCCAAGCTCCAGCGCCAGGTCTCCTCCCTCTTCCAGATGGTCGACCATGCGGACGAGGCCAAGCTCAAGTCGGCCGGCCTCCGCATCCTGCCCGGCGTCGGGTCCGCCTATGTCGTCAGCTCCCTCTGCGGCGGCACCGGCTCCGGCTGCTTCCTCGACGTCGGCTTCGAGGTCCGCAACATGATGGAGCGGCTGGGCGGCGGCCGCGCGTTCAAGGTCGCGGGCGTCTTCACGCTCCCCGAGGGCTACCTGCTCGAAATGACGCAGGAGTTCCAGCGCCAGCGCATCCAGGCCAACGCCTACGCCTGCCTCCGCGAGCTGGACCACTTCCTCGACCCCGCCCACCTCGCGGGCCTCAAGGTCCAGTTCACGAGCGCCCACCCCGGCTTCAAGCCGCTCATGCCCCCCTACGGCGAGGTCGCGCTTGTCGACGTGCTCAACCGCAATCACGAACGGCTCCGCTCGATCGGCGACCTGTACGAAATGATCGCCGCCAAGCTCTTCCTCGACCTCTCGATCGGCAAGGCACGCGAGTCGCGGGAGGACAACCTCGAGGACGTCGCCGGCCAGAAGATCCGCGGCCGCCTCCGCGCGTATGCGAGCTTCGCGGTCGGCGCGCTCACCTTCCCCGCGCGCGCGATCATCTCCCACTGCACGAGCCGCCTTGCCGCCGAGCTGCTCGAGCTCTTGCTCGCGAAGGGCGGCGGCGGGGACCGCTCCAGTCTCGTCGGCCGGGTGAAGAAGTTCAAGGCCGAGAACGAGCTGGAAGAGCACGAGGCAGACATGGTGCTCGACCGGCTGCGCGGCGCGGCGCGCGGCGTGACCGACGAGCTCGGGTTTGAGCCGACCGACGCCGCCAAGGCCGCGACCGAGCTGGAGAAGCGCGGCGCCCGGCTCGCCGAGCGGCTGGCCGAGGCGCAGGCGAAGATGAAGGCGCGGAACCGCGAAGTGAGCCAGAAGGCCCTCGACGCCCTCGACGGCGAGATCAAAAAAATGCTCGGCAACGAGGCGGACTGCGGGATGGACTTCATCCTCGCGTTCCTCCGGCAGCTCGACCTCTCCTGCCAGGGGCTCATCGAGGAGCTGCAAAAGGAGCTGCGGGCCCTCCAGCCGGAATCGTTCGAGGCCGCGGCGCGCGACGCCGGGCGCAAGGTGCGCGAGGCGGAGAAGAGCTTCCTGCTGCGGGCGCGGAACGTCGCCGCCGCCTACGGCGAGTGGGCGCGGCTCGCGCGCGAGCACGCGTCGAAGGCGTGCGAATACCAGGTCCGCGAGCTGGCGATCGTGGTCTTCCACCAGCTCCGGCGCCGGATCGGCGACTGGACGAACCGGCTGACGAAGGTCCGGAACAAGCTTGAGCAGGCGCTCTACCTGGTGGGGGAGGAGGCGAAGCGGGCGCTCGCGCCGGCGGAGGCCGGCCTCGGGTCGGGCTACGTGCTGGAAGAAGAGGTGCTGGACCGATCGGCCGCGGAGGCGATCTACGCCGCGCATCGACCGCGGAGCCTGACGCCGGTTCTGACGAAGATCATCGAGGCGAACCACGGCCTGCTTGCTTTCGAGGAGTACGTGGACCGCGAAATCGTCGACAAGGGGATCCTGCCCCACGTGGGCGAGCCGTTCGCGCCCGTCGCGCGGCTGAACCTGTTCGAGGCGGTCGAGCGGTTCGGCAAGCCGGGCGCGGCCGCGGAGCGCTTGAAGAGCGTGGTGGACCGCTGCGCGCCGTTCGCCTCCATCGAAGAGGCGGCGATGGGGGACATGGGCCGGCCGGTGAAGCAGCTCTTCCTCGGCGTGGACGACCGGGACGATCCGAAGTACCAGGAGCTGTTCCAGCAGCTCGGCCGGACGGCGGACCTCGTCTCGACCGGAGATCGGAGCCAGATCCTCGTCCTCGCCGGCGAGCAGGGACTGCCGGCTTTCGTGTTCAGCGCGTTCAAGAACTACCAGTACCACTACGACCTTTTCTGCGAGCGCGTGAAGACCGAGGGGATGAGCGAGTTCCCCCACCTGGACAAGGCGTGGGCGGCGCCGGAGGCGATGGCGTCGCTATTCCCGGAGTAGCGTACTGGAAATTCCCTGCGTTTCCGCGCGCCACAGGAACCACAGATTGCACAGATTTTTCGCGATTTCACAGATTACGAATCTGTGCAATCTCCGTTAATCTGTGAAATCTGTGGTTTCGTGGTTGGTCGGATTCCTCCTTGTCTTCGAACTCGCAGCCTGCCCGTCAAGACGTAGCCACACCCAGCAGCAATCGGCAATCCCCATGTACCACTTCTGCTTCGCCATCGGCCTGGGCTCCTTCGGTCGCGAGACCGTGGGCGGAGTCCAGCGTTTCCTCGCGGCCCGGAACGCGGGCCAGGGGGTACCGTTCCTGGCCGTGGGTCCGGAGCTGCTGTTGCCGCGCGCGAGCGGCAAGGACCCGGACCCGGCGGCGGCCGGCACCGCGAGCCGCGCGGGCTACCACCAGCTCCTGGAGCAGGGGGTCGAGCGGGTCTACGAGGTGGTGAAGCGCGGGATCACGCAGTGCGAGGCGATCCGCGAGGTGGGGCGCGAAAAGACCGAGGTGGGGCCGCGGCAGAAGATCTTCCACATCTACCTCATCGCGAACCTGGCCGACCCGCTCGCGAGCGGCATCCTCTTCGACATGGCGAGCCTGGCGGCGAGCGCCGCGGCCCCGTGGCGCGCGCGCATCCTCGGCATCCTGAACGCGACCGTGTTTTTTCGCGAGGCGGCGCAGGAGCGGGAGGACTGCGCGAACGTCTACGCCACGATGCGCGAGCTGGACTCCTTGATGGCCAGCCGGCAGGAGCGGTTCGGCTTTCACTACGAGCGCCGGATTTCCGTTTCGCCGCGCCAACGGCCGTTCGACCTCGTGTACGTGAACACCGGCGAGAATCCCGCGGGCGCGCTCAAGGACGAGGAGGAGATGGCGGCCTGCACCGCGCGCTTCGTGGGGCACTGCCTGACGTCGCCGCTCGGGACGGCCTCGGAGCATGCGGTCGAGGACGCGGGCGTGCTCGACCTCTTCGCGCCCTGGAAGGACGGGCGGAAGCCGGCGGCCTACAGCGGCTGGGGGCTCGCGATGCTGGAGGTCCCGACCGCGCCGCTCAAACGCTACTGCGTCCTGCGCTTCGCCGCGGAGCTGGCGCGCCGCCACCTCGTGGCCAAGCCCGCGGAGGAGGAGATCGACACCGGCTCGCGCGACTTCCTGGCCGCGTGGAAAGGCCGCTTCGAGGACCTGGAGCCGGCGCTCGCGAGCTCCGAAACCGAGGAGCGGCTGCGGCCGCGCATCCCGCCGTTGAACGGCGTGCCGCTCGGCGACCGCGGGGAGACGCTCAAGACGTTCGACGGGCAGGCCGCGCAGAAGCTGGCCGAGGTGGAGGCGACGATCGCGCGGAACGCCGAGCGGCTGCTCAAGGCGCGCGCGGCGGCGCTCACGGCCTCCGTCGACCGGCTGGTGCGGACCTCCCCGCTCGGGCTCATGCGGGTGAAGCTCAGCCTCTCGGTGCTGAAGCGCCTCCTCGCCGAGGAGCGGATCAAGGCGCTCAAGAAGACGCGCGAGGGGCGCGAGACGGCCGTAAAGTTCGTCGACGCCCAGGCGCGCCTGGCGGAGGCCTCGAGCGCCTGGCGGACGACCTGGGGGCTGAAGAAGCTCCTTCTCAAAAAAAAGATCGAGCGTCGGATCGAGCAGCTCCAGCTCGACGCGGTGACGGAGCTCGAAAAAAAATACACGATCCAGATCGCGCAGTGGGTGTGCGACCGCGCGGCGGGGATTTACGAGGAGCTGGACAAGCGGATCGACCAGGAGATCCAGGCCCTGGGCGCCTGCGGCGAGGTCCTGGAGCAGGTCGGCGCGCGCTTCGCGGAGGAGAAGGTGACCGCCCCGCCGCCGCCCGCCTTCACCGACCTCCTGGCCGTCGCCCCGTCGGAGTACGCCTTCGTCTACGACAAGCTCGCCCTGGAGCGGCGGCCGGACGCGGAGCGGGCGAAGGAGCTGGGGTTCCTGCTGAAGAACTTCAACCCGCTCTCCTCGTGGCGGAAGCCGGCGGAGGCGGAGATCACGAACGCGCTGCGGGGGTACGCGGAGTACTATTTCCGCGGGCTGGACGCGCTCGACGTGGTGAAGGAGATCCTCGGGGACAAGCGGTTCGAGCTGGCCAAGGTGGGCATCCCCCACCTCGTGGAGCAGATGGGCAGCCGCGCGGAGCCGTTCTTCGCGTACCAGCCGGAGCTGACCGCGGGCTCGGGCAACGTCCTCGACCTCTGGGTCCTCGGCACGGCCGGGGCCGAGTCGTTCGCCGCCTACTACAAGAGCGCGTGGGAGCGCGCGGTGGACGTGGTCGAGACGCGGGACCCGCGTTCGCTTTTCGTCTGCCGCTTCCGCCACGGCGTGCCCCTCTTCGCCCTGCCGCACCTGGCGGAGTTCAAAAAAAAGTACGATCTGCTCCGGCCGGAGGAGTCGAGGCCCTGCTACGTGCTCGGCGAACCGGACGCGCTGCCCGAGCTGTAGGGGATTGCTGATTTCGGATTGCTGATTGCTGATTGGACGGCGCGACGAACGGAGACGCCTCGCTCGCCGGCCCGTAATCGTCAATCGTCAATCAGCAATCAGCCGTCTCCCTCGCGCCCGCTTCCCTCACCTCCTGTTCGAAGCACTCAAACCCATGAAGATCCTGCTCGCCGACGACGAGGAGTCGATCCGCGTCACGCTCACCGACGACCTGCGGGCGGCGGGGCACGAGGTCGCGGACCAGGCCAACGCGGAGTCCGCCTTCGAGCGCTCGAAGGCCGAGCTCTTCGACTGCCTGATCACCGACATCCGGATGCCCGGCTTCGACATGCCCGACACGGCCGGGCTCGAGCTGGTGCGGCGGGTGAAGGCCGACCACCCCGACATCGCGATCCTCGTCATCACGGGGCACGGCACGTTCGAGCTGGCCGTCGAGGCCTTCAAGTCCGGCGCGCGCGACATCATCCAGAAGCCCTTCCTGAACGAGTACATTCTGGGCAAGGTCGAACAGATCGGCCAGGAGCTGCGCCTCCGCGCCGACTACCGGAACCTGCGCGCCCAGGTCGAGGCCCGCACGCGCTTCCACAACCTGATCGGCCAGTCGAAGAAGATGCAGGAGGTCTACCAGGTCGTGGAGACGGTGGCCCCGAGCGACTTCTCGGTCATGATCGAGGGGGAGAGCGGCACCGGGAAGGAGCTGGTGTCGCAGGCGATCCACTACAACAGCCCCCGGAAGGACCGCCCCATGATCAAGATGAGCTGCGCGCAGTTCCCCGAGACGCTGCTGGAGAGCGAGCTCTTCGGCCACGAACGCGGCGCGTTCACGGGGGCGGAACGGCAGAAGATCGGGCGCTTCGAGCAGGCGAACGGCGGGACGATCTTCATCGACGACATCGACGACATGACGCTCCCGACGCAGGTGAAGCTCCTGCGCGTGCTGCAGGAGCGGGAGATCGAGCGGCTGGGGGGCGTGCGGACGATCAAGGTGGACCTGCGCGTGGTCGTGGCGACGAAGGTGGACCTCCACGGGCTGTCGCGGGAAGGGCGGTTCCGGGAGGACCTTTACTATCGACTGAACGTCGTGCCGATCAAGCTGCCGCCGCTGCGCGAGCGCGAGGGGGACATCCCGCTCCTGGTCGAGCACTTCGTGCAGACGCATGGCCGGGGCCGGAAGTACGAGATCTCGCCGGAGACGATCATGGCGATGGAGAACTATCCCTGGCCGGGCAACGTGCGGGAGCTGGAGAACGCGGTGGCGCGCTCGATCGCGCTGGCGGGGACGGGGAACGTGCTGCGGAAGGAGCACTTGATCAAGGCGCAGCCGCTGTCGGACCCGACGATGAGGGCGCAGAAAGACACGCGTCCGCTGCGGGAGGTGGTTGCGGAGTCGGAGAAGCGTCACATTCAGCACGTGCTGGAGGTGACGGGCGGGCACAAGAGCGAGGCGGCGCGGATCCTGGGGATCAGCCGGAAGAATCTCTGGGAGAAGATGCGCGAGTACACGCTGGAGTAGCGGCGCGGAGGCTGCGGGCGCATTCTCTGGTCGCCTGCTTTGCGAAGCGATACTTCGCAGCGGAGTGGCAGGGGCACGGCGCTGCCGGCGGTGGCGGCTCGGCGCTGCCGGCGGTAGGGGCTCGGCGCTACCGGCGGTAGGGGCACGGCGCTGCCGTGCCCACGAAGCCGGGCATCGTGGTCGGCCTTGCGCGAGGTGGGCGGCGGTTCGAACCATGCCGGGCGGCGCCTCATGCAGCCCCAGGGCTCACCGGTCCCGAGTGTGGCTGCCCTTCGTAGCGCCCGCGTAACCCGGTTACTCAGCGGTAGCACGGCACCAGGCAGGCGGTTCCCTGACTGACCGCCATGCCCCCACTCCCCACGCTCGCCAAATGGCTGCAATCCCGCAATTTAGGACCTCCGGGAGGGTTGTGCGAAGCATAATTATTCGCCTCGGGGCGCAGCGTTCGCGTAGGACGCCTTCGTGGCCGATGGACATCGGGGAATACGGTTTGCTTTACGATTCTGTTTCTCCGGGCCGCAAGTCGGCGGGGACGGCGTGTGGGGTAGCCGACCCGAGGGTTTTGCGCCCGTCGTTCCTGGTGGGGCGACGGGGAGTCCGATCGGTCGAAACCCTTGACAGGGCCCTGCGGCGACCTATAATCGGCGTTTTGCAGCGGGGTCCGCTCCGCCAAGACCTTCTGAATCTGGGGAGGTTGGAAATGGCTCGGTATCTGGTCACCCGGCGGCCGACGGGCTTCACCCTGATCGAACTTCTCGTCGTGATCGCGATCATCGGCGTGCTCGCGGCGATCCTGTTGCCGACGATCACGGCGGTGCGGTGCCGCGCGAAGGAGGCGGCCTGCGCCGCGATGGTGCGCGATCTCGAGAGCGCACTCAAGGCGTACGAATCGGACTTCGCCCGCTTCCCACCCAATGCGCGAGCGGTTGCGGCTAACGCGATCGATCGGGATGGTGAGGCCGACAACCGGACCCTGGTTGCCTGCCTGTCAGGCCGTGGCCCGCGCGGGTCCGCCTACTACCAGTTCCGGATCGAAATGCTGCGCCGGCCCATGCCCGGCAACTTTGAGACCGCCTCCGTCGCGACCATCGGCTACACCGCCTTCCCGGAGGCCATGAGCCCCCTCGGCCAACCGGATGGTCAGTTCGCAGCGGGCGCCGCGGGGGGGACGCCCGGTGGATCGGATCGATACGTACACAACCTCTTCTACCGGCAGCCCGGCGTCGCCTTCAACCGAATCAACGGTTTCGAACTGTGGACAGGCGCTTGCTCGATCAACTTGGCAGGTACGGCCGGTGCCCCCGCTCCCGCTCCACAGCCGCCCGCCTCTCCTGTGGGCAATTCGGTCGCGGAGGTGGAGGCCAAGTTCGGGGGCGCAGGAAACGGCCGGTTCTTCTCGAAGTCCAACAACTGGCGCTAGCAGGTCGGTCCCGAGGGGAGCCGCATCGGCCTTTGCAGCTAACCGGGTCCACAACGAGACTGGCGGAGAGCATGCCGACATGAGCACAATCCAGAAGGACCGGCCGCGCGAGTTCGCGCACCCCAGCAGGTCGTCGGGTGGCTTTACCCTGATCGAGTTGCTGGTCGTCATCGCGGTCATCGGAGTCCTCGCCGCCTTCCTTGGGGTGGCGGTGATGGGCGTGGCCAACAAAGCACGGGTCGAGAACACCCGCGCCCTCCTCAATCGGGTTGCCTCCGGCCTCTCCACGTATTTCAGCAGGTACAATGCCTACCCCCCGACCGATCTTCCAGGGTCAGCCTACGCGGGCTCGGTCCCCAACACACCTGCGGTCCCCGGCGGCTCCCGAGGCTTGGCGTACGAGCGCAGCAAGAACCTCCACTTCTACCTAGGTGCACTGCTTTGCAGCTTTGAAGGCTTCCGACCTGGCGCCGGCGCACCGATCCCCACGGTCCGAAAAATCAACGAGCCGCTTGCGAACTGGAAATTGGCTGACCTGGACGGCAACGAGGCGGGGAAAGTGACGCAGTTCGAGCCTCCGCAACCTCTCCCGGCCAATAACGGTGCCATCACCTACACACCACCGCCTGCGGCCAACCTGCGGCGAATCATCGACGCCTTCGGGAATCCGATCGGCTACCGAGGCCGGGACCCCAACCTGCCGACTCCCCTGCCCATCGCGTTTCAACCGACGCAGTTCGCCCAGAACCACTCCGCAAGCGCGCCGGGTGGCGTGGCCCACCGAAAGTTCCAATACCAAAATGGTCCGATCCTTGAGACGAGTACCGCTGACAATCGAACAACCTTCGACCTGTGGTCCCTGGGTGCGGATGGCCAGGGCGGACCGCAAGGACCCGACGCGCCAGGCGGGGAACCAAACTTGGTAACCCCGACACTGTCAGCGGTGACGGGTGGTCCTGTGCCGCAGAAAACGCAGTTGTTCATTTCGGACGACCTCACGAACTGGTTTAGCAACTAGGGACCGCCCTGCCCGCCCGAGGGGGTTCCGGATCGGGGAGCTGAAGGAGGAACTCGGATGCCAGACCATCGCCTGCCCGGCGGGAGTTGGAAACCCGATCGCCGCGCCGGCTTCACGCTCATGGAGCTCCTGATCGTCATCGGCATCATCATCATGCTGACGGCCATGTCTTTCGGCATGCTGAGCGGCTTCCTCCGTGGCTCCACGGTGAAGCAGGCCGGCCGGATCCTCCAGGGCCAGTTCTTCAAGGCCCGGCAGCTCGCCGCCTCCCAGCGCATGTACCACTTCATGCGGATCGAGACGTCGATCGAGCGGGCCAGCACGATCCGAATCTACGCGGACACCAACCTCAACAGGACGTTCAATCCGCCGAACATTGTGATCGCGACCGAAGTGCTCAACGCGGCGAACCCGGACAACGTGGTCGGAGATGTGGTGCCGCTGCCGAGGGGCTGCTATATCGGCGCGGGCGTGGCAGGGTCCGCGGCGTTGAGCGATCCGGTGACGGACCTGCCGCAGCCCGGCGACTACATCCTTCAGCCGGGCAACCCGGCCCCCGGCGCTGCGAATCCAACGCAGGTGATCGATTACGCCTTCCTCCCCGATGGCACCTGCCGCCGCATCGGCACGAACGACCGGCAGTTCGCCCCGCCGGCAGCCAATACGCCCTATGCCAACTTCAGCGGCCAGCAAGCCGACGTTGTGATCGTCCAGGAGGACGGGCGCTCCCGCCTCCTCGTCGACGTGAACCCCATGGGGGGGAAGATCCAGAAAATGATTTTCCAGGTTGCCGCAGGCGCAGCTCCGTTCTATACGCCATAGGAGGATCCGTCGGATGGCTCGCAGGTTCGTTCCCGGCCGGCGCGCGCGTCAGGGCTTTACCCTGATCGAGATTCTGATCGCGCTCGTCGTGCTGTTCATCGGCATCGTGGGGATCATCGCGCTTTTCCCGATCGGCATCCGGAGCACGAAGGAGTCGGTCGAGGACACGAACGCGGCGCTGATCGCGGAGTCGGTGCACCACTCCCTGGTCCAGGCCCTGCGCTCCGGACGGCCGGTCGGCAATCCGCCGCGGACGCAGGTCACCTTCGTCCATGACGGCGTACGGCTGACGGCAGGTGTGCCTGGCTATGTCTTCCAACTCCCCCCGCGCAATCCGCTGCCTCTCGCCGCCGCCATCAACACCCCGCCCGAGTGGCACCACCCGGGCGGCAATCCCGTGCCCGCCGGTGGCCCGGCCGATCCGACGAACATGCCCAGCGGCCTCGGCGCATCGGCGACTGCTCGTCCGGGCGACGGCGAAGTCTTCCTGTGCGGCAACACGCAGGCCGGGGGAGACGTGCTTCGGAGCACGATCCGGGACATTCGCGGCGATCTCCCGGAGAATCCGGCGGCCATCTTGCCGCCCGGGGCGGCCCCGCCGGCCAGCGACGTCACGCTGGACTATGGCCAGTACGCCTATGACTACATCGTGTCCACCGTGTTCGTCCTGCGCGGGGGCGTCGTGGAGGCCCTGCCGCTCTGCCAGTTCCGCATCCGGGTCTTCCGGAACTACACCCCCGGGGATTTCAACCTCGAAGACAAGCCGATCCACGAATTCCGCGTCCTCATTGCCTCTAACAGCTAGCGAGGTGGTCCATGGCCTCTCCCCGCTCCCGGATGGGCCGCGGGCCTCAGGGCTTCACGCTCATCGAGCTCCTGGTGGCCATCGGCTTGGCGACGATCCTGGTGGGCACGGTCGCCCTCATCTTCCACGGCTCGACCGACATCTTCAAGACCAGCGAATCCCGTATCGCCATCTATGGCAACGCGCGCGCCGCGATGGACATCGTGGCGAGGGACATCTCCAGCATGCTTCCCCGCGAGGGCGGGCAGCAGCGGATGTGCACGGAGAACAAGTGCTTCCTGCACCAGGCGGGCGCGGCGGATTCCTCGGGCGACGTTCGCGGGGACGCCGCCATCGACACGATCCAATTCCGCGCGATCGTGCCGATCAACAGCACCCGGCGCGCGGGCGGGGCGGGCCAGCAGTTGACCAGCCCCACGCTCATGACGGTGCACGTCCTCTACATGCTGGCCCTGGACGACGATCCCGAGATCCTCACGAACGACTCGACGGTCCGCGCCACCGTCGAGCGGAATGCCCAGACGCCCAACGGCAGGCCCCTCTTCGTCCTCCGGAAGCGCGCCTTCGACATCCCAACCCTCGGCAACGGCAACGCGGCGGGCACCGTCACGGCCAACGTGGACCCCGCGGTCGCGCTGACGCCGGCTTCCGCGGTCCAGTCGCTCTTGACCGATGAGCAGGGCGACCTCTGCCACTACGTCCTCTCCATGAACATCGAATGGATCAATTCGACCCAGCCGGTCGCGGGCCAGATCGTCAATGCGAATCCGGGCACCTGGAACACGATCGCGATCGGGACGATCGCGAACCCCGTCGGCTTGACTCTCGCCGCGCCCATCACGCCGCTCCCGCAGGCGCTGCGCATCACCCTGCGCGTAGCCGAAGGCGCGGGCGTTCGCCAGGAGAGGATCATTACCCGCGTCGTTTGGATCCCCTTGTCCTAGCCCCGCTGCCGCCCCTTCGCTTCGACATTCGCGGGCCGGGGGACCGCGGGGCCGCGGCGATCCGCCAGAGGCGGGTCGTCCCGGCCCCCGGGTCCCCGGCCCCTTTCGTTGCGGAACCTCGCCTAACACTACAACGCTAGAATGAGTCCTTTGCCACCTGCAACAGATTCTGCCGAGCTCCGCCGCTGTTCGTAGTTCCGCCTTCAGGCGGCGCGTGCGAGGAGAAATTCGACACTTGGTGGGCAGCCCCGCCTAAAGGTGGAACTGCGAACCAGTTGGGCTCGAAGGCCCCACTCTTCCAGCGTTGCAGTGCTAATCCCATTGTCACGGCCCGCCTCGGCTGCTATACTCTCGGCTTGGCGTGCAGGCGGGCCACCCCAGGCAGGGACAGCCCCCGCCGGCATCCTGCCTGGGCAGCTTGGCGGTCCCCTCCCAACCCCCTTCCGTCCATCAGCAACCAGCCATCAGCAATCCCCAATCATCAAGCAGTTGGCCGTTCATGGGCACGCAGACCAACGAATCCCGGTTCGGCGACCTCATCATCCAGGCCGGCTTCGCCACCCGCCAGCAGGTAGACGAGTGCCTCATCCAGAAGCGCTCGGAGGAACAGTCCGGGCGCTTCCGGCAGCTCGGCGCCATCATGGTCGAGCGCGGCCTGCTCACGGCGGACGACGTGCAGCTCATCCTTCGCGCCCAGGGAAAAAAGGTCCTGGTCTGCGAGGCCTGTCGCTCCCGCTTCAACGTGGTCGGGTATTCCCCGGAGAAGGTCTTCCGTTGCCTGAAGTGCGGCGGCAACCTCGCCGTCCCGCCCGACCTCAAGGACGTCGGGGTCGACGGTTCGCCGGTGACCGAGGCCGCGGGCGCGCCCCCGGTCAATCCCGACAACCTCGAAGGACAAGTCCTCTGCGGCTGCAAGGTCCTCCAGAAGATCGCCATCGGGGGCATGGGGTCGATCTACAAGGGCCGCCAGCTCTCCATGAGCCGGGACGTCGCCGTCAAAGTCCTCTCCGACGAGCTTTCCAAGGACCGCGCGTACGTTCAGCGCTTCATCCTGGAGGCGCGCGCGGCTGGCGAGCTCTCCCATACGAATCTGATCCACGTGATCGATGTCGGCACCCACGACGGCCTCTATTACTACGTGATGGAGTACGTGGAGGGGGAGGGCCTCGACGCGGTCCTCGAGCGCCGCGGCCAGCTCGACCCCGACGAGTCGCTCAACATCGCCCTCCAGACGGCCAGCGCCCTCGAGCACGCCCACAAACACGGCATCATCCACCGCGATATCAAGCCCGACAACTTGATCCTCATGAAGGACGGTACCGTGAAGGTCGCCGACCTCGGCATCGCGAAGAAGATCTCCATCGGGACCCACGGCCTCACCCAGCCGGGCATGGTCCTGGGCACCCCTTTCTACATGGCGCCGGAACAGGGCAAGGACTCCCGCCTCGTCGATGCGCGGTCCGACATCTACGCCCTCGGCGCCTCCGTCTACCACATGCTCACCGGCAAAGTGCCCTTCGACGGCAAGACCTGCCTCGAGGTCGTCCTCAAGGCCATCGACTCCGAGCCCGTCCCCATTCGCGATCTCAACCCGAGCCTGCCGGACGGGCTCGTGGCCGTCGTCGAAAAGATGATGAAAAAAAAGCCGGAGGACCGCTACCAGAACACCGGCGACCTCATGAAGGACCTCCATCGGCTCAAGGCCGGGGTCGAACCCCTGCTGGGGCTCGCCGCTCCGGTGCCGAAGTCCTCCTCGAAGCTGCGCGCCTCCCCCCCGGCCCCGCCCGCCCCCGCCCCGCCATCCGCGCCCCAGCCCGTGGCGGCCGCGCCCGCGGCGGCCCCGCCGCCCCGCTCCTCCGCACGCGCGCAAAGCCAGGAAAAGGCACAACGCAACGCCCACGTGCCGGCCGGCGGTTCGGCCCCCGCCGCCGCCCCCGCGGGAGCGAGTTCCCGGAGGCGCTCGGCGCCCGTCGCCGAAGCCCCCCTCCCCGCCGAAGCGGCGGGCCCCCCCGCGGCCCCCGCCGGGCCCGCCACCCGCTCCTCCCACAGACCGCCGGGCTCGCGCAGGGACAATCCTCTCGCCGGGGCGCACGCCGGCGCGGGCAGGCCGTCCGCGATGGACGACGCCCGCTCCCCGCTCAACCCCTTCGCCCGCGCGGACACGACGCGCATCAACTATCTCATCCCCGCCGTCACCCTCGCCGGCGCCCTCGCGTGCGGCCTCCTCGCCTACTACCTCTTCTTCCGCGGCGAAAGCCCGTCGTCGACCGGGGACGACAACCGGCCCAAGCCCGTGCACCCCGTCGGCCAGGGCGAAAAGGGTCCCAATGCGCCCGCGGTCAGCGATCCCGTCGAGGCGATCGAGGACCTGCGCAAGGCGCAAGCCTACGAGGAAAGCCATCCCACCGAGCTGCCGAAGAGCATCGCCGACTACGAGCACATCGCCGGCTTCTTCCCCAGCACCCAGAGCGCGGAACGCGCGCGCACCAAGGTTGCTGAGCTCTCCAAAAAGAGGGAACAGCTTCTCCAGGAGAACTACCAGCAGGTCGAGCAGCTCGCGGCCGGTGCGGAAGCCAAGGGGGAGTACGGCCCCGTCCTCACGGCGCTCGACGATTTCCTCCAGCACCCCCTCCCTCCCGCTTGGCAGGAGAAGGCCCAGAACCGAAAGGTGGCCCTCTTCCAGGCCGCGTCGGAGGTCTTTCAGAAGGCCGACGAGGCGGCGATCGCCGATGCGAATGCCGGCGACCCGCGCAAGGCCCTGGACCGCTACGACGGCCTGAAGAACCTCGGCGTGCCCGAGCTCGTGGCCCGCGTCGAGGACCGCGTCCTGCGCCTGGAGGCGCGCCTGGAGGCGGACACTTCCCAGGCGGAGGTCATCGTCCGCAGCGACTTCATCGACAACCCCGAGGTGCATGATTTCTTCGTCAAGCGGCAGTTCGACAAGATCGCGGCGAAGCTGTCCTCGCTCGAGAAGGACCCGAAGACCACGCTCGCGCGCGCCCTGCTCGCCTTCCAACGTCGCGTCGTGGATGGTTCGATCCAGTTCCTCGAGGGGTTTCGCGCCGGCGTGCAGGGCTCGGTCGGACAGCCGGGAAACTTCAAATACAAGACGATGGTGCTGGCCGGCGAGATCGTGGGGATCGATAAGACCCATGTCTCCTTGAAGGCCGCCACCGGCCAGGTCAGTCGCTGGGAGATCATGTTCATCGCCCTCGAGGACGTCCTGAAGTACGCACGGAAGGGGCTCGGGCAGGAGAAAGCCGACTCGCAGCGTCTCGCGGCGCTTTTCTTTCTCGGCCAGGGGATGCTCAAGGAGGCGAAGGACGCCGTGGCGGAGGCGGAGAAGATGGGCGGGGACGTCTCCGTCGAGGTCGGCTACCTGCGCGATCTCGACATGGCCGGCCGGCTCTCCGGCTGGATCAACCTTGCCGATGGCGGCTTCGGCCGCTGGAACCGACCGGACAGTTTCGAGTACCGCTTCGACAAGGAGGAGGTCGCGACCTCCGATCGGAAGGCCTTCTCGTACCTGCTCGAAGCCCCCTGGACGTCCTACGTGTATTCCCTGCGGTTCAAGAAGCTCCGCGGCCTGAACGGGCTGCTCGTCACCTTTCCCGCGTTCGGACGCAACCTGGTCTGGGCGCTCGGCGAGGAGGGAAACGCCTTCTCGATCGTGCGCGGCATCCCGTCGACCCAGCAGAACGACCAGGTGGAGAACGGCCGCTGGTACGGCATCAAGGTCCGGGTCATGGACGGGGTCGCGTCGGGCTACTTGAACGGCGAGCGGAAGTGGGAGCTGCGGGAAGCGGACGTCTCTCCGACGGCCGCGAGCGCGGACGGCATGGGGTTCGGCGCGGCGGCCACCGAGGTGGTGGTGCGGGACCTCCGGCTGAACCCGATCCGGTGAACGACTCCTCGAGGGGCGGCCCCGGGCCGACGCCGTTCGCGGGTCAGCGGCTGCTCTTCATTTCCGATTGCCACGTCACCCCCGCCGAGCCGGCCCGCGGGCGACGCCTCCTGCGGTTCCTCGAAGCGATCCGGCGAACGCCGGATCCCGACGGGCCCGTGAGCACGCTGTACGTCCTGGGCGACCTCTTCGACTACTGGCTGGGGCCCGCGCACGTCCTCGCGCCCGACCACGCCGAGGTCCTGGCCGGGCTGCGCGCCACGGTGGATGCCGGCATCGGCGTCCGTTTCCTGCCCGGCAACCGCGACTTCCTCGCGGGGGAGGAGCTCGAACGCGCCACGGGCGCGCGCGTCGCCGGCGACGAGGAGCAGCTCCTCGTGGGCGGCCGGCGCGTGCTGCTCCTGCATGGAGACGTCCTCTGCGGGCGGGATACGCGCTACCTCGCCTGGCGCCGGCTGGTGCGGGCGCGGCCCGTCCGCGCGCTGGCCCGGAGCCTTCCCGCCCGGCTGCTGCGGCCGATCGCCCTCGCCGCGCGGGGCACGTCGAGGCGGCTCGGGGAGGCCCCCGGCGCTGCGGCCGTGCGCGCGATGCTCCCCGCGACGATGGAGGCTCTCTTCCGACGGACCGGCGTCGACGCCGTGGTGTGCGGGCACGCCCACCGCCCCCGCAGGATCGACGTCCGCGTCGGCGGCGGCGAACGCCCCCTCTTCGTCCTCGGCGACTGGGACGGCCCGGCGGTCGTGCTCGAAGCGCGGCGCGGAGACCTCCGGTTCGTGACTTTCGAGTGAAGGTGTCCCATGGAGATGCTCGATATCTTCCGGGCGGCCGTGGCCCGCGGCGCTTCGGACGTCCTCATCACCGCGGGGTCGCCGCCCATCCTGCGGGTCCTGGGCGACCTCATCACGGCGAACGCGCCCGCGCTCGCCCCCGAAGAGGCCAAGGACCTCATCTACGGCATCCTCCGACAGGAGCAGATCGCGAAACTCGAACAGACCCGCGAGCTGGACTTCTCCTTCACCCTCGACTCGAACCAGCGCTTTCGCGGGAACGCCTTTCACCAGCGCTCCTGCGTCGCCGCGGCGTTCCGCTTGATTCCGGCCACGATCCCCAACCTGCGCCAGCTCGGCCTGCCCGCGGTCCTCGAAGAGATGGCGCTCCTGCCCCAGGGGCTCATCCTGGTCACCGGCCCGACCGGGCACGGCAAGTCCACGACCCAGGCCGCCATGATCGACGTGATCAACACCAAGCGCCGCGCGCACATCATCACCATCGAAGACCCGATCGAGTACCTCCACAGAAATAAAAAGTGCGTCATCGAGCAACGCGAGGTCGGCGAGGATACCATGGATTTCGCCAGCGCGCTCCGCCACGTGCTCCGGCAGAACCCCGACGTCATTCTGGTCGGCGAAATGCGCGATCTCGAGTCGATCTCCGCCGCCTTGACGGCCGCGGAGACCGGCCACCTCGTCCTCGCCACGCTCCACACGAACGACTCGATCCAGGCCATCGACCGCCTGCTCGACGTCTTCCCCCCGCACCAGCAGAACCAGGTGCGCATCCAGCTCTCCATGTGCCTCCAGGTCATCCTCGCGCAGCGGCTCGTGCCGACCGCGCGCGGCCAGTCCCTTCACGCCGTCACCGAGATCCTCCGGAACAACTCCGCGGTCTCCCACCTCATTCGCGACGGCAAGACCCATCAGGCCTACACCATCCTCGAGACCCACGGCCGCGAGGGGATGTATACCATGGATCACAACCTCAAGGAGCTGTACCTGAAGGGCGTCATCTCCTACGATACCGCGAAGAGCCGGATGAGAAATCCCGCGAGCCTCGACCATGCGGCGAAGTCGTAGGGGAAGCGAGGCCCCGCCCGTCGGCTGGTTCGGGTTCGAGGCGCGGCGGCGCCCCGCGACGGCGCCCGCGGCCGAAACCGAACCGCGACCGTGAGGGAGCGGCCTGAGCGTGTCCTTCGTCGGCCCGGCGTTCGACCTGACCTCCCCGTGCACCATCGCCCGGGCAGCTTCCGCGCGAGAAAAATCCTCAGCGTCTCCGCGTCTCCGCGCTAGAATGAACCCTTCGCCCTGTTCGAACGCCCTCGACTTCGCCCCCACCGACCTTCGGGAGTCCACTGCAAAATGAAGCCCTCGCGCAAGCCGCCCGCGAACCCCGCTCGCCCCGCGCAGGCCCCGGTTTCGCGTCCCGCCGCACCCGACGCGCACGCGCACGGGCATGCGCATCCGCACTCCCACTCGCCTGCGTCCGCCCCCGCGTCGGCCTCTTCTGCAGGCGCCACGACCCAGGGAGACGGCTTCCTCGCCCCGGGCGGGCTCGGCCGAAAAATCCTCGCGCCTCTCGGCGCCGCGCTCCTCGTCGGCGCGGGCATCTGCATCGGGCGCTGGTCCCTGCCGCCCCCTGCGCCGCGAACCGCGGACGCGCAGCCGCCCACGGGGGGCGCGCCGTCCGGCTCGCGACCCGAATCGGGAACGCCGGCGCGCCCGCCGCGCGAGGTCAAGAATCCGCCCCTGACGGTTCGCGGACCCAAGGGCATCGGCCAAACCGGGAGCCTTCACCCCGGCGGCGGCGCAGCGGAGGACGGCCGCGGGCACTCCGGCAGGCCCTCGTTCGTGATCGATCCCGCGATCGCCGGCGACATCAAGGCGATCTTGAAGGCGCTGCGCGGCGCCTCGGAGTCCGCCGATCCGGGCAACCTCAATTACGCCCAGGACCTGGTCCGCAAGTACGTCACCGGCGACGTCGCCAAGGCGCGCGAGGTCGTCGAGCTGCTCCGCACCGAGAAGGACCTCCAGGTCCTCGACCTCCTCGTGGGCGCCCTGTCGCAGGATCCTCAGATCGCCAACGACCCGGGCATCGTCGATTCCTTCCTCGCCCTCGCCGAACGCGGCGACGACCCGAACCTCCGTCGCGAGGCGCTCCTCTTCCTCTCTTCGGTGAGTCAGGCCTCGAGTGACTTCGTCGAGCGGCTGGCGCGCGTCGGGAAAGGCGATGCCGATTCCGGCGTCCAGGCCGGCGCCATCCAGGCGCTGGCCCAATACGCCTCCACCCACCCGGACCAGGCCGCGGCGCTCGGCCACGAGATCCTCGACGTCGCCCAGTCGGCGCGCGACCCCATGGTTCGCGCCACCGCGGTCGCGTCCATTCCCGCCGCCAACCTTGGCGACGACACGCTTCGCATCCTCGGCGGCCTCGTCCGCCAGGACGCGGACGGCACGGTCCGCATCGCGGCCGCGGAGGTCCTCGGCGGGGTCAAGGCCTCGGCCCGCGCCCCGGTGCTCGGCTTCCTGGAGTCCGCCTTCCGCCAGGAGGGGGAAGAAGCGGTCCGCCGCTCCCTCCTCTACAACATCGTCCGCGCCGGCCGTTCCGATGCCGCCTCCGCCTTGGAACGCATCGCCGGCGTCGATCCCCACCTCGCGCCCGACGTGCAGGACTACCTCGAGATCCTCCGCTCCGGCGAGACCGATCCCGCGAGGATCTTCCAGGAGAAGTCCGAACGCGACGCGGCCCGGCAGCCCACGGACGTCGAGCTCCCCGGCCCCGGCGGCCACTGACCGCCGCCGCCACCCTCGCGCGCGGTCCCCCTCCCCAGGGGAGCGGGAGAGGGTTGGGGTGAGGTTTGGGGCGAAGGCTGCCCTTCTCTACCCGGCTTGCTTCTCTTCGGTCGCCGCCGCAACCCCATCGAGCCTGCTCAACAGGCCGATGTGAAGCTGAAATCGATCTCTCCGTGCGTTGCCGGAGCTCATCGCCGGTAGGGGACGGTGGACTGAGCGCCCGGCCTCTGCGTCTCCGCGTCTCTGTGTAAAAGTCTCGCCTTCGACCCACACGGCCGGGCCGAATTTCAAGTTGCAAAAAGGTAAATTTCAATTTTCGCCCGCGTCTAGCTGGGACGCGGAGCCCTGATCCTTGCCACTGGCCGTCGTCGGTCGAGTTTGGCCTCAGTCCGGGTTGTTGAGAATTCTTGCGCGTCCGCATGCGACGCGTATAATGCCCTCTCTTCGTCTCGTCGCCGCCGTTTCGCGCCCAACCACGGGAGAACCGACATGCCCGACGCCCATGAGATCGACTACGAGATCTTCGGCGACGACATGCAATACATCGAGGTCGAGCTGGACCCCGACGAGGCCGCGGTGGCCGAGGCCGGGGCCATGATGTTCATGGAGTCCGGCATCGAGCTCGAGACCATCTTCGGCGACGGCTCGAAGCAGCAGCAGAAGAGCGGCTTCATGGGCGCACTGCTTTCCGCCGGCAAGCGACTCATCACCGGCGAATCGCTCTTCATGACCATCTTCATCAATAAGGGCCAGGGGAAGCGCCGCGTCGCCTTCGCCGCGCCCTACCCGGGCAAGATCCTCCCCCTGCACCTCGCCGAGCTGGGCGGCGAAATGATCTGCCAGAAAGAGTCCTTCCTCTGCGCGGCCAAGGGCGTCTCGATCGGCATCGCCTTCCAAAAAAAAATCGGCGTCGGCCTCTTCGGCGGCGAAGGCTTCGTCATGCAGCGGCTGAACGGCGACGGGCTCGCCTTCTGCCACGCCGGCGGCACGATCGCCGAGCGGACGCTCGCGGCCGGTGAGTCTCTCCGCATCGACACCGGGTGCATCGTCGCGTATCAGCCCTCGGTGAAGTTCGACGTGCAGATGGTGAAGGGCATCAAGACGGCGCTGTTCGGCGGCGAGGGGCTCTTCTTCGCGACGCTCACCGGCCCGGGCCGCATCTGGCTTCAGTCGATTCCCTTCAGCCGCCTCGCCGGCCGCATCTACGCCGCGGCCCCGCAGCAGGGCGGCCAGAAGGAGGCAGGCTCCATCCTGGGTAACGCCCTCGGCGGCATCCTCCACGGGGAATAGGAAACCACATGAGCGCATTGGCCTCCACCCTCCAGTCGTCCATCGGGAAGAAGTTCCTGATGGCCGTCACCGGCCTCGTCCTCTTCGGCTTCGTGGTCGGCCATCTCCTCGGCAACCTCCAGCTCTACATCCCCGACGGCGGGAAAAAAATCAACGAGTACGCCGAGTTCCTCCACCACAACCTCGCGCTCCTCTGGGGCGCCCGCATCGTTCTCCTCGGGGCCGTGCTCGTGCACATCCTCGTTGCCTTCTCCCTTGCCTACGACAACCGCCGCGCCCGGCCCGTTGCCTACGGCATCAAGAACTGGCGCCGCGCGAGCTACGCTTCCCGCACCATGATCGTCAGCGGCCCGATCATCGCCCTCTTCGTCGTCTATCACCTCCTCCACTTCACGATCGGCTCCGTGCATCCGAGCTTCCGCCCCTCCGACGTCCACCACAACCTCATCGCGGGCTTCTCCAGCTTCGGCGCCTCCTTCGCCTACATCCTCGCCATGCTCCTCCTCGGCAATCATCTCCACCACGGGCTCTGGAGCATGCTCCAGACCGTGGGCGTGAACCACCCGCGCTACAACGTCCCCCTGCAGGTCCTCTCCGGCGTGGTCGGCTGGGGAATCGCCCTGGGGAACATCTCGTTTCCCGTCGCCGTGCTGATGGGGCGCGTGACCTAAGGGCAGTTCTGCCCCCGGCGCAAGTGCAAGCCTTGCGCGGCCCTGTTCGTAGTTCCGCCTTCAGGCGGACCGACCGCTGTGCCGTTCTCGACCTTGGCTGTGTTCCGGCCACCTGACGGAGATCGCCCGCCTTGGAACTCAAGTCGAAAGCTCCCTCCGGCCCGATCGAAAAGCGCTGGGAGAAGTACCGCTTCGAGCTGAAGCTCGTGAACCCGGCGAACAAGCGGAAGTTCACGGTCCTCGTCGTCGGCTCCGGCCTCGCCGGCGCCTCCGCCTCGGCGTCGCTGGCCGAGCTGGGCTACAACGTCCGCTGCTTCTGCTTCCAGGACAGCCCGCGCCGCGCCCACTCCATCGCCGCCCAGGGCGGTATCAACGCCGCCAAGAACTACCAGAACGACGGCGATTCCGTCTACCGCCTCTTCTACGACACGGTCAAGGGGGGCGACTTCCGGGCCCGCGAGTCCAACGTCCATCGCCTCGCCGAGATCAGCGTCAACATCATCGACCAGTGCGTCGCGCAGGGCGTCCCTTTCGCCCGCGAGTATGGCGGCCTGCTCGCCAACCGCTCGTTCGGCGGGACCCAGGTCTCGCGCACCTTCTACGCCCGCGGGCAGACCGGCCAGCAGCTCCTCCTCGGCGCCTACCAGGCCCTCGCCCGGCAGATCGGCCTCGGCAAGGTCAAGATGTTCCCGCGCACCGAGATGCTCGACCTCCTCGTGGTCGACGGCCGCGCGCGCGGGCTCGTCACGCGCGACCTCCTCACCGGCAAGCTCGACGCGCACGTCGGGGACGCCGTCGTCCTCGCCACCGGCGGCTACGGCAACCTCTACTACCTTTCCACGAACGCCAAGGGCTGCAACGTGACGGCGATCTGGCGGGCGTACCGGCGCGGCGCCGCCATGGGCAATCCCTGCTTCACGCAAATCCACCCCACCTGCATCCCCGTGAGCGGCGAGCACCAGTCGAAGCTGACGCTCATGAGCGAGTCGCTCCGGAACGACGGCCGCATCTGGGTCCCGCTCAAGAAGGGGGACGCGCGGCTGCCCAAGGACATCCCCGAGAACGAGCGCGACTACTACCTCGAGCGCCGCTACCCGGCCTTCGGCAATCTCGTCCCCCGAGACGTCGCCTCGCGCGCGGCCAAGGCCGTCTGCGACGAGGGGCGCGGCGTCGGCCCCGGCGGCCTCGGCGTCTACCTCGATTTCGCTGACGCCATCAAGCGGCTTGGCGAGCCCGCCATCCGCGAAAAGTACGGCAACCTCTTCGAAATGTACGAGAAGATCACCGACGAAAACGGCTACCAACGGCCGATGCGGATCTACCCGGCCATCCACTACGCCATGGGCGGCCTGTGGGTGGACTATAACCTCATGACCACCATCCCGGGGCTCTACTGCCTCGGCGAGGCCAACTTCTCCGACCACGGCGCGAACCGCCTCGGCGCGAGCGCGCTCATGCAGGGCCTCGCGGACGGCTACTTCATCCTCCCCTACACGATCGGCGACTACCTCGCCACCGAGAAGCTCCCGCCCGTCGACGAAAACCACCCCGCGATGAAGGCCCTGCAGGCCGAAGTCGCCGAGCGAACGAAGAAGCTCCTGGCCGTGCGCGGTAAGCGCACCGTGGACTCCTTCCATCGCGAGTTGGGGAAGATCATGTGGGAGGACTGCGGGATGTCGCGCAACGAGAAGGGCCTCACCCACGCCCTGAAGCGCATCCCCGAACTGCGCGACGAGTATCACCGCAACGTCTCCGTGCTGGGCGGGTCCGAAGAGTTGAACCAGTCGCTCGAAAAGGCCGGCCGCGTCGCCGATTTCCTGGAGTTCGGCGAGCTGCTCTGCCTGGACGCCCTGGAGCGGCGCGAGTCCTGCGGCGGCCACTACCGGGAGGAGGCCGTGACTCCGGAGGGGGAGGCCGCGCGCGACGACGCCAACTTCTGCCACGTGTCGGGCTGGGAATACGCGGGGCCGGGCAAAAAGCCGGTCCTGAACAAGGAGCCGTTGACCTTCGAGTACGTGAAGCTGACCGAGAGGAAATACAAGTGAGGAGTGGGATGAACGTCACTCTCCGCGTCTGGCGCCAGAAGAACGCCTACGACCCGGGGCGCTTCGTCGTCTACCCGGTCGCCGACGTCAGCCCGGACATGTCCTTCCTCGAAATGCTGGACGTGCTGAACGAGGGCCTGATCGGGAAAGGCGAAGAGCCGATCGCCTTCGATCACGATTGCCGCGAGGGGATCTGCGGGACCTGCGGCCTCGTGATCGATGGGATCCCGCACGGGCCGCGCGGCGCGACGACCACCTGCCAGCTCCACATGCGGGCCTTCGAGGACCGCGCGCAGATCACCATCGAACCGTGGCGGGCCGCGGCCTTTCCCGTCGTGCGCGACCTCGTCGTCGACCGAAGCGCGTTCGACCGCATCATCTCGGTCGGCGGCTTCATCTCCGCGCCGACCGGCAGCGCCCCGGACGGCAATGCGCTCCCCGTCCCGAAGACCGCCTCCGACCTCGCCATGGACGCCGCGCAGTGCATCGGCTGCGGCGCCTGCGTCGCGGCCTGCCCGAATGCGAGCGCGATGCTCTTCGTCGCGGCGAAGGTCTCCCACCTCGGCCTGCTCCCCCAGGGCCAGCCCGAGCGGCGCGAGCGCGTCCGTAAGATGGTCGCACGCATGGACGCCGAGGGGTTCGGCAAATGCACGAACACGCTCGAGTGCGAGGCGGCGTGCCCGAAGACCATCTCCGTCGAGTTCATCGCCCGCATGAACCGCGACTACCTCGTCGCGTCGCTGCTCGAACGCCCGGAGGGGAAGGGCGCGGGCGGGACCGGGTAGGCCAACGGAACCGCGACCGTGAGGGAGCGGTCTCGGCGTTTACGTCAATAACTCGTTGTTCAACCTCGCTTCTCCGTGCACGAGGGCCCTCCCCACGAGGCCGAAGGCCGCCTCGGCGTGAGGAAGGGTTGACGAACCGCAGAGACGCAGAGGCGCAGAGGACTTTCGACGGAGTGGAAAACTCTCGCGTCGCCGGGGCTTTGGGGCAGTAGAGGGCAGATGCGCTTTGCAGAGATACCTTATCCGATCACGGAGCGCTTCCTCACGGTCGAGGGCGCGCGGATCTGCTACGGCGTCGTCCCCACCAGGGCGCAGGATGACCGCAAGCACCTCCCCTTTCTCCTGATCCCGCCGCTCGGCCGCGGGCTCCTGCACTACGCACCAAACCTCGACGCGCTTTCGCGCCATGCGCCGGTCCTGGTTTACGACCCGCCGGGCTGCGGCAAGTCCGACAAGGCCGGCCCCGCGCTCGCGCTGGTCGCGCCCAACGCCCAGGCGCGGGTCGCCCTCGCGGTCTTGGAGACCGCCCGTGCGGAGGCAGCCTTCCCTGCGCAGCCGGTCACGGCGCTCGGGACCTCGTACGGTGCCGTCATCGCCCTCGCGTTGGGCGGCGCGCGACCGGACCTCGTCGATTGCCTGGTGCTCTCCAGCCTCGTCGGCGCCCCACTCCATCCCCTGCGCCGCATGCTCCTCCTCGCGCTCGCCCGGTCCTGGGCGCTTCGCTGCGCGGGCGAGGGCTTCTGGCGGCGCGGCTTGACCAACTTCTTCTGGGATGCCCGGCACCCGGCGATTGAGCAGGGCGTGCATCTGATCCGCGGGCTGCGCGCGGGACCGGATTGGAACGACTATGTAGCTGCGCTCGCCGCGACGACGCGGGCCTTCCTTCGCACTGACGTGGAGGAGCTGGTCGTGCGTCTCCGTGCAGACACCCGCGTTCGCATCGCCGTGATCTGGGGGGAACGGGATCGGGTGACGCCGGTCGAGTGGGCCGGCGCCCTGGCCTCGCGGCACGGCATCGGCTTCCACATGATCAACGGGGTCGGCCACTTCCCAAACGTAGAGGCCGCCTCGCCGTTCACCGAGCTTGCCGTCTCCCTGGCCTACCAGGGTCATGTCGCCGGCCGGTGATTCTCCGTGCGGACTCGCCGGCGCGTCTCCGCGCCAAAGCCACGCCCTTTTTATTTTGCGCGCCGGGCGACGCGGTGCTAAAATGCCCGCCGTCCGGGCCGCTCCTCGATCCCTGGCTCTCCCCCGCGCTCTCCGGCTCTCCGCGGCCTTCCCATCGCCTTCACGGAGGTCACGATGCTCGAACGGAATCGCTACGCCCTCAAGGAGTGGGCCATCCTCCAGCAGGTCCTCGCCTCCGGCCAGGAAACCCTCCTCGTCCGCAAAGGCGGCATCCACGAAAAAAGGGGCGGGTTCACGATCGAGCATCGGGAATTCTTCCTGTATCCGACCTTCGTCCACCAGCGAAAAGAAGACCTCCTCCCCCTCTTCCACAAAGACCTCGATGCCATCCAGGCGGTCGCGCACGACGAGCACCGACTGGAGCTCACCCACTACGCGACCGTCGAAGACGTGCGCCAGGTGACCGACCTCGGACTCGCCCAGTCGCTCGCCGGCCACCACATCCTGTCCACCACCGCCATCGACGCGCGGTTCAACTACCGCAACAACCCCTGGGTCCACGTCATGGTCCTCCGCGTGTACCGGCTCGCGCGGCCGATCGCGCTGCCCGTCACGGAGTCCTACGCGGGCTGCGTCTCCTGGGTCGACCTCGAGCAGGAGCTGCCCACCGAAGGCGCCGTGCCCGTGCTCACCGACGCGGAGTTCGCGGTCCGACTCGACACGCTCCGCAAGCTCCTCGCGCCGGTGCCCGCGATCTGAGTACCGCTCCACGGAAGTCGGTGGCCAATGGGGCACCCAATTCCGTGGGGCGGTACTGAGGCGCGGGCGCCGCCTCGTCGAACCGCCCGAACCTTCCCGACGTGACCGAGGCGTACCATGGCGAACGCAGGCCTCCCCCTCTCCGGGATCCGCGTGCTCGACCTCACCCGCATCCTCGCCGGCCCTTTCGCCACGCAGAAGCTCGGCGATCTCGGCGCCACCGTTTTCAAAGTCGAGCGGCCGGGGGCCGGGGACGACACGCGCCAGTGGGGCCCGCCGTTCCAGGGGAAGGCCGCGGCCTACTTCGTCGCCGTCAACCGGAACAAGAAAAGCCTCACGCTCGACTTCAAGAAGCCGGCCGGCCAGGAAGTCCTGCGGCGGCTCTGCCGCACGTGCGACGTCCTCGTCGAAAATTTCCGCCCCGGCACGCTCGACGACGTCGGCTTCGCGTGGCCGGCCGTCCGCGAGCTGAATCCGCGCCTCATTTATTGCTCGATCTCCGGCTACGGCCAGACCGGCAGCAATCGGGACAAGCCCTCCTACGACGTGATCGTCCAAGGGGAGTGCGGGGTCATGGACCTCACGGGCTTCCCGGACGGCCCCCCCACGAAGGTCGGCATCTCCGTCGCCGACGAGGTCGCCGGCATGCTCGCGACCGAGGGGATCCTGGCCGCGCTCCTGCATCGCGAGCGAACGGGCCTCGGCCAGCTCGTCGACGTGGCCCTCCTCGACGGCATGCTCTCCCTCCTCACCTACCAGTCGCAAAACTACTTCGCCGCCGGCCAGGTCCCGCGCCGCATGGGGAACGCCCACCCGAACCTGGTCCCCTACGAGACCTACAAGGTGAAGGACGGCTTCCTCAACCTCGGCGCCGGCAACGACTCGCTCTGGAGCGGTTTCTGCAAGGTGATCGCGCACGAAGAGCTGCGCAGCGATCCGCGCTTCCGCACCAACCCCGACCGCGTGCGCAACCGCGAAGAGCTGGGCCGCATCCTGGCGCCGGTCCTGCTGGAGCGCACGCGCGCGGAGTGGCTGCGAGCCTTTGAGAGCGCGGGCATCCCCGCGGGCCCGATCCGACCGGCCTCGGAAGCGCTCGACGATCCGATCCGACGCGAGCGCGGCATGGTCGTGGACGTGCACGACCCGGAGGCCGGCGACTACCGCACGGTGGGCAACCCCGTGAAGCTCTCCGCCGTCCCCGAGCCGCCCCTCTCCCCGCCGCCGCGGCTCGGGCAGCACACGAACGAAGTGCTGGGCGAACTAGGGTATTCACCTGAGGAGATCGAAGGCCTGCGACGCGCAGGCGCGGTGTAGGCGCACGCGCAAGAAGCACCTCACCCTTTCGTGGACCGACCGATGCCTGGGGGCGCGGGCCTCCGGCCCCCGCGAACGGCCGCATGCGTTACGGCCGGCCGTGACAGAGTTGACGACTGTGTCCGAAGTTCGTCAACGGGCCGCCAGGCTCCCGTTGCCGCGCGCGGAGGCGAGGCTCGGCCGGCGGATGATTGATTGTGCGCCGTAGTTGCGGTATGCTGCGCGCGGTTCGAGTTCACAACCCGGCGAGTGTCCGTCCCATCCAGGAGGGGTTTGCGATGCCTCGTCGCCTTGGGTCGCCTCCGAGCGCCGCCCGCGGCGCTCCCGTCGTCGCCGCCCTCGCGGCCGGCCTCGCCCTCGCCTTCGCCACCGCCGCGGCCCTCCGGGCGGACGACCGCGAGGGACGCTCGCTCGGCCAGACCGCCTTCCTCACCCGCATCACCCGCCAGGCGAAGGAAGGCCCTCCCGAGCGCCTCTGGTCCGGCACGGACCCTGACACGCCCCAGGCGGAAGGGGAGCAGGCCGTCATCGACCATGTCCTCCCCCTCCCCCCGAAATCCGAAATCCATTTCTCGCTCGTGCTCGCCTCGCCCGACGTCGCCGAGGTCTACCTCGTCGCGAACGACCCCCAAATCCAATTCGATCCGGCGGGTGCCGAGCTCACCGAGCTGGGCGGGCTCCGCATGGAACGGATCGTCGCCCCGATCAAGTCGCGCGCGCTGGCCGGCGGCGTGCGGGAACGCTACCTCGAGGGCCCGGGCGTTCCCGGCGGCACCTTCACCCTCCACGACAAGTTCGTGCAAGGGGACCCGATCCTCTTCCGCCGGCGCGCGTACACCGATCAGGAGCCCCTCGCCATCGACCGCGAGATCGACAGCGGCACGCTCCGGCTCGAGGACGTGACCGACGAGTGGCTCGCCCGCAGGGACAAGAAACTGGTCCTGCGCCTCCCTTGCCGCTTCCCGCGCGCGACCGGCCCGGAGCTGCTCGACTTCCAGCTCGTCTTCGGCGTGCGCTGGGTCCGCCGGCCGAAGTAGCCGGCCGGCCCCGAGCCTTTTCCCTTCCGCTATCGGAGATCCCCCGTGAACAAGGATGAAGTGCTTAAGAAGCAGAAGGAATACCTCTTCCCGGCCGTCGGCAACTATTACAAAGAGCCGCTCGTCGTCGCGCGCGCGAAGGGGAAATTCGTGTACGACCTCGAAGGCCGGGAGTTTCTCGATTTCTTCGGGGGGATCCTGACGGTCAGCGTCGGCCACTGCAACGACAAGGTGAACGACCGGGTCACGCGGCAGAACGGCACCCTGCAGCACGTCTCCACGCTGTACCCGACCGAACCGATCGTGCTGCTCGCCGAGAAGCTCGCGTCGATCACGCCGGGAAACCTCCGGAAGAGCTTCTTCACGTCGAGCGGCACGGAGGCGGACGAAACCGCGGTCACGCTGGCGCAGATCCACACGGGCGCGGACGAGATCGTCGCGCTGCGGCACGCGTACAGCGGCCGCTCCGTGCTCGCGCGCGCGCTCACCGCGCACGCCCCGTGGCGCCTCACCGCCGCGCAGGTGCCGTTTATCCGGCACCTCGCGAATCCCTACTGCTACCGCTGCCCGTTCGGGCTGACCTACCCGTCCTGCGAGCTCCGTTGCGCGCGCGACCTCGAAGACCTCATCCAGACCACCACGACCGGCCGGATCGCCGCCTTCATGGCCGAGCCGATCCAGGGCGTCGGCGGCTTCATCACGCCGCCCAAGGAGTACTTCAAGGTCGTCGCCGAGATCGCCCGCAAGTACGGCGGCCTCTTCATCTCCGACGAGGTCCAGACCGGCTTCGGCCGCACCGGGGACAAGTGGTTCGGCATCGAGCACTGGGGCGTCGAACCGGACATCATGACGATGGCCAAGGGGATTGCGAACGGCGCTCCGATGGGGGTGACCATCGCGCGGCCGGAGGTCGCCGACTCCCTCAAGGGGCTCACGATCGCCACGTTCGGCGGCAACCCCGTCTCCTGCACGGCCGCGCTCGCCACGATCCAGGTGATGGAGGAGGAAGGGCTCGCGCGGAATGCGAAGGTCCTCGGCGACCACCTGCGCTCGCGCCTGCTCGAGCTCCAGACCAAGTACAAGTCCATCGGCGACGTGCGCGGCATGGGCCTCATGCAGGCCCTCGAGCTGGTGAAGGCGCCCGGCAAGGAGCCGAACGCGCCCGCGGTCGTCGAGCTCTTCGAGCGTACGAAGGCCGCCGGCCTCTTGATCGGCAAGGGCGGACTGTACGGCAACGTCGTCCGCATCTCCCCACCTCTCAACATCACGAAGGACGACGTGGACACGGCCTGCGGCATTTTCGACCGCTGCCTGGCCGAGATGAAGGCGTGAGCGTGCGCGGGTCGGGAGCGCGGCCAAGCGACGGCACCGCAGCTTTCGCAGCTTCGTGATCTGTGAAAGCGCAAAAAATCTGTGTAATCTGTGGTTGCCGTGGTAGATTCCAGCCGTTCCAACCGTGCCCCTCCGCTCCCCCGAAAAACCACGGCCGCCGGAGCCGCCCGGAGGCCCGTCACGGAGACCTCCCGATGGAAACCTACACCAACTTCATCGACGGCCAGTGGGTCCCCTCCCAGTCCGGCCGGTTCACGGACAACGTCAATCCAGCGGACACCCGCGAAAAGCTCGGCCGCGTGCCCCTCTCCACGACGGCGGAGGCCCGCTCCGCGGTCGAGGCGGCCGTGCGCGCCTTCCCCAAGTGGCGCGACACCCCCGCACCGGTTCGCGGCGCGATCGTCGCCAAGGCCGCCCGTCTCCTCGAGGAACGCAAGGAAGAGGTCGCACGCGCCCTTACGCTCGAGGAGGGGAAGCTCCTTCGCGAGGCCCGCGGCGAAGTCCAAAAGGCCGTCAACATCGTGGAGTTCCTGGCCGGCGAGTCCCGCCGCCTCTCCGGCGAGACCGTCCCCTCCGAGCTCCCCAGCAATTTCGCCTACACCGTCAAGCAGCCCCTCGGCGTCGTCTCCCTGATCACGCCGTGGAATTTCCCCGTCTGCATCCCGGCTTGGAAAATCGCGCCCGCCCTCGTGGGCGGCAACACCTGCCTCTTCAAGCCCGCCACGCTCACGCCCTGGACCGCGACGCTCCTCGTGCGCATCTTCCAAGATGCGGGCCTTCCCCCCGGCGTGCTGAACCTGGTGATCGGCTCGGGCGGAGAGGTCGGCGAGGAATTCACGACCCACCCCGCCGTCAAGGCCATTTCCTTCACCGGCTCGAACGACGTCGGCACCGCCCTCTACCGGAACGGCGCGCGCGCGATGAAAAAGGTCCAATGCGAGATGGGGGGCAAGAACCCCATCGTCATTCTCGCCGACGCGGACCTCCCGCTCGCGGTGGAAGCGACCGCGCAGGGCGCCTTCGGCTCCACCGGCCAGCGTTGCACCGCGACCGCGCGCGCCGTCGTCGAGGCCGCGGTCGCCGATCGTTTCGTCGAGCTGCTGCTTGAGCGCACGAAGAGGTTCAAGGTCGGCAACGGCATGGACCCGAGCGTGGACATGGGGCCCTCGGTGGACGAGGGCCAGCACAAGACCGTCCTCTCCTACATCGACATCGCGAAGCGCGACGGGGCCAAGCTCGTCCTCGGCGGGACCAGGCTCTCCGACGGCGACCTCGCGCACGGCTTCTTCACCGCCCCCACGATCTTCGACCACGTCGAGCGCTCCATGCGGATCGCCCGCGAAGAGGTCTTCGGCCCCGTCCTCTCCGTGCTCCGCGTGAAGGACTTCGACGAAGCCGTCGAGGTCGCGAACGACGTCCCGTACGGCCTGACCTCCTCGATCTACACGAACGACGCGGCGAAGACTTTCAAGTTCATCGACCGCATCGAGACCGGGATCACGCACGTCAACTCGCCGACCATGGGCGGCGAGGCCCAGCTCCCGTTCGGGGGCATGAAGGCGACCGGCGTCGGCTCCCGCGAGATGGGGCGCGTCGCGATGGACTTCTTCACGGAGCTCAAGACGGTGTACGTGGACTACACCGGCAGGAAGCGGGAAGGAAACCTGTATTGAGGAATTGAGATTGGAGATTTGAGAATTGAGATTTGGAACGGGTGTGACTACCCTTTTTCCGCCGCATGAGGTGGGCGCCGCCAACACCGTGTGCTGCCCCCGGAACCAACTGCTCGTAGTTCCGCCTTCAGGCGGTCCGTGCCCGGTCGAAGCGGAGTAGCCGCAAGCCTGAGCCCAGGCCAACCGACACGCGTCTCAAATCTTCGGATTTGCGGCGTGCCGTGCGGTCCGCGTCACGCGCGTTCGATCGCTCACAAAATCTCAATTGTCAATTCTGAATTCTCAAATCCCCAGGAGTTGCCATGCGAACGCTGATCAAGGGCGGCACGGTGGTCACCTCCGCGGAGACCTACCGGGCCGACGTGGTGATCGAAGGGGAACGCATCCACGCCATCGGCGCGTCCTTCACCGGCGAGTTCGACAAGCTCATCGACGCCACCGGGCAGTACCTCCTCCCCGGCGCCCTCGACGTGCATACCCACCTCGACATGCCCTTCGGCGGGTCGTCCTCGTCGGACGACTTCGAGACCGGCACCCGCGCAGCCCTGTTCGGCGGCACCACGACGGTCGTCGATTTCGCGATCCAGAAAAAAGGCGAGGCCCTGCGTCAAGGCCTCGACAACTGGCACGCGAAGGCGCAGTCGAAGGCCTGCTCCGACTACAGCTTTCACCTGATCTGCACGGACCTCCCCGAGGAGGTCGTGGGCGAAATGGACAAGGTCGTCGACGAGGGCGTGACCAGCTTCAAGCTCTTCATGGCCTACCCGGGCGTCCTCATGGTGGACGACTCCACGATCTACCGCGCCCTCCTCCGCGCCCGCGAAAACGGCGCCCTCGTCTGCATGCACGCGGAGAACGGCGGGGCGATCGACATCATGGTGAAACGCGCGGTCGCGCAGGGAAAGACCGAGCCGAAGTACCACGCGCTCACGCGCCCGCCCCAGATGGAGGCCGAGGCGACGCATCGCGCCCTCGCCATGGCCGAAGTGGCCGGCGTCCCGCTCTACATCGTCCACCTCTCCGCCAACGAGGCGATGCAGGAGGTCCGGCGCGCCCGCGACCGCGGCGTGCGGGCCTACGCCGAGACCTGTCCCCAGTACCTCTTTCTCTCCTACGAGAACTACCTCGAGCCGGGTTTCGAGGGGGCCAAGTACGTGATGTCCCCGCCCCTTCGCCCCAAGGGGAACGAGGAGCATCTCTGGCGAGCGCTCGCCCTGGGCGACCTGCAGGCGGTCTCCACCGACCACTGCCCCTTCAATTACAAAGGCCAGAAGGAGCTCGGCCTCGAGTCCTTCGCCAAGATCCCGAACGGCGCGCCCGGCATCGAGACGCGCCTCCTGCTTCTCTACAACGGCGGCGTCAACACCGGCCGCATCACGCTGAACCGCTTCGTCGAGCTGGTCTCCACCAACCCGGCGCGCATGTTCGGCCTTTACCCGCGCAAGGGCACGCTCGTCCCGGGCGCCGACGCCGACGTCCTCATCTGGGATCCGAAAAAAGAACTGACCATCTCCGCGAGCACGCATCACATGCGGGTCGATTACAACCCGTACGAAGGGTGGAAGGTCGTGGGCGCGCCCAGCACCGTCCTCCTCCGGGGGAAGGTCATGGTCGAGGGGGGAGCTTGGCACGGAAAAGCGGGCGACGGGCGCTTCCTCAAGCGGTACCGCCCCGAGCTGAAGGCGCCGTAACGCGGCCACGACCCGATCCCACGCGCACGCACAGGAGGCTGCATGCCGATCCGAAACGTCGCCCACCGGCTCACCCCGGACCAGATCCAGAAGAACATGGCGGACATCGCCCCGGCCATGTCCGTCGAGGACGCCACGGCCGAGGCCTCCCGCTGCCTCTTCTGCTTCGACGCCCCCTGCACCCGCGCGTGCCCGACCCACATCAACGTCCCCGAGTTCATCAAGCGGCTCGCGACCCGGAACATCGTCGGCGCCGCCCGCACGATCCTCGACGCGAACATCCTCGGCGCCTCCTGCGCGCGCGCCTGCCCCACCGAGGTCCTCTGCGAAGGCGCCTGCGTCTACAACCTCGAAAAGGCGCCCCCGATCCAGATCGGCCGGCTCCAGCGCTACGCCACGGACCCGATCGTCATGACGGGCAAGCAGGTCCTCCCGCTCGCGCCGGACAACGGTAAGCGCGTCTCCGTCGTCGGCGCCGGCCCCGGCGGGCTCGCGGCGAGCGCCGAGCTGCGGCGCCTCGGCTACAAAGTGACCTGCTACGACGCGCAGGACAAGCCCGGCGGACTCAACACCTTCGGCATCGCCCCCTACAAGATGACCAACGAGGAGGCGCTCCTCGAAGCCGAGTACATCCGCAAGATGGGCGTGGAGTTCGTCCTCAAGGCGCGCGTCGGCACGGACGTCCCCCTCTCGCAGCTCGAAGCCCAGAGCGATGCGATCGTCCTCGCCGTCGGCCTCGGGGGCACCTCGAAGCTCGGCCTGTCGGGCGAGGAGCTGGACGGAGTGTGCGGCGCGACGGAGTTCATCGAGGAGGTGCGTCGCGACCCGACCCGGGTCGTCCTGGGCCGGCGCATCATCGTCGTCGGCGCCGGCAACACCTCGATCGACGCCGCCACCGAGGCCAAGCGCCTCGGCGCGGAGACCGTCACCATCGTCTATCGCAGGTCCGAGAAGGAAAAGGGCTGCTACGACTACGAGTACAACCTCGCCAAGAAGGACGGCGTGGTCTTCCACTGGCTCGTGAACCCGGTCCGCGTCGTGGGCGTGGCGGGCGCGGTGAGCGCGCTCGAGTGCATCCGGATGCGGCTGGGCCCACCGGACGCGTCCGGCCGGCCGGCCCCCGAACCGATCGCAGGCTCGGAGTTCGCGCTTCCCTGCGACATGCTCATCAAGTCCACGGGGCAAGAGAAGCGGGTCGGCTTCTTCAAGGCGATCTCCGGCGTGGACGTGAAGGGCGGCCGCGTCGTCGTGAACGAGGGCTACCGGACCGGCAACCCGAAGTACTTCGCCGTGGGCGACTGCGTGAACGGCGGCAAGGAAGTCGTGAATGCCGCCGCGGAGGCGAAGAAGGCCGCGGCCGCGATCCACCGCGCCCTCTTCGGCCCGGCCGCCATCCCGGTCCCGCAACCGGGCCCGCGGCTCGCGAAACCCGCGGTGCACCCGCCGATGCCGTTTTGAAGAATTGAGATTTGAGAATTCAGAATTGAGATTTTTCGCGACGCTTTCGGGTGTCGTGGAACACAAGCGCATTGCCGGCGCCGCCGGCGCATTGAGATTCTCGCGGCTTTCCGATCCGGGCCGCCTCGCGAGCGTGGGACGCAATCGTTAGACAGTCTCCCGCCCGGTCAGCCAGTCGTCGCTTCGCTGCCCAATTCTCGATTCTCAAATCCTAAATCTCAAATCCCTCCTGGGGGTCTCCATGGTCGACCTCACCTCCAACCTCGCTGGAATCAAGTCCCCGAACCCGTTCTGGCTCGCGTCCGCGCCGCCCACGAACAGCGCCTACCAGGTCATGAAGGCGTTCGACCTCGGGTGGGGAGGCGCGGTCTGGAAGACGATCGGCGAGCCGATCGTGAACGTCTCCTCCCGCTACTCGTCGGTCAACTACAAAAACTTCCGGATGATGGGCCTGAACAACATCGAGCTGATCACCGACCGGCCGCTCGAGGAGAACCTCCATGAGCTGCGCGAGGTGAAGAGGTACTACCCCGACCGGGCGCTCATCGCAAGCCTGATGGTCGAGTCGACCCGTGAGGCGTGGCACACGGTCGTCAAGCAGGTCGAGGACTGCGGCGTCGACGGGCTCGAGTTGAACTTCGGGTGTCCGCACGGCATGTCCGAGCGAGGCATGGGCGCCGCCGTCGGCCAGGTCCCGGAGTACACCTGCCAGATCGTCGAGTGGGTCAAGCAGGTCGCGCGGACGCCGGTCATCGTGAAGCTCACGCCGAACATCTCCAACATCACGTATCCCGCGATGGCGGCCCAGGGCGCGGGCTGCGACGCGATCTCGCTCATCAACACCATCAACTCCATCACCGGGATCGACCTGGACACCTTCGAGCCCCGCCCGAAGGTGCGCGGCAAATCGAGCCACGGTGGCTATTGCGGCCCGGCGGTCAAGCCGATCGCCCTGAACCTGCTCGCGACGTTGACGACGAATCCGAAATTCAATCGCCCGGTCTCGGGGATCGGGGGCATCGAGAACTGGCAGGACGCGGTCGAGTTCCTGCTGCTCGGCGCGACGAACGTCCAGGTCTGCACGGCGGTGATGCACTACGGGTTCCGGATCATCGACGAGCTGACCGCGGGTCTGACCGCGTGGATGGAGCAGAAGGGCTTCCGGACCCTCGACGATTTCCGCGGCAAATCCGTCCCGCGCATCGTGGACTGGGGGGACCTCGACCTCAACTACAAGATCATCGCGAAGATCGACCCGAAGAAGTGCATCGGGTGCCAGCTCTGCTACATCGCGTGCGAGGACGGCGCGCACCAGTCGATCGCGCTCAACCCGGACCCGAACGTGCGTGTCCCGGTCGTCCTGAACGACGTTTGCGTCGGCTGCAACCTGTGCAGCCTTGTCTGCCCGGTGGACGGCTGCATCACGATGACCGAGGTGGACAACAAGAAGCCGCAGACCTCCTGGCGTCAATGGCAGGCGAAGCTCGCCGCCTCCAAGGGCGCCGCGGTGGCCGCCCCCGCGCACGGGTCCCACAACGCGCCCTGAGGTCCCGAGCAAGAATGATTGCGCATGCTCGGTCCTCACGGCTCCTGGGGGCGCGGGCGTCCCCGCCCGCGCGAGTGGCCACCACCGCGTTCGTTGAGAAGACGCTCTTCATCCGCCGGTGCGCTCAATCCGGCCAGGGCGTGTGAAATCATTTCCGCGCCGGCCAGGAGCCGCGGATCGCGCGCAGCCCATTTCCGCCTCCCGTCGCGGCTCGCACAAGGGGGATGGACCTTCGTGGCAACCCGACGTACCGCGGGCCGTCGCCTCCGCCGCCCCGACGCGGAATCGATCGTTCGGGGGACCGCCGGCCCCGCCGCGGACCTCCCCCCGCCCGGCTGCCTCTTTGGGCGCATCCTCCGCTCCCCGCACGCGCACGCGCGCCTTCTCCGCATCGATCTCGATGCGGCCCGCCGTCTGCCCGGGGTCCACGCCGTGCTCGCCGCCGCGGACATTCCTGGTAAGAACCTGCTCCAGCTCCTGCGCGAGGACCAGCCCTGCTTGGCCCAGGAGGTGGCGCGGCACGCGGGCGAGCCGGTCGCCATCGTCGCGGCCGAAACCGCCGCCCAGGCCGACGCGGCGCTCCGGGCCATCGAGATCGAATACGAACCCCTCCCCGAGCCTCCTGCGGCGATCGAAGGCAACGCGGGGGCCGACGAGCGGCAGTTCGAGCTCGGACGGACCGAGGAGCTCTGGTCGCGATGCGACCTGGTAGTGCGCGAGACCTACGTCTCCCCTTGCAGCAGCCATGCGGCCGTCGAACCGCTGTCCGTGCTCGCGTGTCCCGGCGGCGACGACCGGTCCGGGGCCGCCGCCGGCATCGAGCTGCGAGCGTCGACCACGCGCCCTTCGCTGGTGCGCCGCGCGGTCGCTCGAGTCCTCGGCATCTCCCCCGCCGCATGTCGCGTCTCGACTCCGCCGGCGGGCTGCGGCGGCGACCGCGACGCGGCCCTTCTCCCGGTGGCGGCGCTCGCGGCCCTCGCCGCCCTGCGCACGGGGCGCGCGGTCCAGTGCGTCGAGCGCGCGAGCGCCGTCGGCTGCGGCCGGCACGCGCACCGGATCGAAATTCGCAGCGGCTGCGCCCGGGACGGCGTGCTGGTCTGCGCGGAAATCCAACTCACCCTCGGAGCGGGCGCCTACGCGGGCCTTTCCCCCCGCGCCCTGCACGCGGCCCTCTTGAGCGCGGCAGGTCCGTATCGTTGGCAGGGCCTTCGCATCGCGGCGTCTCTCTCACGCACCCACACGCCGCCGTGTCCGGGCGGCGCCGCCGACGGCGAGGCCGTGGCCGCATTCGCCGTCGAAAGCCAGCTCGACCTCATGGCCGCCCGCCTGGGCCTCAACCCGATCGAGGTTCGGCGTCGCAATCTGCCACGCGCGGACGGCCAGGCTCCTCCCTGCGCGGGCGCAACCGGCGAAGCGACGGGCTTCGAGGCGGCGCTCCAGCGCGCCGAGCAGACCTCGGAGTGGAGAAGCAAGCGGCTCGAGTTCAAGCGATCGCGCGGCATCCTCCGACACGGCATCGGGCTCGCCCTCTCGGGCGCCGCGGTCGGACTCCCCACGCCCGGGGAGCCGGCGCCGGGCGCCGAAGCCGATGTCGTGGTCCACGCGGAGGGCTCGGTCACGATCCGGCTCGAGGCCCTTTGCGAAGGAAGCTCCGGCCCGCCCCTCCTCGCTCGCATCGCGGCAGACGCGCTCGGCTGTCCCTCCTCCGCGATCCGGTCGATCGAGCCCCGACCGGCCCCGCCCGGGGCCGCGGCTTGCCCCTACCCGATCGGCGACTTTTTTTTGGCCGGACACGCCGTGCTCGACGCCTGCGGAAAGCTGCGCGGCGCGATGGACCAGGCCGGCGTGGATCGGGAGCGACCCTGGACCGACCAGGCGCGCGACGCCTCCGCGCGCGGGGTCGGCCTCACGGCCCGGGGGACCTTCGCCGTCCCGACGGCCGCGTCCGATCCGGCAAAGGGTCCGGGGGCTCCGCCCGCGGCGATCGTCCCCGGCGCGACCGTGGCCGAGGTCGAGGTCGACACGGAGACCGGCGAGATCGAAGTCACGCGCATCTGGAGCGCCCACGGCGTCGGCCACCCGCTCCTGCCCTCGGTGCTCGGGCAGGAGCTCGAAGGTCGGCTTCGCCGTGAGCTGGGAGAGGCCTTCCGAGCGGACTCGCGACCCGCGCTCTCGCTCCCGGCGCCGGAGCATCTGCCGCTGATCGTTTCCATCCTCACGGAGTCCGCCACGCGCTCCGGACCCGCGGGGACCCAGGGCCTCCCCTCGGGCGCGGCCGCGGGCCTCGCGCCCGCGATCGCGAATGCGATTTTCGACGCGTGCGGCGTCCGCCTCACCACCCTCCCCTTCGTGCCGGAACGGTGCTGGAAGGAGCTCGAGCGCGGGACTCGAAGCCGGCAGGCAGGCCAACAGGATACGGTCGTCCTGCCGATCGGTGAGAGGCGCCCTTCGCCGAAGCCCTAAGTACCGCCCCACAGAATTGGGTGACCAATTTCCTCGGCGATTTCGGCCGCCTGCTTCGTTGCGCTCGCTCGACGTAGTTCTCCGTTACTACGCCTCGCTCGCGCGCCTCGCGGGCGGCCGAACTTGCCGTCGGCCATTGGTCACCCACTTCCGTGGAGCGGTACCGAGGAGTGTTCGCGGAATCGGCCAGGCTCGATTGGCCCATGATCCGAGTGCGGTCACGGTCTTCGAAGGCCGACATCTCCGTTCGTAGTTCCGCCTTCAGGCGGCGCGTCGGGCGGCATGGCTCTGGACCGCGGGGCCATCATCGGAGCGTGCGCGATGGCGCGTCGCAAGCGATCAACCCGAAAAAAGGTCGTCCCCCCGAAGCGGGCCCCCGGCCGGAAGGTCCGCCCCGCCCCGCCCCCTCTCCCCAAGCCCGCCGGCCGCGTGCGCTGCGTCGTCAACGGAAAGCCCGTGGACGAGGCCTGCGACTCCGCCACGCGACTCCTGGCTTTCCTCCGCGAGCGACTCGGCCTCGGCTCCGTGCGCGAGGGTTGCGCACGCGGCGAGTGCGGGGCCTGCACCGTGCTCGTGGACGGCCGGGTCGTCCCCGCGTGCCTCATGCTCGCCTGCCAGGCGAACGGGACCGAGATCACGACGGTCGAGGGGCTCGCGGAGGCCGAGCGTCTCCACGTCGTGCAGACAAGCCTGCTCGACGAGTCGGAGTCTTCCTGCGGCTTCTGCGTGCCCGGCCTCCTGCTCTCCGCGAAGGCCCTCGTAGACGGCAACCCGAGTCCCTCGTCCGAGGAAATCCGCCTCCAACTCGCGGGCCACCTTTGCCCCACGACGAGCTGCGCGGCCGTCGAGCGGGCGGTGCTTCGCGCCACGAGGGACGTGTATGGCCACGCGGGGGACACGCGCTGGTCGCACCGCCAACGGAAGTGAGCCGATGATCCAGGTGTACCGACCGGAGACCCTCGCCGAGCTGTTCGAGCTGCTCGCCCGACTCGAGGGGGAGCGCCGCTGCCTCGCCGGCGGCACCGACCTCCTCGTCCAGGCCCAGGACGCCCCTCCGGCGGCCGCGTCCTGGCTCGACGTCTCCGCGGTCCCTGAGCTGCGCGGCATCTCCAAGGAGAAGGACCGGGTCCGCATCGGGAGCGCCACGACCTTCGCGGACTGCGCGGAGTCGCCGCTCGTGCAGGGGTACGCCCCCGCGCTTGCCCAGGCCTGCGGCCGCGTCGCCAGTCCCCAGGTCCGCAACCGGGCGACCCTCGGCGGCAACATCGCCGGCGCGGCGCCCGACGCGGACGCCGTCCCCGCCCTCCTCTCCCTCGATGCCAGGGTGCTGCTCGGCTCCGAACGCGGCAGCCGCTCCATCGCCCTCGGGCGCTTCTACCCGCGCCCCTGCCGGACCGTCCTCCGCGCCGACGAAGTCATCCTCGGCTTCTCCGTGCCCGCGAAGAAGCACCTGCGGGGCGCGTTTCTCCGAAGGGGCCCCCGGCACGTCCCCGGCCGCTCCACCCTCTCCCTCGCGGTCTCCGCGGTGCTCCGCGAAGGCGCCTTCATCGAGTTGGGGATCGCCGTCGGGGCGGCGACCCCGCGGCCGGTCCGCGCCCCGCTCACCGAGGCGCTCCTCCTCCAGCGCCCCTGGGGCGCGGAAACGCTGGCCGCCGCGCTCGAGACCCTCCAGTCCGAGCTCCCCTTCACCGATGCTCCCGGCGCGTCCGCCGCCTATCGCTCCCACCTCGCCGGCGTCTTCCTGAAGCGGGCACTGGCCGAGATCGGGATGGGGACGGAGAGCGCCTTCGGGCCGGAGTAGCTGCTCCCGCCGAGCCAATCCTCCTTGATTTGCCGCGCCGTCCGTGTACACTGGTCCCCCCTCGTGCACAGCAACGGCCCGCGACGGGGCGGCCATTCTCCACCAGAACCACCGGGACGACCGGCCATGCTCTACGAGTTCGCTCTCCGGCCCCTCCTCTTCGCGCTTTTCTCCGATCCCGAGGCCGTCCACCGGCGCGTCTGCCGGCTTGGCACCTCGCTGGCCACGTCCCCGTTCTGGCGCGAACGCATCCGCTCGTGGTACGACTTCCGCGACCCGCGCCTCGAGACGTCGGTCTGCGGGCTGCGCTTCGCCAACCCCGTCGGCCTCGCGGCCGGGTTCGACAAGAACGCCGAGCTGGTGGACTTCCTCCCGGCCCTCGGCCTCGGCTTCGTCGAGGTCGGCTCGGCCACGAATCGCCCGAGCGCGGGTAACCCGAGCCCCCGGCTCTTCCGCCTCCCGGACGACGAGGCCCTCCTCAATCGGCTCGGCCTCAACAACGACGGGGCCGAGGCCATCGCCGCCCGACTCGCAGGCCGCAGCTTCGGCTTTCGCGTCGGCGTGAACATCGCGAAGACCCACGACGACTCGATCGTGGGTCTCGCTGCCTTCGAGGACATGCGCTCGTCGTACCGCCGCCTCGCCGGAGTCGGCGACTTCCACGTCTTCAACGTGAGCTGCCCGAACACCGCCGACGGTCGGACGTTCGAAAACCGGGAAGCGATCGCCGAGCTGCTCGCCGGCCTCCAGCCGACGCGCCCGCTTTTTCTGAAAATCTCGCCCGACCTCGAACAGGCGGAGCTCGAGGGCATCCTGGAGGCCTGCGAAGGACGCCCGGTGAGCGGCTTCGTCCTGACCAACACCACCACGCGCCGCGCGGGCCTGCGCTCGGCCCCCGCGGAGGTCGCCGCCTGCGGGCGCGGTGGGCTCTCCGGCCGGCCGTTGCGCGAAGCCGCGCTCCGCACGCTCGCCCGCGTCCATGCGCTCTCGCGCGGCCGATACGCGCTCATCGGCGTGGGCGGCATCGACGGGCCCGACTCCGCCTATGAGCGGCTCAAGGCCGGCGCTTCCCTCCTCGAGGCGTACTCGGGCTTCGTCTACAAGGGGCCGGGCCTCGCCCGCGACATCAACGAAGGGCTCCTGGAACGGCTCGAGAAGGACGGACTCCGCTCGGTCGCCGATGCCGTCGGCGTCGAAGCCGCTTCGCATGCGCGATCCTAGCTGCTAAGGTAAATACCGTATACCACCGGAGGTCGATCATGTCCCAGTCGCTACCGATGAGCGCCGCCGCGGCGAGCCGGGCGGAGACCGTACGCGCGGAGATGGACCGCTCCCTCGCCACGCTCAAAGAATCCGCGCAGCGGTATGCGCGCCTGTCGGTCGCCGACCGGCTCACGCTCTTGCGCGGCTGCGTCTCGGGCATCGAGGCCGTCGCGCGCGAGTGGGTCGTCGAGGGATGCCGCGCGAAGGGCCTCGACCCCGATTCGCCCGGCGCGGGCGAGGAGTGGCTCGTCGGGCCGGTCATCACGCTCCGCAACGTCCGCCTCCTCATCGAGAGCCTGGAGGAAATCCGCGTCCACGGCCGCCCGCGCCTCGGCCAGGGCGTGCGCACGCGGCCGGACGGACGCGTCGAGGTCGACGTCTTCCCCACGAACGCCATGGAAGCGGCCCTTTTCGCGGGGTTCAAGGCACACTTGCTGCTCCAGCCCGGCGTCGACGCACGCGCCGCACGCGAGCGGCAGGCGGAGTTCTACCAGCGCCGCGACCCGGCGGGCTCGGTTTCCCTCGTCCTCGGCGCGGGCAACGTCTCCAGCATCCCCCCGATGGATGCGTTCTACAAGCTCTTCGTCGAAGGCAAGGTCTGCCTCCTCAAGATGAATCCCGTCAACGAATGGGTCGGCCCGATTCTTGAGCGTGCCCTCGCGCCCCTCGTCTCCGCGGGCTACCTGCGCTTCGCCTACGGCGGCGCGGAGACGGGCACGTACCTTGTCAACCACGACGCGGTCGACGACGTGCACATCACCGGCTCGGACCGGACGCACGACTTCATCGTCTGGGGCCCGCCGGGTCCCGAGCGCGAACGCCGGAAGCGCGAGAACGACCCCCTCTTGAAGAAACGGATCACGTCGGAGCTGGGCAACGTGAGCCCCGTCGCGATCGTCCCCGGCGTGTACTCCGACTCGCAGCTTTGGTTCCAGGCGCGCAACGTCGCCACGATGGTCGGGAACAACGGTTCCTTCAACTGCAACGCCGCGAAGATTCTCGTCACGTCGAAGTCGTGGCCGCAGCGCGCGGCGTTCCTGGACAGGGTGCGCAAGGCCCTCGGCGAGACCCCGCTCCGCAAGGCCTACTACCCGGGCGCGAGCGAACGCTACGAGTCGCTGCTCGCGGGCCACGCGCAGGTGGAGAAGTTCGGCGCACCGGCCGCGGGGCAGCTCGCCTGGGCCTTCGTGCCCGGCCTGGACGCGGAGAGCCGGACGGAGCGTCTCTACGAAGTCGAGCCTTTCTGCGGGATCCTGTCCGAAGTGCCGCTCGCCGCCGCGGACCCGGTGGAGTTCCTGCGGGCCGCGACTCTGTTCATGAACGATCGCCTCTGGGGCACGCTGAACGCGGCGATCGTGATCGCGCCGCGAGACGAGCGGGACGCGACGATCGCCGTCGCGCTTGATCGTGCGATCGTGGACCTGCGCTACGGGTCGGTCGCCGTCAACCACTGGCCGGCGCTGGCCTACGCCCTCGTGACGCCGGCCTGGGGAGGTCACCCGAGCGGCACGTTGGCGGACCCCAAGAGCGGTCTCGGCTGGGTGCACAACAGCTTCATGGTGGACGGCATCGAGAAGTCGGTCGTGCGCGGACCGATCACCGTCTTCCCGAAGCCTGCGTGGTTCGTCGACAACCGCCAGACGCACCGGCTCGGCGAGCGGCTGCTGGCCTTCGAGGCGAGCCCGAGCTGGCTGAAGATCCCGGCGCTGGCGCTTACGTCGCTGCGGGGGTAGGCGTGCGGCCTTGTCCCCCCGTGTGAGAGGGAATTGTCGCTTGACTTGCGTGACGCGGTGCGTTAAACTTCCGCGCTTCGCGCTTCCAATCCCGGGGCCTTTGCGCCCCGCTCCCGCCGGCACAAAGAGGTTCATCATGCGTTCGGTCGCCCCCGCCCCCTTGCGCTCCCGCGTCTCTTCCGGCGTCGGACTTCTCGCTCTCGCCGTCGCATTCGCCGTACTGGCCGGGTCGGCCCCGAGCGCCGAGGCCTCGCACTCGACCTTCAGCTATGAGACCCATTTCGTCACGACCTCCGACGGGTGGGAGTTGGCGCTCACGCGGCTCAAGCCCTCCCCGATGAAGGAAGGCCGCGAGCCGGTCCTCATGCTCCACGGCTTCATCGAAAACCACCGCATCTACGACCTCGACGCGACCCGCAGCCTCGCGCGCTACATGGCCCTCCGCGGCCTCGACTGCTGGATCCTCGACTTCCGCGGCGGCGGGCTTTCCGGCGCGCCCAGCGCCACCGACCTCACCGGCTGGACCTATTCCGTGGACGACCTGATTCACAAGGACGTCCCGACCGCCGTCGATTACGTCCTCGCGGCGACCGGCCGCCCGAAGCTCTTCCTCATGGGCCACAGCATGGGCGGCCTCGCGACGTACGCGTACTGTGAGACCGAAACGCAGTCGAAGATCCGCGGCATCGTCACGCTCTCCGGCGCGGGCAAGATGGGACCGGCGCCCTCCCAGACTCCGCTCACGCAGGCGCAGTTCCTCCTCACCGGCGCGGCCGAGTCCTCCCTGCCCTGGAACGGTCCCTTCCCGATGAAGGCGACCGCGCAGGACCTGCTCATCAACCCGAACGCCTGGGTCGTTTTCGGCCCGCTCCTCATCGGCGACATCGGCTCGACCGTCTGGGACACCGAGAACATGACCCCGCTGCTCATCCACAAGATGCTGCAGCATGCGGTCGACAACATCGGCATGAACGTCGTGAAGCAGTTCCTGCGCTGGTACAAAGACGCGAATTGCTACACGTACGGCCCCTCCCCCTTCCGCGCCTGTCCGCAGCACTCGAGTTGGTACGACTCCCACGGGTTCTACAGCTACACCGACCACCTCTCCGCGGTCACCGTCCCCGCCCTCCTCCTCGCCGGCGGCTCCGACCAGGTCGTGCCCAAGGAAAACGTCCAGTGGATCCACGACCACCTGGGCAGCGCCGACAAGACGATCAAGGTCCTGTCGAAGGCCAACGGCTACGTCGTCAACATCGGCCACGAGGACATCCTCGTCGGCAAGTATTCGCCGCAGATCGTCTACCCGCTCGTGACGACCTGGGTGAAGTCGCGGGCGTCGCACTAGCGACCCGTTGACGAAGTCCAGGCACGATGCCTGGGGGCGCGGGCCTCTCCTTCGCTCGCTCCATGCGAGCTACGGAGCGCAGGCCGGCCCGCGCGAACGGCCACATGAACTGCGACCTGCCGTGACTCGCAACTTCGCGGATCGCTCAGCCGCATGCACCCCCGCTGCGCCCGCGCCCGACCCGCGACCTCCCACCCGCAGCCCGCCAAACCCCGCCGGCCGGCCGTTCCCTCTCCCGTCAGCGGCGCTCGCGCAGGACTCCCGTCCGCGGCCATTCGAACTCGTAGTGTTCTCCGCTACCGCGAAACGGGCCGCCGTCCACTTCCCGCTCGTCGCTGGATGCCTGCCATGGCTGTAGCGTCGCAGAATCCGTCACGACCTTCAGATGCAAGCGGGTCGCCTTCGCCGGAGGGGAACCCGCGAGCGGGGCGGCGTCCCCCCCCTCCTCGGCGGTCGGCGGTGCATCCGGCGGCACGATCATCTCAGCCTCGAGGCGGATCGCGCCGTCGCGGACCGGGTCTGGCCCGAGGTGGCGATCATGAACCGTCGCCACTCTTTCGGCGCCGTCCAGACCCGGCAACCGAGCCTCCCGATCACACGTCTCACCGGCGCGCATGCGCAGGCCGACCCAGGCACCGACCCAACAATCCCACTTTCGACGCACAGAGCGCTCGATGATCCGAAGTCCGCGCTTGGAGTGCATGCGCCTCGCGAGGACTTCCCGCCGATCGGCGCCAGTCTCTGTGATCGCGCATGCGCCGACCCAGCGGTCAACCACGTCCGAAGCGATTTGGGCCCCGCCGAACCCACCCTCCGGGGAAACGCGGAAGGCCGGAAATGAGGCGTACATGGACTCGAAGATCGGCGCGACTTTTTTCTTGAAATCTCGCCACTCGGAGTCCAGCCCCCAATGCTCGTCCGGCAGCCTCATGAGTCGAGCCTCGTCCAGCCGGCAGTCAAACCCGATCCCGGGGCGTGGCTCCACCAGGAACGCGTACCGCATGCCCCAAACGCTGCAGCCGCCGCAGTCTGCCTCGCGGATAATCACACGGGCGGCCTGCGGGCAACGAAAGGTGAGGGCTTCGGAATCCGTGGGGGGCTCGCCACCCAACCGGATCGATCCGAGGAGGAGAACGACGACCGCGCGGGTAGCGGTTCCAATCCTTCCGGCAAGAGAGCGCATGGCCTTTCCGTTCTAGCTCGAATTCCAACCGCTCTCGCGGCAGTCCGGCAGGACGCTTCGGCACGATCCTCCGCACAGTCGCACAGGCAGAGGGGCTGTCTGCGTCTGCCGGCGGGACTGCCGCGAGCTACGGGGACAGTCCGCGGCGGCTATGAGCGGTCTACGGCAGCAGGTCCTTCACGGGAATGCGCGCGATTTCACGGCCGTCGAGGATGACCGGCACCATGTCCTCCCGGCCATGCTCGGCGCGTACGCGGTAATTCGGCGCTGGGCCAGGCCCGGTCGGGCCCGTGTAGACTTCCAAGCGATTGTCGACGAGACTGAGTAGCCAGTAGATCGAAATGCCGGCGCGAGCATAAAGACGCATCTTGAAGTTGCGATCTCGCTCGATCGATGCCTCGGCCACCTCCACCACCACCCCAACATCCTCCGGCCCGGGATGCCGGTCGAGGTACATGCGAGTGTCTCCGCGAATGACGGAAACGTCGGGCTCAGGCTCGCTGTCCTGGGTCGTGATCGGCTCCTGCGAGTCCACGTACCAGCCTGCGGGCACAACGCGCTCCAGCGCCGCACGGACCAGTCGGGTTGCCGCCCGATGCGCAGGGTTCTTGCCCATTTTCGCCACCAACCAACCTTCAAGGAGTTCGACCGGGTCATTTTCCGTGAGAATGCCGGCTCGCAGCATTTGGTGGAACTGCTCGACACGAAGCGGCCACACGGGTGCAGGTGGGACACTCGCGGACGGGGAAACGCTTGAACACGAGGGACCGACAGCCTCTTCGTTCATGGCGGTTGACTCCATGGAACAACGCATGCGCGAGTGGAGGTCGACTGAACGGAAGGGTGACTCTCGCTCGCCGACGGAAAGCCATCAAGATCTGTGGAAAGGCGCGCCGTCGCACTTGCGCCCGTGGTGAGTTACCGGCAGCATGGGGCCGTGCTTGGCGCATGCGCCGGCCCTCCCGAGGAAGGCGCTTGCCCCGGGCTGGGACTCGAGCCTTCGCCAAGCGGTTCCACGTTTGCGATTCTACCCGTCTGTACAGCCGCGAGCAAGGCCGGTCTTTTATCGAGTTGCCTTGAGGAACCGTTTCGCCCGGATCCTGACGGAACCCGAGCCGGCCGTTCCTGCTGTCAGCCGGGGGATCCCAGGCGAATTCACTTTGGGGCTCCCCGCAGGTGCGGCGCGGCCGCACTTGAGATTGGTGAAAAATGAACCGGAATTGCGGGTGCGGCGGGCGGCGACGGCGGCAATCGAAACGCTCGAAGGAGCGCGCCGCTAGAGCCGGGTTTAGGAATGTCGGACACGGCCGGGCAGGCCGCTTGAGCGAAACGAGCACCGTGTGGTGGCTCGCGCGGGCCGGAGGCCCGCCCCCCCAGGAAGCGGGTTTGGATTGCGTCAACAGGGAACCAGAGACAGCGTCCGTTTCTCACCCTGCGGGGCCGCACGCTACAATCGTCCACGCGGCCGGATTGGCCGGCGCATGGGTCGCCGGCCCCGCCGCGGGTCGCGCGCGACGACCGGATGCTTGTCGCGTATCGCGAGCTGTAGCAGCACCGCCCCCCGGTAGAACGCCACGCCCTGGTTCAGCCCCAGGACCCACCCCGCGCGGGTCGAGCGCACCTCCCCACCCGCCAGCGGCCGACCCCAGAGGTCCGATAATGTCGCCACCGCCATGCCGCGCTCGACGCGGTCCCCGGGCCGCACGCAGAAACGCACGATCCCGCTCTCCGGACAGCGCGGGTGCTCTTCACGGAGCAGCGCATACGGCGGCGCCACGACGGGCACGCAGCGGATCGGGACCGGCTCGCCCGGGAGCGAACCCGCCCAGCGCAGCGCGTTCTCGACGCCCGCCACCCCCGCTTCGACCGCCGCCGGGTCGGCGACGAGTCGCGCGCCCAGCTCCACGGTGATCGCCGGGATCCGCGCGCGGTTCAGCACGGCGCCCGCCACCGACCGTTGCAAGTCCCGCCCGATGTACCGCTCCACCCGCCACTCCCGCACCGCGGTAAGGCCGAACGCGCGGGCCAGCGCTTCCGTCCGCGCCAGGAGCCGCTCCGCCGCACGGTGTCCACGCGGCCCCTCGACGAGTACGCGGTCCACGATCACGTGGGGCAGGGACTGGATCCACGTGCAATGGAGGTCCAAGAGAACGTCCGCCGTCGCTCGGATCGAGTCGAACACCGTCGCGAAGAATTCCTCCTGCGGTCCCGGCGGCTCCGCGCCGGGCCCACGCCGCGCCCGCGAGTCCGGGAAGAGCCGGTTCGGATCCCGCTCCTCGTAGTAGGGCACGCGCGTGGCCACGCGCAGCCCCGCGGGATTCAGGCTCGGGACGACGACGACCATCCCCCGCAACCGGCTCGGAGCGAGCAGGCGCCGCACGCACTCGTGCGCGACGAGGACGCCGGTCACCTCGTCCCCGTGGATGTTCGCCGTGACCCAGACGGTCGGGCCGTCACGCCGGCCCAGCGCGACCACGATGGGGACGCGTTCTACGCCGCCGGTCGGGTGGCGCACGACGTTCAGGGCGCCGCGGACCACACAGCCCGCGCGCGGCGCAACGTCGCCGAAGCGGACGGACCCGGCACGCCATTCCACAGGCCGCTCCTGTGCCACGCTCCAGTTCCCGCTTCGGAGGCCGACTCTCGCCGGCGCGAGAACAGGGACTGGCGCGCTCGGTTTCAAGAAGAACGGATAGGCAGGCCTCGCATCGCCGCCGACGTCGTGCAGGATCGATCCCGGGCATCGTGTCGTGGGCACGGCAACGCCGTGCCCCTACGGCGGGCAGCCGGCATTTCCCCGGCTGGAGCAAGGCCACAAAAAAAGAACGGCGGCCGGCGAGGTTGCCCCCGCCGGCCGCCGTGGTGGTGCACAGGAACCCCTGCCCGCGCTCGATCGCGCTTGCGACCGCGCCCAGGCCCGGGCCCTTGGCTTGAGTCTTCACCGCCGCTGTCCCGACCCGCTCGTCGCGATCGGGCGCCGGGCGAACTCGAGCCTTCCTACTTGAGCCGGAAGGCCGCGCCGAGACCGGCCCCCATCTCCTCGGGCGTGATCTTGCCGTCGCCGTCCGCGTCCAGCGCCTCGAACACGTTGCTCTTCCCCGCCCATTCCTCGCGGGTGATGAAGCCGTCGCCGTCGAGGTCGAAGACCGTGAACAGGCTCTTCGTGACGCCCGCGGCCTCGCCCTGGACCTTTTCCATGAGCAGCTTCTCGAGCGCGACGATCGCCTTCGTGAAGCCGTCGATCCCTTCGGCCAGCTTGTCCTTGGCCATCGGGTCGGCCTCGTGCATCCGGCGGAAGGTCGCTTCGTCCACCGGGGTCTTCGGGATGTCCAGCTTCGCCGCGGCGGCCGGATCCAGCTTGCGCACCAGCGGCTCCTGCCGGGAGCCCAGCTCCGTGAGCAGCTTCGGCGCGATCGTGAGCAGGTCGCAGCCGGCCAGCTCGATGATCTCGCTCGTGTTCCGGAAGCTCGCGCCCATCACCTCGGTCTTGTACCCGTGCTTCCGGTAGTAGTTGTAGATCTTCGTCACGGAGACCACGCCCGGGTCCTCCGTGGGCGCGAACTCCTTCTTGCCGGTCGTCTTCACGTAGTAGTCGAGGATCCGCCCCACGAACGGGGAGATCAGCCGCACGCCCGCCTCGGCGCACGCCACCGCCTGGTGGTGGCCGAAGAGCAGCGTCAGGTTGCAGTGGATGCCTTCCTTCTCCAGGATCTCGGCCGCCTTGATGCCTTCCCAGGTCGAGGCGAGCTTGATGAGCACGCGTTCGCGCGACATGCCGGCCGCCTCGTACTGCTTGATCAGGAACCGGCCCTTCTCCACCGACCCCTTGGTGTCGAAGGAGAGGCGCGCGTCGACTTCCGTCGAGACGCGGCCCGGGACGATCTTGAGGATCCGCAGGCCGAACTCGACCGCGAGCCGGTCCAGCGCCATCTTGACGACCGCTTCGCGCGAAGCGGCGCCGCCGAGCTGGCCCTTCGCCCAGGAGATGGCGCCCTTCACGACGTCGTCGTACTCGGGCATCTGCGCCGCCGCCGTGATGAGGGACGGATTCGTGGTGGCGTCACGCGGCTTGAACTGCTGGATCGAGTTGATGTCGCCCGTGTCCGCGACCACCACGGTGTAGTCCTTGAGGGCTTCGAGCTGTGTCCGACCCATGAATTGTCCTCCGGTAGAAAAGCGCTTCGGAAGTGGCAACGCCCCACGCGGCCACTGGATAGGCCCGTAAAGGAACAAGTCAGGCACTCCCGCCGGTCCGTGCAGGCCGGCAAGCCCGCACCACAAGGATCTCTTCCCTCCGACGAAAGTGCCGATCCCTGAGTTATTCCTGTACGGGCCCATGGTCCGGGCGCGGCCTCCGCTGCCCCGCCGTCAACCGGTCTCCGGGAAACCGTCCCCCGGCCTCTCGCCGCCTCGCCCGCGGGCGAACGTTCCCCGCACCTCAACTCAACGCCGTCCCGGCTTCGCCTTGCTTTCCCCCCGTGCGGGGGCAGGCTTCGTGATCCACAGGTAGTCCGCGGCCGGCGCGCCCAACACTTCCGGCCACTCCACGTGTTCCCCTTGTGCGACCTCGAGGGAGACCACGGTCCTCGTCTTCACACGCAGGGCCTTCGCGACCCGGTCCGGAATGCCGACGCGGTATTCGATGTGCCCCGTCCCGGCGAGCACGACCATCCGCAGCGTTCGCCGCTCCTCCGCGCGGAAGAACCGCACCACCGAGTCGGCCATGGTTTCGTCCCAGACGCACATCGCCTGGTAGCTGAACTCGCTCGCCGCGTGGCCCGAGCCCGCGAGCCGGGCCATCGCCTGGCGGAAGTGCTCGCGATGCTCCGGCACGTCGATGTCCATCTCGGGCAGAGAGGCGCGCTCCTTCTGGGAAAGCCCCGCCAACCCGGAGCGGCCCACCTTGCGAACGAGGTCGCGCGGCGCGTTCAGCGCCACCAGCGGCAGCCCGTGCCGGCGCGCGAACTCGAGGATCGGCCGGTACAGCTTGTAGTCGAAGCCCCACGTCTCCTTCCAGTTCACCTCGCGCAGGAACTGCTCCTCGGTCAGGAGCCCCGCGACGAACCGGTCGAGCGTGAGCTGGCACGAGCGCGGAAACATCTCCATGCCGATCGCGACGTCGGGCTGCTGCTCGTACATCGCCTCGAGCACGGCGAGCTGGTTGCCGTGATGGGCAGGGTTGTCGTGGCTCTCGGCGACGTATACGATGCGCGTGTCGGCCAGCGTCTCGTACAGGTCCGCGGGCTCGCCGATGGCGAGATCGCGGGTCTGAATGACGGTGTCGAGCAATTGCTCATAGGACCGGCCGCCGAGCGTGGCGGCAGCCGCCAGGACCGCAGGGTCGCGGCGGGCCAGTTCGCGTGACGCCCCGTCGACCTCCCGGACCACAAGCTGCTCGATGTCCTTGCGCAGGTGATCCAGCTCCTTCTCCAGCCGCTCCGCGGCCGCGCGCGCCGCGTCGCGGGCCAGCTCGCGGTCCCCGGCCCGCGAGGGCGGCTCGCTGGGCGGGGCGGCGAGCAAGACCCCGGCCGACGCGGCGACCGCGAAGAGAGCCGTCGCGGTACCCGAGAGCGGGTTCCCACGCGGGAGAGACAGGACGGGCATGAGGATTCTCCTCGTCTCCAGGGCTTGATAAGGAGGGCACATGCTAGTCGGAAGGCCCCTCTCTGTCAAAGGAAACCTGCCCGGTTTTTCTTGCCGCGCCCCGCGCCGAATGATACCTTCATTTGCTTCCAAGGGATTCCACCATGAGCCCCGCCCCCTTTCACCTCGAGTGCATCGCCTGCGCCCGGCGCCACGGCGCCGATCCTCCCGGCTTCGCCTGCGAGGCGTGCGGCTCCCTCCTCACCGTCGTCTACGAACCCGGGGCCTTTCGGGAGAGCGCACGGCCCAAAGGCTGGAGCGGGCAAGCGACCGGCGTGTGGCGCTACCGCGGCGCGCTGCCCGTTGCGACCGAGGCCGCGGCCGTCACGCTCGCGGAAGGGAACACGCGTCTCCACCGCTGCCCCCGACTCGGCGAGAAGCTCGGCCTCGACGGCCTCCATGTGAAGACCGAGGGGGACAACCCGACAGGGTCGTTCAAGGATCGGGGGATGACCGTCGGGGTCACGAAGGCCGTGGAGCGAGGCGCGCGCACCGTGCTCTGCGCCTCGACCGGCAACACGTCCGCCTCGCTCGCCGCCTACGCGGCACGCGCGGGGCTGCGCGCGGTGGTCCTCATTCCGGCCGGCCAGATCGCGTTCGGCAAGCTCGCCCAGGCGGTCGTGCACGGCGCGCGCGTCGTGCAGCTCCGCGGGAATTTCGACGAAGGGCTGGCCCTGGCCATCAGGCTGGCGGCTGAGCGCAAGGACCTGTACCTGCTCAACTCGATCAATCCGTATCGCCTCGAGGGGCAGAAGACCCTCGCGTACGAATTGTACGAACAGCTCGGACAGCGCGCGCCGGACGTCGTCATCGCACCGGTCGGGAACGCCGGCAACCTGAGCGCGATCTGGAAGGGCTTCCAGGAGCTGGCCGCCCTCGGCCTCATCGGGCGTCTCCCGCGCCTCGTCGGCGTGCAGGCCGAGTGCGCCGCGCCGGTCGTGGCCGCGTGGAAGGCCGGCCGGGACAGGCCCGAGCCCTGGCCGCGGCCGGAAACGCTGGCGACGGCGATCCGCATCGGCGCGCCCGTGTGCGGCGTGAAGGTCCTGCGCGCGCTCCGTGATTCCGGCGGCTCGGCCCTCGCGGTGAGCGACGCGGAGATCGTCGAGGCGCAGCGCCGGCTCGCGCGCACCGAGGGCCTCTTCATCGAACCGGGGAGCGCCGCAGCGATCGCCGGTCTCTCGCGACTCGCGGCGGAGGCTGCGCTGCCGCGGGACGCGACCATCGTCTGCGTTGCCACCGGCGCGGGCTTGAAGGACCCCGACACCGCGATTAAGCACGGGGACCCGCCGGTCGAGGCGGACGCGACGATGCAAGCCCTGGAGAGATTGCTGATTGATGATTTCTGATTGCTGATTGCTGATTGACGGCGCACTCGCCGATCGTCGATCCAGCAATTGCCCGCCGTGTCGCGCGCAGTCCGCGCCGCATTCCGTGTCACGGCCGCACAGAAGATCGTTTTTTCAGCAACACGGTTTCTCCGGTAGGCCATCGGTTGCAAGACCAAACCCGAGGGAAACGAAGGACGCGCTGAGACCGCTCCCTCACGGTCGCGGTTCGGATCGGCTGTGCCAGTCGATTCTCCAGAGTTCGTCGTTCGGTGTCTTCGGCGTCTTCGGTGGCCCGTCCCTTTGGTTGCGGCCGGGGGCGGCGTTGCGGCCCAATCAGCAATCAGCAATCGGACATCAGCAATGAGAGTGGTTCTCTTCGGCCTCGGCGTGGTCGGGCGCAGCTTCGTCCGGCTGCTCGCGGAACGGTCGGAGCACTTGGTGCGCGTCTACGGGATGCGCCCAAGGATCGTAGCAGCCGCGGACAGCGCCGGCCTCGCGGTCGACCCGCGCGGCCTCGAGCCGGCCGCGCTCCTCGCGACGAAGGAGCGTGGCGCGGGCTTGGCCGGCGGCGCCGATGCCGACGCTCGGGCAGCCCGGTTGCGCGAGCTGGACGCCGAAGTGTACGTCGACGCGCTCCCGACCGACACGGCGACCGGGGAGCCCGCGATGACCTACCTGCGCGCGGCCTTGAGCTCGGGCAAGCATGCGATCTGCGCGAACAAGGGCCCGCTCGCGCTTGCCCATCCGGCCCTGGCCGAGCTGGCCGCGCACAACGGCGTCACGCTCCGCTTCAGCGCGACCGTCGGAGGCGGGACGCCGGTGCTCGACTTCGCCGATCGCTGCCGGCAGGGAGACCGTGTCCTCTCGCTCCGCGGCATCCTGAACGGGACGACGAACTACATCCTTTCGCGCATGACGCGCGAGGGGACTTCGTTTGACGCCGCGCTGGCAGCAGCGCAGGCCGCCGGCTACGCGGAGACCGACCCGTCCGCGGACGTGGACGGCCTCGACACCGCGCGCAAGCTCGTGATCCTCGCGAACGCGGTCATGGGCCGGCGGGCGACGCTCCGGGACTGCGCGCTGCGCGGGATCCGCGGCGTATCGGCGGAGGAGGTGCGTGACGCGGTCGCGCGCGGCGGCGAGCTGAAGCTGATCGGCTCCATCGGGGAGCGACTGGAGGTCGCCCCGCGCTGGGTGTCGCGCGACGATCCCCTTTGCGTCGGCGGCACGCTGAACGCCGTTTCCCTGGTGTGCGAGACCTCCGGGGAAAAGACCATCGCAGGCAAGGGCGCCGGCGGACCGGAGACGGCGACCGCCATCTTGCGGGACCTGCTCGAGATCCGGGAGAAGCTCCGATGAAGCGCGTGATGAAATTCGGCGGCACGTCGGTCGGGGACGGCGAGCGCATCGAGCGCGCGGCCTCGCTCGTCGCGGCCGCCGTCGCCCGCGGGGACCTGCCCCTCGTCGTCGTTTCCGCCATGAACGACACCACCGACGACCTGCTCGCCGCGTGCGAGCACGCCCGGCGCGGCCGGCACGACCAGGCCGCCCAGGCGGTCCATCGCATCGCGACGGCCCATCTCGACGCCGTCCGGCGGGCGGTGCGCGAGGGCGCGGTCCGCGACGGGCTCTTGAGCACGACGCGCGAGCAGCTCGGCGAGTTGGAAAAGGTTCTCACCGGCATCGCCTTCGTCGGAGAGCTGACGCCGCGCAGCCGCGACTTCGTGCTTTCGTTCGGCGAGCGGCTGTCGACGCCGATCCTGGCCGGTGCGCTCGCGGCGCGCGGCCTTCCGGCGCGTGCCTTCACGGGGAAGGAGGCGGGCATCCTCACCGACTCGCGTTTCGGCGAGGCGAGGCCGCTCGTCGCCTCCACCCGCCACCAGCTCCGCGAGCGGCTGGGCGCCCTGGTCGAGAGCGGCACGATCCCGGTCGTCACCGGCTTCATCGCGGCGGACCAGCACGGGACGCCGACCACGATCGGGCGGGGAGGCTCGGATTTCACCGCGACCCTTCTTGGCGCGGCGCTGGAGGTCGGCGAGATCGAGCTATGGTCCGACGTGGACGGCCTCCTGAGCGCCGATCCGCGGGTCGTGCCCGACGCCCGGCTGCTCGAAGAGCTGTCCTACGCCGAGGCGATGGAAATGGCCTTCTTCGGGGCGAAGACGATGCCCCCGGGCGCGCTGGAGATGGCGTCGGAGGCGGGCATCCCGGTGCGCGTCCGCAACTGCGCGCGGCCCGAGCGGACCGGGACCGCGATCATCGAGGCGCAAAAGGTCCACGCGGGATCGATCGTCAAGACGGTCCTTTCGATCCGCAAAGTCGGCCTCGTCACCGTGAGCGGCGGCGGGATGGCGGGCGTGCCCGGCACCGCGGCCCGCGTCTTCGACATCCTGGGGGAGGCCCGCGCGAACGTCCTCATGGTCTCCCAAGGCTCGTCGGAGGTGAACATCACCGTGGTGCTGCCGAGCGACGCGATGGACCGCGCGGTCAACGCGCTCGAGCTGGGCATGCTCGGGGGCGGCGCGGTCCGGGAGGTCGTGCGCGAGGACGACGTCGCGATCGTCGCGTGCGTGGGGGCCGGGATGAAGGGGACGCCGGGCGTCGCCGCGCGCGTCTTCACGGCAGTCGCCGGCGCCGGCGTGAACGTCCACATGATCGCGCAGGGCTCGTCGGAGCTGAACATCTCGTTCGTCGTGCGCGAGGCGGACGCGGACCGCGCCGTGCGCGCGCTGCACGCGGAGTTCGTCGCGCGGGACGCGAAAGGCTGATGCGCTGAGGCATGGCCGCGAAGACGCACTTTGACAGGATAACAGGATGGACAGGATCAAGCGATCCATATCCCGTTGATCCTGTTATCCTGTCAAAACAAAGTCGTCGTCCGCGAACTTCTGGAATCGCAAGCCAGGGAAAGTGAGCATCCCCCGATGATCATCGAAGCCTGTTCGGTCGGGCCGTTCGTGATGAACGCCTACCTCGTCGGCTCGGCGGCGAGCGGGGACGCCGTGCTGATCGACGCGGGGGACGAAATCGACCGGCTGCTCGGCCTGGCGAAAAAAAAGGGCCTGACGGTCCGCGGGATCCTGACGACCCACGGCCACATCGACCACGTCGGCGCGGCCGAGGACTGCCGCAGAAAGACCGGCGCGCCTCTCTACCTGCACAAGGACGACCTGCGCTGGGTCGAGTCCCTCGACCGGCAGGCGGCGATGTTCGGCCTCCCCGCGCCCGAGCCGCCGACGGTGGACCGGTTCCTGGAAGACGGCCAAACGCTGACGATCTCCGACCTCTCGTTCAAGGTACTGCACGTCCCCGGCCACAGCCGCGGCCACGTCGCTTTCGTTTCGGGAGACAAGGCGTGGGTCGGCGACTGCCTCTTCCGCGGCTCGGTCGGCCGAACCGACCTCCCGGGAGGGTCCCACGAGACACTGCTCGCCTCGATTCGGGAAAGGCTCCTGCCGCTCGGGGACGAGGTGATCGTCTACCCCGGGCACGGCCCGTCCACGACGATGGGGCGCGAGCGAAAGAGCAATCCGTTTCTGAACGAGTGAGGCCCGCCCGGTGGAGGCCCACGGACCCGGGCCTTCGCGGCGCCCCGGGGCCCTCTTCGGTCGAGTGAGCGCCATGCTGGGACTTCTCTACGACACGCCGGCCGACTGGGCGCCGCGCGTCCTCGAGCGACCGGCCGAGTTGCTGCTCGACCATCTCTTCTGCGAGCGCAAGGCCGCCGCGATGGCGGCCCACACCGCGCGCTGCCACGGCGATCGGTTTCCCGTGCTGCGCGGAAAAATGGCCGACCTCGCCGCCGAGGAGCTGGAACACGCGCGCAGGGTCGAGGGTTTCCTGAAGGAGTATCCGCCGATCACCCCGGTGAGAGGCGGGAACCGGTACGCGCAGGAAATCCGGCGACTCTGGCATCGTCCCGGCCGGGACGCCTTCCTCGACATGCTCCTCGTCATGAGCCTGATCGAGGCGCGCAGCGCGGAACGTTTCCGCCTCCTCGCGGACCACGCGCGCGGCTCCGCGCTCGGCGCCTTCTACGAGGACCTGTACGCGAGCGAAGTCCATCACCACGCGCTCTTCGTCGGCCTGGGCGCCGACTTCTTCGGGGAGCCGGCCGCGGCGCGGCGCCTCCAGGAAATGCGGGTCGCCGAGGCCGAGCTGACCCGCTCGATGCCGGCCGCGCCGAGAATCCACTACCTCTGACCGGGGCGCGTCCCGATGACTCAACCCGCAGACCCGCCACCGCCGGCCGAACCCGCTCCCGCTCCCTTTCCGGCGCCGAAGCGCGACCTGCGCCCGCTTGCCTGCGCCCTCCTCCTCGCCCTGCTCGCCATCGGCGTCTTCTCCCCGTCCTTCGGCGGCCCGTTCGTTTTCGACGACGAGGAAATGATCGTGCGCGGGCGGCTCACCCACCACGGGCCCGACCCAATGGAAATGCTCTGCGGTCGGCGCGATCCCACGGAGGGCTACCGGCCCCTCCTGTCGTGGTCCCTCGCGGTCAATTGGGCGCTCGGACCGAACGACCCGCGCGGTTTTCACGCCGTCAACCTCGCCCTGCACGGCCTCAACGCGGCTCTCCTTTCTTTTCTCCTGCTCCGGTTCATCCCGGATCGGCGCGCCGCTTTCGCCGGGGCGCTCCTCTTCGCAATCCACCCTGTACACGCGGAAGTCGCGTCGGCGATCGGACAGCGGGCCTGCGGCCTTGCCTGCGCCTTTTACCTCGCGGGCTGGCTGGCCTGGCTGCGCGGCGGAAGGACAGGGCTCGGCGCCTCCCTCGCGTTCTATTTTTTCGGCCTCCTCTCCTGGGAAGGAGCGGCCACGCTCCCCGCGGCCCTCCTGCTCTCCGACGCCGCGCTCGGCCGCCTCCCGGACCGCCGCGCGTGGGGCCGGACGATCGCGGCCTGCGCCCTGTACGCGCTCCCGCTCCTGCTCTACTTCGCTCTCCGGCACCACGCCGCGGGCACGCTCGGAAACCCCCGCCCTACCTACTTCGCGGGCAAAGGCCGCCTCGTCGCCTGGCTCACCGTGGCCCGTTTCTTCGTCGAGCACTACGTGCCCGGCCTCCTCCTCGGCGTCAACCTCTCCCCCGATTACAGCCCGCCCTCCGTGCCGGACGCCGTGACGACGGAGTTCCTCCCCTGGAAGTGCGCGGTGCTCCTCGTCCTGCTCGCGGTCCTGGCGGCGAGGCGCCTTTTCACGAGCGGCTCGCGTGCCGGGCTCGGCCTCCTGGTCGCCGCGGTGGCCTTCCTCCCCGTCTCGAACCTGCTCCTCCCCTTCTACGGCCTCGGGGCGCAGCGCTACGCCTACCTGCCGTCGCTCGGCGTGAGCCTCATCGCCGCGGCCGCGGCGGAGCGCCTCCTGCTCCTCCGCGCCCGGTGGCTCCAGGCGCTCGCCGGTGCGTGCGCGCTCGCCTACCTGCTGGTCATGGCGAACCTGAGCCTCCGTGACGCCGCGGACTGGGCGGACCCGGTGCGGCTCTACACCCGCATGAGCCAAGAGACCCCGCGAAATCCGGTCCCCTTGCACAACCTCGGGTCCTCCCTGGCCGCGCGAGGAAAACTCGACGACGCCATCGCCGCCTACCGCTCCTCCCTCGAGCTGGCGCACGACGACCCGCTCGGCCTGCACGACCTCGGCTGGGCCTACCTGCGCGCCGGCTATCCGTCCGAGGCCGAGGCGGCCTTCAGGCGCACGTGCGAGGTCGGCGACGCGACGGCCGACGCCGCGCACGAACCCGACCTGGCGCGGCACGTGGCGGGCGCGTGGACGGGCCTCGGCGTGCTCGAGCGGAGACGCCGCCGGCCGGAGGAGGCGGAAGTGTGTCTCCGCAAAGCGCTCCGGCTCAGACCCGACTTTGGGCAGGCGTGGTCGAACCTCGGGCTCGTGCTCGAGGCCCAGCGGCAGCTCGGAGAGGCGGAAGCGGCGTACCGGAAGGGGGTCGACCTGGAACCGCTGCTGCCCGAGCCGCTCCAGAACCTCGCCGCCTTTCTGGAGAAGTCGGACCGTCTTGACGAGGCGGCTGCAGTCTACCGTCAGGCGATTGCACGCGCCCCGACCTTCGCGGAGGCGCATCTGTCGCTCGGTCTCCTCCTCATGCGACGCGGCGCGCGCGAGGAGGGGGCGGCCGTGCTGCGCAGGTTCCTGGTCCTTGCCGAAGGGCGCCCCGACCTGGCCCCGCTCGCGGAGTCCGTCCGGCGCAACCTGGGGCCGGAGAGGAGCCGCGGGGAACAGAAGTAAAAAAAAAGAGGGCGGCACTCCGTTCAGGAGCGCCGCCCTCCGTAGCCAGCCCTCGGGGGTCAGTCTTGAGGAGTAGCGAGGACTGCGAGATGCCTTTTTTTTCTAGAGCACGAAATCCGTCGTGCTGATGTCGCCCGGAGGGGGGAGGAAGCCATCGTTGCCGCTCGAACCCACAGCGCCGCCATGCGCGCCGGCCGGGGGCAGGGGGCCGTCGCCGACCGCGGGGCCGCTATAGTCCGGGGCGGCGGGCGGCGGGCAGGCGAAGCTCAGCGCCGGGGTCAAGAGCACCAGGACGACGAGAACTCCGAGAACCCACTTCATGGCTTCCTCCTTTGGGGATGAGGGTGTCTTCCCATCTGGCCTTGTCCTTTTCGGACGGGATACCCTGTAGCAGGCGGCGTGCCCGACGACGAACAAATTCCAGACTATGCCGCATGGGCCGTTCGTGTATGGACTTCCGGAAACACATATTATTTCGTGTAAAGCGGGGTTCGCGCAAAGCGCTCGCTTGGGTGTAAGGCGCGCTTCGCACCCTGGGCACGCTCTTGTGCCATTCGGTCCTGCACGCCCATCGCGCACAGCGCCCGACGCACACCCCTGCGGCATGTGTGGGAGCGAAACACCGGCCGCACGGGAGCGGTGCCGCCCATTGACCGATTTGCGCGTCCCCTAGCCTCTCAAGGCGCGTTCGAAGCATTACAAAAAAGATCGGCCCGAACCACCTGGGTCCGGGCCGATCATTCGCTGCGAAGTTGTGGGGCGGGGACTACCAGTTCCGCAGCACCCAGTGACCCTTCGTCACCCAGGTGCCCGTGCTGTATGGCGGGAAGGCCTGCTTCACGTCGTTCCGGCGGACCTCGAAGTGGCAGTGCGGTCCGGTCGAGTGCCCGGTCGAGCCGACGTAGCCGATTCTCTGCCCCGTGCCGACGTGCTGGCCGACGTGGACCGAGATGGACGACATGTGGCCGTAGTACGTCTTGAAACCGTAGCCGTGGTTGATGATGACCAAGTTCCCGTACCCGCCGTTCCAGCCCGCGAACGCCACCGTGCCGAGCCGAGCCGCGCCGATCGCCTTGCCGTTGTTCCCCGCGATGTCGAGCGCTGCGTGGTTCCCGTACGGCCGCGAAGAGTAGTACGTGCTCGTGATCGTGCCCGAGACCGGGAAGACGAAATCGTACGACGCCTGAGCCACCGTGGCAGCGAAACCAAGGAAGGTGAAACCCAGCACCGCCAGCCGTCCCGCCTTCGTCAGCCTCCGCGCCTTCGTCGTCTTCATCGTCTTACCTCCTAGTGACCAGCCCGCGCGGCCCATCGCTCCGCGCCTCGGGCAACTTACCCAAAGCGCAATCACCGGGCCGAATCGGAATTCGCAAACGCATTGTCATTATTTGCGAAATCGACGCGGTTTACGACACTCTCCATGGTCGAGCCCGGTTTCGGCGGGCCGCGCGCAAGGGGGACACTCGCCGGATCGGAAACAGGCGAGTGGAAGAGACGCTTTACAGGCCAAGCGCCACGGGTGCGACGGCAGGCAGGACCGCGAGCGAACCGTCCGGCAGGGGCACGACCGCGATCTCCGTGCCGTACGCGTCGGAGAGCAGGCGCGCGGACATCACTTCGCGCGGCGTGCCGGTCGCCACTGCCTTCCCTGACCCGAGCAGGAGCACGCGGTCCGCGAACCGCGCGGCCAGTCCCAGGTCGTGTGTCACCACGGCCACGGCGAGGCCGCGTTCGCGCGCGAGCGCGCGCACCAGCAGGAACGTCTCGACCTGGTGGCGCAGATCAAGATACACGGTCGGCTCGTCGAGCAGGAGACAGCGAGGCTCTTGCGCGAGCGCCATCGCGAGAAAGACGCGTTGCCGTTCCCCCGCCGACAAGTGCGACACGGCACGCTCAGCCAGCCCCTCCAACCGCACCGCGGCGATCGCCTGCTCGGCGGCCGCACGGTCGTGCTCGGTTTCGAAGCCGAAGGTCCCCACGTGCGGCACGCGCCCCATGAGCACGACCTCGCGCGCCGAGTACGGAAAGGCGCAGACGTTTTCCTGCGCGAGGAAGGCGACGCTCCGCGCGCGCGCGCGTCCGCCGAACGACGCCAGTGGACGCCCGCCGAGCGTCACCGCCCCGCGATCCGGCGCCAGCGCGCCGGCGAGCACGCGCAGGAGCGTCGACTTGCCGGCCCCGTTCGGCCCGACGATGCAGAGGACTTCGCCGCCTGCCAGTTCCGCGGACACGCCGGCCAGCGCGCGCACGTCGCCATAGCCGAACCAGACGTCCTCGGCGCGCAGCCGATCGGGCTTTTCTTCGTCGGCGCTCACGCGGATCGCCTCCGCAGGATCCAGTAGAAGAGCGGCCCGCCGAAGATCGCCGTCACGACGCCGACCGGCAGCTCGACCGGCGAGAAGAGCATGCGCGCGGGCACGTCCGCGAGGACGAGGAGCGCCCCGCCTCCCAGGAACGAGGCCGGCAGGAGCAGTCGATGGTCCGCCCCCACGAGGCGCCGGAGTCCGTGCGGGAGGACGAGGCCGACGAAGCCCACGATCCCCGAGAAGGACACGGCGATCGCGGTCGCGAGCGAGGAGAGGAGGAAGGCCGTCCAGCGCACGCGCGCGACCGGGACGCCGAGCGCCGCGGCCTGCTCGTCACCGAGCGTGAGCGCGTCGAGGTCGCGCGACAGGACCACGCACATCGCCGTGCAAATGCCCACGCAGATCGCGAGCGCGATCGCGCTGCCCGCGAGCCCGAACCGCCCGCCGCTCAGATCGCCCAGGAGCCAGGCCTCAATCCGCGGGAGCTTCTTCGGGTCGGCCATCACGGTCAGGAAGAGGACGAGCGCCGTGAAGACGTAGTTCGCGATGACGCCGATGAGCAGGAGCGACTGCGTCGGCAAGGCGCCGCGGCCGGTTGCGCCGGTCGAAACGACGCCGATGGCGAGCAGGGCGCCGAGGAAGGCGAGGAAGGGGATCGAGACGAGGTCCATCCCGCGCAGCCACTCCCCCCAGCCGCCGGCCAGGGTCGAGTCCTCGAGGAGCACGATCCCCGCGACCGCGCCGAAGGCGGCGCCGCCCGACGTCCCGAGCACGAACGGATCCGCGAGGGGATTGCGGAAGATCGCCTGGAGCACGGCCCCCGCGCACGCGAGCGCGCCGCCCGCCATGAGCCCGGCCAGCACGCGTACGAGGCGCAGGTCGCGGAGGACGCGGAGGTCGAGCGGCGACGCTTCGCCGTGCAGGAGCCGGACGAAGGCCTCGCCGGGCCCGAGCGCGACGCCGAGCGCGGCGGAGCCGAGCGCGAGCGCGAAAAGCGCGGCGAGCGTCCAGGCCCAGCGACGGCGGGTGAGCGGGGGCGGGGGCTTCATCGCGCCTCCGCTCGCGCATCCCCGGGCCCGGGCGGCTGCGACGCGCGCGCCGGGTCCCGCGCGCCCCCGGCGGCGGCCGGCAGGAACGCCTCCGGGTGCAGCTTCTCCGCGACCAGCTCGAGCGCGCGCACGATGCGCGGACCCGCCCGATTCGTCAGGTCCGCGTCGACCGAGTGCAAGCGGCCCGACTTCACGGCCGCAAGGTCGGGCCATCGCCCCCAGAAGGCGGCAAGCGGCTTCTCCGGGTCCAGCTCCGAGCCGTGCGTGCTGTCAAGGATGACGTCCGGATTCCGCTCCAGGAATTCCTCCATCCCGTACCGCACCCAGCCGCGCGCGTCGCCGCAGGCGTTGTCCGCGCCGACTTCCGCGAGAAGGCTGTCCGCGAGCGTGCCCGCGCCGGCCACGAAGAGCGGTTCTTGGCCGACCACGAATACGGCCTTCACCCGCGGCCGCCCCGCGAGGCGCGCGGCGAGGGCGTCGCGGTCCGAGCGAATGGAGCGGATGAGGGCCGCGGCCCGCTCCTCCACGCCCAACCACCCCCCCAGCCGGCCGATCCCCTCGAGCGTCTCCGCGAAACCGGCGGGCTCCAGGTGCTCCACGCGATAGCCAAGGTCGCGCAGCCGACGGTACATTTCCGGGTTGCCGTAGTTCGGCGCGAGGATGAGGTCGGGTCGCAGCTCCACGAGGATCTCCAGATTCGGCTGCCCCATGCCGCCCACGACGCGGCGGGACTTCGCTTCGGCAGGCTCGTTGCACCACTGGGTGACGCCGACCACGCGGTCGCCGGCGCCGAGGGCGAAGAGCATCTCCGTGACGTTGGGGGCCAGGGAGACGATGCGGGCGGGCGGGGTCGCGGGTGCGGCCGGTGCGGCGGCGGGGGAGGAGGGGCTTGGACTTCGGGGCCAATGCCAGGCGGCAACGAGCACCACGGCGACGACGGCCGAGCAGGCGGGCACAACGAGAGGCCAGAACCGGCGACGCATCGGGACGTGCTTCCTTTGAGAGCCCCGAAGGGCGCTTCCGACGAACGGCGGGGATCCTATCGCGGCCGGTGGCCGCAAGCAATGGCCTCCACCCTCCTTCGCTTCCCCCTCTCCACTTTCGCGCTGCGGTGGACAGGCGCGGGAGCTTCGGAGCGTGCCATTCCCCTGACTTATTTGCGCTGCGGCGCGAATAAGTCAGGGGAATAGCATACCCCGGCCGCGGAGAGGCGTCAATCGGAAGGTCCGGCGGCGCGTCGGGCCGAATCTTCGGCGGAGCGCAGCGAGTCGGCGAGCGCGCGCCAGGCCTCGAGCATGCGGTCGAAATCGTAGTGCGCGTTTCGGCCGCTCGGGTTGGGCAAGACGAAGACGCGGGCGCGTCCGATCCGCTCCGGTCGCGCGCCGCAAACCACGGCGCCTCGCTCTTCGAAGTAGGCGCGAAACGCGGTGATCCCGACGAAGACGACGACCTGCGGGCCGAAGCGCCGGACCTTGCGCAGCAGCACGGCGCGACCGGCGGCGAAGTCCGAGCTGCCCAGATCACCGGAACCGCGCGTCGGCCGTGCTGCGACGTTCGTGAGCCCGAGGCCGAGCTCCGGCAGACGCACGTCATCGTCCGGGCCGAGCGGCGTGTCGACGAGGCCCGAGGCGTTGAGGAGCTTCCAAAAGCGGTTGCCGTGCCCGGCGAAATGATGGCCGAGTGCGGCGGAGCGGAGGCCGGGGTTGATGCCGACGAAGAGGACGCGGCAGTCGCGGCCGATGCGGTCGGGAAGGGCGGGCTTGGGCTTCACCGGCGGGACGGGCATACGGTGCTAATCGTTCGATCTTCGATTTCTTGCGACAATTCTACTTTGGTCGAGCGCCGCGAAAACCACAGATTTCACAGATTCAACGAGATTACACAGATCACGAATCTGTGAAATCTGTGGTTCCGACCTCGCTTGGCTGCGGCACCGCCGCGCTGTGCTCCTGGGCCAGCGAGGCGAGTCACTTCGCCAGGAGCGCGAGGAACTGTGCGACGAGGTTCCCCGAGACGACGCGGCGGTAGGCCTTTGTCGAGCGGATGTCGTCGATCGGCGTGACCTCGTCCATCACGGCGGCGCGGGCGGCGGCGATGACCTCCGCGGTGAGCGGCCGGTCGAGGCAGACCGCCTCGGTCTTTCGGCAGCGAAGCACGATGGGCGCGACGCTCCCGAGGGAGATCCGGCAGTCCGCGACCACGCCGGCGGCATCGCGACGGCCGAGCGCGGCGATCATGACCTTCGAGATCGCCTGCGCCCCGCGCGTACCTACCTTTCGGTAGAAATGCACGGCGCCTGACCCGCCGGGCGTGCGAGGTAGGCGTACAGCCCGCAGCAGTTCGTCCGGCCGCCGGTCCATCCGCTTGTAACCGGTGTGGAAACCATCATAGCCCACCCAGCGCGCGCCACGCGCCGCCGAGATCAGCTCGACCTCGGCGCCGTACACGAGCAGAGCCGGCGGCGAGTCCGCAGCCGGTGAGGCGTTCACGATGTTTCCGCCGATCGTCCCCCGGTTCTGGATCGCGGTCGCGCCGGTCAGCCGCGCCGCCTCGCAGAGCATCGGGTACTCCGCGCGGAGCACCGGGTGCGCCTGGATCTCCGTGTAGGTCGTAAGCGCGCCGAGCGTGACGTGCGCGTCCGTGACCGAGATCCCGCTGAGTTCCGGCAGGCCCCACACGCTGACGAATCGGCCGGGGGGCAGGTCGCCGGACTCCAGGAGGACCATGAGGTCGGTCCCTCCGGCGAACACCCGAGTCTCCCCGCCGCCGTCGGCGAGGATGCGCAGCGCCGCATCGAGGCTCTTCGCGCGCAGGAGGTCGTAGCCCGGCAGCCAGGCCCTCATCGCACACCTCCTGCCGCGCCGCGCCGCGCCTCGGCCGCGCGCGCCACCGCCTCGAAGATCTTCACGTAGCCGGTGCAGCGACAGAGATTCCCGGCGAGTGCTTCGCGGACCTCCGTCTCGGCCGGGTTCGGCCGCGCGCGCAGGAGCGCGGTCGTGGCCAGGATCATCCCCGGCGTGCAGATCCCGCACTGGGACCCGTTGCACGCGACGAACGCTTCGCGGATCGGCACGACGTCCGGCTGGTCGGCCACGCCCTCGATCGTCTCGACGCGCGCGCCCTCCGCCTGCATGATCGGCACCAGACAAGACGTCACGAGCCGACCATTCAGGAAGACTGAGCACGCCCCGCACTCCCCCTCGCCGCATCCCTCCTTGGTGCCGGTGAGGCGCAGGTCTTCCCGAAGCACGTCCAGCAGCCGCGCCATCGGCAGCGCGCGGACCGTGACCGGCGCGCCGTTCAGCGTGAAGCTCACCTCGATTTTCGCAGCGCGCGCTACAGGCATCCCGCGGCCTCCATCACCACCTCGGGCAGCGCGGGGATCTTGCGCACCGACACGCCCAGCGCGTCTTCGATCGCGTTCAGGATCGCGGGCGCCGGCCCGTCCATCGGCAGCTCCCCTACGCCCTTCGCGCCCGCGGGTCCGTACTCGTACGGGACCTCCTGGAAGAACACGCGGATCGGCGGCAGGTCGACCGACGTCGGCATGACGTAGTTCGTCATCTTTCCGTTTACCATCCGGCCGTTCGCGAGAATGACGTTTTCGTAGAGCGCGAACCCGATCGCCTGCGCCACGCCGCCCTCCACTTGTCCGGCGGCGAACACGGGGTGGAGCACGCGACCGATGTCCTGCACGGCGACGAAGTCATCGACGCGCGTCTCATACGTCACCGTGTCCACGCTGACGGCGGCGACGTAGACCGCCCAGCCGAAGGCGCCGTAGGCCGCGCCCGTGTAGGTCTTGTCGTCCCACTTGACGTGCGGCGGCAGCTCGTATTTCGCCTGCGCTTGCAGCGTCCCGTGCAGGTCCAGGTAGCGGTCGCAGGCCTCCGCCCAGGCGCGGTCGTCGTAGGTCACGCCCAGGAAGCCGCCCGCGCGCAGTTTGTCGCGAAGCCCGAGCGCCGCGGTCTCCACGAGTTTGCCCACGATCATGGCCGTGCGCGAAGCGACGGTCGGGCCGCTGTTCGGCACCCGCGAGGTGTCGGGCTGCGCGACCTCCACCCAGTCGTAGGGGATCGCAAGGGCGTCGGCCACGATTTGCGAAAAGATGGTGTTCGTCCCCTGGCCGATCTCCGTGCTCGCGGCCAGGACCGTTACTCGCCCGCCCCGCCCCGCCTCCGCGCCGACGACCGAGGCGAGGTAGCTCTCTCCCGAGCCGGTGAAGCCGGACCCGTGAAAAAAAACTGCCAGCCCGAGCCCCTTTTTCACGGCGTCGGCCCCGCTTCGGTTGTGGGCCGCGAACTCCTCCTTGCGGCGCCGCCACTCGGACTTTTCGAGGGCGAGGTCGAGGAGCGACGGGAGGTTGATCTTTTCGAGGACCTCCTGCTGGGTCGCGGTGGTCTCCCCCTGCCGCAGCAGGTTGCGCCGGCGAAGCTCCTCCGGCGAAAGCCCGAGTGCCCGCGCCGCGCGGTCCAGGTGGCGCTCGAGGGCGAAGATCGACTGCGGCGCGCCGAACCCGCGGAAGGCGCCATGCGGCGGGGCGTTGGTCGCGACCGCCCGCGAGCGGATCCGGACGTGGTCGCAGCGGTAGGGGCCGGCGGCGTGGATCGTCCCGCGCGAGAGGACGACCGGCGAGAGCGTGACGTACGCGCCGGCATCGACCACGAAGTCGATCTCCATGCCGAGGAGTCGGCCGTCGCGGCTGAGCGCGGTCTTGTGCCGCGTGCGCGAGGGGTGGCGCTTGGTGGTGGCGACCATGTCCTCGGCTCGGTCGTAGATGATCTTCACGGGCCGCCCGCCCGCCTTCCAGGAGAGGAGCGCGGCGTGTCCGCCGATCATGGACGGGTACTCTTCTTTTCCGCCGAACCCGCCGCCGGTGGTCATCTGCACCACGCGCACGCGGTCGGGCGGGAGCCCGAAGAGCGGCATCAGGGCCTTGTGCACGTAGTAGGGGCACTGGAGCGAGCCCCACACCGTCACGCCGTCGGCGGGGCTCGCCTGCGCGATCATCCCCTGCGGCTCGATGTAGAGCTGTTCCTGCGCGCCCGTTTCGTACTCCCCTTCGAAGACGAGGTCGGCCCGCGCCCACACGTCGTCGACCTTCCCCTTTTCCACGAGGAAGGATTTCATGACGTTGTCCTCGCCCCACACGACGGCCTTCCGCGCGAGCGAGTCTTCGATGCTGAAAACCGGGGGGAGCGGGTCGATGTCGAACGCGACGTGGCGGCGCGCCTCCTCGAGGAGGAAGCGGTCGGTGTGCGCGAGGAGGACGATCGCCTCTTCCGGGTGGTTCACGAACTGGTCGGCGAGGAAGGGCTGGTCTTCGGTGAGGAGCGTGACGACGTTCTTCCCCGGGATGTCGCGGGCCGTGACGATCGTGAACTCGTTCCAGGGGATGTCGCCCTCGTAGCGGATGCCGCGAATGCGCCCGCGCGGGACGCGGCTGCGGACCGTCACGCCGTGGAGCATGCCGGGCAGCGTCATGTCGTCCACGTAGCAGGCGGCGCCGCGGGTCTTTTCCTGACCTTCCTTGCGGCCGACGGAGGCGCCGATGAGCGGAGCGGGCAAGGCGAGAGCCTCCAGCCGGAGAGCGAGGACGGTACGCGAGCGAGGGCGACGATGGGAGCGAGGCGCGCGGCCGGACGATCGGGCGGCCAGTCGGGCGCGCGGCCGGACGATCAAGTAGTCGGATTGTATCCGGGAAGCGACGATTTCAAATAGCAAAATTCGAATTTCAAATGGCAAAGCTGGCCACGATCGCCAGCAGGGACCAAGACGGGACTTTCTCGCGCAGCCGAAACAGGGCGAGCCGAGAGAAAGGGTTAGCGCTGTCGTGTGGGGGTAGCTAGAATGCACCGTGCTCGATCCCGAACCCTCCCTCTTTCCTTCCGCTTGCCTGATGAGGAATCGACCTCGGTCGCCGGGGAGGAATTGGCGATGCTCGGGAAGTCAATTGCCGCGGGGGCGGGGGGCGATTCCGAAGACCCGGCAACCGGCCCATGCGACCCGGTGCTTGGGGCGCTGAGGCTGGCGTTGTCGGCGGGGATGAATCTGCCGGACGCGCTGTCTCGCGTCTCGACCCTGCCGGAAGTTCGCCACGCCGCCGCCGATCTGGAGCGATGCGCAAGGGCGCTTCGATCGGGGATTCGGGGTTACGCGGTCGCTCGAATCGTGGGTTCCGCCTTGCCTCCGGCGACAGTCTGGGTGCTGGTCGCGAGCGATGCCCCCTCGACCGGGGACCTCGGCCGAGTTGCCGAGCTTCTGTGCGAGTACGAGGCTCTCGAACGATTGGAGCGGTGCGCTTGGCGAAGGGTGGGAATCGTGCTGGCGCTGGCCGCGACCATGGGGTTCGGCTTCTGCCTGCTGTCCTGCTGGTTGCTCCCACAATTCGAAGAGACACTCTTACTCTTGGGGCGCAGTTTACCCCCGCTGACGGACTCGATGCTCAAAGTGGGACGGCATCGGCACGCCCTCACCCTGGCGATGGCGACCGTGGGACTGCTGACGCTTGGCGCCATTTTCCTCGCGGCTAGCCGCCAGAATTTCGTTCGGGTTCTCCGGCAGCTTGCTCTCCGGGTACCGCTGCTTCGCGGTCCTGCCTCCGCTGCGCTGTCGGCCCGCGTCGCCTATCTGCTCGCCGCGGCGCTCCAACGTGGGACCGCGCCCGCGGAGGCCCTGGAGCAGGTGGGACGGCTGCTTGGCCTCGCGACGGCCGGAAGCCATTCCCTACGATCGGCGTGGGAAAAGAGGGCGCCCCTCGGCCTGCTGCAGACGCTCGGTAGTTGGGCTTGCCTGCCTGGCCGCGAGCTTTGGATGCTGGAACGCGGAGGCACAGCCGCGACTGCCGCGGAGTCGCTCGCCGCAGCCGCCCGTCGCAGTGCGCGGGAATTCCAGCAGTGGGCGCGAAAATTGGGCGGGCCGCTTCCCGCAGCGGCGATGCTGGCAATCATCAGCGGGCTCGCCGGCACCATGGCTGCCGCGATGGTCCTTGCCCTGGTTGACCTCTGAAAGTGAATGTCATGATTCCACCGGCGACCGTGAGTCGCCGGGACGCAAACTGGCGAGCGGGTGCATCGAGAGGGAGAGTTGCTGTCTCCTGGTGCTCCGACCAAAGGAGACGCTGTGCGAAAGGGTCACGCAGCCGGATTCACCTTGCGCCAGATGCTCGTGGTGGTCGCGGCCTTCAGCGTCACGGTCTGCATCGGCGTGACGATCCAGGGGAGCCTGCGCGCCACGGTGCAGGAAGCCCACTGCTGGAACAACCAAAGCCAGCTCAGTTTCCTCATCACCCTATACGTATCGCGGTATGGGAGCGGTCGTCAATACCCCGGAAATGTCTCGGTCGGCGGGAGCGGCGCGCCGGTGCCGTCCGGTCCGAACGGCATCTTCTGGGCTCATCTCTATCGAGTGCCGAACCATTTCGAAGCGGTGTCCCAGCGACCGGGGAACGACGGCCTCTATGCGTGTACTCCGGTCGACAGCCACGCGTTCTCAACCACCACCCTCGACTACTCGGCCCCGAATTTTTCCGCGACCTGGACGACATCCGGAACCAATGGCTCCGGCGCGCCGGTCTTCCCCGGTGGCTGCCTGAGCGAGGCCGTACGTGGAGATGCCTTCATCTTCGGCGACCTCCCGGATGCTCCGGGCGGGACGCCGACCCACAAATGGGCGTCCCGCCTCGCGATCCATACTGAGTGCTGGCGTGGGATGTACTTCGACGGCCATCGAGGTACCCCTGAGCCCGGCTCCCCGCGAGCCCAGCAGTACGTCTCCCAGACGACAGGCGTGAGAACGCGCTGACGACCGCAGCTTCCACCCTCGCCCCCCGCTCACATTGAAGCGACCGGTCCGCCGGAGCACCGCGCCCGTCACCCTCGGGAGTCGCTTACCCAGTCACCGCGTATTCGACAGACTTTGGATTCTCGACCCGCTTCGAGGCGTCCAGAACCTCAAGCCCGACCATGTTGCCGGCTTTGTCATAGTCCAGAATCACGCCGGGCTTCTCCTCGTCGCTCTCCTCGATCGGCGCGGTCGAGAGGACGATGCGAAGCACATCCGTCTCGCAGTCATAGGTCACCTTCACGGCTCCGTCCTCCAGTACTTTTCAATCTTGCTCGTTCTGTAAACGGTCACCACCAGCGCGGGCTTCAGGCGAGTATCCACGATTACACGCAGCAGGAACACCTTGGACCCGCCAAACTGGACGCGCGACTGGTAGGCCGCTCTCCCTTCCAGGGCGGGAACGACTTGTTCGGGCGCATGCATGACTGCTTCCAGTCGGGCCAGGGTGATCCCCCGAGTTTGGAGTTCCTCTTGGGCATGCCGGCTGAGACGAAACTCCATTCATCCTCCCGAGATCAGCAGTTCTCCGCATCTGCACGAGCCGGCCGCTTCTCCCCGGCCTTTGTGAGTTATTCTACCCACAGGTTGGTCCTTCCCGCAAGGGGCGGCGCCGCGTCTTGTCGCGAGAGTCACAGCGGTCCTGACAGGCGGTGGAGAAGTCGCTTCGCCGACCCGTTGGCACTTCTCAGTCCTTTGGCGAATGTCCCGCCTCGGCCCGCAGCCGCCGCGCCTCGTTCGCGTACGAGTTCGCGCGGGCGGCGAGCGCGGGGACTTGCAGCGCGATGGCCTCGAAGACCTTGATCGCCTGATCCAAGCGGCCCATCTTCTCGTACAGGACGCCGAGGTTCAGCGCGGCGAGCGGCTCCCCACGCTGGACGCCGGCCCGCAGGTCGGCCTCCGCGCGCCGAAAGCTCTCCGCGGGGTCGCCGCCGCGCGCGGCCTCCGCCACCGCCAGGCCGATGTACGCGCCACCCCGGTTCGAGCACGCTTGGCTCAGCTCCGGGTTGCGGCGGAGCGCATCGTCGCAATCCGCAATGGCCTTCCGATACGCCTCTCGCGGGTCCTCGCCTCGCCCCACCTGGCACTGCGCCAACCCGAGCCACGCGCCCGCGCGGTTCACGTAGGCCATCGCAAGCTCCGGATTCGCCCGCAGGCCCTGGTCGCCGGCCGCGATGGCCCGACGGTAGCTCTCCCGAGCGTCGAGCCCGTGCGCGCCCTCCGCCTGCCCCAGGAGCATCCACGCGTACGCTTGGTTGCATAGGATCTCCGGGTTTCCCGGCCGCCGCCGCAGGGCCTCCTCAAAGTCCGCAAGGCACAGCTTGAGGCCCTCGCGCGAGTCGCCTCCGCCGGCCGCTTCGACCCCCGCCAGGGTGAGCCGGGTCAGACCCCGATTGCTCAAGGCCGACGCCTCTTCCGGATTGAGCCGAAGCGCCTTCTCCAGATCCAGAATCGCCTCGCGGAGCGTGGCGCGGGCATCCTTCCCGGTCCCCAGCTCCACTTCGGCGATCGACCGGCGCGCCTCCGCCCGGTTGATCAGCGCGTTCGCCTCCGCCGGGTTCAGGCGAATCGCCTCATCAAAGTCGGTCACGGCCTTCGCGTAGCGCGGGCTGGGATCGAGCCCGCGAACAACCTCCGCCCGACCGATCGCGAGCTGCGCCAGTCCCCGGTCCTGCCAAACCGGAGCGTCCCGGGGATTTCGCCGGATCGCTTCGTCGAAGTCCGCGATCGCCTTCTTGTAGTTCGCACGCGGGTCGAGCCCGCGCCGCGCCTCGTCGTCGCCGAGGTCGAGCGCCGTCAGGCCCCGGTTCGACAAGGCCAGGACGTGCCCGGCGTCCCTGGCCAGCGCCTCTCCATAGTCCGCGATCGCCCGGCCGAAACTCTCCTTCGCGTCCAAGCCGCGCGCGGCCTCCGCCCGGGCGCGAAGGCCCCACGCCTGGCCGCGTCCGTTCCACGCGCCGACGCACCCCTTGTCGCGGCGCAGGGCCTCGTCCAAATCGACGAGCGCGCGGGCGCACGTCTCCCGAGGATCGATGCCGCGATCCGCCTCGGCCTGGCCGATCCCGCACCGTACGGTGCCGCGATTCACGTAGGCCTCGACCTGCCCGGGGTCGCGCTTGAGCGCCTCCCCGAAATCGGCGATGGCCCGCTCGTAGGTCGGCCGCGGATCCACACCGCGCGCGCCCTCCGCCTCCCCCAGGCCCTTCAGCGCGGTCCCCCGATTGTTGAAGGCCTCTTTGCGCTCCCCGTTTCGTCGAAGCGCCTCGTCGAAATCGGCGATGGCGGAGGCGTAGTGCGCCCGGGGGTCGAGCCCGGCGGCGGCGTCCGCCTCGGCCAGGGCCGTGTACACGCTGCCGCGGCCGATGAGGCTCCGATCGGCTTGCGCGTGTCGCTTCAGCGCCTCCCCGAAGTCGGCGAGCGCCTTGTCGAGACTCGGTCGCGGATCCACTCCGCGCGCAGCCTCGGCCTGGCCCTTGCGCCACTCCGCCGATCCTCGGCTCGAATACGCGAAGGCCTGCGCCGCCTCGTCCCCCCGAAGCGCCTGGTCCGCGTCCGCGATGGCGGCGTCCAGCGCCCCCCGCGGATCGACTCCCCGCCGCGCCTGCGCCTCCGCCAGGCTCACCCGGGTCAGTGCGCGCGCGGCAGCCGCGAGCGCGTCCCCGGCATCGACGCGAAGCGCCGCGGACAGGCTCTCGAGCGCACCCTGCAGGTCGTCGTTCGGATCCGCGCCGCGGGCCTCCTCCGCTTGCGCGAGCTGGACACGCAGGCAGCCTTCCTGGTATTCGAAATGCGGAAGCTCCGGGCGAAGACGCCGCGCTTCACGCAAGTCGGCAAGCGCTAGCCGGCCGGTCTCGCGCGCATCCACGCCGCGCTCCAGCTCCGCGCCGGCCAGCCGCCACCGAACGAGCGCCCGGTGGGCAAACGCTTCGGCGTGTCCCGGGTCCAGTCGGAGCAGTTCGTCGTAGTTCGCGATCGCCTCCCGGTACGGCTCGCTCGCATCCTCTCCCCGGTCCCCCCGCGCCTGGCCGAGTGCCCAGGCGGCCAGACCGCGCCAGTTGTAGGCATCGGTGGACTCCGGTGCGCGTTGGATCGCCTCCCCGAATTCCCGGACCGCGTCCGCAAGGAGGGGCCGCGCATCCTCACCCGCCTCCGCAAGGGCCAGCCCCTTTCCGTACAGGGCGCGGGCCCGGCACTCGCGCGCCGAGACATCCTCCGGCCAGACGGCGAGCACCTGGGCGGCCTCCGCCGCTGCTTCGTCGAAACGCTTGAGGTAGGAGAGCGTCCACGCCCGCCCACGCCGCGCCCTCGGGTGGTCGAGACCCGCGAGCCGGTCGAGCGCCTCCCGCCAACCCGCCTCGGTCCCGCGTCCGACGGCGGCCATCGCGCGGCCGAGCCGTAGCGCGTCCAGCCCGAGCGACCGGTCCTCGGGGCCGAGCCGGTCCATCTCCTCCAGGTCGCGGAGCCCCCGTTCCCGCCACTCGGCCTCGCTCGGCGAATCGGCGGCACGCTCCACGAAGCGGATCCGCGTGCCCGTGAGCTGGACGCTCGGGGACAGGCGCGCCTCCGCGTACCGCTCGAGCCAGTACGACCCGCGCAGGCACCGGACCACGGCGAGGTTCGGGGAGAGCGAGCAACCCCGGTCGTAGTCCGCTTCCGCGAGTTCTTTTTTTCCGAGCAGCTCGTGGACGTGGCCCCGCCAGGCGTAGGCGGGACCGAAACCGGGATCGTCGAGGAGGTGCCGATCGAGCAGGCGCAGCGGCTGCTTCGCCAGCTCCCGTTTTGCCTCCGCGGACATCGCCACCCGCATGGCGGTGTCCTCGAATTCCTGAACGGAGGCCGCGATCTCCTCGAACATGGCGTGCGCGCGGGCCGCGCCGCGCCGGCGCTCGAGGCCGCCCCAGCCGAGCGCCAGGAGGAGGGCGAGCGCGGCGAGCGCGCCGGGGACCACGAACGCCCGCCTGCGCACCGACCAGCGCCACAAGCAATAGGCCGGGGTCCAGCGCTTCGCGCGCACGCCCTCGCCGCGGAGCCAGCGCGCCAGCTCCTCCGCCAGCTCGCCCGCGTTCGCGTAGCGGCGCCCCGGGTCCTTCTCCAGGGCCGCGAGGCACACGGCCTCCAGCTCGGGCGGGACGCGAGGGTTGGCCCGCCGGGGCACGGGAGGCGGGCCCTGATCGACCGCACGCAGCACCGCGAACGGCGTCGCGCCCGGGAAGGGCAGCGCGCCGGTGAGGACCTGGTACAGCATCACGCCGAGGGCCCAGACGTCGCTTTTGGGGCCGATGCGGGCGGGATCCGCGCTCCATTGCTCCGGGCTCATGTAGAGCGGCGTGCCCATCCATTGCCCGCTGGAAGTCATGCGCGTGGCGTCTTCCCCCGGAGCGACTTCCTTGGCGAGCCCGAAGTCCATCACGAGCGGCCGCTGGAGCGCGTCGAGGAGGACGTTGCCCGGCTTGAGGTCGCGGTGAATGATCCCTTCGCCGTGGGCGTACGCGACCGCGGCGGCCACGGCTGCGAGGATGGAGACCTCGGCGCGGAGGTCGGCCATGCCGGCGCGGGAGCCGGAGGCCCGCGCCTCTCGGGACTCATCGAGCAGGGCGGCGAATGTCCGCCCCTCGACGTAGTCCATGGTGATGAAGGGTTGGCCGTCGGCCGTGCCGACGTCGTGCACGGTGACAATGCCGGGGTGGCGCAGACGGGCGGCAAGCCTCGCCTCCTGGAGAAAACGGGCGACCGCTTCGCCGCCGTCCCCCTCGCGCGGCTTGATCTGCTTGAGAGCGACGATGCGGCGGAGCTCCAGGTCGCGAGCCTTCCAGACGATGCCCATGCCGCCCTCCCCGAGTTGTTCGAGGATTTCGTACCGGCCGAGCAGGCCCGCGGCCCGGGCCGGAGCGGGGGCCGGAGCCGGAACGGCGGCGGAGGACGAGGGCGGAACGGGCGAGGCAGGCTGGGCAAGGGACACTTCCTCCAGGTCCGGCACGAGCGTGCCCATCTCGGGAGGGGCGACCCGGGGCAGTCCGGGCGGCGCGGAATCGTCCGGAGGTCCACCGAGGGCAACCTCCGCGAGCAGGGCCTCGAGCGCCGCAACGGAGAGGGTGGTTACCGCGGACGCGTCGGCCAGGGAGGTGTCCGGGGCGAGCACGGCGCGCGCGTGATGCGCGACCTCCGGCCGGAGCAGCCTCCGCTCCACGGCGCGGTCCAGTACGCGGACCCAGTCCTTGGTCATGGCGAACACTTTCCCGCCCGACAGCGGTGGCGGAGCGCGGTCTCAGCCGCGGGGCGTGGGGGTGAGAACGGGGCATGCACGATTCTACAGCGACGTGTCGCGCCGGATCAACGCGAATCGACCAAGCGTCGGTCGGCCCCGTGCGTGCATTCGTTGGCAGCGCTCGCCACGCGCCGCTACCATCCGCTCCTGCCAAGCCGGATTCACGTCGCGCCCGGGAGCAGCGACATGGTTCCGTCCCCCCTCACGGACCAACATTCACCGGCCGGGGCCGACGACCAGCGTTCGAATCACCAGGACCATTGTGGCCCCGGTCCAGTGCAGTGCTTGGTTAGCCTTCACGGCTTGTGTACCCCAGTCGTCCAATTCCGATCGCTTCAATCTGGGCGTCTTCGCGATGTTCACGGTAGATGGTGAGATCGAGCGCTGGAAAGGTCTGGTTACAAGGATACTCGCGATCGTCCTCATCCGGCTTTGCATGTCGCCTGATCGTTGCGAGCACCTCCTCCGCTGGCGACGAATGTACCGGAACACCGTCGAATGTAACTACGAAAGAGTCGTGATGCGAAGCTTCGATGAACTCAGCGACTTGGTCGTCGTCATAGCTCACTTGAAGCGCGTTGTCGAAAAAGTAATCCTTGGCGTGGAAGTGGATGCCCCATTGCTCATGTGGTTCCTGCGTGTGAGAGGGCGGCCCGAGCGCACGGCGGATTTCGTCCCTCGAGGCGCCAAGCCTGACCGGTCCGAGGGAGTCGTGGTGTATCAGTGCCAAGGAACGCATCGGTTGATGGCTAACGTGTATTGGACAGGTCCGCCTAAGCGGAGCGAACACGGCCACGCGAGCCGCCTAACATGGCTCGGAAAGGACAGCCCAGCCGACACAGGCTGCCACGAATCCGAAAGATGGGACGCGAGGCCTGCCGGTTGATACTGGGCCATAGGCAGGTCTGCCTGACACCCGGCGCACGTCGCGGGGCGCCGTCCTCACGCGCGCTGGGAGGCGACGCCAGGACAGGGCCGAGGAATGCCAAGGCGCCAATCAGCACCCTTCACGGAGGCGGTCGGCCGGTGACTGCATACCGGCCGGGCCACGGCTTAGGGCGTGGGTGTATAGATCATCGTCGTGACCACGTCCTGGTGGCCGAGCAACTCTTGGACGGTGCGAATTTCGCCGACGTCCTCAGCGATGTGCCTGGCGAAGGAGTGGCGAAGGTTTTGGCACGTCGCGCGCTTGGGGATGCCCGACCCGAGGACCGCGTGGCGTACGTCGTCTTGCACGACGGTCTCGTGTAGATGGTGGCGACGCTTCTGGCCCATCTCGCGATCAACGTAGTGGCGCGTGGCGGGGAAGTCACACTGCGAGGGCCACTCACAGCCGGCGGAGGGCAACCTCTTGGCGGGCGCGCGGGGGGGGAGGTCGACCCACCCAGCTTCATCCGCAAGGTCGCGCTGGTGCCGCACCCGCGCGCGCTCGCTCAGGCGCGGCGCCGGTGCGGCTTGCACGGCGGGAGCAGGGAAGGTGCGACGCGGCTCGATCGGACTCTCGCGCGCGAGCGACGCTCCGCGAAGGTCCCGTCCGATTACGGAAAGGCTCGGCGACGAGTCGGGACCCGACTGAGCCGACCTCGGCGGCGGGTTCGACCCGGGTGTGTGCGGCTTGCGTTCAAGCAACATCGACTCTCCACAGCGACCGGAAGTGAATGCTATTTGGCGTGCCATGCGGCTGTCAAGGAGATTTGCGGCCGAGCCGCACTGGGACGCGGATGCAGCCCCTTCTGAATTTCGGCTGCGCTCGCTCGGATCTTGTCACTTCTGGGTCTCGCTTCCGCGGCGGAGGAGGTGCGCGGTCCGCCGACCGGGCGGTCTCCGACCTCGTTGACCTCGCGCGAGAAGGAGTTCGAGATCCAGACCGAACTCGGCTGGACTCCGACGCCGGACGAGTCGGCGTGGACATGCAGCGGGGCTTCGGGCGAAGCCGGCGAAGCGTGCTTCGGGAACGAAGGGCTGACGGACACCGGTTGTTGCGAGGTCGAGGGCCCCACCGAGGAAGCCTTCGACAATTGCGAGCATGCGGAAGGCCATGAGGGGTCATCTCAGGCCTCGACCAAGGGAGGGCCCGGCTCGACTTCGGTCTGGATCCGGCCGGACACGTTCGTCACGGCAGCTCGAACACGAAACAGGGCTTGCCTGGGGCTGTGCGGACGCGTAGAATCGCGCACAGCGGATGGCACGGCGAACTCTTGGGGCCCTACCCGAGGCCTGCGCCGGGGAGGGCTCCGCCACGCCGGTCACCCCCCGGCCGGTTCCGGTGCTACACCGCCCGGATTCACGGCTTCCTGTCGCCTATCCCGCCGCGGGATTCGTGTTCGGCTGGAGTTGTTTCGAAGAGTGGAGGGAACCATGGGACTGCAGGAAGAACGCGCGAAAAAGGAGGCGCTGGAGAAGTGGCTGCCGGCCCGACAGAAAGAGGTCAACGAGGTCTGCGGCGGGAACATCCCGTTGGAAGTCGATTGGGCCACTTTCGCGACGGATGCCAAAGGGATCTCCTGGCTGGAGAACAATGGCCCCGTGATCGTCGCCCGCGGATTCCGCCGCATCTGCAAGGACGACCTCGGAAAGGAGGCCATCCGGAATGCGGTGAAGAAAATCCTGTTCAAGAACATCACGGATCCGAAGGCCAAGAAGATGTCCCTCGAAGGCGGCGTGTTCGAATGCTGCTTCGCGTTCGCCCAGAGTCCGGGGGGGCGCTACGACGAGCATGAAGTGGCGAAGTTCCTCGAAGGACGCCTGTAGCGATCCGCCATCGCGCGGGCCAATCCGCGCCGGGACGACTCCCCGACGGCCGATGGGCCCGCGCGGAGCCTCTCCCCGACCCCGCAACGAGCGCCACCCCGCTTTGAACCAGGCCGAGCCGAGGGATCACCGCGGCCATTTTTGGGTCGCTCCGGGCGAGCACCACGCGATCGGGGAACTCGTCCCGCGTCTGGAAGGCGTAGGACGCGCCGCCTCCCGGCGTCGCATCCGTCTTGTCGGCAAGGACCAGCCACGTCCCCGGACACACGGGCAGCGTGGACCCACTGGGTCTGAAGGCCTTCCGCATGCGGTAGGTCGCTCCCGGCACGAGCGTGTTCCCGCCCGGGAAGGCCTGCTCGGGTCCCAGGGCCTCGGGCGCCAGGAAGTCCTTCGGGTTGCCGACGAGCCAGGACAGCGGAGCGGGGTCTCCTCCGCGGGTCGGGGGGGCGAGAACAGGGCGTGAACGCTTCTACAGCGCCGAGTCGCGACGAGTCAACGCGAGTCGACCCTGCGGCGGTCGGCCCCGTGCGTGAATTCGTTGGCGGCGCTCTCCGCGCGCCGCTACAATCCGCGCCTGCCAAGCCGGATTCACGTCGCACCCGGGAGCCTCGAATGTCCGAACCACCCTTCCCGCTCGAACCGGACGGCGCGGCCTTCGACGCCTGGACTTCGGCCTGCGTCGCGTTCGTCCGCGACTATCTCCTGTCCCTCCCGAACCAGCCCGCCTCCGACGCCGACGCGGCCGAGCCTCTCCGATCGGGGCTCCGGGAACCCGCGCCGGAGTCGGGCCGACCGATGGACGAGCTGCTCGCGCGGCTGCGGCCCGCGGTCCTCGCCTCCTTCAACACCGCGGGCCCCGGCTACCTCGCCTTCATCCCGGGCGGCGGGGTGTATGCCGCGGCGCTGGCGGACTACGTCGCTCTCTCCGTCAACCGGTACGTCGGCGTGGCCAAGACCGCACCCGCGCTGGTCGAAATCGAAGCGACGGTGATCGCCTGGCTGGCCGAACTCATGGGCTACCCGGCCGACGCGCGGGGACTCCTGACGTCCGGCGGTTCGATGTCCAACCTCATCGCGATCATCACGGCCCGTGCCGCGCGATTGCCGGAGGACTTCCTCCGGGGCATCCTTTATTTTTCGGAAGAGACGCACGCCTCCGTGGCGAAGGCCGCGCGCCTGGCGGGCTTCCCAGAGCGCAATCTGCGGCGTCTGCCGGTCGACGCACGGTATCGCCTGGAGCCGGCGGCGCTGGAGCGGGCGGTGACGGAGGACAAAGAGCGGGGCGCCACGCCCTTCCTTATCGTCGCGAACGTCGGGACGACCAACACGGGCGCGCTCGATCCGGTGCCGGCAATCGTCGACATCGCGCGCCGGCAGGGTCTCTGGGTGCACGCGGACGCCGCGTATGGCGGCTTTTTCCGGCTGTGCGCCGAGGGCGCGGCTCGCACGCAAGGCATCGACGGGTGCGACTCGATTACGCTCGACCCGCACAAGGGCCTCTTCCTGCCCTACGGCACGGGGTGTTTGCTCGTGCGCGACGGAGAGGCGCTGCGGCGGGCGCACCAGGGGGACGCCGCGTACCTCCGCGACGTTGCGCCGGACGCGGACCAGGTCAACTTTACCGACTTGTCCCCGGAGCTGTCCCGTGATTTTCGCGGGCTCCGGATCTGGCTCCCCGTGCAGCTTCACGGCCTCGCAGCCTTCCGCCGCCAGCTCGAGGAGAAGCTCGAGCTGACCCGGCTCGCGTACGCGGAGCTGGCCGCGGACGCGCGGTTCGAGCTGCTGGACGAGCCGCAGCTCTCGGTGGTCGCGTTCCGGCTGCGCGTGCCGGCGGGCGCGGGCGAGGGCGCGGATGAGGAGTCGGATCGGGTGAACGCGGAGCTGCTGCGCCGCGTGAATGCGCGCGGTCGCGTCTTTCTTTCGAGCACCGTCCTGGGCGGGCGCACGACGCTCCGGATCTGCGTGCTTTCTTTTCGGACGCATCGCGAGCGACTGCTGGAAGCAATTGCGACGCTTCAAGAGGAGGCCGGGCGCTTGGGCCGTGGCACCGGCGCGAAGTAAGCGCCCGCGCAAGAATTGCTTTATATTTCCGTGGATCGACCGATGCCTGGGGGCGCGGGCCAGAGGGCCGCGCCCCCAGGAGCCTCGAGGTCCGAATCTGCGCAGTTATTTTTGCGCGGGCGCTAAGCGCTCGCAGCCTGCCGGCCCCGCCATGCGACGGGCCTACGACTTCGATCCGCACCCGTTCGTAGTTCCGCCTTCAGGCGGCTCGTTTCGCCGCGAGGCCCGCGCCCCCAGGCATCGTGACGGGACTTCGTTCAGGCGGCACTAGCGCCCCTCGGGAACCAGCACGCCCTCGAGCTCCACCCGGTCGACGCGGACGGTCGCTTCGTAGGTCCCGAGCAAGACCGAGCCCGCGCGTCCGGCGATCCGCGGCTGGAGGGCGGTGAAGACCTCTTTGCCGTCGAGGCGCCAGGTCAAGCGTCCGGCTGCGTCCAGGAGGAGTTCCTGGTCGTAGGTCTGGCCGAGGCGGCAGCCCGGCGGCACACCTTCCTCGACCTTTCGCCCGTCGGCGTAGTAGAGGAGGCCGTCCGCGCGCAGGATACACGCGAGCCCCCACGCCCCCTCCCACGCGGACTCCCAGCGCGTGTTCACGTAGACGTTGAGGTGTTCCACGGAGTCACGCGCCGTGCACGCGCCGACCACCCGCACGCGGTCCGCCCGCAGCTCGTGACGAAAGCGCAGCACACCCGGCCTGCCGCCGGAAATCCAGAGCGCGCCGTCGCGGATCGAGGGCTCGGCGCGCGCGCCGCGGTCGTCGAGGGCCGGCTCCCAATCGGAGAGCTGGCGCGGGTCGTCGAACTCGTAGCTGAACCGCACGCCGCCGCCCGGGCGCCGCTCGACGGTCCCCGCGCACGTCGGGAGCGTCGCGACCGGCTCGACGGTGCCCGCAACCGCCGGCGGCGCCGGCGTCGCGCGCCCCTGCCAGGGAACAAACAGGTACGCCACGCCCGCGGCGAACGCGAGGCCGAGGGCGGCGAGGGCGAGCTTTCGCCGTGCGCCTGACCGCCTCGCAAAGAGGGTCTTCACCGAGCGGACGTCCGCCGGCACGCGACCGGTGGCCGAAGTGGAACCCGGCGGCCCCTCCAGCGCGTCCAGGAATTTGCCCATGCCCGCGAAGCGAGCCTCCGGATCGATGGCCATCATGCGGCGCACGATCTCCGCGGTGCGTTCGGTGAGCGCGGGGACCACGAGGCGCGCATCCGGCCTCGGCTGGTTTGCGTGGGCGGCGAGGAGGGCGACCGCGCTGGTGGCTTCGAACGGGGGGCGCCCGGTGAGCGCGTGGTAGAGCGTGGCACCGAGCGAATACAGGTCGGACCGCGCGTCGGCAGTCCGCGGGTCCTCGCTCTGTTCCGGGCTCATGTAGGGGATGGAGCCCATGAGGATGCCCGACTGCGTCGTCGCGTCCCCGGCGGTCGAGGTCAGCCCGCGCGCCAGGCCGAAGTCTCCGAGCTTCGCCAGCCCCTGCGAGTTGAGCAGAATGTTGGCGGGCTTGACGTCCCGGTGCACGATGCCGCGGGCGTGGGCGAATTCGAGCGCGCGGCCGACCTGGCGTGCGATGTCCAGCACGCGCGACTCCGGCAACCGACCCTTGGATCGCACTTGTTCGGCCAGCGTGCTCCCCTCCACGTATTCGAGCACGAGGTAGAGCGCCTCGCCCGCCTCCCCCACGTCGTAGACCTGCACGATGTGCGGGTGGCCGAGCGCGCCGGCGAGTCGAGCCTCGCGCTGAAAGCGGGCGCGTGCCTCGGGCGCGAGGCTCTTCAGCACTTTGAGCGCGACGAGGCGGTCGAGCTTCGCCTGCCGTGCGAGGTACACCACGCCCATCCCGCCTTCGCCCAGCACGCGGAGGATCTCGCAGTTCCCGAGGGCGGGTCCCCGGGTCGGCGCTACCGCCGCAGCCTCGCCGCCGGCGCCGCTTCCTGAGGAGCCGGCGAAGAGGTAGGCCAGGTCTTCGGGCCCGAGTGCCCGGCCACTCTCTGCCTGGGGCGGCAGCGGCGCGGTTTCTCCCGACTCGTCGTCGACCGGACGCGGCTCAGCGCCCACGGCTCTCTCCCTCTCGGTGGTGGTTGGCCGCGGGCGATGATAGCCGACGACGGGGCGGACGACAAGGGGAAGCGACCGGGGGCGCGCGGGGCGCGGCGCCGCGAACGTCAAGTGCCGCCCGCACCGCCGCCGGCCCGGGGCGGCCTTTTCAGCGCCGCCCGGCCGAGCAGGAAGGCCAGGGCAAAGCAGCCCGCGGCCATCGGGACGGCGGCGACGAGCACGGGCGGCCAGGCCACCCCGATCGCGAGCGCGACCGCGCCCAGCGCGCCGCACCCGATCGCCCCACGCAGCCGGCGCGGCAACTTCGCCCCGCACGCGGGGCAGTTCCGCGCCGCCGCGTCCACCTCGGCGCGGCAGGCCGGGCACGGCCGCGTCCGAGGGGCCCGAGGCGCCTTCGAGCGCTTCGGCACGAGGACCTCGGTGCCGCACACTTCGCACTCGACGGACCAGGCCGGTCGCGCCTCCTTCGCGGTGATTTCCTGACCGCACATCCCACAATCAAAGAGCACGGGGCTGGGCAGCGGAACCTTCCCTTCCTCAGGCATCTGCGCATCCTCCCGGTCCGGCCTGCCGAGGCGACTACGCGTAGACGTAGCCGGCCTTGTACGACACCACCTCGATTTGATGCCCGTCCGGATCGTTGAGGTAGAGCGCGTCCCCCTCGGGCCGCCGGGCCTCGTCCACGACCTGGAGGCCCTCGCGCACGAGTCGCGCTTTGAACGCCGCGAGGTCGGGCGTGGTGAGCCCCAGGTGGTAAAAGGACGCCGAGTCGGACCGGCGGGAGCGTTCCAGCCCCGGGTCTTCCGAGAGCGCCAGGTAGAAGCGATCCGAGCCGACGTGCACGCAGCGTCCGTACGGCCCGACCGCGTCGTGGCGCACCTCGAACCCGAACGCGCGCCGGTAGAAGTCGATGCTGCGGTCCGCATCGGCCACCCCCAGATGGCAGTGTTCCATGCGGTCGACCACCGCCCGCGTCCGGTCGTCCAACGTCAGATTGTCCATGCTGCGCTCCTCATTGGGGTCTGAAGGTCGCGTGGCGACGAGCCCCACGACAGTTTCTATAGTATCATGTTTTGAAACTATGTAAAGTTGAATCTTGCAAAAGTACGCGGGCGGGGTTAGGCTGGGGACCATGAGGACCGAGCGACCCGCGGCCGCGCAGGACCGCGTGCTCTTCCAGTTGAAGACGAAGGGCCCGCGGACCGCGGCGCAGCTTGCGCAGCACCTGGACGTGACGCCGATGGCGGTCCGCCAGCACCTGTACGCGCTGGCGACGGCCGGGCTGGTCGTCCACGCGGACGAGCGCAGGCGCGTGGGCCGGCCGGCGCGCATCTGGAGGCTCGCGCCGGCGGCCGAAGCGCGTTTTCCCGACAGCCACGCGGAGCTGGCCGTGGGCATGCTCGCGGCGGCGCGCGCGACGTTCGGGGAGAAGGGCCTCAGCAAGCTGCTCTCGGAGCGGACGCGCGCGCAGCTCGCGGCCTACCGGGCCCGGCTGCCCGGGCCCGAGGCGCCGCTCGAGAAACGCGTCGCGGCGCTGGCCGACCTCCGGCGCGACGAAGGCTACATGGCGGAGTGGTCCCGCGAGCGCGACGGCAGCCTGCTTCTCGTCGAAAACCACTGCCCGATCTGGGCGACCGCGCGCCTCTGCGAAGGGCTGTGCGGGGGCGAAATCGCGCTCTTTCGCTCGGTCCTCGGACGAGGCGTCTCCGTCGAGCGGACCGAGCACCTGGTCAAAGGCGCGCGCCGCTGCGTCTATCGGATCGCGAGGGCGTGACGAGCCCAAGGAGCCATGTCGCGCGCGCCCTCAAATCGGCCACACGACGGCCTCGCCCCCCGTCTCCGGCGGCGGCGCCGCGGGCACGAAAGGCGGGTCCGCGTCGTACGCTCGACCCGCCACCCGCAACACCCGCCCGCACGCCGGGCACGTCGTCTCGCGGTCCAGCAGGTCGGTCGCCTCGCGAAGCGCGCCGCACGCAGGGCACGTGACGCCAAGCGCGCCGTCGCGCCGCACCGCCGTCACGAGCGGCGCACCCAACTCGACGCCGTGCAGGCGCAGCACGACTCCGGAGCCGCTCACGCCCGCGAGCAGCTCCGCCCCATGCCCGACAAAGGCAAGGCTCGTCACTCTGCCGCCGCACGGGAACCGCAGGCGCACGCGCGGCGGCTCCCCCTCCCACACGCGGACCACCTGGTCCCGGCCGCCGGTCGCGAACCGGCTGCCGTCGGGCGACCCGACGCACGCGTAGATCGAGCCGGCATGGGCCTCCACGCTCGCGACCTCCCGCCACGACCCGACGTCCCACATCCGCAGGCGGCCGTCTTCGCCGCCCGCGACCAACCGCTCCGCGTCCGGCCGCCAGGCCCACGCTCCTTCCGCACCCAGGCGCGCCCGCAGCGAGACGACTTCCGCGCCGGTCCGCGCGTCCCAGACGCGAACGGCCTCCCGATAAGCCCCCGCCGCGATCCATCTGCCGTCCGGTGAAATTGAGACGTTGCCGGTCACGTACGCGCCCCACGCCAGCGGCCCCAGTTCTCGCAAGCCGTCCCCCTCGAAGACGCGGAGCACGTAATCGCCGGTCGCGGCCGCCACGCGCCGGCCGTCGGGCGACCACGCGCACGCGCTCACGCCGCAGACGCCGCCGCGCCAACTCGAAGTTTCACGCCCCGTCGTCGCATCCCACACGCGGAGCGAACCGTCCAGCCCGCCGGTCGCGACCCGCGCCCCGTCCGGCGCGAGGGCGTGGCACGCGAGCTCCGCTCCCGTCCCGACGCCGCCCAGCGTGGCGAGCGTTCGCCGGGTCGCGACGTCCCACACCTCCACCGACTTGTCCCCCCCGCGCGACACGCCGCGCCGACCGTCCGGCGCGCAGGCCGCATTCCAGCCCCAGGGACACTTCTCCATTGCCGGCGCCGCCGCGCACGCGACCTCGACGTCCCACACCACAAGCGTCCCATCGCCGCTCGCGGAGACCAGCCGTCGCCCGTCGGGGGACCAAGCACACGCGTAGGCCGTCGCGGCCGGCCCATCCATGCACGCGACGGCCCGCCCCGACGCCGCCTCCCACACCCGGATCGCACCCGCCGTCCCGCAGGTCGCGATGCGCCGGCCGTCGGGCGACCACGCGCACCCCTTGACCGCGGCCGGATGCCCGCGCAGCACCGCGCTCTCCACGCCGGTCTCCGCGTCCCACACCCGCACCGTCCCGTCCTCCCCCACGCTCACGATCCGCCGGCCGTCCGGCGAGACGGCGCAGTCCCAGACCCAGCCCGCATGACCGACCAATCGAAAGCACGGCGTCCGCGCGGCGACGTCCCACACCGTCACCCGACGCTCGTCCCGCTCGGCTGCGAGCAGGCGCGTCCCCTCCGGCGCGAACGCGCACGCATCGATCCACGCGCCCTCGGCCCCCAGCCGCCCGAGCTCGACGCCCGCTTCGGCGTCCCAGAGCCGGAGCGTCCCGTCCTTGCCGCCCGACGCGACCCGCCGCCCGTCCGGTGAAAGCGCGACGCATGTCACCACGTCCTCGTGTCCGACCAGCACCGCGACCGCCTTCCCCGATACCGCGTCCCAGACGCGCAGCACGCGGTCGAAACCGGCCGACACGAGCCGCCGGCCGTCCGTGGACCACGCGCAGCCCGAGACGAACGACTCGTGTCCCGTGAGCACGGCCAGCTCGCGCCCGTCGTTCGCGGCCCATAGCCGAAGCGTGCCATCGTGCCCGGCCGAAAGGATGCGCGTCCCGTCCGGCGACCAGGCGCAGTCGCTCACGACCTCCGCATGCCCGGCCAGCGTCAGCACGGCCGCCGACCTGCGACGCGGCTTGTCCGCCCACTCCAGCCACGCGCGCGCCTCACCCCCCGTCTCGAGTCGTCGTCGCGCGGCGTACGCCGGCGGCGAGTCCCCCGGCTGGTTGGCCGCCTGCTGAAACGACAGCTCCGGCCAGCGCGCCAGGACATGGGTCTCCGCCCGCACAAATCGGGCGAAGCCCTCGACCTCAGCCCGCCCTTCCTGCGGAAGCGCATCCGACCCCAACGCCCTGTCGTAGTCCGAAACCAGATCGTAGGCCAGCCCCGCGCGGCACTTCGCCTCGACGAATTCCAGGTCGGTGAGCGTGGCCTCCAGTTCCTTCCAAAGACCCGCGTGCCGCTGCTGGTACGGCAGTTCGCTCAGGCGGCGCACGTCGCCGACCGGAAGGGCCGCGAAGTAACGCGCCAGGTGCGCGTGGCGAGCGCGCCGCGCCGCGGAGGGGAGGAACTCCTCGGCCGCGGCCTCCCCCAACTGGCGGTGGTGGAAAGTGAGGAGGGCCGCGCCGTCGCCGCGGCGCTCCATCAGGTACGGCTCCAGGTCGAGAAAGAGTCGCGACCAGACCGCGACCGGCAACCGTTCTTCCGGCGGCTCGTGGTGGGCGCGCGCACGGAAATCGCCCCAGACCTCCGGGTCGAGCGAGAGCACGTGGAGGAACTCGTCCTCCGCGAGGCCGTGCCGGGCCGCCGCCAGGTAGCCCAGGGCGCGAGCGACCAGGACGGGGCCGTGCGCCGCGTCCGACCCGAGTCGCGCGAAGAGGCGACGCAAAGCGGCCGGGACGTCCGCGCCCGGGTCCACCGCGGGTTCGTACGAGCGGCTGCGCCTCGTTTCCTCGAAGGCCAATTTCAGGAAGAGCGGCAGGCCGCAACCGGCGATGCGGCGGTCGAGCATCGCGCGCTGCGAAGGCGCGAGCGCACGGCCGGCGGCGTGGAGCCAGACGTCCAGGAGGGCGCGGCCCTCGGCCGAAGGCATCGGCTCGAGCGGGATCCGGTCCTCCGCGGGGACGCGCTCGAGAAGCCCAGGCGGGACCGCTTCCGGCAAGGCCGAGAGGACCAGTCGGACGTGCTGGGGCAGCGGCTGCGGAAGCCAGGCCAAACGCAGCGCGGGGTCGGCCGGCGCGAGTTGATCGAGGGCGTCGACGAAGAGGAGCAGCGGACGTTCGGCCGTCGCGAGGGAGAGCCGTTCGGGTACCTCCCGGACCAGTTCCTCGAAGGCGCCGGTTCCCGCCTCCGTCCCCGAGTCCGTGACGGCGCCGTAGCGACGCGCGAGTTCGCGGCACAGCCCGGCAAGGAGGGCGCGCCCATCCGACGAGGCGGGCGTGGCGCCGATGAACCGGACGACGACCTGCGCGTGCGGAAGCGCGCGGCGCGCCTCCTCCGCCGCCCTCGCGACGAGCGCGGATTTCCCGGTGCCGGAAGCGCCCAGGACCAGGAGAGGGCGTGAGCCGCCGGCCCGCAGGCCCGCGGCGAGGCGTTCGAGCTCGGCCGCACGGCCGACGAAGGACCGCGCGCGCTCCCGACCAAAGGCCTCGTGCTCGCCGGCCTCCCGGTCCACCTCGTCCACCCGTTCGAGCCGCGCGACCTCCGCGGAGATGACGCGCGCCAACGACGCGTAGACGTCCTCGCATAGCCGCGGGACGTGCTCGACGGTAAGGGCGCGAGCGACCCAGTCACAGGCATAGCGGCGCACGTGGTCGCCGAGGGCTTGCGTGAGCCGCTGGTGGAGCGCGGCCAGCCGGCCGACCGCCTCCGCGTCGCGGCGTCCGTCCGGGTCGAGGTCGACGTACTCGCGCGCGGTCTCGTCGTCGGGGAGGCCGCGGATCTCCCGCACGAACGCGAAGACGTGGTCGCGTGCGTCCGCGACGCCGAGCGCGCCGTGCACGATCTCCTGCTCGGTCGCCGACGCCGCGTACTTTTCGCGCGCCGCGGGCTCGAGGGGGGCGCGCGCGGCCGCATCGGCCAGCAGCGCATGGAGGCGGCGCTCGACCCTTTCCCAACGGGCGGGATCGACGAACTCCCCGGTGCGCGGCTGGAGCACGTAGACCGGTGGAAGCGCGTTCTCGTCCCGCCCGTACCATTGCGCGAGCAGGTGCGCCTCGGCGGCTGCGGAGGAGGAGGGGGGTGTGCGCGTGGCGCTGCGGACGAGGCTTTCGAATTCGTCAACCGGGATTTCCGCGGGCAGGGGGCGCCAGCCATAGCGATCGCCGAGGAGAAGGATGAAGTTGGGTCGCGGGGAGACGCGCCGGCAGCGTGCGACTTCGTCCAGGCAAATGGGGAGCGTACGCTGGTCGAGCGCGGCCTCGTCCCGGATGCCCCAGCGCAAGTCGATCGCCTGGAAGCGGCAGCCGGAGCGGGCGCAGAGCTCGGCGAGACGGGGGAAAACGTCGCGCTGGAGGGCGTTGCGCTCGGCCTTCAGATCGCTGAAGGTCGAGCTGACGAAGACACGAAAGGTCCGGCGCGAGAGTGCCATGCAGTGGACGATCCCAGCGTGCGGGTCGACGGGCGAAGCCATCGAAGAGGCCGCGGGCCGCGCAAGCGGGGGAGGGGCGGCGGCCGGCCGCCGGCCGCCGGCCGACGGCGGCTGCGGCGTGGGTCGGTCAGCCTACCTGACCTGCCGAAACGGAGTCAAGCTGGATCTCTCGGAGCCCGGTGTTGCCGTCTCGGGGTCGGGAGGCTGAGAGTGTATCATGGTTCGCTTAGTACCACCCCACAGAATTGGGTGACCAATTTCCTCGGCGATTTCGGCCGCCTGCTTCGTTGCGCTCGCTCGACGTAGTGCTCCGTTACTACGCCTCGCTCGCGCGCCTCGCGGGCGGCGGAACTTGCCTTCGGCTATTGGCCACCGACTTCCGTGGAGCGGTACTTCGTCGTGTAGTTAGACAGGAGTCGTGAAAGTACTCGGCGTCCCCCCGATGAAAGCGCTTGGCCCGCGACAGCCGTCGAGCAGTGCTCGCGTTTCGTTGAGGGTACCAACGCGGGTTGAGTGTGAGATCTGCCGTGCGCCCTAGATCCTTGATGGCAGGAAGACCCTCCGAAGCCAAAAGACTTGCCAAACCAAGCCCTTGGCCCTCAACTCGACCCTGTGAGCGCTCAACCCCCTCGCGGCACGAAATGTGCGCTGCTCCTTTCAGGCCGGCGTGCAATGGCGACTTCCGGGCTTGAAAACTGTTCGCGAGCGGGCGGTTCGTCCAGGCCGCCGGCGACTTGGGGCCGGCCGAAGCGTCATGCGGAAGGGCAAGCAACCGTGTGCGTTCGGCCTCGCATGGGACTGGGAAGCGGCCGGCGCACACGGGAAGCGACCTTTTGGGGTTGACGGGCCGCGGGTATGCTCTGGAGGCCTTCGCGTCCCCCCCGATCGAGTCCATGTCCCGGCCGTCCAGGGGTGTCCAGCAACTTGTCGGACTGTCCACGCGGTAGACGATCGCGAGCCCCGGAGGCGGGCGGACAGCAGAGCGGGGGAACAAGACCGTGGGGAAGCCAGCGCTCGGGGGGGACGGTGTCGGGGGGGACGAACGGGCGTCGGGACGCGCGGACTCCCGACTGCATTCGCTCCTCCGGCTGAGCCGGCGGCTGAATGCGCAACGCGACCTGGGCGGTCTCATGCGGCTCATCGCCCGCGAGGCCACTCGACTGCTCCGTGCCGAGCTGGCGAGCGTCTTCCTGCTGGATCACGAGAAGCGCCAGCTTCGGTCGGTCGTGACCCTCGACGGCGAGCACATCCGCTTCGATGCCGGTTCCGGCATCGCGGGGGCGGCGGCACTCACCGGCAAAGTCATCAACGTCGAGGACGTCTCCCGGGACGCTCGCTTCAACCCGGAGCTGGATCGGCGCACCGGGCTTCGCACGCGCAACCTGCTGGTCGTCCCCCTGCGTAATCACCAAGGGGAGATCATCGGCACCTTCCAGGCCCTCAACAAACGGCAGGGCGCGTTCGACCGGGACGACGAGGAGTTGTTGGGCGCCCTCGCCGGCCACGTGGCGTCCGCGCTCGAGACGGCCCTCTTGATCGACGAGTTGCGGCGGCACGAGGCGCGCCTCGTGCAGGAGAATGCGACCCTCCGGCGCGAGGTCGTCGCGTGCTTCGCGACGCGCCACATCGTCGGGCTCTCGTCGAAGCTGCAGGAAGTCCTGCGGCTGGTGGAGCGCGTGAACGACAGCAAGGCGACCGTCCTGATCTCCGGCGAGAGCGGGACGGGGAAAGAGCTGATCGCCTGCGCGATCCACTATGGCAGCCCGCGGGCCGCGGGCCCGTTCGTGCCGGTGAACTGCGCCGCGCTGCCGGACAGTCTGGTCGAGAGCGAGCTCTTCGGGATGGAGAGCGGCGTCGCGACGGGCGTGGACGCGCGGCCGGGAAAGTTCGAAACGGCCGACCATGGGACGCTCTTTCTCGACGAAATCGGCGACCTGAGCCTTGCGGCGCAGGCGAAGATCCTCCGGCTGCTGCAGGAGGGGATCGTGGAGCGGGTGGGGTCGCGAAAGGGGCGCCCGATCGACGTGCGGGTGCTGGCGGCCACCCACCGGGACCTGGACGCCGCGATGCGGGACGGCCGATTTCGCGAGGACCTCTTCTATCGGCTGAACGTCATCCGGATCCGCATGCCGGCCTTGCGGGAGATCCCCGAGGACATCCCGATCCTCGCGAACCACTTCCTGCGGAAGCACGCCGAGGAGATGCGGAAGGAGCCGAAGGCGCTGTCGCCGGAGGCGCTGGAGAGCGTGCTCCGCTACCCCTGGCCGGGGAACGCGCGCGAGCTCGAGAACGAAATGAAGCGGTTGGTCCTGTTGTCGCGTCGCAACCTGTTGCAGCCGGAAGAGCTGTCCGAGCCGATTCGGCGCGCGGGGGCGGCCGGCGGGGACGCGTCCCAGGGCTCGCCCTCGGCGCGCTCGCGCCCGCTCGCGGAGGGGATTCGGGCCTTCGAGCGGTCCGCGATCGAGCAGGCGCTGCACGCGGCGCGGAACAACAAGACCGTAGCCGCGCGGGCTCTCGGCCTCTCGCGCCAGGGGCTCCTGGACAAGATGCGGCGGTACGGAGTCGGGGGAAACCGGGACCGCACAGCCGGCAGGGAGTAAGGAAAGAGGCCAGACGATGGGAACACCGCTTCGCATCTTGCATGTCGAGGACTCCGAGGACGACGCCTTCCTGGTCCAGAGGGAGCTTTCGCTGGCCGGCTTCGAGCCCTCGGTGACCCGAGTCGACACCCTCGCGGCGCTCCGTCTCGCGTTGGAGGGCGGGAGCTTCGACGCGGTGTTCTGCGACTACGCTTTGCCGGGGTTCGAGGGCAGCACGGCCTTGCCGATCGTGCGTGCGTGGAACCCGGACCTCCCCTTCATCTTTCTCAGCGGGACCTGCGGCGAGGAGACCGCGATCGACGCGCTGAAGGCCGGGGCGACCGATTACGTCATGAAACACCGTCTGGCGCGCCTGGGCCCCGTCCTCCGGCGGGCACTGGTGGAGCGGGAGCGGAAGCGCGCGCACCTCGCCACCTTTCAACAGGAGACCTTCCTGCTCGCGGCCCTCCCCGTGGGGCTCTACCGGTTGCGCGCCTCGGACCGAATGCCCGTGTGGGTGAGCGCCCAAATCGAACGCCTCTCGGGGTTCACGTCCGAACGCTTTCTGCGGGAGCCGGGCTTCTGGGCCTCACGGCTGCGGCCGGTCGACCTCGACCGCGTGGTGGGGGAGCTGAGCGCAAGCCTGGACCGCGGCACCGCGGTTTCGGAGTATCGCTGGCGTCGCGCCGACGACCGGGAACGATGGTTCGCGGACCATGTCACGCTGGTGCGGGACGAGAACGGGCGCCCCCGTGAGATCTTGGGGATCTGGGAGGACATCACCGAACGAAAGTCGCTGGAGGAGCGCTCTCGCCAGTCGCAGAAAGTGGAGTCGCTCGGCCTGCTCGCGGGCGGCGTCGCGCATGACTTCAACAACCTGTTGAACGCGATCCTCGGTTTCAGCGAGCTGCTCCTGCTCAAGCTCCCGTCGGACTCGACGCTCCGCCCCTACGCGGAGTCGATTCAGCAGGCGGGCGAGTCGGCCGCGTCGCTGACCCGCCAGCTCCTGGCCTTCGGCCGGAAGCAGGTGCTGGAGCCGGAGGTCCTGGACCTGCGGAGCGTCGTGTCGGAGCTGAGAAAGCTGCTGCTCCGCACGCTGGGGGAGCACATCGAGCTGCTCACGCCTGCGCCGGCGGAGCTGGGGAAAGTCCATGCGGACCGCGCGCAAATGGAGCAGGTGCTCATGAACCTCGCGGTCAATGCCCGGGATGCGATGCCGAACGGGGGCAGGCTCACGATCTCGACGTCGGACATCCGGCTGGACGAGGCCTATGCCCGCGAGAGGCCGGGGACGAAAGCAGGCCCGCACGTGCTCCTGGAAGTCACGGACACCGGCATCGGCATGGATGCGGAAACCCAGGCCCGGCTCTTCGAGCCCTTCTTCACCACCAAACCGGCAGGCCGGGGGACGGGGCTCGGACTCGCCACCGTATACGGCGTCGTCAAGCAGAGCGGAGGCAGCATCTGGGTGTACAGCGAAGTCGGCAAGGGGAGCGTCTTCAAGGTGTACCTGCCCAGGACGGAGGACGCAGGCGCGTCGAAGGAGACGAGTCGAGCGCGCGCCGTGGATCTCGATGGAAAGGAAACCCTCCTGCTCGTGGACGACAGCGACGTCGTTCGGAGCTTCCTGCGCACGCTTCTCGCGGATCACGGCTATGCCGTGCTCGAGGCCGAGCATCCCCTCCAGGCCCTGCAGGTGTTGGAGGGGCATGCCGGTCCGATCCACCTCCTCATCTCCGACGTGGTCATGCCGGGCATGAACGGACCGGAACTTGCCGGCCGGGTGGCGGCGCAGAGACCGAACATGAAAGTCCTTTTCATGTCCGGCTACCCGGGCGGCGCGCTGACCCCTGAAGGCACGTTGGACCCGTCCACCCCGTTCCTGCAAAAGCCGGTCGCAGCCGCGGCGCTCCTGCGCAAGGTGCGGGAGATCCTGGAGCCTCCGGCGGTTGCGGACGCGTCCGCCGTCCGGTGAGCCGCGCGACCGACCCGCGACTCCCGGCGGTGCAGGGCGGCAAGCCCGAGGCCGGGGGCGGCGCGCGGTCACGGGCGGTCTTCTCGAGAAGGCGGCATTGACGCGGCGGGCGCCGGAAACTATGCTGGCGAGCGGGGGCGAAGTTTCCGCCCGGACCGAGGGGATGGTCGCACGCATGATGGACGCGAACGAGGGGGCATGGCTCGACGCGACGCGGGCGGGGGATGGGGAGGCCTTCTACCGGCTCGTCGACGCCTACCGGCCGCTCGCGCACGCGGTGCTTTTCCGGGAGACGGGGGAGCTCGCGCCCTCGACCGCCCGGATGGCGGCCATCTTTCAGGGGCTGTACGCCCGGGTAACGGCGGGTGAGGTCGCGGCGGCGGAGTTGCCTGCGCTCGTGAGAGCGATGGCGCGCGAGGCGTGGGCGGCGGGCGTGGCGCCGGCGGCGGCGGAGCCGACGGAGAAGACGACCGCGGGAGCGGCGGCCGGTGGCGGCGGTCCGAACGGCGCGGAGGAGACCGCAGGCGAAACGCCGAACGCGGGCGGCCATTCGGTCCACGGGACCGAGAAGCTGCGGGCGCAGCGCGCCGTCGCGGCCCTGTCCGGGCGGCTCGAGCCCGGGCTGCGCGCCCACTTCATCTTGCGCTTCGTCTACCGGCTGCCCTATCGGGAGCTGGCTCGGCTGCTGGGGGAGTCGTCGTCCGATGCGCGCGCGACGCTGCAGCGAGTCCACGAGGTCGTGAGCCAGGAAGTGTCGCGCCTCGAGAAAGAGGAGGGCCTCCGCCTTGGACTGTCCTGAGATCTCCGGCGCGCTCGGCGCCTACATCGACCTGGAGACGGACCCCGCGGACGCCCAGGTGATCGCCGGGCACCTGGAGCTTTGCGGCGAGTGCCGGGCGATGGAGGCGCGCCTGAGGTCGGCAAGCGCCGTGGTCGAGCGAAATCTCGCGCGCTACCGGCCGGGCGGAAGGCTGGCCCTCGTGCTGCCGCGCGTCGCGACGAAGAACGCCGGCGCGCCGGGCGCGGGGGCCGGGGCGGGGCGAGCGTCCACCGCGGTCACGGCGCTCACCTTGCTCGTCGGGGCCCTGTTCGGCGCGTGCCTCGTACGGCTTTTCGACGACCGGAGCGGGTTCGGCCCTATCGGCGGGTTGGTGGCCTACCCTGCTCCAACCAGTTGGCAGACTCGCTGGGACGAGTTCTTCGTTCATGACCTCCCTCAACTCCTCCTGGGCGTACTCCTCCTGAGTTTCCTGGTGCGGCAGACGGAACGGGATGCCATCGCGGGCATCGGGGGGATGCGCTTCTTTCGCTACGCCGCTCTCCTCCTGCTCCCCTGCGGCCTCTCGCTGATGCTCCTCGGATCCATTCTCGCCCAATCGGGTTCCGGGCGACTTTCCGCCGTCGCTTCCCATACGCTGGTCGCTCTCTCCTACTGGCATCCGCTCGCATGGTGTCTCTTGGCCACGTACGCCTGCCGGCTCCTCGCCAACGTCGCGTCGAGCCTCGAAGCGAGATTGCTCGCTCTCGAACGCACGCTCCTCGGGCGTTCACCCGAAGAGCCACGCGGCTAGTGGGCCTTCCCTATCCATCCTGGGGGTGCACGACATCGGGACGATGGAAGCGGAACGGGTCCGCGGCGGACACACGGAACCGCGACCGTGAGGGAGCGGTCTCCGCACGTTCTTCCAGAGCCGCGAATTCGACCTCGCTGCCCGGTGGGTTCGCAGTGCGCTCCCATGCGGGTCGGCGGCCTCGAACCGGAGGTCATGGCAGAACGCCCCCAGACCGCTCCCTTACGGTCGCGGTTCGGTTTCCACGCGGGACGCGCCTGCGACGGGAACGAAGGACCTACCGGAACGACATTGAAGGCCCACAAGCCTTCGTCGGAGGCCGCGGGCGCCCGCGCTTCAGCCCGCGGACGCGCCAAGGAGGGAGAGGGCGAAGAGGAGAACGAAGAAGACGGGCTCCCCCGCCCCGACGAGCAGCGGGAGCCGGCGCCAGGTCTTTCCCGACGCGGTGGACTTGCGAAGGGCGACCAGACCGAGGACGAGGTTCATGGGGAGGGCGGCGGTGTGCAGCGCGAGGACCCAGGGAAGGCCGTCGTAGGGCAGGGCGAGGGAGGAGGCCGCGACCGCCGCGACGACGAGGGCGAGGCGGCCGGTCGGGTGGAAGCGCGCGGCCGGGCCCAGAAAGAGGTCGCGCGCGGCGAGGCATGGGGCGGCGGCGAGGGCGAGACCGAAGGGAAAGACCAGCGACAGCTCGCACGCCCCTCCCCACCCACGAAACCAGGGGCCGGCTCGATCGATGAAGACGGCCGCGCCCGCGGAGGCGGCGAGCCAAAGGGCGAGGTCGCGAAAAGAGGCGTCCGGAGGGGTCGCGCTCGGGCCCTGCGTGGGAGCTGCGGAGTCGGACATGCTTTGGCGGCCGTTGCGATTTCGGAGGAGGGAGTGCGCTGCGCGGACGCTGAGTACCGCCCCACGGAAGTCGGTGACCAATAGCCGAAGGTAAGTTCGGCCGCCCGCGAGGCGCGCGAGCGAGGCGTAGTAACGGAGAACTACGTCGAGCGAGCGCAACGAAGCAGGCGGCCGAAATCGCCGAGGAAATTGGT
>JACPWG010000137.1 GCA_016197205.1 Planctomycetota bacterium
CCGCTCTGGAACCGCTCCCCGCGTGTCCGGCTCTCGAACCGGGGTACCTGCACATCGGACGCATGCCAGAAGGCGTCGAGCTGCAGGGTCTCCCCCTTGGGGTGAATGCTGTAGATGGCACCGACCTCCCACCCCAGGGCGGCCCCGATGGCCCCCAGCAACCTGCGTCTGGTCTCCGCCAAGCCGTTCGCCTCCGAGAGGATCCTCGCGATGGCGTGTTCGACGTCCCGGCGTTGGGCGGCGAGCCGGGCGTCGGTGACGTCGACCGAGACCCCGAAGAGCCGGGCCGGCCCCCCCGCGGCGTCGCGCGCGACGTGCACCCAGCGCCGAGCTGTCCGAGGACCTCCCCCAGGACTGTATGCAGCGAGGCACGGCTCGCCAGCCTCTGGGAGATCCGCGCCAGCACGATCAGCTCCATCCCCTCCACGGCGTTCAGCCGCGAGAGGGTCTCGGCGAGGGAGGCCTGCTGCTCGAGCTGCTGGATCAGGCGAGGCATGTAGTCGTCGGTGAGCAGACGTACTTCCGGCGCGTGGGGCGCGGCCTCTGGCGGGCCCGACCGGTCGAGGAACTCGAAGAGGGTCTCAATCAGCTCCTCGTTCTCCGGGGTCCGGAGCATGGCTTGAACGCGACCCAGGTCGAGCAGTGCCCGATCGGCCCCACCCCCACCCGGGGCGCCGCACGAGCCGGCGCGCCTACCCGCCGCAACAGACGTCACAACGGCCGCAGCCGCCCGGCGGGGCAAGGTCGGAATAGCCGTACGTGCGGAAGAAGTGGAAACGGCGGCACTCGACTGAGCGCGCATAGTTCGCCATCTCGTCCACGCGCCGGCTGCTCTTGGCCTGCCGTTCCCAGCGGCGACGCGTGTCCTCCTCCCGTCTCCGGGTCGTCCCACCAGCACGGTCCACCACCAGGATCCGCGTGTCCCAGAGCCGGTCGTCCGGGTCGTCCGGCAGGAAGAGCACGCCCTCCCCCAGGAGGTCGAAGATCTCCTGCTGGAGCGCGCGCGGCGGCACCGAGGCGCGCGCCGCCGCCCTGCCGAGAGAGAGGGTCACCACGCGACCGCCCGCGAGAGCGTCCAGCATCCCCGCCGCGGCAGCCTTCGGGGCTCGCTTCCGCGCGTCGCCGATCGTCGCGCGTTCCGAGAGCCGGCAGCGCACTTCGAAGAGCACTTCCGGGCCCAACTCGATCAAGCCCTGCTCGTCGGCGCGCACCAGCACGGCGTAGTTCCACTCGGCGTGGGTCCTCAGGCTGGCCTTGCTCGCGCGGGCCTTCGCGGGGTCCTCGACGTAGTCGGGAAGCTCGGTTTCCTCGACCAGCTTGAAGGGCTCGGGCGCGTCCGACACCTGCACCGTTACGGCCCCTTCGCGCAGCGCGCGGAAGCGGGACTCGAATTTCTCGGGCGTCAGCACCTTGTGCGCGTTCCGCTTCGCGTGCCCCTTGTCCGCAGGACAGTAGTAGAGCACCGCCTCGCACGCCTTTCCGTCCCGGCCCGCGCGGCCGATCTCCTGGTAGTAGGCGTCGAGCGAATTCGGCATGCTGAAGTGGACGACCCAGCGCACGTCGGGCTTGTCCACGCCGAGGCCGAAGGCGTCGGTCGCCGCGATCACGAGCCTGTCGCTCGCCCGGAATTCCCGCAAGAGCTCGCGCCGGCGATCGGGCGCCGTGCCCCCGTGGAAGTGGACCGCGGGTCCCAGGCCCGTCGCTTCGAGAGACGCGGCGATTTCCTCGCAGTGCGTCCGCATCGCGCAGTAGATGATGCCCGATCCCGAGGGCCGGAGGCGGCCGACGTCCTCCCGGAGGAGGCCGAGCTTCTCGTCGTGGTCGTGCGCGTGCCGGACGACCAGCCGGTGCTCGCCGCGGATCGACCGGTGCTCGATGACCGCGGTCGTATCAGGTGAACACCCTACAGACCGCAGGATCGCGCCACGGCCCTCGGGCGGCAGGGTGGCGGTCAAGAGGAGCGTGCGGAGCGGCTCGTCCTGCGGACAGGCCTCCCGAAGCAGGCGGCGGACGGGCCCCATGCGCTTGAACGCGGTGCGGAACTCGTCGCCCCACTCGGCGATCATGTGCGCTTCGTCCACGACCAGGCCTCGCAGGATTCGGTTCGAGGCGGCGTCCGCGAGCATCTCGTAGGTCCAGGGCTGGACGAGCGTCTCGGGCCCGAGGTAGAGGAGGTTCACGCGCCCGAGGCGCACCTCACGCCGGACCTCGCGCTTCTCCTCGGGCGAGACCGCGGAGTTGAGCTGGCGGGCGAGGAGCCGGGCCCCGGGATAGCTCCGCTCCAGGCGCCCTACAGCATCCACCTGATCCTGCATGAGCGCGAGGATGGGCGACACGACGACCACGAGGCCGCGCCCGTCGTGCTCCTTGCTCCACAGGCGCGCGGGCAGGAGGAAGGTGAGGCTCTTCCCCTTGCCCGTCGGAAGGAGGCCCAGCACGTCGAGGGGTTTGCCCGCCCAGAACGCCCGGGCGATGGCGCCCTGCTCCGGACAGGTGAAGTCCGTGAACGCGGGGAACGCGCGCCGCAGCCTCTTGCGGAAATCCTCCGGGACGCCGGCCGGCGACGCGGGAGCGGCGGATGCACCCGGGGAGGCGGTATCCGCGCCGAGTCCTTCCGCGGCAGGTCCGTCGGCTGCGGGGTCGATCATCGGTGAACGCTCCAAAGGGCCTGCGCCACGAGCGCCATCGAAGCGAACCGGCGCCTCGGGTCGTCCTCGACCATCTTCCGGACGACCTCGGCGACATCCCGCGGCCGGATCTTCTTGACCAAGTCGCGCACGCGCGCGGGCTCCAGGAGCCGTTCGCCCGCAAGCACTTCTGCCGCGACCGTGCCCAGCGAGTAGATGTCCGAGGCAGGAGACGCGTTCATCGGATCCTTCCGAACCTCGGGCGCGGCGTTCGGGAGGGCTTTCAGGCGTCCCGCCGAACGACCCGCAGCGACGGTCTTCTGCCCTCGCACGCGCGCGAACTCGAACCTGATGATCCGGGGTGTGCTACCCCCGGCCGGAATGACGAGGCACTCTGGCGACAGCCCCCGATGCAGGACGCTCTTCCGATGGCACGCCTCCAGCGCCTCCGCCGCCCTGGCGAGGGCGGCCACCTTCTCCATGGGCTGGAGCGGTGCGTCGGAAAGGGCAGCGCCCTCGACCCCCTCGTACGCGGTCCAGAGCCCCGCGTCATCGTTCGGATCGGCGAAGACGCTGTACACGATCGGGAGCGCGGCGAGCCGCAGTTCCTCCAGCTCTCGGAGCGCGACCGCATGCCGTTTCGCCGAGCGAACGTCCTCCTCGCGTTCGGCCGGCGGGGCGAGATCGTCGACGATGCGGCGGGCGAGCCGGAGGCCGCGTTCCGGAAACGCCAGCTCCCAGCCCCGGTATTCCTCGGCCGGCGGGTCGGCGAGCTTCTCCCCGAGCGCGTAGGCGCCGATCCGGCGATGGTGGCGCCTGTCGTGCGCCGCGCACATCGCATCGGCCGTCCTCGCGATCTCATCCGCGTTGAGGGCCGGCGACTGCCGCCGACCGCCGGGGAACCCGCGCGCAACGAAGCCCACGCCCTCGGAGAGCCGCGCGACGCGCACGCCCTCACCCAGGTCACCGTCGATCCGGGTGTCGTCGCGGGCGAAGAGGAGGATCGGGTTCGTGACGACGTCCGGTCCCCTGGAGCCCACCCGTTCGCGGAGGAAGGAGTGGAGGACCTTCGCCTTATGCGAGACGAGCTGACGCGGATCCTCCACCCGCTCGGCACCCCGGTAGCACGCGGCGGATTCGAAGTGGATCTCGCCCCGCCAGTCCTTCACCTCGACCGCGACGACCCCAAGCGCGGAGACGACCACCGCGTCGATCTCCAGCGTGTCCCGATGGGACGGCAGGTAGAAATTGGTGACGATGACGGCATTCGGAGGCAGCGCGCGCTCGAGGGCCGCGACGGCGCGCCGCTCCGCCTCGTTCGCGAAGGGACCCGCTTTTCGGATGGTAGCCAATTCCGTCTCCGGGGATCGGGGGCCGGTGTCGATGGCGGAACCCGGGCTCGTCAGGACGGGAGCTCTTTCGACAGCGCGATTGCGTCCACCGGCCGCTTGCAGGGATCTTTGGCGAGGCACCGGGCCAGGACCGCGTGGAGTCGTTCAGGGATCGCGGCCGGGAAGCCTCTCACCTGGTTGACCTTCGCGGCGGTCGCGTCTCCGGTCAGCAGGTACGCCAGCAGCCTGCCCAGCGCGAAGACATCCATCGTGGCGGCGATCGGGGCGACGCCGCCCGCGAGCGTGAGCTGCTCGGGGGCGGCCCAGTCAGACGTGCCCGCCTGGGCGGTCGTCCGCCGCTCGCGGCGCAGGTCGCGCGCGACGCCGAAATCGGCGACGAGGGGCTCGCCTTTGCGGAAGAGGATGTTCGTATCCTTCAGGTCGCGGTGAACGACCCCGCTTGTATGGAGGTAGGCCACCGCCGCCACGATCTTGCGCCACACCTCGAACGCCACCTCCTCCGTCGGGGGAGGCTCGCGCCGGCGAAAGGCCCCGAGGTCCCCGCCGTCCGCCCAATCCGTGACCACCGCCACGCCGCCTTCGATGGGCTGGACGTGGAGGACTTTCAGGATGTTCGAATGGTCGAGCGAGAGCAGCCGCTCCGCCTCCGCCTTGAGGTCGCGCCGGCGGGCGGCCCGCGTGGAGTCACCGCCGTCGTCGCGAGCGAGCTTGATGGCGACGTCGCGGCCTTTCCAGAGACCGCGCCAGACGGAACCCATGCCGCCGTTCGCGACATGCGTCACGCTCCCGAACCCGAGTCTCCGCATGAGCTCGGGGATCGAAACGCGTGGGCCGCCGCCGGGCGGGGCCGGAGGGAGGGCCGCGGGCGTTCCGGCGAGCGCCTTCTCCCACGCATCGAGGAGCGTGATTGCGCCCGCGCGGTCCTGGAGGCCGCTCGGAACAGAGACGCAGAGCGGGCACCCGTTCGAGCGCGCGCGCTTGGGCGAGCAGCGCGGGCAGTCCGCGAGCAGTTTCCTCGCCGCCCCCACGGCGTCGCGCCGCCGCTCGAACAGCCGGCGCGCGAGCCCCGCCCCGCCGAGCACCGTCTCATTCACGTAGATCACGGGATCCGGATCGGCGAAGTCCGCAGCGTTCAGCGCCGCGGACGCGTCCAGGTCGCCGGGGCTGGCGAAGCGAAGGAGCGGCGCGGCGCGCACGAGGGCCTCGGCGACCGTTTCGAGGACCAGGCCGAGCCGCGCATCCTCGACCGTGCCGGTGATCTCCGGTCCGAGCTGGAACCACGCGCCCTGCGTCCGGTACGCGCGCTGCGGTGGGCCGTCGTCGTCGAACGCGACGTATCCGGCCCGGCCCACCTCCCCCGCCGAACCCTCGATCTCGCATACCTGCCGCGGGTCCTTGTAGTATCCCTCGACGATCGTCCGGACCTCCACCCTCCCCCATCCCGTGTCCTTCCCCCCGGTCGCGAGCGGCTTGGACAACCGGCTAAGGATCGTCGTCTCCGTCCGCGTCTTCGCGATCGTAAGGTGACCGGGCCGTTCGAGCTCTTCCACCTCGGCGTACACGTCCCGCCCGCCCGCCGGCGACCCATCCTCGGGGATGACGAGCCGGAGCGAGCGGTAGTATTTGCCTTCCCAGACGAAGACGGCGCCGCGGAAGAGCCGCTGCGGCGCCCGGTGGCTCTGCTCCTCCAGGAGCGGCCACTTCTCATCCGATCGCGCGCCCTCATACACCGGCACGCTGAACTGGCCGAGGCTGCGCAGCGGGATCTCGCGTGCGCGCTTCTCGGCCGTCTTCGGTAGGATCCAGACGTCCTGTTCCTGCCGGAGACCCTCGTTCGTTCCATTGCCTAGCGCGTTGAGGGCGCGCGCGAAGGGGCCGCCCTCGGGTGTGTCGCCGAAGAACCGCCCGTCGCGTTCCGGATCGAGGACGTGGTCGAGCGCGGCGCCGCGCACGTGCTCCTCCACGACATACTCGTTGTCGGGGTCGACGATGATCTCCTCCGGCTCGGATTTCTCCGGGACCAGTTCGTTCGCGTGCTCGTACCAGTACTGATCGAGGTAGTTCGTGTCCGCCACGAAGAGAAGGAGACCGTCTCCGGCGCGGCCGGCGCGTCCGAGCATCTGCCAGGTCTTCGCGATGGAGCCTGGGTACCCGAGGAGGACGGAAGCGTTCAGGTCGCCGATGTCGATGCCGAGCTCCAGCGCCGAAGTGGAGATGAGGCACTGTACGCTCCCGTCGCGGAGGTCGCGAAGTCTCTTCGCCTTCTCGTCCGCCGGGTAGTTCCGGCAGAAGACGCGGACGCGCGACGTGCCGTGGTCCCTCGAAAGCCGCTTCGCCAGCGCCTGGATCGCGGGAATGTTGTCGCGGAAGGCGATCGTGCGGGCGCCGGCCTCGAATGCGACCTTCGGCAGAAGGCGTCCCGCGAAGGTTTCGAGCCGCTCCCCCCTGGACGTCACCGCGATCATCACGCGCCGATGGCGGGGGGAGGTGTCCCGATCCGGCCCGACGACGAAGAGATCGTCCGTGCCCAGGATCTCCCCCGCGGTTCGCGCGGGCTCGCGGATGGTGGCGCTGCACGCGACGTAGCGGATTGCGCCGTCGTCGCCTCCGCAGAGGTGGGTCATGCGGCGCACCCTCCGGAGGATGTTCGCGAGGTGCGCACCGAATACGCCGCGGTACGCATGCAGCTCGTCGATCACCACCAGGCGGAGGCCCTTGAAGAGGTACGACCACACGTCCGGCGCACCCATCGGCTTGATCTCCGGACCCTTGTTGCCGTGGGCGCGGGTCAGGATAGCCCTTACGAGCATCTCGGGATTCGTGAGGAGTAGCCGGGGCCGGAGGCGGACGATCTCCCGGCGGCGGTCCCCCTCGGAGGGGACGGCCCCGTCGTAGCGCGCGACGTGGAGCCGGGTCTCGCCGATGTAGACTTCTCGCGCGAATTCCGCCAGCGAGCCCTCGGCGCGCACCGGTGCGGGCGTGCCGCCGCCGAAGAACCGCTCGAATGCGTCAAGCTGGTCGGTGAGGAGAGCATTCAGCGGGGCGAGGTAGAGGACGGTGGCCTGCGGGTCGAGGAGCGCCTGCGCGGCGAGCGTCTGGTAGACCAGGGACTTCCCCGAGGCTGTCGCCGTGGAAAGGACGATGCTTCGGCCCTCCAGCCCCTTCCGGACGGCGTCGGCCTGGTGCTCGTACGGGTCGCGGACGAGCAAGGCGCGGACCGCGGGTTCGAGCCCCGCGATCGCGTCCGCCGAGACCGTGCGGGCCGGGGCCGGGTCTGAGATCTTGATCGGCTCCTGATGCTGATCCTTCGTGCCGGCACGCAGGATCGCGATCGCGGAGTCCAGGTCGAACGCCGGGCCGGGCACGCCCGCTGTCGCGGACGGGACAATACGGGAGGCACCTGAGGCCTTCCCCTTCGCCCCTGCTCCCCCGCCTTCTCCGGCACCCCTGTTCCCGGTCGAGACTGCGCCGGGCTGCGGCGGCACTTCCCTCGCCAGTGCGTCGTAGACCTCCTCGCCCCGGAGCTCGGGCCGCCCTTCGGCGCACCCAACGCAGTAGAAACCGGGGAGCACGCGGGCGAGGGTCGCCGGGCAATCGCCCGTAGCGGGCGACATCCAGGCGCCGGACTCCAGGCGCCGGCCCGAGGCCTGGATTCGTCTCGCGTAGGGTGTCATCCCGAGGAAGGACACCTGCCAGGTCTCGGTCGAACGGCATTTCGGGCAACGCAAGACAGGCTCCTTCTCCCAGGTGTGAGCACGCACTCTAGGCGGTCAAAGCCCCAGCCGACGACGCAGGGCACGCCGCAGGCGGCGCATGGAGGTCATCGCTGCCTTGGCGTCGGAAGGTGTGGCCGATGCGCCCGGATAGCGGACGAGCACAGCGAAAGAACCGAGCCGAACAGCGTCCGAGCGATAGCTGCCGACCGTCGGGTCCTTCTGACCGACCAATCTGAGGAGCTCCAGCAGGTCATGGATTCTGGGAGGCAAGCCGCCATGGAACAGGAGCAGGGCCTTCAAGTACTTCTCGATGCACTGCTGACAATGGAAGCAGACCAGGTCCGCAAGCGGCAATTTTCGTCGCCGCGCCAAGGCCGTCGCTCCCCTCGCGTCAGCCTCTGCCTTTTCGATCCATTCGTCGGTGCTCGCCACGACGGTAAAGAGTCCTCCCCCGCGTGAGAATCTCGGACACGAAGGCGTCCCCGACCCGGAGTCTTTCCTTCACCTCCGCCGGCGTATATACGAGGATGTCCATGGGCAGAAATGGGACCTCGGCAACTTCCCTGAGTCGACTCATGCGCTCCGGCATCGACTCGCGTGAGCGCATGATGACGAACAGGTCCACGTCGCTGTACATGCCCGGCCGGCCATGGGCGTGCGACCCGAAGAGAATGATCCGTTCCGGTTTGACGGCCTTTGCGATCCTTGCGGCGATGCCGGCCAGGAGCGTGCCTGTGACTCGGGGGCGCAGCTTCTCCCAGGAAAGAGTAGCCGTGGACTCCACTTCCCGAAACTTCGCAGGCATATCTCGACTCCCCTCGTGACTGCATCTGCATTCGACACGGGTCGCTCGGTGTCAGCTTACACGGGCGCGACGATGGGGTCAAGACCTGGGGGCAAGCCCCAAACATTCCCGCGAATGTCGTCGTGTCGCGCGGTCGGCGGCGCCTCGCGCGCCGACAGGCCGCGGAGGTTCCCGCGAGCACCGTCGCCTCCGCAAAGAGCCGGCTCTGCCATAGCCGCGTCGACCGCCGCTAGGCCGCGCCCTACGGACCTCCCGCTCCGCCTCCCGCTCCCCTGGCGTCTGCCACCCCGCGCTCCGCTCCGGCGCCGCCCCCCGCGCCGCCCCCCGGCCCGGCCCCGCCCCGCCGCGGGGCGTCCAGGACCTCGCGCACCTTGTTCAAGAAGACTTTCGTCGAGAACGGCTTCTGCAAGAAGTGGATCTCCCCCTCCAGCACCCCGTGCCGCACCACCGTGTCCGTCGTGTACCCCGACATGAAGCGCTCCGCAAGCTCGCGCCCGCCCAACTGCGGCAGGACCACGTCCGTCACGAGCAGGTGGATCGGACCCGCGTGCCGTTCGGACGCGAGGAGGGCCTCTCCCCCGTTCTGCGCCTCCAGGAGCGTGTACCCAGCCAGGCCGAGCAGCTCGCGCGCCAACGCCCGCACGACCCCCTCGTCCTCCACGATCAGGACCGTCTCCGTCCCCCGCGTCTCGCGCACCGTCGCGGCTGCCGGCCGTCTCGCCCCGGCCTCCGCCTCTACCCGCGGCAGGTAGACCTTGAAGGTCGTCCCACGACCCGGCTCGCTGTAGACCCCGACGCTCCCGCCCGCCTGCTGCACGATCCCATACACGGTCGAGAGCCCGAGCCCCGTCCCCTTCCCCTTCTCCTTGGTCGTGAAGAACGGTTCGAAGAGCCGCCCCCGCGTCTCCGCGTCCATCCCAGTCCCCGTGTCGGAGACCGCGAGCTGGACGTACAGCCCCTGCCGCACGCCCGCGTGTTCCTGGGCGTAGCGCTCGTCCAACTCCACGTCCGCCGTTTCGATCGTGAGCTTCCCCCCCTTCGGCATCGCGTCGCGGGCGTTCACGACGAGGTTCAGGACGACCTGCTCCATCTGGCCCGGGTCGGCCTTGACCCGTCCGATGCGCGGCTGGAGCGCGGTCGCGAAATCGATGTCCTCCCCGATCAGGCGCCGCAGCATCCCCTCCATCCCCTGGACGACCACGTTGGGATCGAGGACGGCCGGCTGCAGGATGTCCTTCCGGCTGAAGGTCAGGAGCTGCCGCGTGAGGCCCGCGGCCCGCTCCCCGGCCCTGTAGATCTCCTTCGCGTAGACGGCGAGCGGGTCGGTCTCCCCCAGCTTGAGGAGGAGGAGGTCGCTGAAGCCGAGGATCCCGCTCAGCAGATTATTGAAGTCGTGGGCCACGCCCCCCGCGAGCCGCCCGATGGCGTCCATCTTTTGCGACTGGCGGAGCTGCGCCTCGACCGTCGCGCGCGCGGCCTCCGCCCGCCGCCGGGCCGTGAATTGGCCGATCTGGCGGCCGAGGGCCGCAAAGGTGCGGTGCAGGTCCGCGTCGGGGGGCCGCACCTCCCGGCTGAAGAACTCCACGACGCCGCTGACGGTCTCCCCCTCGAGTATGGGGAAGCCGAGCGCGCCGCGAAGGCCGTCCTCCAGCGCGGCCGCGCGGCGCGGCAGGTTGCCGTCCTGGGTCACATCCCCGATCCAGGCCGGTTCGCCGCTCTTCCAGATGCGGCCGGGGAGGCCGACCCCGCTCTGGAACCGCTCCCCGCGTGTCCGGCTCTCGAACCGGGGTACCTGCACATCGGACGCATGCCAGAAGGCGTCGAGCTGCAGGGTCTCCCCCTTGGGGTGAATGCTGTAGATGGCACCGACCTCCCACCCCAGGGCG
>JACPWG010000138.1 GCA_016197205.1 Planctomycetota bacterium
CACGCCCCACCGAACTCTCGAAGCGGGGGTGGCGCGCGTCGGAGAGGCCCTGCGGCCGGGCAGGGTCTGCAGCCCCCGTGGGGGGAGACGAAAGTCAGTAAATTCCCGGCAGGAGTGTCTCAAAATCATTGACAAGTTCCGGTCGGCGGGCGCTGCGTGAGGGTTGGCGGGCCTCCGCCAGATTCGTGGACCCTTGGGAATAGCGTAGACAGGACACTACCGCCATCTCCAAGGTGGGACACGCCAGACCGAGAATGCCGCACTCCGGGCTCGCGCAAGAATCACTTCGCACATCAGGTGGCAACGCTCCCTGTGGGCGCGGGCGTCCCCGCCCGCGCGAGTGGCCGCAACCGCTTAGTACCGCTCCAGGGAAGTCGGTGACCAATAGCCGAAGGCAAGTTCGGCCGCCCGCGAGGCGCGCGAGCGAGGCGTAGTAACCGAGAACTACGTCGAGCGAGCGCAGCGAAGCAGGCGGCCGAAATCGCCGAGGAAATTGGTCACCCAATTCTGTGGGGCGGCACTTAGTTTGGGGCATGGTTCAAATCGGGCAGCGTGAGGGTAACACGCTTTCGTGTCCGGACGTAGGGGCGTGCCTTGTGCCCGCCCTGTTCCGACACCGCGCAGCCCGACGGCTTGCGGCCAGTCGTGGGCGCACACAAGGGGCGCCCCTACGGCGGGTGGCCGGCGGCAGGCTGTAACCCACGTTTGAACCATGCCTGGTTTGGAGACTCTCTCGGTCCGCCGGTGTGGCGAAACCAGGCCAGCCGGCCCTTCAAGGGTGGGTGAAGGGTTCGGCTCTTGCATGACGGAGCACCAGCTGCCCGAGAGCGGGAAGGGGTGAACCTCCGAGTCCTCCCCCAGCCGGCCACGAGCCCTTGTGGTGCAGAGCTTCCACCCTGCAGCGACGGGACAAGCTGGGTGGAAATCATGTCCTTGGAGGTAGCGCGCAGCGGTCTGGTTGACGCGTGACCACGACGTTTCCCGCCGAGTCCCATTCCAACGGGATGAGGTTGAAGCCTGGACCCTTCTCGGCGGCGGCCCGATTCTCGTCGCCAAGGGTCGTAGAGGGGGCTGAGATGACAGCGGGGTGGTCGTCGGCTCGCGGCCAGGGGAGGGAGAAGTGTCTGTGGCCGTGGAGGACCACGGTTTCCCGCTCCTCCGGCAGGGCAGCAAGCAGGGCGTGGGGATTTGCCAGCATCATCCCCGCCGTCGTGGCAGCCAGTTTCGGGTCCATGGCCTCGGAGGGCGCAAGGAGGTGATGGTGCATCGCGTAGACCAGGGGCTCGCCCTTCAACTCGGGATGCGAACGGAGCTTCCTGAGGCGCTCGAGTGCGCCCGTCGAAATCTCGCCGACTGCATTTGTTAGGATGTTGTAGGACGGGGCCGCGCTGTTCAACCCCACCACCGTGATGCCGCATTTCAATCTGACGATCATCGGGAAGATCCGCTCCCACACCTCGTCAATGATGGTGAGGTCGCCTGTGCGGACGAGTGAATAACTGTTCAACACCAAACGGAGCCAAGACTGACCGAAGACTTCTCCCGCGCACTCGAGTCGCCGAAACTGGTTCCCCGACCGAAGCAGTGCGCAGAGTGGCCCCGAAAAGCTCTTGAGATAGTCATGGAGGAACACCAGCTTGTTCGCGCCGTCCAGTATCTTGGCGCGGTCACCTTGAATCGTGTCGAGAATTGCGATACACATGACCAGGCGCAGGCGTCGCCACTCTCCGCCCTGCGACTCCCACAAGCCGCGGTCGGCATCCGTGATGTTGACGTCGTGATTCCCCGGCACGATGACGGTGCGCTCCTTCAGGCTCCCGGGAAACTTGGACCACAAGTCGAGGAAAACCAGCCACTCCTCCTTGCTCCCGGTATCGGTGATGTCGCCTGTCACGACAAGGCCCTCTGCATCCTTCAAGGCTCCGCCATGAACCTTGATCAGTTCGCGCAAGGCGGGATTGCCGCTCTGCCGTCCCTCCAGGCGCGAGCTGGAGTCGGAGACCGTGAGATGAAGATCTGACCAGTGCGCGAGTCCGACCTTGGTCTGATGGGGAAAGTTCCCATCCGCAGGACCCCGTCGAGTTTCCCGCCCCAACGATTTTCCTCTGGGCCTGGTCCGAGTCCACAGGTCCCTCACGCTCTGGCAAATCCAGGTGACCACGAGGGATGCGCCGGCTACGTATGTGCCGAAGAGGCCCAGAGTCGGGCTCACCTGCATTCCATTCGAGCCCAACAAACGATACTCCATGACCGCTTCCCGAGCGAGCAATGTCAAACTGACGGCGTACGCAAGCAGAACCCCAATGCCGAGGATGCCTCGGATGCCGGCCCGAAGTGGGCGCAAGGTGTAGTTGGCCGCAAGCGCCCTTGCGGTTGCCGCTGCACTCCACAGTCCCGTGAAAATCGACTGTCCGAAGAATGACAGGAGAAAGAACCACAGGACCAGGTCAGCCGAGCGGGGTTCCAGGAGGAGGTCGAGAGTCATGGCGCTCAGGAGGGCAGACATCGTCAAGACCACAATCGTGCAGGCGAACTGTCCCCACCACGGTAATTTGGGCGGCAGACTCCCCACGCGGCTGCGCCTCAGGAACACGAGAGGGAACATCTCGGCGACCGCCCAGAATAGGAGCGGGGCGCCTACCGCACAGAACACAGCCATTGCCCATGGGTGTTGCCGGAGGTCGCTCTCGGCAGACTCGAAGAGATGAGCGTACAGCACCGCCAAGAAAGGCGCTAGGACGAGGTACACCAAGAGCAGCTTGTAGAGACACCCGGCGGATCCCGGCAGGTCCGGCGTGGCTAGCTCCGGCAGCTTCCACGGATCCCGAAGTGCCGCGTTCAGCGGACCGATATTCCAGGTGGCTTTGGCGCCCGGGGCTGCCTCCGGTGATAGCGAGCCTTCCAGGGGTTGGGCCGGTTGAGGAGCTGGGACGGCTCTTGGCACGCTGGCGACGCGTAGCCCGGAGAGGGCGCCGGCGACGAAAAGGAGGAATAGCGCTGTCTGGGGTGCTACGGACCGCCAACTGCCGAGAGCAAAGTACCAACACAGAACTGCGAGCAAGCTCCCAGAGCAGACGAGCACCCACATGCTGGTCCGAACCCATGATGGCACTTCGACGGTCATCTGCGCTGCTAACCCCTGAAAGACTATTTGTATGCTTTCAGTAAACCCATTCTCCGAGCTTGTCATCCTGAGCGGAGCGCCGCTGCGCGAAGCGAAGGATCCAAGCCAAGGCGGACCCCCAAACTTCTCGACTGGCTCCAGGCCCCTGTGGTCTGCCGTTCGGGGACGTGTCGAGAAGAGCGGACGCCACCCTTGGTTCGGCTCCTTCACTTCGCTCCGCGCTGCTGCGCTTCGCTTCGTTCAGGATGACATGCATCGAACGGCTTCACTGAAAGCTTACGATTGTTTTTCCTGCGCAAAATTGGCCTGGTTCAGATCTGTGCAATAGACTTTCGTCCGCCGCCCTCCGTAGGGGCGCCCCTTGTGGGCGCCCGCGACTGGCTGCAAGTCGCTTGAGTACACGGTGTCGCCGAGAGGGCGGGCACAAGGCCCGCCCCTACGTCCCGACAACGATCCGTGTGACCCGTACGCCGCCCAATTTGCAGCATGCCCTCTTTCGCCAACCAATTTTCCCCAGCAGGCAATTGGTTGCGAGACCAAACTCGAGGGAAAGGAAGGGGGCGCTGAGACCGCTCCCTCACGGTCGCGGTTCGGATCGGCTGCGCCAGTCGATTCGCAAGAGTTTCGTCCTTCCGTTGCTTGGGCGTTTTCGGTGGCCCGTCCCTTCGGTTGCGGCCAGGGGCTGCACGGGGGCTGCCGTGCGTGAACCACGATTTCATGCGACGCGTAGCTGCGGCAACTGATGCGCGCGCGCCCGCCCCGTTTCACGGCTCCTGGCTCTACTTCGGCTGAGACGGCCCGCCACTCGCGCGGTCGCGAGGCGTCCGACGCGGACCTGGCACCGCTGCCGATGTCTTTGCCGGTGATTTCGCGCGCACCCGCGCACCCGCCCTCTTTCCCTCCGTCGCGTCCGCCCCCAGCCGCGCCAGCAGCACCTCCGCCTCGCGGATCGACGTCGGCGACGGAGGCCGGCCCTCGAGCATCTCGCCGATCTCCAGCACGCGTGCCCGCCCCTCGAGCGGCGCGAACGTCGTCTGCGTCCTTCCGCCCACCACCTCCTTCGACACGTGCACGTGCCGGTGCGCGGCGGCGGCGATCTGCGGGAGGTGCGTCACGCACAGCACCTGGTGCGTCCGCGCGATTTCGCGCAGCTCACGCGCCAGCACCGCGCCCAGCCGCCCCCCGACGTTCGCGTCCACCTCGTCAAAGACCAGCACCGGAATCCGGTCGCTTTCCGCGAGCACCCGCTTCACCGCGAGCATCGTCCGCGAAAGCTCGCCGCCCGAGGCGATCCTGCGCAGGGGCTTCGGCGGCTCGCCGGGGTTCGGCGCGATCGTGAATTCGACGCGTTCGAAGCCTGTGGCCGATCCGCCCGCGGCGCCCACGCCGCCGAGCCCGGCTTCCGCCGTGGTCGCCCCCGGCGCGCCCCCCGAGCCCGCGGGCTCGAACGCGACCTGGAATTTCGCCTCCGGCATCGCAAGCTGTCGCAGCCCGCGGGTCACGCCGCGCTCCAACTCGGCCGCGGCCTCGCGTCGCCGGCGCGACAGCTCACCCCCCGCGACGCGCAGCCGCTCCCCGAGCTCCGCGAGCTCGCCGTCCAGTCCCGCGCGCCGGTTGTCGCTCGCCGACAGTTCGGCCACTTGGCGTTCCAACTCCTCGCCGTGCGCAAGCGCGGCCTCCGGGGTCGGCCCGAAGCGCGACAGCAGCCGCCGGATCGCGTAGAGCCGGTCCTCCACTTCCTCCCGACGGTGAGGGTCGGACCGCAGGCGCTCGGCGTAACGCTCCACGTCCGACGCGACCTCGCGCAGCGCCGCGCCCGCCTCGCGCAGCGCCGTCGCGGTCGCGCCCAGCTCGCCGTCCATGCCCGCAGCCCGGTCCAGCTCCACCTGCGCCGCATGGACGCGCTCCACCGCGGAGCCCTCCGCTTCGTACAGCGCGCCCCACGCCGCCTGCACGGCCGCGGCCAGCTTCTCCGCGTTCGCCAGTACCCGCTTTTCCCGCTCGAGGGCCTCGACCTCGCCCGGTTGGAGCGCCGCGGCGCGGATCTCCTCGAGGTTCGCCCTCAAGACCTCCAGGCGCTCCTTCCTCGTCGCCTCGCCCGCCGCCAGCTCCGCGCGCGTCCGCCGCCGCTCTTCCCGCTCGCGCCAGAGCGAGGTGAAGGCCTCCCTCTCCGCGTCGACCCCCGCGAAGCGATCCAGCACGGCGAGCTGCGGGTACGGCGAAAGGAGCGACTGGTGTTCGTGCTGCCCGTGGATGTCGAGCAGGTGCTCCCCCAGGCTCTTGAGCAGCGCGAGCGTCACCGGCCGGCCGTTCTCCCAGGCGCGGCTCTGTCCGGTCGCCGAGAAGGTCCGCCGCAGAAGCAGCTCTCCGTCTTCGCCCGCCGGGATGCCGGTGGTCTCTTCGACGGCGCGCGCCAGCTCCGGCCCGCGCACGACGAAAAGGGCCGAGACCTCGGTTTCCGAGGTCCCGGCCCGCAGGTTCGACGCCGCGGCCTTCTCGCCGAGCACGAAGGTGAGCGCGGAAAGCAGCAGCGATTTCCCCACGCCGGTTTCGCCCGTCAGGACGTTCAGTCCCGGGGCGAATTCCACCCGCGCGCTTTCGATCAGGGCGAAGTCCTTGATCTCCAGTGCAACGAGCATCTCATCGGGCGCCGGACAGGGTGAGGAGGGTTTCGACGATGGAGCTCGCGTCCAGGTCCTCCGTCGGAGACGGACCCCTCGAGGCGCCCGGCGGCGGGGGAGCGGGGGTGTTCGAACTCCCGGCCTGCGGCGCAGCGGCGCGCGGCGCGGCCGGCTGCTGCGCCTCCGGCGCGCGGGACAGCGCGTCCGGGGACCGGCGTTCGTCCTGCGTCCTGCGGCCGCGAGCGCGGGGCCGCTCCTCGGTGAGCGAGGACTCGTCCGCGTCGACCGTCGCGGGGGCTGCGACGGTTCGGGGCGCCCTCTCGAGCCGACCCTGACCCGCCTTCTCGGTCTCCGCGCGCCGCTGTCCGGCCGACAGGTTGATCGACGCGCCCTGCACGCCGCTTTCGCGCCGAAGCTGCGCGAGGGCGACCTCGCGCTCGGTCAACGTCTCGCGCAGTCCCGCAAGCTGCTGGTCCTTCTCCCGGACCTCCGAGCGCAACCGCGCGTTTTCGCCGCGCAGCTGCGTGCACGTGGCGACTTCCCGCGACAGCGCCTGTACCTGGCTGGTCAGCTCGGCGATCCGCTGGTCGCGCGTCACGACCTCGCCGGCCAGCCGCGCCTGCTCTTTCCGCACGGTCTCGAGGACCGCGCGCAACCGGTCCATTTGCGGACCCGACAGGGAGAAGTCCGCAGTGGCCGCCGGATTTTCCGCGGACGCGACGGCCGGACCCGCCCCGGTCGCCGGCGTCAGGAGCGCGGCGCCATGGCGGATCGCTTCGTCGGCCTCCCTCTCCGCGGCGGCGACGGAGTCCCTCAGGCGGCGGGCCAGGGCGGCATCCCGGGCCCGGCCTGCTTGCTCCTGCTCCACCGCGTTCGCCTTCCAGGCCAGCAACCGCGCCAGCGCATGGTCGCGCTGCGCGAGTTGCTCGTGCCCGCTCCGGATCGCCTCCTCCGCGACCAGCAGGGCGGAGCGCAGCCGCACGACCTCCACGGTCAGCTCTTCCCGGTTCGAATCGCACGCCTGAGGCTTCGGCTCCTCGCTCTTTTCCGGCGCCTCCGCGGCCGGCGGCTTGCCGGCCTCCTCGGGTTTCGGCGTTTCGGGTGCGCCCGGTCGCGGCGTCGGCTGGGGGATCCGAAGTTTGCTCCCCGGCTTCAGCGCGTAGTTTTCGCCGATCTGCGGCTGATTGGCCTCGAAGATCCGGTGCCACTGGTTCGCATCCTCGTAGTACTTTTCGGCCAGCGCCGCCAGCGTATCGCCCGGCGCGACGACGTGCTCGAGCGCGGGCACCGCGCCCGCAGTCGCATCCCCGTTCGCCGCCGCCGGAGGTTCCGCCGCCGCGGGCGTCTTCGTCGCGGCCTCAGCCTCGGCCGCAGGCACTGCGGGCGCCGGCTTCGCCTCCGGGTTCTTCGCTTCGGTCGCCGCGGGCGTCGGGGCTGCCTCGGCCGTCGCCGGGCTCGAAGCCCCCTTCGCGGTCGTCGGCTCGCCCGTCTCCTGCACGGAGCGAACGCGGTCGTCCCTCAGCCTCCGACCCGGCGTGGCGTCCAGCGTGTCCCGCGAGGCGAGCCAGATCTTCTGCAGCTCGTCGTCCGGACGAAGCCTCTGCGCCAGGCTTGCATGCTCTTTCGCCGCGCGATAGTTGGCGAGGATGAAGTAGGATTTCGCAAGGGACCGGTGGGCGTGGAACTCCTCCTCGGGCGGAAGCTTCATGCCGAGGGCGATCTCGAACTCGGGGACCGCGGTCGCATGCTCGCCGGCGGCCTGCCGCTCCGATCCGACGATCAAATGTCGGAGCGAGGCATTCGTGAGGTGCCGGCAGGTGTGCTTTCGGACCTGGATCGCCTCGATCCACGGCGTGCGGTTGAAGTCGTTCTGCACGATCCCCCCGATCTCAAGGATCGTGTAGGGTTCGGCCTGGATCAGATTGTTCAGCTCGCCGCTGGATTTCTTGATGAAGAGATAGGGGAAGTCGGCGAGGCGATCTTCCCGGGCCCAGAGCTGGCGCGTGACGTCCCACACCGAGAAGCAGAGGTACTGCTCCGGGATGAACGGCGTGTAGAACGGGGCCCAGACATCCTCGATGCGGTGGAGGACGCAGAGGAATTTCACCCGCGTGCACTTGAAGCTGGTCGGATTGGTCTGCAACTGCGCGAGGGTCGTGCGCGTGAAGGAGTAGTTCCGGTCCTCGTCGCCCATCACGCGCGACAAGTTGCAGAAGGGCAGGGCGAGTGCGAGCCCGCCCCCGAAGAGCAGGGTCAGCCGGATCTTGCCGGAGCGCATGGGAGACCACCCTCCAACAGTTCCAAAGACCTTCCAGGAAGGGCAGGGCGGTGGGGATCGGCACCGGGAGCTTCGCCCCCTCGGCAGGAGGCCGCGCGTCCGGGACCGGTCCCAAAGGCCCGCCAGGATAACATTATCGACAGTTCGGTCAAGACAATTGCGCGCAAACTGTTGTGGACACGAACGACACCCGACGGTAGACTCACCGGGTCAGGGCCCGTAAGAAAAAAACCTGCTTGTTTAACGGGCAGGGGAGCGAATTGAATTCTCCATGCTCAATTTTCAAAACTCAGACAAGGCTCAAGGTTCAATTCTCAACGACCAGCATCGAACGCAGCTCGGGCACGGAATCGAGGACTCTGAGCCTTGAGCTTTGAGCCTTGCCTGGAAATTGATCATTGAGTCTTGAGCCTTTTCATGAAGAGCTCCCTGGTTTCCGATTTGCATGAGTTGTTTCTTGACGGGCCCGTAGGTTCCTCACCTCTCCCCTTCCTTCCGGAGCCTCCTTCCGTGCCTGGCGTTTCCAACACGCAGCGACCTTTGCGGCGCGCCGCACGCGGTCGTCGCGGCGTCGCGCTGATCCTCACCCTCCTGGTGCTGCTCATCGTCACGATCGTCGTGATGGAGCTCGCCTTCTCCACGAAGTCGGACCTGCGCGTCGCGGCGAACCACGTGGGCGACCTTCAGAACGGGTATGCGCTCAAGAGCGGCCTGGCGTACGCCAAGGTCTTCCTCAAGGACGACCTCGAGAAGGCCGGCGCGGTCGACCACCTCCACGAGCGCTGGGCGGAACCGATCGAGCCCATCGTGATCGTGCCCGCGGAGGAGGGGATCCCGGCCATCCAGGTCACGCTCGCGCTCGAGGACGAGGAGCGCAAATTCAACCTGAGCTCGCTGCTCGTGCAGGAGAAGGGGAAAGAAGCGAAGGTGGACGAAAAGGCGAGGGAGCGCCTGGGCCGCCTGCTGACGATCCTCGGAACGAAAGACCCGTCCATCCCTTCGCGGGTGGCCGACTTCATGGATGCCGACACGGAGGGGCAATTCGAGCAGGGCGCGAGGAACCTCGGAGCGGGGTCGTTCCGCCTCCCCTCCGACCTCCGGCTGGTCCCGGGCATCACGGAGGTGATGCTCCTGGGCTCGAACGCCGGTCCCGCCCCGGTGCGCGGGCTGCTGCCGCTGCTGACGATCTGGGGGGACGGGAAGGTCAACGTGAACACGGCCCCTTCGGAAGTCTTGCAGTGCTTGTCCCCGCACGTGACGCCCGAGATCGCGGACGCCATCGTCCGCTTTCGGGAAGGGAAGTCGGATTCCGGCGACTTCAATTTCTTCAAGAATCCGGCGGAAGACCTGAAGAAGGTCCCGCAGCTCACGCCGGAGCTCGCGGGGGAGCTCGCGCCGCTCCTGGTCGTCAAGTCGCGCTTCTTCTCGGTGCGTCTCCTGGCGAAGCCCGGTCCGGTGCCTGACGGCACGGTGGACACCGGGGGGATCGAGAAACGCGCGCGGGCCGTGGTGGAGCGCAAGAGCGGGATCGTGTCGCTCGTCGTCTGGCAGGACGACCTGAACTTGAGGACGCGGCCGGAAGGACAGTGAGGCGGCGAAATCCAAATTCCCATGTCAGGCTCGCGCCCGAAACCCAAAGACGATGAGTAGCCACCGAAGACGCTGAAGACGCCGAATTTCACGACGGGTCGTTCGGCGTCTTCGGCGTCTTCGGTGGCTCCTCCTTCCGTGGGCGGAGCGCACGGCTTCCGAAATCGCGACAGGCTTTCAAGAAGTCGAACGGTAGGGACCCAAAACCCAAATCGGGCGAAGGCCCGAAACCCAAATGGACGACGGAACCACAGATTGCACAGATTTCACAGATTAGAATCGTCGCAATCTGTGTAATCTGTGAAATCTGTGGTCCGTCGTAGTTTGGTTGCGGACATCGGCTGCCCTGGGAAAGCTGTGGTTTCGCACCTCCGGCCTCGCGAAGCGCTCGCACGCCATCCCCACCCGATTTTCAGCTCGCCACCATTTTCTCTTGACTCCGCCCTATTCTGTGCTAGACTCAAGCGTTTACGCAAGCCCTCACCCGGGTCCCCTCTTCGCGCCCGTCCACGGAGAAGCCGCGTGCGCACGCCCACGGTCGTCGGCAACTGGAAGATGAACACGACCCTGAAAGAGGCGACCGCGCTCGCGAACGCGCTCCGGCGGGAGCTGGACCGCGTGGACGGCGTGGAAGTCGCCATCTGCCCGCCCTATGTCTATCTGCTGGACGTGGCGGACCAGGTCCGGGACTCCCGCATCGGACTCGGCGCGCAGGACTGCCACTGGGAGACGCGCGGCGCGTTCACCGGCGAGGTTTCGCCCGGCATGCTCAGAGACGTGGGCTGCGCCTACGTCGTCCTCGGGCATTCCGAACGGCGAAATCTGATGGGCGAAAAAGACGACCTGGTGAACCGGAAGGTCCGCGCCGCGCTCGCCGCGCGCCTGACACCGATTGTCTGCGTGGGGGAGTTGCTGGAAGAGCGGGACCGCGGCGCCGCGGAGGCTGTGGTGCGCGGGCAGCTCGAGGGCTCCCTGGCCGGGCTTGGCCCCGCGGAGCTCGAGGACGTGATCCTCGCCTACGAACCGGTTTGGGCGATCGGCACGGGCCGCACCGCGACCCCCGGCCAGGCGCAGGAAATCCACGCGATGATCCGGGCCTGGCTTCGGAAGCGCTTCGGCTCCTCCGGGGAAGGCGTCCGGATCCTCTACGGCGGCAGCGTGAAGCCCGACAACATGGCCGACCTGATGGCCCAGGCGGACGTCGACGGCGCACTCGTCGGCGGCGCCAGCCTCGAGGCCGCCTCCTTCGCGTCGATCGTCAAGTACCGGAAGGAAAACCGCTGAACTCGGCGCGGCGAGGCCGCGCACGAAATTGACCGGCCGGTCGATGCGCTTCGCGAGTTGGAGCCCTGGGGATCGGTGTACCCCGGCTTCCCCGGCAAGGGCGTCCTCCGCGGCCACGCAGTCGTTTTCACGGAGATCTTGCATGAGCTTCGTCGTCGGTTTCCTCTCGTTCGTTTTCGCGGTCGACTGCGCGCTCCTGATCGGGATCGTGCTGCTCCAGCCCCACCAGGGCGAGGGCCTCGCGGTGGCCTTCGGCGGCGGCGGCGGCGGCGACTCGTTCTTCGGGACCAAGGCCATCAGCGCGGCGGCCCGGATCACGGTCATTCTCGCGGCCGTCTTCATCGGCCTCGCGCTCTTCCTCAACATGAAGTTCATGCGTCCGCAGCACGGACTCATGACGGGGGAGAAGACGCCGAACAAAATCGAACAGCCCCCCGGCCCTCCGCCCGGCACCCCCCCCGGCGAGGGCGGCTCGGATAAGGAAGCCGGCTCGTAATGGCCTCCGCCGACCCGGGCGCAACGCCGATGTTGGACGAGTTCCGCCGTCTCGACGCCGTCCAGCACGGCCACTTTCGGCTCTCCTCCGGCCTGCACTCCGACACCTACGTCCAGTGCGCCCGGATCCTGGAGCGCCCCGACGTGGCCGGGCGCCTGCTGGCGGAGCTGGCGCGCGCGTGGCGCGACGGCGCAGTCGATGCGGTCGTCGGGCCGGCCGTCGGCGGCATCCTGGTGGCCTACGAACTGGCGCGCGCCCTCGGCGCCCGAGCGGTGTACATGGAGCGCGAGGGCCAGCGGCTGGCCTTCCGGCGCGGCTTCGCGCTCCGCTCCGGCGCACCGGTCCTCGTCGCCGAGGACGTCGTGACGACCGGCGGCTCCGCCCAGGAGGTCCTGGCCGCCGTGCGCGAGGCCGGCGGCCGGCCGGTCGGCGTCGCCTCGCTCGTGGACCGTTCGTCCACCCCCGGCGGCGGGTTCGACGTGCCCTTCCGCTCCCTCGTGAAACTCTCGCCCCCGGTGTACGCTGCCGAGGAGTGCCCGCTCTGCCGCCAGGGCCTCCCCGTCGTCAAGCCGGGCACCCGACCCGAAGCCCAGCGGGCCTGAGAAAAAAAAGGTTTGCATGCAGAGCATGACCGGGTTCGGACAGGCCCACTGGGAAGACCCGAAGGTCACGGTGGACGTCGAGGTCCGGTCCGTCAACCACCGCTTCTTCAAGCTCGTCACGCGACTCCCCGACGGGCTCTCCGCGTTCGAGTCGCAGCTCGAGGAGCTCGTGCGGAAGCGGCTCTCGCGCGGGACCATCGAGCTGGACGTGAAGGTGAAGGAGCGCGTGAGGTCGACCGCGGTCACGTTCAACGAGGCCCTGCTCAAGACCTACGCGAAGAAGCTCAAGTCGCTCTCCACCACCCTCAAGGTGAAGAACGGCGTGGACTTCGCCCTCCTGCTCGGCCTGCCGGGCGTGCTGGAGGTCGACCAGGACCAGTCCGAGCACGTGAAGGCGCTCTGGCCGAAGATCCTGCGCGTGGCCGACGAGGCGGTCGACGCGATCGCGGAGATGCGCGCCCGCGAGGGCAAGCGCCTCACCTCGACGCTCGAGGAGTTGCTGAAGAGCATCCAGGGGTACGTCGAGCGGATCCGGCTCCGGGCGCCGGTGGTGCCTGCGGACTACAAGGCGCGGCTGTCCGCGCGGCTGGAGCTGCTCCTGGCGGGCAAGACGCCGAACGCGACGCCGGCCGACATTTCGCGCGAGCTGGCCATTTTCGCCGACCGCTGCGATATCGCGGAGGAGATCCAGCGCCTCTCGTCCCACCTCGTCGAGTTCCGGCGAACGCTGAAGACCGCGGGGGACATCGGCAAGCGACTCGATTTCCTCACGCAGGAAATGGTGCGCGAGGCGAACACCATGGGCTCCAAGGCGAACGACGCGGAAATCTCGCAGTCGGTGATCGCGATCAAGGCCGAGGTCGAACGCATCAAGGAACAGGTACAAAACGTCGAATGACGGCGTTCGGCCGCGCCGCGGCAGCGGGGACCGCGGCGGCGCCACGAACGTCGATGCCTGACCAGAACAGGAAGGAGAAAGTGCTGATGGATTCCAAGATGAGGATCGAGGATGCCATCAAGAAGGTGGGGGGGCGCTTCAAGCTGACCGTGCTGGTCCAGAAGCGCATCCAGGAGCTGAACAAGGGGGCCCCTCGCCTCGTGAGCTCCACCTCCAAGAACCTGATCGAAGTCGTTCTGGAGGAGATCCTGCAGGACAAGATCCACCTCGTGCGCGAGGAGGATGCCAAGGAGATCGCGACGACGCTCTGAGCGCGGCGGCGGCCCGCGCGGGCGCCTTCGCCCGCGCCGCCGCCCCGGCTCCGCGCGCGGGACGCAGGAGGTCCGTTTCGTGGAAGGCAGGGAGATCATCCTCGGGGTCTCCGGCTCCATCGCCTGTTACAAGGCGGCGGACCTCGCCAGTACCCTCGTCCAGCGGCGCGCCGGCGTCACCGTGGTGATGACGGAGGCGGCCACGCGCTTCGTCACCCCGGTCACCTTCGAGGCCCTCACCCACCGGCCGGTCCTCGTCGACCTCTTCGACCGCGAATACGTCGCCAGCATCGCCCACGTCACGCTCGCCGATCGCGCCCACCTCGTCGTCCTCGCCCCCGCCACGGCGAACCTCCTCGCCAAGCTCGCCCACGGCCTCGCGGACGACCTCCTCACCTCGCTGGTCCTCGCCTGCCGCGCGCCCATCCTCGTCGCGCCCGCCATGAACGACAACATGTTCGCGAATCCCGTCGTCCAGGCCAACCTGCGGCGCGTGCGCGAGCTCGGCATGCGCGTCCTCGACCCCGAGAGCGGCATGCTTGCGTGCGGCCACGTCGGCCTCGGCCGCCTGGCCGAACCCGACCGCATCGTCGACGTGGTGGCCGAGATGCTCGCCGCGGCGCGGCCGGCACCCCCGACGCCGGGCGTGCAGGCGAGTGCGGCGTCGCCTGGGGTCTGATCGCCCCGCCGCTTCCAGCCCTCCATCTCCACATGGTCCGCCCAAAGGCGCCTGGCGCGTGCAGCGGGGTTCGGGCCTCTTGGGCCCACCGGCACGTTGCGCGTCCGATTGTGGCATGGTTCAGAACTGCCGCTGCCCTCGTGCAAGCCCGAGCGCGGCTTCCCGCCGCGCGGGCACGGCAGCGCCGTCCCCCTACCGAGACCGGCCAGTCCTGAAGCGGGCATGGTTCAAACCGGGGTCACAGTCTCCGCCCGCTCAAGGGGAGCAAAGTCGGGACATGACTTGAATTCGGGACAGGGCTTACGATCGTCGGCGGAGCTTCCTGGAATTCAGGATCGCGTCCCCATTTTGCGGCCGGTTTGAACCATGCCTGGAAACCGAACCGCGACCGTGAGGGAGCGGTCTGGGGGCGTTCTGCCATGACCTCCGGTTCGAGGCCGCCGATCCGCAGGGGAGCCCCCTGCGAACCCACAGGGCAGCGAGGTCGAATCCGCGGCTCTGGAAGAACGCGCGAAGACCGCTCCCTCACGGTCGCGGTTCCGTGTGTCCGTCGCGGACCAGTTCCGCTTCCATCGTCCCCATGTCGTGCCCCCCAGGACCGATATGGAAGGCCCAGTAGGGGCACGGCGTTGCCGTGCCCACGAAGCAGCACCGATCCCCTCCCTGGCGAAACGGCCTCGGCGGTTCCGACCGTACGGCGAGGAAAACGCGCCCGCCCGCTCTTTTTCGCTCAAGACCGCCCGCCCCTACGCCGATAAAAATGGATGAAGAGGCGGACCCTTCGTGGGTCCCCTCCGCCTCCCACCCACCCTTCCTGACGCGGACCTCGACGACCTCGTTCGGGCCTCCGTGCGGGCGAACGCAAACTGGGGAGCATGGACATGCGGCGCGAAGTCAAGACCCGGCGCTTGAACCTGAATCGGCCGCGGATCGACTGGCGGGAGAAGGCGCGGGAGGCCGTGGGCCTCGGCATCGTCTGCTTCGCGGCCTTCGCCGTCGTGAGCCTCCTCTCCTTCGACCCGCGCGACTCCGCGAGCATCGAGTGGAGCGCCCTCCAGTCCCCGGTTTGGAACAAGGGCGGACGCCTCGGCGCAGCCGTGGCCGAGTCCCTCTTCAGCGCGTTCGGCGTGACGGCGTACGTCGCCGTCGCCCTCGTCGCCTTCTGGGGCATGATGATCTACCTCCGTCGCTCCCTGAAGGACGCGTCGGCAAAGGCCGTCGGGGTCCTGCTCTTCCAGGCGGGCTGCTCGGCCCTCGCCGCGCTCGAAACGTCGCCCGCCTTCCTCGCCGGCGATTTCGCGCGCGGTGCGCTCCTCCGCAGCATGGGCGGCTCTTACGGCGACCTCGGCCGCGACGTGCTCGTCGCCTACTTCGGCGTCGTGGGAAGCTATCTCGTCCTCCTGCTGCTCTTGAGCCTCTCGTGTCTCCTTGCCACCGACTGGCTCGTCTACCTGCTCCTCCTGCGCGCGTGGACCCTGTTCCGCCAAGTCGCCTGGGTGCTCGGCGGCGTCGCGGAAGCCATGCTCGACGCCGTGTCCGCCGTGCGCCGCGCGCGCGAAGCCGAACGGCTCGCCATGGCCGGCGCCGGCGCCGCGGGGACGGGCGCCGTGGTCGGGGCGGGCGGCGGGTTCGGCGCAGGCCTGCTGGAGTTCCTCCTCGGGGGCGCGCGCGGCAGGGGGGGGCATGCCCTTCTCCTGCAACCGATCGGCCTCGCGCGTCGTCGCTCGACGCAGGTCTTCGCCGGCGTGCCTGACCCCGCCGGAGACTCGGCCGCGCCTTCGTCCGCCCCCGCCGGGCCCGCGCCGCTCCAGGCCGGCGCGCGCGCCTCCGCTCCGGGCACCGACGTGCGCCGCGGTCCGCAAGGCACGCGAATCGTCGAGCCGGACGACCCGGCGGAGGCCTCGGACTCGGCCGGCGACGCGGGCTCCGGCGTCGACTTTGAACCCGCCGCTTCCGCCTACGGCTTCCCGGGACTCGGCAGGACCGCCACGCTTTCCCCGCCCACCGACGCCTACGAGCTGGTCGCCGACGAGGCCGCCGCCGCGAAGCGCGCGGAGCGGGGCGCGAGGTCCGTCGCGTCGGACGACGCCGCGCAGCCGTCTCCGTCGTGCGGCGCGCCAAGACTGCGCGAACCGAAGACGGAGGTCGATCTGGCCTTCGGCGGACCCGCTCCCGTCCTGGAGGCGGGAAACGCGGACGAAGTCGAACTCGAGCGTGCAACCGACGCCCTCCCAGCGAACTCGCCGGCGCCGGCGGGCGCGTGGCGAGCGGAGGAGCGCGAGTCGAGCCGGCCGTCGGGCGCAGGCGCCGCGGACGGGAAGGGCGGCCTCCCGGCCCTGCCGCCGGCGGGCGCACCCGTCTCGAGCGACGGCTCGGCGGTGGACGCGGCGCGCCTGGCCGCGCCGCCCCCGCCGGCGGCGAGCGCTACGACGGCGTCGGCGCGGCGCGAGCCCGAAGAACGCCACGGCTCCCGGACGCCACCCGCGCGCCCGCTTCCGCCCACGACCCTGCTCGAGGCCGTCGAGCCCGCGCGGTTCGCGGACATCGAACAGGAGGCACAGCATTACAGCGCGGTCATCGAAACCACGCTCAAGACCTTCGGCATCGACGCGCAGGTGACCTTCTTCGAACGCGGTCCGGTGATCACGCGCTACGAGCTCTTGCTGTCGCCGGGCGTCAAGGTCGCGAAGATCCTCGGGCTGAACGACGACCTGACGATCAACCTGAAGGTGCCGAGCGTGCGCATCGTCTACCCGATTCCCGGGAAGAACACGATCGGCATCGAGGTCCCGAACGCCATCCGCGAGACCGTGCGCCTCCGCGATCTGATGGAGACCTGCCGGCCCGCGAGCGAAAAGATGGGGATCCCTCTTTTTTTCGGGAAGGACGCGGCGGGCGCCTCGCTCGTCACCGACCTTGCGGACATGCCCCACATCCTCGTGTCGGGCACCACCGGAGCCGGGAAATCGGTCTGCCTCAACACGCTCATCGTCAGCCTCCTCCTCACGCGGCCGCCCGAGGACCTGCGGATGATCCTCATCGACCCGAAGACGACGGAGCTGGCTTTCTTCCAGGACATCCCGCACCTGATGGCGCCCGTCGTCACGGACATGAAGCGCGCGGCGGGCGTGCTCGAGTGGGTCATCCGGCAGATGGAAGAACGGTACGAGCTGTTCAGCCGGGTCGGCGTGAAGAAGATCGACTCCTTCAACCAGCTCGGCGCGGCGAAGATCAAGGAACGGTTCACGGAGCCGGGGGAGGAGCCGCCGGACATCCCGACGCACATGCCCTACATCGTCGTGATCGTCGACGAGCTGGCCGACCTCATGATGGTGGCGGGGAAGGAAGTGGAGATCGCCGTGACGCGGATCGCGCAGAAGGCGCGCGCGGCGGGGATCCACCTGGTCCTGGCGACCCAGCGGCCCAGCGTCGACGTCATTACGGGCCTGATCCGGGCCAACATGCCCGCGCGCGTGGCGTTCAAGGTGGTCGGGAAGATCGACTCCAAGATCATCCTGGGCCATCACGGCGCGGAGCGGCTGCTGGGGCGCGGGGACATGCTGGTCCTGTTGAACGGCATGAGCGACCCGATTCGCGCGCAGTGCACCTACGTGAGCGACAACGAAATCCGGGACGTCGTGGACCACCTGCGGCAATATGGCCCGCCGGTCTTCGACCCCGAGCTGCTCGGCGTCTCCGAGACCGCGGCGCCGACCGAGGTGGGGGACGACGAACACTTCGAGGACGCCGTGCGCCTCATCCTGGAAGCGCAGCGCGGCTCCATCTCGCTCTTGCAGCGGAAGCTCCAGGTGGGCTTCGCGCGCGCGGGCAAGCTGATGGACATGATGTACCGGGCGGGCGTGGTCGGGCCGGAGAACGGCCCGAAGTCGCGCGAGGTGCTCTTGACGCTGGCCGAATGGGACGCGCGGAACGTCTCGCGCGCCGAGGGCGGCGGGGGCGTGTGAGGGCCCGTAAAAGAACAACTCATGCAGTTCGGAAACCAGGGAGTTCCTCGGGCAAAGGCTCAAGGCTCCATTCTCAGACAAGGCTCAAAGTTCAAGGCTCAGAGTCCGCGATTCCGTGCCCGGGCTGCGTTCTATGCTGGTCGTTGAGAATTGAACCTTGAGCCTTGTCTGAGTTTTGAAAATTGAGGCATGGTTCAAATTCGGGTCACACTGCACGAAGAGCCCGTATCCGTATGAACGTCCGCGTGTGACCACGAATGGGGCCGATTTGAACCATGCCAAAATTGAGCATGGAGAATTCTTGTCGCCCTCCTGTCACTTCGCTTCATTTCTTTCACCCCGCGCGGCCCCACACGGGCCGGAGTCGACCCGGCGCGCGTGCCCTCGGCTCCGGGCCTTCCAGTGGCCTCCGCCGGAATTCCTCTTGCAGCCGGCGCACGGCGCGGTAGAATCCTGGCAGGTGATCCGCGCTCGCCGGCAGTTACCCCTTCCTCCACACGCCCCACCGGCAGCCTACGCGGATCCTGTGCGTCTCGCAGCGTGGAGCAGCGCGTGCGCGTCGGGATCGTCGGAGCCGGGCCGGCCGGCCTCACCGCGGCCATCGCGGCCCGAAGGCTCGGGCTCGAGGTCGCCCTCTTCGAGCAATCCGAGGACCGTCCGGCGATCGGGGGCGGCATCCTGCTCCACTCCAACGGTCAGCGCGTCCTCGAGTCCCTCGCCCTCCTTGAATCCTTCCGCCCGCGCATCCGACCCGCCCACGTCGCGGCCGTCGAAACGGTTTTCGGAGGGCGGCTCTCCCAGCTCGATTTCCGCGAGCTCGCCATCCCGCACAGCGGCGGCGCCGTGGTCCTCCGGCACGATCTGCAGGAGCACCTGCGGGCCGGCGCGGAGCAGGCGGGGGTCGAGGTCCGCTTCGGCCATCGCTTCCAGTCCCTCTCCCTCGACGCCCCCGGCGCGGAGCTGCGCTTCGAGAACGGCCACCGCCACGCCTGCGACGTCGTGCTCGCCGCCGACGGCGTCCACTCGCCCGTCCGCGACGCAGCGGGCATCCGCAGCCGGAAACGCGTCCTTGGCGAGGCGTACCTGCGGGGCGTGGCCGAGCGCCCGGTGGAGGACTCGACCCTCAAAGAGCTGTGGGCGAGCGACGGACGGCGCTTCGGCATTTGCCCGTTGCCCGGGGAGCGGGCCTATTTCTACTGCACCGTGCCGCTCGGGGGCTGGCAGGAGATACGCCACGGTCGCCTGCGCGGCTGGATCGAAGCCTGGGCCACTCATGGTCCCGAGGCGGTCGCCATCCTCAAGGCCGTCCGCGACTGGGACGCCGTGAATTACAGCGAGCTGACCGAGGTCGTGCTCGAGCGCTGGCACCGCGCGCCGGTTTTCGTCGTGGGGGACGCGGCGCACGCCATGACACCGAATTTCGGCCAGGGGGCCAACTCGTCGATGGTCGACGCGCTCGTCGTCGCTCAGCTTCTTGCCCGCGCGGCCCGCGAAGGTCGCGGCCTCGCGGAGGTCGGGCGCGAGTACGAGGCCCTGCGCAAGCCCTTCGTGTCCCGCGTCCAGGCCGCCGCGCGTCGCGCCGGCCGCGTCGCCGCGCTCCAATTCATGCCGGCCCGCTGGCTGCGCGACGGCCTTCTCCGCCTCGGCGGCGGGGCGCCCGGTTTTCAACGGGAGACCCTGCTCATGGTGGCCGGCTACAATCCGTCCGAAGAGCCCTTCCTCTGCGCGCCGCTCGCCGGGGAGTTCGCTCGTCCTGCGCAGGCGTAGCGCCCGCGCAAAAATAACTGCGCAGATCCGGACCTCGAGGCTCCTGGGGGCGCGGGCCTCCCTCCTGCGCTCCCCTGCGGCGAGCTACGGCGCGCAGGCCGGCTCGCGCTAGGCGCCCGCGCAAAAATAACTGCGCAGACTCGGACCTCGAGGCTCCTGGGGGCGCGGCCCTCTGGGCCGCGCTGCGCGGGCCGGAGGCCCGCGCCCCCAGGCATCGGTCGATCCACGAAAATGTAAAGTAATTCTTGCG
>JACPWG010000139.1 GCA_016197205.1 Planctomycetota bacterium
TGGGTGTGGCTACTTTTCGTAGGCCCCCTGAAGGGGGTACTACAAACAGTGGGTGCTGCTCTCGGAACCTACTGTTCGTAGTACCGCCTTCAGGCGGTCTGGGCGCTGTCGTCGAAAAGTAGCCACACCCATTGAGAATTCAGGTCGCCTCCTGTGCGGCGCGCGAGCACGCGTCCTCCCGCCGAGACCATGGGTCTCGGCACGCGCCCGGCTTCGGCGCGTGAGGAGGGAAGTCCTTGGGCTTCGGCGGCGACCGTGGTATCCTTCCGTCTTTGCGGACGCCATCCGCAACGCGTCCGGTTCCAAGTACCGCGGCCGGCCAGGGTCCGGCCCTCGTAGCTCGCGGGGGATGTCGTCCGTGGGAGAAGTCGGTGAAGCGCGGGACGCGCTCCTGGCCGAGGAGGCCGTTCGCTCGGGGAGGATTTCGCCCGCGCAGCTCGAAGAGTGCGCCCGGCTCCGGCGGGAGGCGCCGCCCCCTGCGCCGGACCTTGGGTGGTGGCTGGTGTTCAAAGGGCACGTCGATAGGGGCGGCCTGGCTCGGCTGCTGGAGATCGTAGAGGCGCGGTGGAGGGAGTCGCTCGTCGGCCGCGCCATCGGCGGGGACTACCGGGTCGACCGCCTCGTCGGTTCCGGGGGCATGGGGGACGTCTTCCTCGGCACGCAACTGTCCAAGCGCCGGCCCGTGGCGCTCAAGTTCCTGCGGCCCCACGGGCCGGACCCGGCGCAGTCGCTTCAACGGTTTCTGCGGGAGGCCCTGGCCGCCGCGAAGCTCTCGCACCCCAACGTCGTGGAGGTCTACGCGCTCGGCCAGGAAGAGGACCGGCACTTCATCGCGATGGAATACGTGGAGGGGGAGTCTCTGGAGGGGCGGCTCGCGCGCGAAGGTCGGTTGCGCCTCCCCGAGTCGCTGCGGCTCGTGGCCGAGCTCGCGGGCGCCCTCGGCGCCGCGCACGACCGCGGCATCGTCCACCGGGACGTAAAGCCGGCCAACGTGTTCCTCGACCGGGCGGGGCGAGCGAAGCTCGGGGATTTCGGACTCGCCCGGGACCTCCAGGCAGGGAGTCTGGCCGTCCCGAGCCAGATCTTGGGCACGCCGGAATACATGTCGCCGGAGCGATGCCTTTCGGCGCGGGCGCACGAGGTGGACGGTCGGTCGGACCTGTATTCACTCGGCGTGCTGCTCTTCCGGCTCGCGACCGGCAGACTGCCCTACCCGGAGGCGACGGATCCCCTCCAGGCGATGTACGCGAACGTCCAGGAGGAAATTCCGTCGATCCTGGAAGTCGATCCGGAGCTGCCGCCCGCCCTGGACGCTCTGGTCCGACGACTGCTCGCGAAGGAGCCGAAGGACAGGCCCGCGAGCGCGCGGGAAGTGGCGGCGGCGCTCGAGTCGCTCCGCGGGGGGCTCGCGCCGGCGCGTGCCGCCGTCCTTCCCCAGGCGCCGGAGGCTCCGGCGGCCCCCGCGCCGGCCGGCGCAGCTTGCGCGCAGACGGGGGCTCCGGAACCGAGGCTTGCTCCCCGCGGGAAAAACGCGGGAGGGTTCGACGAGTTTCTCGACCGGAAAACGGGCCTGGTGTTCGTGCTCCTGCAGCCGGGGGCCTTCAACATGGGGAGCCTGGAGGGGGAGGAGGGCCGGGAGCCGGATGAGCGCCGCCATCGGGTGCGGCTCACCCACCCGCTTCTGCTGGGAAAGCATCCCGTCACGAATGCGCAATTCAGACGGTTCCGCCCGGAGCACTCGAGCGGCGCCTTTCAGGGACACTCCCTCGACGGGGAGGACCAGCCGGTCGTGAACTTGTCGTGGGACGAGGCCGACGCCTACTGCCGGTGGGCGGGCATGCGCCTCCCAACCGAAGCCGAGTGGGAGTACGGCGCCCGCGGCGGGGACGAGCGGACGTTTCCGTGGGGCAACGGATGGCCCCCGCCGGCCGGCGCGGGCAATTTCGCGGACGCGTCTTTCCGAAGGGCCTTTCCGGGGGAGGCCTCGCTGGAGGGCTACGAGGATCGTCACGTCGTGGCGGCCCCGGTCGGCCGCTTCCAGGCGAACCCGTTCGGGCTGCACGACATCGCGGGCAACGTCTGCGAGTGGTGCGCGGACGTCTACGGCGAATACCCTATGGCGCCCCTGGCCCTGGATCCGGGGGGACCTGTCTCCGGAGCGGAGCGCGTGGTGCGCGGCTGCTCGTGGAAGGACAAGGACCGGACGCTCCTGCGCGTGGCCGGCCGCAGCCGGGTCCACCACGGCTCCCGGCTCGACTGCCTGGGCTTCCGCGCGGCAGCGACCGTGGCGAACCCGCGCTAGCGGCTGCGCTAGCCGAGCGCCGTTCCCAGCGCGTCTCCGAAGGCGCGGGCGGTCGCATAGCGCGCCTTCAGGCTCTTCGACAGGGAACGATCGATCACCGCCGCCAGTCCCGGCGGCAGGGACGGCTCGCGGTCGCGGACGGGCCGGACCTCCGCGCCGAGAATCACCTCCAGGGGATCCCGGTCCGCCGGAAAATCGAACGGGTACTGCCCGGTGAGCAGGTAGTACAACGTAGCACCCATCGACCACACGTCGGAGATCGGCTTCACGAAGCGAAAGTTCGTGATCTGTTCCACCGGCATGAAGCCTCGGCTCCCGGCAGCGTTGCCCGTCAGGGTCATCCCGCTCAACCCCGCCCGCTCGAAGTTTTTCGCCAGCCCGAAATCCCCCACCTTCGCGACCCAGCCGCGGTCCGCCTCCGCACCCGCGGCCTTCGCCAGCAGGAGGTTCTGCGGCTTCACGTCGCGGTGGACGAACGGGCCGGCCGGGGGCGGGAACTCGTGCGCGTAGGCAAGCCCGGCGAGCGCCTGCATGACGAGGGGGACGGCCACCTCCGGGCGGAGCCTGCCCCCGCCGGCGCGTTGCAGGTCCTCGGCGCTCCCCGCGTCACAGTACTCCATCACGAAGAAAAAAGCGTCGCCCGCCGCGCCGTGCTCGAGGAGCTCCACGACGTTGGGGTGGCGCAGCGCGCGGGTGACTTCGATCTCGCGGAGGAAGCGTTTCCTCCGGTCGGGGTCGGTCGCCGACTGGGCGAGCATCACCTTCACGGCGACCCGACGGCCGTCGGCCCGGCGGAGACCTTCGTACACGACGCCGCAGCCCCCGGACCCGATTCGCCGCAGGAGCTCGAACCCGGCGATCACCGGGGTGGGCTCGCCCGGCTGGGGCGGCGACTCGAGGAGCCGCCGGACGTCCGAGACGAAGTCCGCCGTGTCGGGCCGGGAGACGCACTCCCGGCACAGCGGCGACCCCGGGGTCGGCACGGCGGCGTCGGGGGCGAACGTTCGGCCGCAGCGGGCGCAAGGGACCGCCCGCGGGACCACGGGGCCGGCGCCGCGCGCGGACCCGCCCCCCGCCGTTGCGCGGCAAGCGAGGCAGCGAACTCCCCCCTCCGGGTCCTCCGCCTCCTCCCCCTCGACGGACAACTCGACCGCGGGCAGGTCGGCCTCCGGCACCTCCGCACCGCAGGCGCCGCAGGCGATCGGCAGCTCGGCCCGCAACAGGAGCCTTGTTCGTCCCACGGCGATCTCGTCGCCGTCCCGCAACTCCACCTCGGGGAACCGCCGACCCGCCGCGGTTTCCAGGGTCTCGCCCCGTCCCCGGCCTCCGTGGCGCTTCCCGTTGACGAACGTGCCGTTCGCGCTCCCGAGATCGCGGACTCGGGCGCTCGGAGGATTGACCTCCAGGAGGAAGTGGTGACGGGAAACGGCCTTGTCCTTCGGCAGGCAGCAATGGCAATCGGCCTCTCGTCCGAAGACCAAGGCGTCGTGCTCGTCAAAGACGAAACTCTTCCCCCGCATGGGGCCGTCGAGGACCGCGATGCGGACCCTTGCCGGCATGTCGACACCTCCATGGCGCGCACGCTGCCGGCTTGCTAGCCGACAGAAGCGACCATTGTAACGGGCGGAATTCGCAGGCGCAATCAATCGGGAGGAGTCGAGCCCTCCGCCCCTGGGCTCCGTCCCGCCCCATGGAAGTCGGTGGCCAATCGGCGAAGGCAAGTTTGGCCGCCCGCGAGGCGCGCGAGCGAGGCGTAGGTACGGGGGACTACCGCGCACGAGCGCAACACTTGCGCCCCGAAGCGCCCCAGCGCGAAGGGGGGAAGCGGGCGGCCAAAATCGCCGGGCAGATGGGCCTGGTTCAAATCAGACGGCGTGCGGGTAACACGGCTCCAAGTCCGGACGTAGGGGCGGGCCTTGTGCCCGCCCGTTTGGCGACACCGTGCACTCCAACGATTTGTGGTCGATCGCGGGCGCCCACAAGGGGCGCCCCTACGGCAGGGGGCGGACGCCAGGCCGTAACCCAGGTCTGAACCATGCCGGCAAGTGGGTCGCGCAATTCCGTAGGGCGGTACTCAGCCGCAGGCTTGACGACCCCACCTGCCTTCGGCTACGCTGGGCTCACGCCCGAGGGCAGGCCGGCTCTCGAAAAGTCCCGCGACCGGAGCTCGGGCCCCGCGCCGGCCGGCAAACGCCCGACGCTCCCACACCCGGGAGCGCTGCATGCGTTCGTCGCGGAACGCGACTCCGGGCCTGGTGCACGCCACTTCATCGAGGAGTCCGCCCGATGGCCGGCGAACCGCATCCTGGAAGCGATTGGCGGGGCTTCGGAAAGGCGATCCTGCGCGGGCTCGTGAAATCCATCCCGGTGGTGGGCGAGGCGATCGCCGCCTGCATCGAGCACGCGGAGCAGCAGCGGATGAACGCGATGATCGAGCAGGTCGTCTCCAAGGCGGCGGGCGGCAATCCGGAGGTCGCACGCGCGCTGTCCGGCCTGCCGCGCGCCCAGCTCGAAGAGGCCGTGCGGACGGCGGTGGACGGTCTGCCTGCGGCCGAGCGGGAGAAGATCGCCCGCGGCATGCGCGGCGCCGCGAGCGCGCAGGGGAGCTCGGGCCGGCCCGCTGGGGCCGCGGTCGCGGGGGCGGACATGGCTCTCGGGGCGCTCGCCCAAGCGCTTGGGACGGTCGCCGGGGCGGCGCCTCTCCACCAGACGCTTTCCATGACGGCGCACCGGCTCCTGGTGCGCGGACGCGCCTTCGAGCCCGGGACGAAAATCGACGGCCGCTACGAGGTGCTTCGGTTCGTCGGCGCCGGGGCCCTGGGCTCCGTCTACCGCGCACAGGACCTCCAGCTCGAGGAACCCGTGGCGCTCAAGATGATCTGGCCCGAGCTGCTCACGGACCCGGGGTGCGCGTTGCGCTTCGTGCAGGAGGTCAAGCTCTGCCTGAAGCTGCGCCACGACTCGATCGTGCAGGCGCTGGCCGTCCGGCGAGGCAAACGGGCGGCCTACCTCTGCATGGAGTGGGTCGAGGGGACGACGCTGCAAGGGCTGCTCGACGAGGAACGGCGTTTGGCTTGGACGCGGGCCGAACCGATCGCGTGGGGAGTGCTCGACGCGGTCGCGTACGCGCACCGCACCGGGATGCTGCATTTGAATCTGAACCTGCGCAACGTCCTCCTGCCGCGCCTCGACTCGCCGAAGGTCGCGGACTTCGGACTCGCGGGCGGGCTCCTGCGCGCCGCGCGGAAGGCCGCCGCGGGCCTCGAGGCGACGCAGGACTTTGTCGCACCGGAAGTGCGCGGGGGCGCGGTGGACGGCGATCGGCGGGCCGACGTCTACTCCGCCGCGGCACTGCTCCATGAAGTGCTGCTGGGCGTGCCGCCGGGGGAAGACCGGACTCTTCTCGACGCGCTTCGTGGCGTACCTGATGCGGTGAAGTCCGGCCTCCGCGCCGGGCTGGAGACGGACCCGGCGCTGCGGCCGGAGGATGGCACGGCCCTGCGCGAAGCGCTCTTCCCCGAGACCGCGGGACCTCGCAGCCCGGCAGGCCGGCGAAGGCCGGGGCGCGAAGCTGGGCGGGCGAGGCTCGCGGCGGCCGGGAGCGAGCGGGAACCCGCTGCGCTGCCCGCCGCACCGCGCGAGCTTGCGCCGGCGCCCCCCCCGCGCCGGCAGCCCCAGGAGACCGCACGCCCGAGCCCGCTTCCAACCGAGCGGTCGTCGCCCGCGCCGGCAGCGCTGCCGGCGCCCCCTCGCGCTCCCGTGCCCGCTCCCGTGCCCGCGCCCGCGCCCGCCGACGCCTGCTTGGGGCCGACCCTCCGCAACCTCCCCGGCCTCACCCTCGTCGGCCCGAACGAACGCGGACGGCTGGAATGGCGAAACCCAAAGGACGGCTCCGTGCTGATCGCCCTCCCGGCGGGCGAATTTCGGATGGGGAGCGCGGACCAGGAGGACGCCTGCCCGCTACACAACGTCGTCCTCGACGCCTATCTGATCGGACGCTTCCCGGTGACGAATGCGCAGTACGGCGCCTTCTGCCGTGCAACCGGGCACGCACCGCCCAGCCCACCTCCCTCCGGGGCGGGTCATGCGGCCTATTTCATGCTTTCACAGTATCGCGAATACCCGGTGATCGGGGTGAGCTGGGACGACGCGACCGCCTATTGCACGTGGGCGGGACTGAGGCTGCCGACGGAGGCCGAATGGGAGCGCGCGGCCGGCTGGGACGATGCGGCGGCGCGGGCGCGGCGCTATCCGTGGGGGGAAGAGCCGCCGGACGCGGAGAGGGCCGTCTTCGGCCGGACGATCGGCGGCGGGGCCTATACGGAGCTGAGCGGAGGGAAGGCGACGGGCGCGAGCCCCTGCGGCGCGCTCGACATGGGCGGCAACGTGTGGGAGTGGTGCGCGGACTGGTACGACGCAGGGGCCTATGCGGCGCGTGCGCCCCTCGCCCGCAGCCCTGCCGGCCCTGTTTCCGGCTCGCTCCGCGTACTACGGGGCGGGGCCTGGTGCGACCCGCCTTCCTCCCTCCACGTGGCCGCGCGCGAGGCGAGCGATCCGAGCTTCCGGGAATACAAGGTCGGCTTCCGGGTCGCGCGCAGCCCGGCTTGACCGGCGTCCGTCACGAGCGCGGGAGCCGCCCGCACGGAGTGAGCGCGCTTTTTTTTGCGCGCTCCTAGCCGAGGTCGACCCCGACGACCCGCTCGATCTCCTCGACCGACGAAGCGCCGTCCGCGACCAGGTCGTACCCGCTGTCGCGCAGGCTCACGAAAGTCGTCCGCCCCAGGGCCTTTCGAAGGGACTCGAAGGTCGGCGTGGCCATGATGGCGCTTTTCAGTTCGTCGCTCACGATCAAGAGTTCGAAAATCGCGCGCCGGCCCGCGTAGCCGGTCCGAAAACAGCGACCGCACCCGACCGGCCGGAAGACCTGCTGCACGGGGCTTGCGCGGTTGCCGAGCGCCTGGGCTTCGCGCGGCTCGGGCCGCCGCGGCTGTTTGCAGGTCGGGCAAAGCAAGCGAACCAGCCGCTGCGAGAGGACCAGGTTCAGCCCGGACGCGATCATGTACGGTTCCAGGCCCAGGTCCATCAGTCGGAAGACCGAGCCGAGGCTGTCCCGCACGTGCACCGTCGACAGCACCAAGTGTCCCGTCATCGACGCCTGCAGGGCGGTTCGCGCCGTGTCCGGATCGCGGATCTCGCCGACGAAGATCACGTCCGGGTCCTGACGCAGGATGGAGCGAAGCAACGCGATCGTGGTGTTCCCCTTGGAAGCGTCCACGGGAAACTGGGTGATGCCCTCGACCTCGTACTCCACCGGATCCTCGATGGTGACCACGTTGCGGTGGGCGGAGTCGAACCCGCGCAGCGCCGCGTAGAGCGTGGTGGTTTTGCCGCAGCCGGTCGGGCCGCACACGAGCAGCATGCCCTGGTCCTGCCGCGTCACGCGCTCCACGTGCTCCCTCATCCAGTTCGGAAGCCGCAGGTCGGCGACGCCGCGCGGGGCCAGGGCCGGGTCCAGCACGCGCACGACGAGCTTCTGTCCCCTCATCGCGGGGGTGAAGCTGATTCGGTAGTCGATCTTTCGCTGCCCAAGCAGGGCCGAGAAGTGCCCCTCCTGGACGACGTTCGGGTGGGCGATGTCGATGTCGCTCAGCACTTTTACGACGCGTTGCATCCGCTCGCCGACGTCCGGATACGCGCGTCCCGCCTCCACCATCATGCCGTCCACGCGCATGCGCACGAGGAAGTGTTCTCCCTTGGGCTCCATGTGAATGTCGGTCGCGCGCGCTTGCGTGCACTCGAAGAGCAGGCCGCGGAGGGCCTGGACGGTCCCGGCCGTCCGCGGGTCCGTCTCCCCGTGGAGGACTTCACCGCGAGCCCCGAGCAGAACGAGGTCGTTCTTGCTCAGCAAGACGCCGTTTGCGCTCTCCCCGCGGGCCTCTGCGTCGGCCAAATGCTGCTCGATCTCGTTGGTCGGGCTCGCCTCTCCCCTCCACGGCGGGCGTGGGGAGGAGGACGAAACCGCCGTCGGCCGGTCCCGCGCGGGAGGGGCGGGCGGCAGCGGAGACACCGTCAGCGAGGCGGGCCGGGGCGCTGGCGGCGACGGGGGTGCGGGGGCTGGCGCGAGGGGCGCGGCCGGGGTCGGAGGGGACGGCGGCCTCTGGGCGGTGGGCGCAGGCGCCCAGGCCGGGGCCGCGCCGACTGCGACGTACGGAGGTGTCGCGGTGAAAGCGGCGGTCGGGCCCGCACTCGGTCTCGACAGAGTGGGTGCCGGCGTGGGCGCCGCCGCCGGCGTGGGCGGGACCGACGGTGTGCCCGCCACGAGCCGGACGCGGGCATCGCCGATGCCCACGACATCGCCCGGGGCCAGGGCGGCGGACCGGATCGGCCGGCCGTTCAGCAGCGTACCGTTCCGGGAACTGAGGTCACGGACCAGGAAGCCGACGGGAGTCGGTTCAATGACGCAGTGATGCCGGCTGGCCGCCTCGTCCTCCAGGACGATGGTGTTGGCCGCGTGCCGGCCGATGGAGACGGGATGGAGCCCCAGCGGGACTTCTACCGGGGACCCTCCCGACTCGACCCGCAAGAAGGCAGCGCTCATTTTCCCCCGAACGCAACAGTCCCTCACCAGGGAGGACCCGGGCCACGCCCATCGCAACCGCGCTCGGCATTCTATACGGAGGGAGCGCGCGGGGTCAACGCCGGCGTACGCTGTTCCCCGGGGACTTTTAGGGCCCGTAAGAACATGACTCGCTCGTTTGACGCGCAGGAGGGCGACGAGAATTTTCAATGCTCAATTTTCAAGACGCAGAAAAGGCTCAAGGTTCAATTCTCAATGACCACCTCGGAACGTAGCCCGGGCACGGAATCGCGGACTCTGAGCCGTGAACTTTGAGCCTTGCCTGAAAATTGAGCCTTGAGCCTTGAGCCTTTTCCTGAGGAGCTCCCCGGTTTCCGAGTTGCAGGAGTTGTTTCGTTACGGGCCCTTGGCGCCGTAGGGTAGATCACTCCGGAAGTCCTCGGCGGAACCAGCCTGCCCGCAATGGGCGCGCAAGGCGCCTTCCGCCAGGGTGCCTCGCAGGCACGCCCCCCGCCCGTCGGTTGTCGCCGCCTTGACAGGATGGAGGTTTTGGGCTAGGGTATCCCGCAGCAAGCACACTTCTTCTGCAGGGCGAGCGGGATGACGGAAGAGACGAGCAGGCTTTTCGCCAGGCTGGCCGTCGCCGGTGGATTCCTCCAGCCGGCACAGGCCGAAGCCCTCTTGCGGGAAACGGGGTCGGGCTCCGGCGCTCCGGCGGGCATGGAGCCGGTCGTCGAGCTCGCGGTGAGGAAGGGGTTCATGACGCGCGAGGAGGCCGAGCGTGTCCGCCTCTCCGCGCTGTACGCGGGGATCGAGAGCGCGGACCGCCGCTTTGGCGCGGTCGCACTGCGACTCGGGCTGCTACCCGAAGGGGAGCTCCGCACCCGCCTGGAATTCAAGCGGGAGGAATTCCTGGCCGAGGGACGTCTTCCGAAGCCGCTCGGCGAATTGCTGCGGGAGGAAGGTCGCCTCACGGCGGACCAGGTGGGGGCCGTGGAGGAGGAGGCGGAGCGTTTGCGCCTGGTGGAGGGGACTCCCTTCGCGCAGGGGGACCTCGAGCCCGCGGCCTACCCCGTCCTCGGGGCCCTTCCCAACGCGCCTCCCCTCGCCGCGCCCACGACGCCCGCGGCAGGTACGGCGCGCCCCCCGGCCGCGTGGGGAGCGCCGCCCGTTTCCGCGGCAACGCCGCCCCGGCCCTCCCCCGGCTTCGCCGGCGCCCTGAGCGACGAACGAACTCTCATCGCGCCTCTCTCCGCGCCGTCCGTCCCCGCGGCAAGAGGGGCTGCAGGGGCGAGTGGCCGGCTCGTCCAGGAGGCGGGCCCCGGAACAGGCCAGGTCTTCTACCTGGGCCTGAGCGCCGTCCTCGGACGCCAGGTGGACTGCGAGGTGCCCGTCCCCGACCAGCTCGCCTCCCGGCGCCACTCCTTCATTCAGTACTATCCGCAGAGCCGCCAGCACGTGGTCTCCGACCTCAAGAGCAGCAACGGAACGTTTGTGAATGAGGAGCCGCTTCAGGCGCCGCGACCGCTCCTCGCGGGCCACCGGATCCGGATCGGCGAGTGCATCTTTCGTTTCGAGCCGGGCTCGGGCATCGTGGAGGCGAGAATCGAGAGCGGGGAGACGGTGGCCTCCCTCGGACCTTCCGGATCCGGGGCCGGGCACCTTGCTCCCCCGTCGATGCCCGGACGCGGTCCCGCTCCCGCGCCGCAGCCGGCTTTCGCGCCGCTCCCACAACCGGCGATCGAACCGGCGGCGACCATGGACTTCCCTCGGCCCCAGGAGCCGTTTGTCCCCGCGCCTCCCGATCCCGCCTCGGCCCCTAACACGACCTATGAGGACTTCTCGAACCTCGAAGTCCCGGCCACGGCCCCGCCCATGCCCGCGCCGACGCCGTTTCCCGGGCCGGAGGTTCTTGCCGCCCTTCCGGCGCCGACTCCGAGCCCGACCCCCGCCCCAGCCCAAGAGCCGAGCCCGCTCCCCTACGTTCCGCCCCCGACAGTCTGGAATGCCCAGACGCAGCGCGTGCGCCGCTCCGCGCCACCAGGCCCGGCGCCGGCGGAGGCGCCTGGGGCACTCCCCCCGCAGTTCTCGCCCGAAGTGACACAGGGGGCCCGAGACCTGCTCAGTCGCCTCACGGGACTCCACCTTCAACGGCTCTACGTCGTCGTCGCGGCAGGCCTCGGAAGTCTCGGCACTTTCCTCTCCTGGGACGGCGGGGGCGCGGCAGGTGCGCCCATCCGCACCGGCGTGCCCGGGTGGCTCGTGTTCCTCCTCTTCTCCCTCTCGTTGACCTCCGCACTCCTGCGTGACGTCCGGCTCACCCTGACCCGGGAACACGCCCGCGGCGTCATCGCCCCCGCTCTCATCGCCCTGGCTCTCGGTCTATGGGAAATCGCGCGTCGCTGGTTCGTCTTTGGACAGGGGGACACGCCGATCGCACTGGCCCCCGACGCTCTCGAAGCCGTCGGGAAGGGACTGTACCTCATTATCGGCGCCGGCTTGGCGATCCCCGTTCTCGTCGGCTACCTGGGCGGGCAGGAGGGCGCGTTGGCCGACCGAGCGAGGCAGGGGCAGGGGTGGAGAATGGAGTAGGGCGGGGAGGCTAGATTCCCAAATCCCAAATCCCAAATCGGCGCTCGCGCCCGAAACCCAATCCGGTCGAGCCTCCGCTTGCCAGCGATCCGAGGGGCGCAACGAACGAATGTCCAAGGCCCAATTTCCAATGACCAATCAGTGACGAATTCCCAATGCCCAGAACGGGTTGTGCGAGGGCTTGACGAAATCTGGAGAAGTGTTCGCGAAGTCGAGCGGTAGGGATCCAAAGCCCTGAGCCCTGGGGACCCGTAAGAAAATAACTTGCTCGTTTGACGCACAGCGGGGCAACAAGAATTCTCAATGCTCAATTTTCAAGACTCAGACAGGGCCCAAGGTTCAATTCTCAATGACCACCATGGAACGTAGCCCGGGCACGGGATCGCGGACTCTGAGCCTTGAACTTTGAGCCTTGTCTGAAAATTGAGCCTTGAGCCTTGAGCCTTTTCCCGAGGAACTCCCTGGTTTCCGAACTGAATGAGTTTTTTTTCGGGCGCTGAGAACCAAAAGCCCAGAGCCCACAGCCCACAGCGGCCGCTTACGGGGCTTGTGGCAGGTCGAAGGCGGCGAACGCGGACGGGACCGTCCCGCCTGCCGCAAGAAGAGCGGCCTCCTCGGCCGCGCGCTGCCGATTGAGCGCCAGGAGCCGTCGCAAGAGCTGGGCGCGCGCCAGCGGATGGCTCGTGAATCGGCTCTGTCCGGCAGCCACTTCCGCCCCCGCATCGCCTCCAAAATAAAAATCATGGCGCAAGTCAAGGTCGTTCCAGCCGTAGGCCTCGAGCACCAGCACGTCGAGCGCCTGGGAGTGCGCCCGCAGTCGCCGCACGTCTTCGAACGGCGGCGCGGACCCACGCACCGGGCTCGCATCCGACTCCGTGCGGGGGTCGTGGAACAGATGGTAGAGCTTCGTCAGTCCCAGCCTCCTGCGTTCACACGACGAACCCACCAGGTCCTGGGTTTCCTCCCCAAGGGTCTCCAGCCGCTCGCGCTGCCGGGCTGACGGCCGCGGCAGGGGAAAGCTCTCGAAGCAATCGCTCGGAGCGTAGTTGAGCGTCGTGATCCCCCCGAGCGTGGAGGTGTAACGCCTCGCCCACGCCCGGTGCGCCGCCGAGCCGAGGACGGCGCACGCCCCGGCGCTCGCGGTGGCGAAGACCACCACCTTCTCGTGAAAGACCATTCGTCCGCGAGCGAACACGAAGGCCTGCGTCGGGCTCACTCGCGCCGTCACGACGACGCGCGGCAACCCGCGGATGGCGTCGACCAGCTCCCGCCGGTTGTTCCAGTGCTTCCACCATTCGCGCACCATCCGCGGGTATTTCGCGACGTCCTTTCCCATCCGCACCGGCTTGACTCGCGCCTCCACGAGCGACCATGCCTGCGGGTAGGAGCGGGCCTCGCTTTCGGTCCGCTCGTCGAACTGGAGCACCCACCGCCCGGCGGAGCGGTTCGGCCGGCGGTTGAGGTCATGCCCGCTCAGGTAGGGGAGGACCACGTCGGCGTTTCGGGGGTCGCTGCGGAGCAGCCGGCGCGCCTCCCCGTCCGCGAGGACGAAGCCCTCCCCAAGCACGATCGAACCCTGGAAGGCAAGCCCGCGATTTTCGCGCAACGCGACCCCGGCGCCGTCGCCGCTCGTTCCGTCGTCCAGGAAGGGCGTGATGGTCGCCACCTCCCGCCCGTCGAGCGTACGCCGGCCGGACCACGAGCCCCTCACCAGGTGGAGAATGGACACCTCGAGCTTCGCGTCCCCATCCCAGCGCGTCGATCGGACCGCGTCCACGATCGCGCCCCCCCACGAGGAGACGATGGGCTCGAGGGCCGCCCGGCGCGTGTCCCCTTGCGCGATCGTATTCGTCGCCAGGAAGCCCAAATGGCCGCCTTCGCACAGGAGCGGGTAGGCTCGCCGAAAAAAATAGGCCGAGAGGTCGGTCATCCCCCCCGCCTCCGGGGCGTTCGCCTTCAGGAAGTTCACATACCGCCCTCCGTAATGGCGGCTGATCTTGAGCCCCCCGAGGTAGGGAGGATTTCCGATGACGACGTCGAAGCCGGGGCGCTCACCGCTGAATACTTCGGGGAAGTCCAGCTCCGGATGGAAGAAACACCGCTGCCGGGCGATGGCGCCGATCCGGCGCCGAGTGCCCGGGTCGAGCGCGTCCGGAGATGTTTTCAACCGTTGGAAAGTGCCGTCGGTGGGTGGGGCGGCGCCGTCGGCCGCAATCGGCCAAAAGAAGGCCGCGCACCAGGCGTCGGCAAGGAGCCGGGCATGGCCGGCCGCCCCGTTCGACGGAGGAAGCGGGCTTGTGCCTGAGGCCAAGCCCGCCCCCTCTCCCGCGGTTCTCTGGCGTCGGTTCAACCGTCGGAGCTGGATGGCCCTTTCCCGGTCCTCTCCCTTCGCCGCGCAAAAGGCCATGTCCGGCACGTGCGCCGGCCAGGTCACGCCCGCCGCGGGCTTCGCCAGGCGGCGCGGCTTCGGCGTGCGGCACTCGGATCGCTCGACCGTCGCCCCGACGGGCACCCCCACGAGAAAGTCCGCGCATACGATCCGCCGGACCAGGCGGAACCCCGGCTCACCCGGTCCCAGCGTCTCCAGCCGCAGTGCACTTTTGCACAGCTCGACCGCCATCGGGTTCGCGTCGAGTCCGAAGATCGAGTGCGCCACCACCTCCCGGAGCGCGGCCCGATGTGCCGCAGGGGCGGGGGCTTCTTCACCGGTCCGCACGGAGGCAAGCCGCCTCGCCAGGCGGTTCGCGGCAGCCACCAGCAGGTGCCCGGCCCCGCACGCGGGATCCAGCACCCGCAGGCCCAACAACGCCTTCGCGGGATCCTTCGCCGCCAGGCAACGCTCAATCGCGGGCTCGAGCGCGAAGTCGAGAACCTGCCGGAGCGTCGTGCCGGCCGTGTAGTGCGCGCCCGTGGCGCCGCGTTCTTCACCTCCGTGGGTCAGTGCAAGCGCTCCGGACTCCGGATCCAGCGTAGCCCGGAGGTCAAGGAGGCCCTCGTAGATGCTGCCGAGCTCCAGCGGCCCCAGGTCTCGCACGTCCATCGAACCCCGCACCGCGTAGCCGGGACCCGGACGCCCAGGGTCGCCCTGCCTGCCCCCCTTACCCGCAGTCGAGGCGGAAGAGACCGGTCCTTGCCCCGCGAGCGAAAATCGCAGGACCGCGTCGGAGAGCTCGCGGGCAGTGGGTTCGTGTGAAAGCGGGTCCGCTGCGGTCTGCTGCGAATCGGGAAGCCCGGGCTCAGAGCCGGCCCGCGGGCGGGGCGGATCCCCCGACAGGGGAAGGGCGTCCGACGCTTCGGCGAGCGTGCGCCGGAGAAGCGCGTGGTAGACCGTTCGCAGGAGCTGCCGGAAGAAGGTCTGGGGCGAAAGCGCGCCCGAGTGGAGCCGCGCGCGGAGAGCAGGGTCCGCGCCCGGGGCCATGCGCCCGGCCGCGAGCCACCGGACCGCCTCTTCGATTCCGCCGCGCAACCGTTCCAGCCCGCGCCGAGCGCTTGCCGTGGCCTCCAGCGACCAGCGTTCAAGGAGGCAGGGGGCGTCTCCCCTGCACTCGAGGCGCGAACGATGGCAGAGCCGCCAGAGAAGCGCGAAGCCGGCGTCGGCATGCCGCAGCATCATCGCTTGGAGATGGAATTCCGCGTAGCTCGGGCGGGAGAGGCTCGAGTCCTCGCGGCGGAGCAGCCGGAGCCGGAAGCCATTCGAGAGAAGCGCCCAAGGCCGCCCGTCCATGCGATTCAGCAGGGCCTGAACAAGTCCATGCGGGCTGGCCGCCGCTGAACTCGCCCCGCCGGAGACGCGACGGTCGAGGTCGATACCGCACCCGACCAAATGCAGCGGAACGCCCCCGCACGCGTGGGAAACCGGGTAGCTCTTGCCCGCGATTTCCACCGGCGCCGCCGCGGCCAATTGCTCGTACCCGAGTGCAGCCAGGAGCGGGCGGAGCCAGCGCTCACGCGTCACGGGCGAAGCGTCCTCGTCGGCGGAAAGGCCCGCAAGCGCGCCCCGAAAATCCGACCAGGCGGCACGAAGGCGTCGCCACTCGCGGTTCGTCGCATCGCCCAACGAGGAATCGCCGGTAGGGAGCCCGTACGACTCGGCGTCGAGACCGGGGAGGGAGGGATCACCGTTGGCCACGAGCCGGAGCAAGGCCCACGGGAGGTTTGCTCCCACGGTATAGACGGTCGAGGAAGGCAGGGTGTGCGGGGGTCGCATCAGTGCGAGTCACGCGTGCGCTCAGGGCCCGCAAGGGATTCACTCATGGACCGGCACTTTCGTCGGAGGGGACAGGCCCTTGTGGTGCAGGCCTTCCGGCCTGCGCAGACTGGCGTGAGTACCTGACTTGTTCCTTTACGGGCCCTCAGAGAGCCTCTTCTTTCGGCAACCCCATCTCGTCGATCCGTTCCGAGGTAAGAACGAGGTCCAGCCAGGCGTCCAGCCTCCCTTCGTCTCCGACCGACCGAAGGCGCTCGGCGAGCCCGGCGGGGAGCGGGCCGAACTTGCGGCCGAGCAGGCGCACCAGCGTCTCGGCTTTTCCCTCGGCTTTTCCCTCGGCCTTGCCTTCAGCCTTGCCCTCCACCTTCCCCACCGCCTTGCCGCTCTTCCACCCCTGCTCAAGCAGCGACTCCGCAATCGTCTTCGCCATGACCGGCACCTCCGCGGCGCGCTCAGCGTTTCCGACGTTCGTCACCA
>JACPWG010000140.1 GCA_016197205.1 Planctomycetota bacterium
CAACCTTCTCAACCGGCCCTCGGACCGTGTCGTGGGCGAGCCAATGCCCTGTCGAGAAAAGCGGTCGCTACGCTTGGTTTGGATCCTTCACTTCGCTCCGCGCTGCGGCGCTTCGCTTCGCTCAGAGCCTGCCCTGAGCCGTGCCGAAGGGATGACAAGCGCATCGAACGGGTTCCCTGAAAGCTCTACCTGACGGGAGCCAGCCGACCTCCACGGGGCGCCCGGCGAACTAGCAGAATGAGCGTAGGCGGGACACTAGACGGTTTCGTGAGAGAACCGCCGGCTGGAGAGGCAGGCGTGCATGGCTCGTTCCCGTCCCCGCACGCGGAGGATTCCCTCGCCCAGCTCCCGGGCGATTGCCTCGAGGACCTCCTGGGCAAAGGGCTCCAGGGGTGACCGCCCGTATACCGCGAGCACCCCTACCAGCTTGCCCCCGGCCACCAGCGGCAGCCCGGCGAAGGACACGACGCCCGCCGGCAGCCCCCACACGCGCTCCGCTTCCGGAATCAGCGGGTCGTTCTGAAAATCGTTCGTAACGCGGGGAACCCGCCCCTGGGCAATGATGTCCACCAGGCTCCGCATTCGCGATCCTGACGCCCATGCAGTGGAGTTGTCGAGGGTCACCTCGGCCCGGCCAGTCAACTCAAACCGGCTCTCCGGTGACTCGCGGGTCCAGATCCGAACGGCCACGGCCCGCAGGGACGCACGGAGGAGCTCGGCGCCCCGGTTCAAGGTCAACCGCAGCCTCTTCCCGGACGTCACTACCGCGCTGACACTCGCCACAACGGAGGACAGGCGCCGGGAGGTGAGCATCTCCGGTTCCACGACAGGGGCGAATTGGGAGACCACCTGGACCCCGTCCGGGGGCCCGGGACGCCCACGGAGACGGCGCTCCAGGTGAGCCCCGACCCCCTTGGCGAGAAAGGTGAGCACCCTCTCCTCCAGGGGACTCAAGTCCCGGCTGGAGTAGTCCAGGACCCCCAGGAGGCCGACGGCGTGCCCTTCCGTGGAGAGGACGGGCACGGCGGCAAAGAACCGAAACGGGGGATCGCGGTGAACCAGCTCATCACTCGCGAAGCGGGGATCCCCTTCGGTGTCGCGGGAGACGACCGGACCCCGTCGGAGGGTCTCGCAGCAACCCGATCCTTCTCGCGGGACCTGCGAGCTCGAGAGCCCCACCGTCGACTTGAACCACACGCGGTGTGCATCCACGAAGGCGAGGATCGCGCACGGAGCATCGCACATCGCGACGGCCATCTGCGTGAGGTCGTCGAATTCCGGCTCAGGATCCGTGTCGAGGATCTCATAGCGGGCGAGCGCCTCGAGTCGAGCGGCTTCGGTCCTGGCGGCCGCTTCGCCCGAGCCGGCTTTCGCGAACTCGTCGCCGCTGGACAAGGGGTGCTTCCGCCCCTCCAGGGTCGGCGACTCCCAAGGCGCTGGAGTGTTCATGTCCGTCCTCCCAGAGGTCCAGCCGGGCGGGTCGTGCCTCGTGCGTCCGCGGTTCGCCGAGCCCGCGCAAAGCGCCCGCGCAAGAGTTACTTTACATTTCCGTGGATCGACCGATGCCTGGGGGCGCGGGCCTCCGGCCCGCGCTGCGCGGCCCAGAGGGCCGCGCCCCCAGGAGCCTCGAGGACTGAGTCTGCACAGTTATTTTTGCGCGGGCGCAAAGGAGCGGTCGACCGGCGTGCCGTGAGGGGGCCTCTACGCAATGAGGGTGCCGCTCTCCACAGCACTTACGAGGCGGGCGCAGAGCCTTGACCAGGAAGGGGTTTCGCCGGGGGACACGGAGGGAGGCAGGGGGGAGGTGCGGAGAGTTAACGTGGGCAGGGCGGAAGCGCGTTAAGGGAGTGAACGCGGTGCCCTTCCTGTCGAAGACCAGGGCTGCCCTACCCGGCGTGGGGGAGCCGGGAGGGCAGCTTCCGGGAAGGACGCCAGGCGTCCTCTACACCCCCTCGGGTCCGGCTTGGAGCCCGTAACGGAACAAGTCAGGCACTCACGCCAGTCTCTGCAGGCCGGAAGGCCTGCACCACCAGTGCCGCTTCCCTCCGACGAAAGTGCCGATCCCTGCGTACCGCCCCACAGAATGGGGTGACCGATTTCCTCGGCGATTTCGGCCGCCTGCTGCCCCCCTTCGCGCTGCGGCGCTTCGGGGCGCAGGCCGTTGCGCTCGCTCGACGTAGTTCTCCGTTACTACGCCTCGCTCGCGCGCCTCGCGGGCGGCCGAACTTGCCTTCGGCTATGGGTCACCGACTTCCGTGGAGCGGTACAGAGTTATTCCTTTACGGGCCCTTGGCTCTCACTCGACTGCAGTCCCAGGCGGCGAAGCCGCTTCCAGAGAGTGACCCGGCTGATGCCGAGGCGCTTGGCGGCCTCGTTCCGGTTTCCTCCGGAGGCATCGAGCGCTTGCAGGATGCGCTTTCGCTCATCGGGCTCCGCACCCGCGTCCTGGGCAGGCACGGGGAGGTCCGTCGGCTCGATGGCGGCCTCGCGCAACTCGGGCGGCAGATCGTCGGGCCCGATGGGCGCGCCCTGCGAGGTGACCAAGCCATATTCGATGGCGTTGCGCAGCTCGCGAACATTCCCCGGCCAGGAATACTCCATGAGCAACCGGAGGGCGTCTTGGGTCACGCCCCTGGGCTCTTTCTTCGCGCCCCGCGAGAGCTCCGCGAGGAAGTGGTTCGCCAGCGCGGGCACGTCCGAGCGTCTCTCGGAGATGGAGGGGAGATGGATCTCGAAGACGCGGATCCGGAAATAGAAGTCCTCGCGCAGGTCGCCCGAGGCCAGCAGGCGACGGAGGTCCCGGTTCGTCGCACCGACGATCCGGACGTCGACCTTGGTGGGTCGTTCGTCGCCGACACGCCGGACCTCGTGCTCTTGAAGAACGCGCAGGAGCTTCACCTGGAGCAGCGGGCTGACGTCGCCGATTTCGTCCAGGAAGAGCGTGCCGCCGTCGGCCGACTGAAACAGGCCGACCTTGTCGCGGATTGCGCCGGTGAAGGCCCCGCGAACATGCCCGAACAGCTCGCTTTCGAGCAGGGTGTCGGGGATGGCGGAACAGTTGACGGCGATGAAGGGCTTCTCCCGGCGGACACTGAGTGCGTGGAGGGCGCGCGCGCCCAGCTCCTTCCCGGTGCCCGACGCCCCGGTGAGCAGCACGGTGACGTCGCTCTGGGCCGCCAGGCGGAGTCGCTGGTACACCTGCTGCATCGGGGCGCTGCCGCCGACCAGGCCCTGAAAGGCGGAGCGTGCTCCCGACTGCTCCTCGAGCAGGGCGATGCGGCGAATGGCCTCGGAGAGGGAAGTCAGCTCCTGGGCCCGACGCTCCGCAATCGTAAGCCGGACGTGCAGGAGGGCCAGCTCCACGGGCTTCGAAATGTAATCATCCGCTCCCGCGTCGAGGACGGCCTGAAGGTCCTCGGGACCGGCACGGCCCGTGAGGATCACGATGACGCTCGGCGGTCCGTCCGGGAGCGCGCGGATCCGGCGGCAGAGGTCCAGCCCGCTCATGCCCGGCAGCATCCAGTCCAGGAGGACCAGTTGGTGGCCGTCGCGCTGGTAGGCCTCCCAGGCGGACTCCGCGTCGGCAAAGCCGGCGACCTCGTGCCCGCGCTGGGTCAGGATCCGCTCGACCGGTCGCCGAAGCTCATCCTCGTCGTCCACGACGAGCGCCTTGAGACGCGGGGGAGACATGCCCTTCTTCTTCCGCCCAGGAGGAGGGGAACGGTCGCAGATGCGACCAGCCTGGATCGTACCTCCCGGGAGCGGCGGAGGCAAGCGATTTGCCGAGACCGGCTTCAATCTTGTTTCAGGAGATGCTTGGTGCCTCTCGTGGCCCCGAACCGGCTCGAAAGCCTGGGAGGGAGAACGAAGGCTCAAGTCTCAATGATCAAGGTTCAATCAAGACTCAAGACTCAAGGCTCAACGCCTCGTGCGCGAGCGTGACCGAATCCCCGGAAACCCGCTGACAAAGCAGCTCGGTGAAGATCAGCGTTCACGTGTCTGACCGCCCTGAGCATTGAGCCTTGAACCTTTGACTCCGAGATGCACCCCCCAGATCGATGATGAAGGCCCAGCAGGCGGAACCTGGGGACCGGCGGGCTCTAGCCGTGAGGGAGTCCGACGAGCGCCTCCTCGGCGAGCCGGTGATGACGCTCAGCCCCCTGGAGGAGCGTTTGCTCGGCCCACTTCCGTTGGGTCACGTCCTGGAGCGTGCACACCGCCCCCACCCGATCGTGGACGGGCTCCGTCAGGGGATGCACGGTGAGCCGCAAGCACCGGTTGTCCATGACCAGCTCGCTCGAACCCTCGCGATTCCCTGAACGAAGACACCGCATGGGCAAGCCTTCGGGAGCCTCCTCGGTGCACTGCAGCACGTCCCCATACTTGCGGCCGAGGATGTGCTCGAGAGGCCGCGCGGCGATGCGGGCGAAGGCCTGGTTGCAATTCACGATCTCTCCCCGGTCGTCCAGCAGGCAAATCGAGTCTTCGATCGCGTCGAAGAGCGCTTGCCAATGGCTGAGCTCCTTGTGCGCCTCCACCTCACGGCCGCGAAGCCGCAGGAGGGCGCGCACGTTCGCGATCAGCACGCGGGCATCGGCCCATTCCGGAAGGCATCCGTCCGCGCCGGAATCGAGGATCGCGGCGTCCATCCCCTCCGCCGACAGACGCAGGACGGGCACTCGGTCGAGCCCGCCGCACGTTCGCATCTCGCGACAAATCGTCCGGGCTGTCGACTCGGGCAGATCGGAGTCCAGCAGCAGCAGATCGACATCGGAGGGGCCCAACGCTCCGTTCGGAGAGCCGTGCACCCTTTCCCGCACTTGGAAGCCCGCGGACCGGAGGGCCTCGATCGCCGGTCGCCTGTCGGTCCCCGATCCATGGAGCAACACAACGGTTCGATTCGGCGTTTGCGTCATTGCAGTCGTCCTCCTCTTCCCAGTTCGCAAGTAAGCGCCTCTGGCGGGTGGCCGCCAACCCATCCAAACACGGGCGCGATGCTGTTCGCGCTTCTCAGGCCCCAGCGCGCGGTGGCGCTTCGGACGACAGGAGTGCGAGCCTCGGCCTTCGTCCGCGGAGAGGGCGGGACGCACTCCTCGTGCCACCGACGGCGTCCGTCTCGCGAGGCGGTTAGAGGAATGGAGCCAAGACCTTGTGCTCGATGGCCGCACAACCAGGGGGCAGCCGAAGAGAGACCATGCCCTGGAAACGCGTTAAGCCTTAACGGCGCCGGCTTGACGACAACTTGCCTGCTTGGGACCGCCGACCCGCTACGGCGACGGGTGCCACCGCCCCCAATTGGATGCGCTTCGCTCCCACCTTCAGGCCGATCCACGGCTTACACCCAGATCCAGGCGAGCGTCGCCGGTGCCGTCAGAGCCTGGAAGCTTCCTCTCCTCCGCCGGCCGTTCCGGTGCGGGAGTTGCTGATCTCCAGAACAGCGCCCTCACAGCGACGCGGCGGCCGCTGCCGAGGGTAAGTCGGGGTGGACGTCCATTCCTCCGCAACCTTCGCGCGATCCAAGCGAAGGCTACGGAAGAACGGCACGCTCCAAAGCTCCCGCGGAGGCGGAAGCGAAGGAGGGTGGAGGCCCTTGCTTGCGGCCCTCGGCCGCGACAGGTGTTTTGGGTACGCCGTACCCCCGAGCTGGAAACGAGTATATGGAGGCGTTCGCCATGGAAACCGTCAGGGAGCTGTACATGAGGGTCCTCGCGCGCCGGCTTGAAGGTCTCGAGGCCGCCAGGGCGCGGCATCTCGAAGGGAACCCGGAGGGCATCCTCGCGGCGCGGCGAATCGCCGCCACGCTGAGGGGCATGGGCGAGGGGCTCCTGGCCCCACAGGTCTCGCATGCGGGTCGCGCGCTGGAGGAGGCCCCTGAAGACTTTGCGCCCGCTTTCCTTGATCGAGCCCTCGGAGTGCTCCAGGAAACGTTGGCCACGGCACCGCGAAGGCCCGAGGGAATTCTTCTCGTGGAGGGGGAATTCGCGACCGCCGGCCGCCTCGCCTCGCAGCTCTCCTGGGGGGGAAGGGAAACCTTCATCGCAAGCACGCCCGCCCAGGCGACCGCGATCCTGGCACGAGAACAAGTCTCCCTCATTGTTTTGGATGTGCCTACGGTCGACCTGGAGCGCCGTGACCTGATCGTGCGGCTGCGCACCTGGCCGCGAACCGCTCGCATCCCGCTCCTCCTCCTCTGCGCCCCCGGGACGGCGGCATCCCTGGCCGAGCGGTACGACCTCTGGAGCGACCAGTGCTTCGAAAAGCCCGTCGACGGGGAGGCGCTGGAAGCAGCGGTCGCGGAGCGCCTGGACCTGGCCGCCGAGCGCGGGCTGAAGCTGCGCGTCGATTCCTCAACCGGGCTCTTGAACCGCGCCGCCTTGTGCGAGGCCTTCGAAGAGGCCCGCGCCGCGATCGCGGAAGCTCATCGCCCGATCACGATCGGCCTGCTCCCCGAAAGCAGGGTGGCGGAGCTGGCGGTGGGCCGCGGCTTCGGCACTGCGAGGGAGGCTCGGCGGGTTGTCGCGAGCGCGCTGGCCAGAAGTCTGCATCGTCCCTCCGTGGTGGCGCGTTGGGAGGGGGACAATTTCGTGGTCGTCCTGCCGGACCTCCGGCGCGCGGACGCGGAGCGGCTGCTCGCCGAGGCTGAGGACGAGCTCGTGGCGACGCGGACGCACGCGAAAAAGGGGGGCGAACGGACTCTCCCGGCGCCCTTCAACGTGGTCGAGGTGGACGAAGAAGAGAGCCTGGACGAGGCGGTGGAGAAGGCTCTGAGCACCACGGAGCGGCCCGCCGCGCTGCTTGCCCCGACGAACCTGGGTTGCCCCTGGGACACGACCGACGCGGAGGTGGCGGTGCTGGGCAGGGAGGTCGGCAGGCTGATCGACTCGCTGCTCCTCGGGGACCGGCCGCGGTTCCGGTCGTCCGGCTCGGCGGAATGAGAGGGCGGAGCCACGGCTCGAGCGAAGGCTCGATGCTCCGTGCTCCGTTTGCAGGAAAGGCTCAAGGCTCAATGGTCAATTTCCAGTCAAGGCTCAAGGTTCAAGGCTCAGAGTCCGCGATTCCGTGCCCGCGCTGCGTTCCATGGTGGTCGTGGCGAATTGAACCCTGAGCCTTGTCTGAGTCTTGAAAATTGAGCCTTGAGCATTTATGTCGCTCCTCTGCGCGTTGAAGGCGCAAGTTCTTTTCTTACGGGCTCGCAGGAGCCAAGTCGACGTCCGGCCGCAACGCCGGCGCGCCACACCGGATCACGGAGCCGCTCGACGTGCTTGAAATCCCCTCCTCCATCTTTTACACTGCCTGTACAAGTGCGGTCAGAGGGCATGCTGAAACTCTCGTCCGTCAGCAAGGCCGTGCACCGCCTGCCGCCGAGCTCGGGCGAGCTGGAGAGGGGTGAGCGTGATGGCTGTGGAACCTGACTCGACGGAACCCGCCTCCCAAGAGCCCCCCCCGCCGCGGGACGGCCCGCCCTTCCGACAGCCTTCCGGATCGCGGGCGTCGGCGCTTCCGCAGGCGGATTGAAGGCCTTCCAGGAGCTCCTGCAACACCTGCCGCGCGCCCCCGGGGTTGCGCTGGTCCTCATCCCCCATCTCGATCCTTCCCACGAGAGCCTCATGCCGGGGCTGCTCCAGCGGGCGAGCAAGATGCCCGTCTTGGAGGTCGCCGACGGCATGCTCCTGGAACGCGACCACGTCTACGTCCTCGCCCCCAACACGACGCTCGCCCTCGTCGAGGGCAGGCTCCACACGATCAAGCCGCGCATGAACACGCGCACCCACGAGTGCATCGATTTTTTCCTGCTGTCGCTCGCGCGGGAGGCCCGGGAGCGGGCGCTCGCCGTCATCCTTTCGGGCACGGCTTCCGACGGCGCCATCGGGATTCAGGCCGTAAAGGCCGAGGGCGGGATCACCTTCGCCCAGGATCGCTCGGCGGAGTTCCCCGGCATGCCCCAGGCCGCCGTGTCGACCGGTGCGGTCGACTTCGTCCTCCCCCCCGCGGACATCGCTGCGGAGATCGTCCGCGTCGCGAGCCACCCTCTCCTCGCCGCCCTGCTCGGAAGCTCGAGGGCTGAGCGACTGCCCAGGACGGCGGAGGAGGAATTCGAACGGATCCTCCGCCTCCTCCAGTCTCAAACCGGCGTCGAGTTCGTCCACTACAAGGACTCGACTCTCCGGCGGAGGATCGCCCGACGCATGGCCCTCAACCGGGTCGAGAGCATCGAAGAGTACCGGCGCCGACTGGAAGGAAATCCGGAGGAAGTGAAGGTCTTGCAGGAGGACATCCTGATCCACGTGACCTCGTTCTTCCGTGAGCCTGCGACCTTCGAAGCGCTGAAGGAGAAGGTCTTCCCCGAGCTCCTGCGGGATCGACCTCCTCGCTCCCCGTTGCGCCTCTGGGTGCCGGGCTGTTCCACGGGGGAAGAGGCCTACTCCCTCGCGATGGCCCTCCTCGAGTTCCTGGACCAAAAGGGCAGCCCTGCCGCGGTCCAGGTCTTCGCCACCGACGTCAGCGAGCGGGCCATCGCCAGGGCCCGCGCCGGAACGTACGAGTCCTCGATCAGCGCCAACGTTTCGGAGGAGCGCCTGCGACGGTTTTTCGTTGCCCTGGAAGATGGCCGGTTCCAGGTCGGCAAGCGCGTGCGGGACCTGTGTCTCTTCGCCAAACACGACCTGACCCACGACCCCCCCTTCTCGCGACTCGATCTGCTCTCCTGCCGAAACGTGATGATCTATCTCGGGCCCCTGCTCCAGAAACGCGTCTTCCCGGTCTTCCACTACGCGCTCAAGCCGACGGGGTTCCTGGTCCTCGGGTCTTCCGAAACGGCGAGCGGCGCCCCCGACCTGTTCACGTTTGTTGACAAGGAGCACAGCCTCTACGCCAGGAACCCGGCGGTTCCGGCGCGCTATCTGTCGCACCTCACGCCTGAGCGCATCCGGACGGAAGCGGAGATGGGAGGACCTGCGAAAGAGCCCCCCCCCACGCCCGTGGACCTGGCCAAGGCGGTCGATCGGCTCCTCCTGAGCCAGTGCGTGCCCGCCGGCATCGTCGTGAACGAGGGAGGGCGTGTCCTCGAGATCCGGGGCCGGACGAGCCGCGTCCTCCGCCTCGCCCCCGGCGCTCCCGACTTCATGCTCCAGAAACTGGTGCGCGAAGAGCTCCTCCCCGAGCTCGTCACGGCACTCACGGAGGCGAGAGAAAAGGGGACTCGCGTTCGCCGTGAAGGCATCTTCTGCAACTTCGAAGACCGGCCGGGGGAGATCAGCCTCGAAGTGCTGCCCCTCCCGGCGCAGGGGTCTTGCGAACGCTTCTTCGTCGTGCTCTTCGAAGAGCCGCGCGCCGGGGGGCCGGAGAGCGCCGAGCCGGGCGGCGACCCGCCGGTTTCGATCCCGAGGGAGGAGCTTGAGCGCGAGAACGCGCGCCTCCGGCAGGCGCTCGTGACGACGCGCGAATTCCAGCAGTCCGTGATCGAGAAACTCCAGGCCTCGAACGAGGAGTATCTGTCGACCCACGAGGAGGCCCTCTCCGCGAACGAAGAGCTGCAGTCGACGAACGAGGAGCTCGAGACCGCGCAGGAGGAGCTGCAGTCCTCCAACGAGGAGCTGATGACGCTCAACGAGGAGCTGAAAAGGAGAAACGAAGACCTGGCGGTGCTCAGCAGCGACCTCCAGAACGTGCTGTCGAGCGTACGAATCCCCGTGGCCATCGTGGACGTCGAGCTTCGCGTTCGCCGGGCGACGCCCGCGGCAGAGAAGCTCCTCAACCTCCTCCCCTCCGATCTGGGCCGCCGCATCACGGATTTGCAACCCGGGCTGGAGCTTCCAAACCTCGCGGCCTTGCTCCGCTCCTCGATCGATCGCCTGGCGACGGTCGAAGAAGAAGTGAAGGACCGGGAGGGCCGCTGGCATGCCCTCCAAATCCGGCCCTACCAGAACGTGGAGAACAAGATCGACGGCGCCATCCTGGTGCTCCACGACATCGACGTCATCAAGCGTGCCGCCCTCCATAGCGAGGAGGCCCGCTCTTTTTCGGAGGCGATCGTCGAGACGGTCGTGGATCCGCTCCTCGTCCTCGACGAGCTGTTCCGGGTGAAAGTGGCGAACAGCGCTTTCTACGGCACGTTCCGGACGACGCCGGAGGCGACGGTGGGCAAACCGATTTCTGACCTGGGGGACGGGCAATGGAACAGCCCACGACTCCGGAGCCTCCTGGAGGAGGTCCTTGCCGGGGGCTCGCGGCTCGCGGACTTCGAGGTCGAACGCGATTTTCCGCAGCTCGGTCCGAGAGTCATGCTGCTGCAGGGACGCAAGATCGCCTTCCGGAATGGGCAGGGGGGGATGCTCCTGCTCACGATGCAAGACATCACGGAGCGGCGCCGGTCGGAGGACGCGCTGCGGCAGCTCAACGTCGCGCTGGAGGGCCGGATCCGGCAAGGGACCTCGCAGGTCGAGGGCATGGAGGCTTTCTCCTACAGCGTCGCCCACGACCTGCGCTCCCCTCTGCGGGCGATCGCCGGTTTCGCCCAGCTCCTGCTGCGGAAATACCAGGGCAAGCCCATCGACGAGGACGGCGAGGCCGACCTCGGCCGGATCCTCGAGGCCACCGGTCGCATGGACAACCTCGTCCAGGATCTCCTCGCGTACAGCCGGCTTTCAAGAGAAGAAATCCGCGTGGAGCCCGTGGACCTCTCCCGCACGCTCCAATCGGTGCTCCGCGGGCTATCGACGGAGCTCGACGGTCGGCGCGCTCAGGTCGCAGTGGAGGAGCCGCTTCCACAGGTTGTGGCACATGGCGTCACCCTCTCCCGCGTCCTCGAGAATCTCGTTTCGAACGCGGCCAAGTTCGTGGCCCCCGGCGTCGAGCCCCGGGTCCGCATCCACGCTGAAGCCAGGAACGGGCGAGTCCGCCTCGAGATCGAGGACAACGGCATCGGCATCCCGAAGAAACACCACGACCTCATCTTCAAGGTCTTCGAACGGCTGAACAAGCAAGAGGCCTACCCCGGCACGGGTCTCGGCTTGGCGATCGCTCGGAGGGCGATGGAGCGAATGGGAGGAAGGGTCGGGGTGGAGAGCGAAGCGGGACGAGGGAGCCTCTTCTGGATCGAATTTGCCGGAGAACCAGGGGGGAAGTCGTGAACCCTCGCTTCCTTTGGGTGGAGGACGACCCGAACGACGTGCTCCTTCTGGGGCGGGAGATGCAGGAGGCGGGCCTCGGGCAACCGATCCTCGCCCGGGACGGCGAGGAAGCGGTGAGGTATCTCGCAGGGGAGGGAGAGTTCGGCGACCGCGTCCGGCATCCGCTGCCGTCCTTCATCCTCCTGGACCTCCGGCTGCCGCGGTTCTCCGGGCTGGAGGTGCTCGCCTGGCGCAAGGAACAACCGGTCGTGCGGCGGATTCCCGCCATCGTGCTCACCTCCTCCGCGGAACAAGTGGACATCGTCCGCGCCTACGACTTGGGTGCGAACGCGTACCTCGTGAAGCCTCTGGACTCGCGCCGAACGGTGGAAATGCTGAGAGCCGTGCACTCCTTCTGGGTCCAGCACAACCGGACCGCTGAGTGACCGGGGGCGTAGGCGAGGGACGGTAGGGGCATGGTTCAAACCAGGGTAACACCAAATCACGAGACGGACACGCCCGAGCGCCGAAGGCGCGGAAGAATGTAGCCAGGGCCAACGGCCCTGGTTGGACAAACGCCACGAACCGGCGCAGCGGCCCTGACACCGGTCACGCGTTCAGTTTGGGCATTCGGGCTTCGTCATTAATTGGTCATTGAGAATTGAGCCTTGAGCATTTTCCCGCCCCCCTCCCTTCGCCGCCGCCGCCTGCCTACGTCTCCCGTCCCTTCGACCGAGCCATTCCCAGCAACAGGCCTTCCGCGAGTTCGTCAAAGAGTTGTTCGTCCAGCCGGAGGAAGTCCTCCCGCTGCTTGAACTCCGTGATGTCCCAGAGCGTGAGGACGCTGCCGCCTCTCCGCCCGCCCTCTCGAGGCAGGGCGCCCACACCGGCCCAGAACCGGCGCGTGCCGATGCGCACTTCCTTCGCCTGCCACGCCGCGCCCAGGATGGCGCCGGCGAGGGCATCCGCCTCGCCGGCGGAGAGAGCCGCGGCCAACACGTCGGAAAGGCCCTTGCCCGGGCAGGCGCCGGCCTTCACGCCGAGGACCTCGGCAAAGGCCCGGTTGCACCGGAGCACGCACCCGTCCGCGTCGACATGACAGACCCCCTCGTCCAGGCTGTCGAAGCCGGACGCCCACCGCTTGGCCACCGATCGATCCGACTGCGCTTGTCGTCGCGAGCGCAGGAGGGCATCCACGTGGGCCACCAGGACGCGAGCATCCACGGGATGGGTCAAGTAGACGTCCGCGCCTTCGTCGAGGCCCGTTGCCTGAGAGACTTCGTCGGTCGCCTGGGCGGAGAGGTGGAGGATGGGGATCGAGCGCGTCGCCGGACACGCGCGGATGCGCCGGCAGACCTCGAACCCGCTCATGTCCCCGAGCTGCACGTCCAGGATGACTAGGTCGGGCGGCTCGGCGACTCGAGCCAAGGCCTCCGCCCCGCTCTCCGCCTCCTGCACTTCAAAGCCGGCGAGCCGAAGCACGCGGCCTACCGCGCGCCTCACGTCGTCGCTGTCGTCCACGATAAGGATGGTCGTCTTCGTCTGGTTGCTCATGGCTGCCTCCTGCTCGATCCCGGTCCGGAGGTCACGCGCGGGTCCCCGCCTCTCCTTGCATCTGCGCCGAGCGCGGAACAAGCCGCCTCGCGGGTGCGGGGGGCTCGGCCGGCGAGGCGCTCGCCTCGGCGAGAATGCGCCGAAGGCTGTTCAAGAGTGTCTGAGGGTGGAACGGCTTGTACATGAAGAGCCTGACGCCGCCAAGCTCGGCCATCCGTTCGCGGGTGCAGGCGAACGTGTCCAGGGCCGTCAAGACCACGATCGGCACGCCACGGAACAGCCGAGCCTCGGTCGCCCTGCGGCAGAACTCGAACCCGTCCATCTCGGGCATGGCCAGATCGAGGAGGATCAAGTCCGGCGTCTCCCGGCGCAGGCATTCCAGGCCGAGCCGGCCGTTCCCGGCGACGCGGATGGAGTAGCCCTGAAGCTCCAGGAGCGTTCGCAGCATCTCGACGGTGTCGGCCTCGTCCTCGACGATCAGGACGGTCCGGGAAGCAGGCGGCCCCACGCCGGCGGGCGGGGGCGTGGGCGCGTTCCAGGGCTCCGGTCTGAGCGCACGGGCGTCCGCGGGCGACCGGAAACCGGCCGAGGGTGAGGGAGTCCGCAACTCAGCGTCCTCCTCAAGACCCTCCGCTTCGCCCTCCGGCAAAGCAACTTCGCCCGCGGCGGAGGTGACGGTGTCCCACAGCTCGTGCACGTGGATGGCCTTGTCCTTGCCGGCCTGCTTCGCCCACTCGAGCGCGGAGTCGGCCGCGGCCACGAGGGCGGACCTCGTTTCCCCATACGCCGGGAACGTAGCGATCCCCGCGGAAGCGGTAAGCCGGAGAGAGCCCCGCCCGGCCGGCAGGGCGAGCACGCGCTCGCGCATGCTACCCAGGATGCGGTTCGCAATGCTCAGCGCCAGCGGCTCATCCGTCCGCGGGAGGAGCACGAGGAACTCATCTCCCCCGTAGCGCCCGGCAACGTCGTAGCAGCGGCAGCCCTCGCCGATCACGGAGGCCACCTCCACCAGCATCTGGTCGCCCGCGAGGTGTCCGTAGCGTTCGTTCACGGGCTTCAGGTTGTCCACGTCCAGCAAAATGCACGAGAGCGGATAGCGTTCGCGGCGTGCCCGCTCGATTTCGCCGCCCATGCGTTCGAGAAGGTGCCGTCGGGCGTACACGCCCGTCAACGGGTCGTGGGCCGCCCGCTTCCCAAGCTTCTCGAGCTGCTCCGCCACCGCAAGCTGCCACTCGGCCTGGAGCGTGCCCAGGATGCCGGCAACCCACGCGGAGAGGAGGGGATAGCAGAGCAGGAGAAGCCAGGCGGGGCGCCGGGCCGCGGCGCCGAGGAACTCCTGCAGCCCGCCCGTTCCTCCCTCTGCGGCCGCGAAGGCCCAGAGGCAGAGGGCCGGGACGGGAAGTCCGAGGGCGAGGCCGTAGCGGACGTACGGGTTCGCCACCGGCTGCCAGGTGCTGGGCTGCCACGCGGCACGCCACAGCGCACGAAGCCCCCTCCGTGGGGCCCTCAGGCGGCCCGAGCCTTCTCGCTCCCCGGGATTCCAGAGCATGGTCTTCTCCTCAAAGGGGGTAGCGCCAGAGCCCGTAAAAAAACAACTCGTGCAGTTCGGAATCCAGGGAGTTCCTCGTGAAAAGGCTCAGTGCTCAAGGCTCAGTGCTCAAGGCTCAAGGCTCAATGCTCAATTTTCAGACAAGGCTCACAGTTCAAGGCTCAGAGTCCGCGGTTCCGTGCCCGGGCTACGTTCCATGGTGGTCATTGAGAATTGAACCTTGAGCCTTGTCTGAGTCTTGAAAATTGAGCATTGAGAATTCATGTCGCCCTCCTATGCGTCAAACGAGCGAGTCATTTTCCTACGGGCCCTTGGTACCGCCCCACGCAATTGGGTGACCAATTTTCTCGGCGATTTTGGCCGCCCGCGTCGTTGCGCTCGCTCGCCGTAGTTCTCCGTTACTACGCCTCGCTCGCGCGCCTTGCGGGCGGCCAAACTTGCCTTCGCCTATGGGTCACCGACTTCCGTGGAGCGGTACTTAGAGGCAGGTCTTGGAGCCGGCGAAGTGCTCCGCGAGCGAGGAGAGCAAGACGTCCGGAACAAAGGGTTTCGTCATGTAGCCGTCGGCTCCGAAAGCCGTCGCCTTGGCGCGCAGGTCCCCTTCCATGCGGGCCGTGAGGAGCCAGACGGGCAGATGGCGCGTCCGCGGTCTTTCCTTGAGTTCGCGGAGGAGGGTGAGGCCGTCCGTGCCGCCCATGGCGACGTCCAGGAGCACGAGGTCGGGGGCATCGGACTCCAACAATGCCAGCCCGTCTTCGGCGCTCGCGGCGACGAGAACCCGATAGCCCGCGACGGAGAGGAGGGTGCTCAGGAAGCCGCGGATGTCGGCTTCGTCGTCGATCGCCAGGATGGTGTGGCCGTCTCCAGCGCGGAGTCGATGGCCTGCGGGGGCCGGAGTACTTGCAACCGGGGCGGTCGGGAGCGCCTGCGCCAGCGGGAGCTCGAGACTGAACGTGCTGCCCACGCCCACTTCGCTCCGCACCGCGATCCGACCTCCGTGCATTTCCAGGATCTCCTTCACGATGGCCAGCCCCAGGCCGAGGCCGCCGTGCTTTCGGGTAAGGCTCCCGTCGACCTGCCAGAACCTTTCGAAAACGCGCTTTTGCATGTGCGGGGGAATCCCGCACCCGGTGTCACAGACCTCGAGCCGCGCGTGTTCCCCCTCGGTCCCGCAGCAACGCGCGGTCACCGTGCCTCCCGCGGCCGTAAATTTCAGCGCGTTCGTCAGGAGGTTCGTAAAGACCTGCGCGAGCAGCCCCTCGTCGCCGTCGACCAGCACCTCCTCGTCCCCGAGGTCCAAGTGGAGAGCGACCCCTTTCCCGTCGGCGAGGGGCCGGAGGCTTTCCACCGCCTGGAGCAGGCTCCGACGGATCGGAAAGTCCGTACGATGGAGCGGCCGCCGGCCGCACTCGAGTCCGGCGTGGAGCAGGAGGCTGTCGATCAGTCGCCGCAGGACCTCCAGGTTCCGGGCGGCGATGTCGAGCGCCCGCCGCGCCTCGGCGGGAATGACTCCCAGGCGGCCCTCCCGCACCATTTCCGTATACCCGACCACGGAAACGAGAGGCGTGCGCAGCTCGTGGGAGACGTTGGCGAGAAGCTCGCTCTTGAGCCGGTCCACGTCCTCCAGGTGCTTCCGAATCCGGGTGGTCTCGCGCAGCTCCCCCTCGAGCTGGACCCGGTCCATCACCTTCCGGATCGTGAGAGGGATGGTCCGGGCGAGGTTCGCGGTTTTGACCAGGTAGTCCCGTGCGCCCAGCTTCATCGCCTCCACCGCCACCTGCTCGCTTCCCATGCCGGTCACCATCACGACGGGGGTCTGGGGGTGCTTCACTCGTACGGTGCGAAGGACCTCCAGGCCATTCGCGCCCGGGAGTCCGTAGTCCAAGAGCACGAGATCGTAGTTCGCGTGCCCAAGCTCCCGTAGGCAGGAGTCTCCGTCCCCTACGAGGTCCACCCGACAGCGGATCCCCGAGTTCTTCAGGGAGTGCTCGATGAGCATCCGGTAGCTGGCGTTGTCTTCGACCACCAGGATGTGCAATGCCACTTCGTCCATGATGAGTCCAACCTCCATGTTCGTGTCACCGTCGCTCCGCCTCGCCGGCCGCCTGAATCCGGTTCTTGCCCTTGTACTTCGCCTGCAACAGGGCCTGGTCGGCCTTCCGCAGCGCCTCCTCGGGCGAGGCCGCCGCCGCCAGGTCCGTCAGACCGCCGCTTAGCGTCGCGTGCACGACCTCCCCGGGCGGTCCGAAGGAGGTCTGCGTGAAACGGAGAAGGATGCGGTCGAGCAGGTCGCGCGCGGCGAGTGCATGCACGCCCGGGAGGAAAACCGGGAGTGCGCTGCCCCAGAGGCGTGCGCCGGCCTCGGCGCCGGGGGCGGCCTGGTGCACCAGACCCCGGAGACACGACAGCGCGACATCCCGCGGGCCGGTACCGTGACCGCGCGCAAGGGAAGAGATCCCAGTCACCTCCAGGAGAGCGTAGGCCGCGGGCGTCCTCTCCCTCCGCGCCAGGGACCAATGCCGGAGCAGCGCATCCACCATGTCGCCACGACCGAGACGTGTCCTTGCCGCCGCCGCGACGGTCGCCGCGCGCATGCGCAACCGCCGGGATCGCCGGCACTTCGCGGCCACGATCGCGACCACGTCCTCGAGGCTCTCGCCGCGCGAACCGAGGAGGTCCCCCTCCCCGCACATCGCGCTCGATCGCTCAGCCGAAACCCCGCCCGCACTCCAGTACAGGAGGGGCGTCTCCCGGAGGCAGACGTCGTACCGGAGTGCGGAGCCGAGCTCGGCCGCCCGCGAGCCCAGCGGGAAGACGTCGATCAGCACCACGTCCGGCCGGTAGCCCGGCGCCTCCGCGAGCGCGCCTTGGGCGTCGCCTACCACGAGAGGCTCCACGCCCGCTTCGCGCAGCTTGGCGCACAGGACCGCCGCGCGCCCGGGCTCCGCCTGCACCACGAGGACCCGAAGCGCGGGCGAGGGTGCGCTGCCCGTGAGAGCGTCGAGCTGCTCCAGGAGCTCCCGGATGTCGACGGGCTTGCGGAAGAGAGCTCGTGCCCCTGCGCGCACGGCCTGGAGGCGCGTCTTGAGGTCAAACTTGTTGGACACAAAGACCGTGGACAGGGGTCGCCCGTGCACCTCTTCCAGCTCGCGCACGACGGAGACGCCCGCCAGCTCCCCCTCCGGAAAGAGGATTTCCGACACGAGGGCCGAGGGTTGGGTCCGGGCGACCGCCGCCTTGAGGTTGGCGACCGTTCGCACGGTCCACACGGAGTACCCCGCATTGCCGATTTTCGCCGCCAGCTCCTGGCCCACGCTCTCGTCGGGATCCGCGAGGACGATCAGCTTCCCCCGTCGCCCCACCTGCAGGGGGCCCGCCGCCGAGGAAACGCCGGACTCCGAGCCGGGCCAGGGCAGATTGCCCAGGCCCCCGACTCCCTCCTTGAGCTGCTGGACGAGCCGGTCGACGACCCTTCGGATCTGGCCGCTTTGGGAGGCCCCCTTCTGACAGCGGATGCGCAGCAAAGAGGCCAGGGCTCGGGCGCTTTCCTCCAGGGCCGGCAACTTTGCGCTGACGCCGGCGGCGGCCAGCTCCTCGACCTCTTGCACCAGGCGCAGAAGGATCGGCGGCCCATACCGCTCCCAGCCTTCGTCCTGCAGCGCGTGTCCCACGGAGGAGACCTGTGCGCGCAAGCGTCCCACGTCGACCGGCGGGGTAAGGCCGGAGCTCACGGCGCGCGAGTCGGACCGCGTAGGGAGACTCGTGCCGGTCCCGCCGGAGGGGCGAGGGTCTGACCTGAACTTGAACATGGGAAAACTCCTCCCAGCCGTGGCTCACAGGGTCGCCGGCGTGCCGCGCGCCACGCCCAGTGCGGGCTTCAAGGCCGCACGTTTGCGCCCGCGCAAGAATTACTTTACATTTTCGTGGATCGACCGATGCCTGGGGGCGCGGGCCTCCGGCCCGCGCCGCGCGGCCCCGCGGGCCGCGCCCCCAGGAGCCTCGAGGTCCGAATCTGCGCAGTTATTTTTGCGCGGGCGCTTTGGACGGGAAAGAGACTTCGCCGGCGCGGGCCAGGAGGGCCTCCACATCGTCGTCCTGCCGCGCGAGACTCACGCCGTAGCTGAAGCTCGCCGTGAGCCAGATGTCGTGGTCGCCGGAGTGGAGGTGCGCGAACTGCACCCGCAGGTTTTCGAGGAGCTGCCGGGCGTGCGGCAGCTCGGCGTCCCGGAAGAGCACCACAAACTCGTCTTCCTGCCAGCGCCCGAGCAGGTCCGTCTTGCGCACTCCGCGCCGAAGGAGGAGGGCAAGATCCTGGAGAACCCGATCGCCCGTCCACAACCCGTGCGTATCGTTGATCGAGGCGAGGGCGGTCAGGTCGACTCGCGCCGCGAGCAAGGGGGCGGTACGCGCGCGCGCATCGTCCAGCAGGCGACGGATCTCGGCCCGCAACGCCTCTCCCTGCGGGAGGCCGGTCAAGGAGTCCCGCTTCCGACGCCAGGCGGCCAGGCGCCGACGCCGGACGAGGCCGGTCACCAGCGTCGCGAGGTGTTCCGTGTCGATCGGCTTGGCGAGGTAGCCGTCGGCGCCCGCCCCGAAGGCGGCGAGCTCCTTGCCCATGCGGGTCTCCGAGCACAGGAAGACGATCGGCAGGTCGGCCAGACTCTCGTCGAGTCGCAGGGCCGACGTAAGCTCGATGCCGTCGCAACCCGGCATGTACATGTCCATCAGGAGGAGGTCGGGGCGGTAGGCGTCCAGCACCCGGGTCAAGTCGAAGGGGTCCGAGACCACCTCGACCGTCAGCCCGGCCAGGTGGAGCCCGCGCACGTAGGGGACCACGGTGGTCGGCTGATCGTCCATGATGAGGATGCGATAGCCGCCGTCTTCCGTTTCCTGGGCGAGCGCGTCCAGCTCTTCCATGAGGCGCTCGGTAGGCACGGGCGACGGGAGAAGCGCACGCGCGCCCAGCCCGGCCGCATGGAAGCGGGTCGCCTCGTCCGAGCGCTCGGAGACGGCCAGCACGGGGAGCCTTCGGCCGACCTGCGCCCGCGCGCGGTGGAACACCGACGTCGCGCGAGACGGGCCGGCCTCCCGGTCCAGACGGAAGAGGAGCGCCAGGGCGTCCGACCGGCTCGTCGCGGCCTGGAGCGCGGCGGAGCCTTCCAGGAGCTCCGCCGCGTACCCGACGCGCCGGACTTCCGACGCCAGAGCATTTCCACGCTCGCCGTCTTCGTCATGGACCAGCACCCGCACGTTGTCCAGCACGGGGCTCGTTTTCACGTCCAAGCCGAGCATCGCAGCACCTCTTCCAGAACCGGGTCTCCGTTGGGGACTCCGTGGCACTCCAGGGCCTCCGCCTCCCCTCGGAGCCCGTCCGCCCCCTCCCTGCCGATCCGCGTCCTCCGCTACTGCACGATCCGCCACCCGACCGACGCCGGATTCGCGTTCGGCCACTGGTCCGCGTTCGCGGTTGCGCTGTTGCCGAAGTCCTGCCCGTAGATCACGCCGGCCTCGTTGACGACGAAAGTGTTGACCCCCGTTGAGTTGTACAGCTCGGGGCGCGCCTGGAAGCCGAATTCGCCCGAGTTGGTGAACGCTTGCGAGTTCCCATCCGGATCCGTGGCATAGGCGGTACCGGCAAGATTCGTCGTTTGGGCTCGATAGAAGTACCCCGACTTGGCGGAAGTTCGCGTCAGGGCAATGAGCCCGGCAGCGGAGGTACCGGCCCCCGGCACCGGGGCGCCCGCCACGGCCGCTCCCGCCCCGGCCTTGTTGTCGTCCGCCTGGGCGACGGCCACGTCGAGGGCGGCGACCCCCGCACCCGACCCCGTCGGGGAGGACTCCGTACGATAGAAGCCCGAGACGTCGGCCGTCCAATAGTCGGCGATGGTGTTCCGGTCGACGTCCCCCTGCCGCCAGGAACTCTCCGCGGTGACGATGGAGCGGAGCGTGCCGACGGCCGAAACCTCGTTCGACGAGATCCGGCTCCGCAGCAGACTCGGGATCGCGATCGCCGCGATGATCGCGATGATCGCCACGACGATCATGAGTTCGATGAGCGTGAAGCCCCCGCCGTGACCGGTGAGGGGGACACCCGCCCCCTGCGTGCCGAGAGCATGCCGGTTCCGTTCGAGTCGTGCGTTCCGGGCGCTTCGTTCCATGACCCTTCCTCCGAACTCCACCAACGAGCCGCGACTCGGCGCCGGGATACGCACCCGGCCTCTTGCCTTCGTCGTCGGTCTCCGCACGCTGTCGCGCGGCAATCGCGCAGTCGCCGTTGGCAATTGGGGTGCCGTCGTCGGGAAGGGGAACCCGATCCCTTGCAACTCGGCGCTCCCGAGCGAGTATCGGCGCAACGCGGACTCGGGGGACTCGTCCCACCCTCGCAGTCCGTCGCGCCTTGAACAAAACGCTTAACGGGAAACGTTAAGCACGGCCTCAGCCGGCATCCGCCGACGATCGTCGAGCCCGCGAGGGAGCCGGGCAACCGAGGCCCCGGACGCTCGAGGCCCGACCGCGCCTCTCGCAAAGTGGCCGGCACAGGCGGCTTTCGCCCGTGTCTCGCTTGAGCTCCGGGCGAGGAAGCGCGAACCGCTTTCCGGCCCGTCGTTCGGGACACGCGGGTGCAAGGGGCGGCACTTCATTTGTGGGAGGGCTCCGCCGGCACTCGTGCATGCCCGGATTTTCCCCGACCTCGGAATGAGAGGAGAGGCTGAAGATGATCCCCGAGCGCTACACACCGACCTGTGACCACGCCGTCCGCACCCGCCCTCGAGGCGCGGCCTTCTGCCTCCTGGAGCTCCTCGTGGCCTCCGTGGTGCTCGGCATCGGGCTCCTGGGCCTGGCCGCGACGCTCTCGTACGCGGCACGGGCCGAGATGTCGGGCGCCGAGACCGCCACGGCCATGAACGGCCTGCGCACGCAACTCGAGGCCCTGCACCAGACCTCACCCGCCGAGCTCCGCGGCCTAGACAACAGCAGCTTCGAGCTTCCACGCCTGGACGCCTCGAACGTCCTCGGCGCCGTCCGGGTCGTCGAGCTGGCTCCGGACCTCCTTGAGGTCCAGGTCGAAGTCTCCTGGAGAGGCGTCGCGGGGAACCGCACGCTCACGCTTCATACGATGATGTCCGGAAAATAGTGGTGCTTCGATTTCGCTTCCGTAGGTTCTTGGCGTCTCTCGTGACCCCGACCCGGCTCGAAGGCCTGGGTGGGGGGACGAAGGCTCGGCTGAAGGCTCAATTCTCAATGATCAAGGTTCAATCAAGACTCAAGACTCAAGGCTCAACGCCTCGTTCGCTAGCGTGACCGAAGCCCCGGAAGCCCGCTGACGAAGGAACTCGGCGAAGATCGGCGTTCACGTTTCTGGCCTCCCTGAGCCTTGAACCCCTACCGGTGAACTTCTTGAAAGCGTCTCCAGATTCGCAGGCGACGAAACCACAAAGACTCGAAGTCACTAAGACCACAAAGGCGCTTTTCGGCCGAGCCAAACTCGCCCCCCTCAGTGAC
>JACPWG010000093.1 GCA_016197205.1 Planctomycetota bacterium
AGTACGAGCGCGGTGAGAAGGAAGGAAGCGAGGGGCGAACGAAGGGCGCGGCGGGCGTGCGCGTCGAGCAAGAAAAGCCCCTCCTATCAGATCCGGGTTTGCGCCCTCGCGAGCGCGGCGCAGTGAACTGAGGGCCGCGGAAAGGCGGCACCGGCAGGGACACGATCACCACTTGGCATTATACACCCAGCAGCGGCCCCTGGCGCAGAAAAATGCGCGCGGCGTTCTAATTGTTCCGAACTCCTGCGCTCTTGCAAATAGCACCCCGGGCCGGGTGTGGGTGGGAAGGCAGATCGAACCCGGCGGCGACGAAGGATGCCTCGAGACCGCTCCCTCATGGTCGCGGTTCCGTCCCGTTGCCCATTGGCAGCCGCTTCCCCTACCGCTGCTTCGAGGCGATCCGCACCGCCGCCGCCGGCCACGGCTTGTAGGGGTACTCGTAGCCGCCGTCGATGGCGAAGCGCAGCAGGCCATAGGCGTACTGGTCGAACGACTTCGGCGCTTCCCCCAGCTCCTCGCAGACGCGCGTGTTGTCGAAGACGGTGTTGAAGACAAGGTACGGCAGAAAGACCTTCATGAGCGACGCCGCCCCGGCGATCCCCAACTCCCGGGGGGTGTCCGCCAGGAGGTTCACGACCTTCGTGAAGGGCCATTGCAGCCACGGCAGGAAAAAGTTCGGCCGCACCTGGCCGGCGCGTGCGATCGCCTCCACGGCCGCGCCGTAGGTGAGCGAGGCCGTGCCCGAACTGAGGTTGTACGCGTCGTGCGCCGGCTTCTCCTTCTGGTGGATCTCCACGATCGCCCGCCCGACGTAGTCCGCCGGCACGATGTCGATTCGCCAGTCGCGCCGGAAAGGCAGGATCGGAAGCTGGGACAGGAAGCCGAACGCCCGCACCATGTCGAACTGCGTGGTCTCCGGAAACCGGCTGTCCCCCAGCACGATGCTCGGCCGGAAAACGGTGATCGGCACGTCCGGCAGCAGCTCATGCAGCATGTGCTCGCAGAACTTCTTCGTCCGCGCGTACGGGTCGTAGTCGCTCCGCTCCCAGTCGATCGTCAGGTCCTCGGTCACGACCTCGTCCTGCCTCTTCCCGGCGACCGCCACGGTCGACACGTCGCTCATCCGCCGCAGGCCGTGCTGCTCGTGCGCGGCGCGTGCGAGCTGGATGATCGCGAGCGTCCCGCGCAGGTTCACGTTGAAGCACGCCTTGTCCGACTTGCGGTTCAGCGACGCCGCGCAATGGATCACCGAAGTCATCGACTTGATGAGCTTCGTCTTCGCCGCGGCCTCCAGCCCCAGGTCCGGCAGCGTGATGTCGCCGAGGTAAATGTCGATCCGGGAACGCAGATACTCGAGGAACTTGTCGAAGCCCATGTGGAGCTGGAGCGATTTCCAAAGCCGCTCCTCGGCGTCCTCGACGGTCTTCGCGCGCACCAGGAGCGCGAGCCGTTCCCGGTGCCCCTCGAGCAGCCCCGTCGCGACGTAACTGCCGATGTAGCCGGTCGTGCCTGTGACGAAGATCGCCATTATTTCGCCTCCCCGGAAGTCGAGCGTTCCGCCACGGCCGGCCGCGCCGGCGGCGGCGCCGCCGGACGCTCTTTGCGAAAGTCCGCCGGATGATGGTCGCTGTCGAGCGGCCTGCCCTCGAGCTGCGGGAAGCACCAGCGTCGGAGTCCGGGCATGTGGACGTCCATCCAGTACGCGCGCCAGTCGAATTCCTCGGGTGCGAACCGGAACTCCGGTTCCGCCACCGGGAGGCGGTCAAGGGCGCGGCTGACGAAGATGTTCCGGTTTTCCCGGATGAACGGGCGGAAGAGTACGAGCGCGCTTTCGACCTGCTCGAGCTGGCGATCGGCCTTGTCCGCGACGCGTGCAAGGACGTCGAGCCTCGCGCGCAGCCCCTCGGACAGCTTGTCGGAGCGCAGCACACGGCTGAGCCACGCGGCGGTCGCGCGGAGGTTCGCGGCGGAGAAGAGGTGGTCGTCGTCGGTCACCACGGGGTCCCAGCGCGACAACACGGCCCGCTCCAGCGCGTTCGCCCCGTTCCGCCGCAAATACCTGCGCTTGCCCAGGGCCGTCAGCTCGCACGCGCGCCCCAGCGTGAGCAGGTTCCGATCGGAGGTACCACATTGGTACACCGGTGCGTGTCGTCCCACGAGCAGGCCCGCGCCCGCGATCGTGAGCGCGTTCGCCACCAGGTCGACCGGGACCACGTCGAAGGGCATCGAGGCGCTGCCGGGCAAATGGCGAAACCACGTCCCGAGCAGGAACACGAGCGGGGCCGAGGTGTTGAACCCCTCGTTCCAGCCAGGGAACGGGAAGGACAGCGCGCTCTCCACGATCGCCGGGCGGAAGATCGAGCAGCGGAAGCGGCCGAGCCTGCGCAGGAGCAGCGACTCCGCCAGGCTCTTGCTGTAGGTGTAGGTGTTCGGCCAGCCATGACGGGCCGCCCGTCGGTCCCCTTCCTCGGTCATTGCGCGCTTCAGCCGCTGCCGCCGCTCCCGGTCGATCACGTTGCGGAGCAGTCGGGCGTTGCTCGCGTCTCGCCCGCGCCCCTGCAGTCGCCGCAGCGCCTCCGCGCGCGCCGCCGCCTCCTCTTCCGGCGACTCCGACGCGGCCTGGATCCGCTCCACCGCCGCGCGGACGTCCGCGTACTCGGCTTCCGCGTCGAAGCCCTGGCCTCGCGGGGAATAGTCCGGCAGCGCGACTTCCTCGATGCGCCCCGAGCGGTTCCCGCAGACGAAGCAGGTCGACACGTGGAGCAAGGCCGCGTGCTCGCACCGCTCGACGAATTCGGCGGCGTGCACCGCGCCCTTCACGTTCGTCGAAATCGCGGCCTGCACCTCGGGATTGAAGTCCACCAGGCCGGCGCAGTTGATGACGAGGTCCAGCTCCCCACGCAACCGCTCCAGCACGCGGCCGTCGATGCCGAAGTTCGGCTCGGACACGTCCCCCTCCACCACCTCCCCGCGCGTCTCCAGGAACGCGCGCACGCCCGTGCCGAGGCGCTCGCGAAGCGGGCGGAAGACGGGAGAGGTGCGGACGGACTCCTCGAAGCGTTCGGAGGCGGAGGCGCCGCCCTTCCTGCGCAGGAGGACGAAAATCCGCTCGAGCTCCGGCAGGCGGTCCAGCGCCATGGCCAGCCAGACCTTGCCGACGAAGCCCGACGCCCCGGTGACAAGGAGGCGTCGGCCTGCATAGGTTTCACGAAGCGATAGTGGGGACATCGCGCTTCCTCAGTCGGCGTAGTCCACGATGGGCCAGTCGGCCTCGCGCGCGGCGGAGCGCAGCGCGAAGTCCGGATTCACCGCGCAGGGCCGACCTACGGTCATCAAGAGGATCACGTCCGGGCCGTGCGACGCGAAGGCCGTGGACCGGGTCAAGTCCACGCCGTGCTCTTCGGCGAAGCGCGTCGCCCAACGTCCGCTGGAGTGGCCGCCCACCACGGGGTCGAGCAGCCTGCCGGTCGCCGCGCCGTCGCGGTACTCGAGACGGTTGCACGTGAAGTGGTCCACGTGCCGGAAGTGTCGGACCAGGGGCTCGACGATCTCCGCGAGGCTTTCGGACACGAGGACGACGCGGTGTCCCTCGGCCCGCGCCCGTTCCAGCAGCTCCACGCCGCGGTCAAGGATGTGCCCCTTCAGGACGTCTTCGAAGTATTCTTCGGCGAGCACCGAGACGCGGTCCTGGCTCATGTCGCGGCAGGCCAGCCACGCGAGCCGGTTCGCCAGCGTCCGGTTCGCCTGCCCCAGGAACGCGTACGCCGGGGCGGCGATCGCCACCTGTCCGAGGCCGACGAGGCGGTCGCCGAAGCCCTTACGGTTCGCCGCGAAGTACGCGGAGGCCGCCAGGACCCCTCGTCCCACGAGGGTCCCTTCGACGCGGAAGAAGGCAACGGTGGTTTTCGTTTCGGTCCCCATGGACTCCCTCATCATCCGGAAAATGGGCTGAAAACATAGCCGATCCGGGCCCGAATTGAAAGGGAAAACGCGCGGGAGCGTCGGACCTTGCCTCGCCTTGCGCCCGGCGGGTACAATGGCCCGCGCTCGCCACCCATCCTCCTTCGGGGGCCATCGGTGAAGTCGCTTTTGTATCGTTTTCTCCGGCTCGTCGTCCACGCGGTGGTCCGCGTCTTTTACCGCCGGGTCGAGATCGTCGGCGCGGAGCGCATCCCGACCGGACGCCCGCTCCTCTTCGTCGGGAACCACGTCAACGCCATCGTCGATCCGATCCTCATCTCCATGGTCACCTCGATGGAGATGCGTTTCCTGGCGAAGGCGCCCCTCTTCAAGACCCTCGCGCTGGGGCCGCTCCTGCGGCTCACCAACGCGATCCCGGTCTATCGCCGCGATCCGCGCGACTATCCGGGCGGCGTCGTGCCGGAGGAACTCCCCCACGACGAGATGTTCCGGGCCGCCTACGACACGCTCGCGCAAGGCCGCCACCTTTGCCTATTCCCGGAGGGGATCAGCCACGCGAATCCGCGGCTCCAGGAGCTGAAGACCGGCGCGGCCCGCATCCTCCTGGGCGCCGAGGCGCGGAACGGCTACCGGCTCGACGTGCACGTCGTCCCCGTCGGCCTCACGTTCGAGAACCAGGGCCTCTTTCGCTCCAAGGTCCTCGTTCAGGTCGGCAATCCCTTCTCCGGTCGCGCCTGTTTCGACCTCCATCGGAGCGATGCCGCCGAGGCCGTTCGGCGTCTGACCGAGGACATCGATCGCGGATTGCACGATGTGACGCTCAATTTCGAGACGGAGGCGGAGCGTGACTTTTTTTTGTCCACTGCGGAGGTCCTCCATGGCCGGCGCATGCTGAACGAAACCCTTTTCCAGGTCGTGCAGGAATGGACCCCCGTCTACCGCCGCTATCGGGACCGCGAGCCCGCTGCGCTGGAGGCCTTTCGCGCAAAAGTCGCGGAGTACCTCCGGTACCGTGACGCGCTCGGCCTCGCGGAGCGCAGTGTCGGCCTCCGCGCCTCCGCGCTCGCGCCGCTGGCCTTCCCGTTCGAATTCGGTCCCCTGCTCGCGCTCGCCGTCGTGGTCGTGCCGGTGAGTCTGGCGACCTGCGTCCTCCCCTTCCTCCTCTGCCGGCGGGCCGGCCGCCGCGAGGAAGAGCTGGACATGAAGGCCTCGAAGATCCTGCTGGCCGGGTTCCTCTACTATCCGCCCGCTTTTGCGCTGTGGGCAATCGCCGCGGGGGCGTTCTTCGGGTGGCCGTTCGGCCTGGCCGCGCTTGCGCTGGTCCCGTGCCTCGCGCTCCTCGCCGTCGCGCTCATTGCGGCCCTCGCCCGGCACGCGGAGGCGGGCCGGGCCTATATCCTCTTTCGCGCCCACGGGAAGCTGCAGCAATTCCTGCTGGAGAAGCGACGGGAGATCGTGGACCTGCTCGAGGCCGGGCGAGCCGCGGCGAAGCGCGAGGCGCCGTCCGTATGAGGCGCCGGCTTCGCTGCCCGCGGTGTGACGTCTGGCACGAGTGCCCCGCCCCCCGACCGGGCACGCGCTACCGGTGCGGCCGCTGCGGCGAAGCGCTTTGCATCGATGACCCTCCGGCGGGCACGTCCGCGGTGCTCGACATCGCGCTGGACGAAGTGCCGCTCGCGGACGCGCAGTCGCCGGAGCGCCCAGCCGCCCGACCCGTGACCGAGGTCCTCCCCGCGGACGTCGTCGTTACGCCGATGGTCCGGGTCTCGACCCCTGCGACGCTGCCTCCCCTCCTGCCCCCGTCGCTCGACGGCCCCCCGACCCTGGCCACGCGCGCCGCGCACGCTCCTCCCTCCGCGCCCGTCCCCTCGCCGGCCGCGGCGCCCATCACGCTGGGCGCCGCCGAGCTTCCGCACCGCACGGATGCGACCGCGTACGCGGGCCCCCCCTCGCCACGCCCCGCTTCGCGGGACCCGAGCCTTGCGACCGCCGGCGACGCCGCGCGGCCCGCCACGCTCTCAGGCGACGTCGGCGTGCGCCCGGGGAGCTTCGGCCGCTACGAAATCCTCGAGGAGCTCGGGCGCGGCGGCATGGGGATCGTCTACAAAGCACGGCAGGCGGAGATCGGACGGATCGTGGCCCTGAAGGTCCTCCTGGCCGGGTCGCTCGCGGGCGAAGAGGACCTGCGTCGTTTCCGTCGCGAGGCGGCGGCCGCGGCCTCGCTCTCCCACCCCGGCATCGTCGCCGTTCACGACGTCGGGGTCGTCGAGGGCCGTCCCTATTTCACGATGGAATTCATCCAGGGAAAGTCGCTCGCCAGCCGCGTCGCCGAGGCCGGCCCCCTCCCGCCGCCCGAGGCGCTCCGGCTCCTGCGCCGCATCTGCGAGGCTGTCCACCACGCGCACGAGCACGGCCTCGTTCATCGCGACCTCAAGCCGGACAACGTGCTCGTCCGCCCCGACGGCTCTCCGGTGGTGACCGACTTCGGCCTCGCGAAGCCGATGGCCGACAACGAGCACCTGACCGCCTCCGGAGTCCTGCTCGGGACGCTCGTCTACATGTCGCCGGAGCAGGCCTCCGGCGACCTCTCGGACGTCGGCCCGCTCTCGGACGTCTACTCCCTCGGCGCCGTGCTTTATCAGCTCCTCACCGGGCGGCCGCCCTTCGAGGGGGTCAATCCCGTGAGCCTCCTCGCGCACGTCATCCTCGACGACCCGGTGCCACCCAAGGTCCTGCGCCCCGGTCTCGCGTCCGACGTGCAGACGATCTGCCTGACCGCGATGGCGAAAAGTCCGGCGCGGCGCTATCCGAGCGCACAGGCCTTCGCCGACGACATCGGACGGTTCGTCGCGGGGGAGTCCATCGTCGCGCGACCCGCCGGCCCGCTCGAGCGTGCGGGGCGAAAGCTTCGTAAGCACCGGGCGCTGGCCGCAACGGTCACCGCGTCGGCCGCGGCCGTCGTCCTTGCCCTCGGGGCCTTCCGGTTCCTGCCGGGGCACGCGACCGTGAAGACGCGCTTCGAGGACCCCATGGCGCTCGGCGAATGGCGGGAGGCGGAGGCCCCGCCCGACGCGGAGGTGGCCATCGCTCCGGACGGCGTGACGCGGCCCGTCGCAAACGGCCTCCGCGTCTCGCTCATGCCGGGCCGCCACGAGTTCCGTTTCCGCGCGCCGGGCTACGAGGAGGTCGAGCGCGCGCTCGAAGTCAGTCCGGCGGCGGGGGTCGAGGTCCCGGTCGATTTCCGTCTGCTCACGGGGACGCTCTCTCCGCGGGTCACCCACGACCTCCCCGCGCCCCCCACCCCGCGGTACGCGTTTCGGGACCGGGCGGGCCGCGTGCACCGACGGGACGCGGGGGAGAAGACCCTGCGTCTGCCCGCCGGCGCCTACGATGCGGAGGTCACGGGGGAGGGCTTCTTCCCCGTGCCGCCGCGCCGGGTCGAGGTCGTCCCCGGCTCCGACACGCCGTTTCCCCTCGCGTTGCGGGCGCTGGAACGGTGGCGTTTCTCGTGGCTCGTTGCCGGGACTTTTCACAATGCCGCGGTCTTCGATCCCGAGGGATACGGCAGCTTGCAGGCGGTGCTGGGCGACTCGGCCGGTCTCGTTCTTTTTTTATCGTATACGGGAAAGACCCTAGGCAGCGCGGCCTTGGTCGGCGGGGCGGTGTACGGGCGTCCGGGCATCGGCGACGTGGACGGCGACGGCACGCCCGACGTCGTGGTCGCGGCCCGACTCAAAAGGCCCGACGGCGGCGCCGTGCACGCGCTGTCCGGCAAGGAGGGGCACGCGCCGCTCTGGACCTGGCGGGGCGCGGAACGACTGGGGGCGGCGCCCGCGGTGTTCGACACGGACGGCGACGGGCGGGCCGACGTGGTCGTGCAAGGGGATGCGCCGGGGGGCCGGCTCGCGTGCCTCTCCGGGCGGGACGGCTCGGCGCGGTGGCGCTTTCCGGCGGACGAGGAGGCGGGCTTCCCGGCCGGCGCGGGCGCGGTCGTCGCCGACCTCACCGCCGACGGCGTGCCCTCGGTCGTGGCCGTCAGCGAAGAGGGGGGCTGCGTTGCGCTCGACGCACGGGATGGGCGCGTGCGGTGGCGCCGGCCCGGCGACGGGCGCCCGGGGCTACGGGCCGGTGCGTGGGTCGGGGAGCTGGACGGCACGCCCCCGAACGAAGTGGTGTATGTGGGCCCTCCGCTCGCAGCGGGGGCGGGGGTCGGTGCGCCGGCCGGCCCGGGGCGGCGCGTGCCCGCGTCGGTCGCGCTGTGGTGCGTCTCGGGTGCGGACGGCGCCCCGCGCTGGAGTGTGCCGCTCCCGGGCCCGATCGCCGGCGCGCCCGTCGCCCGTGACTGGGACGGCGACGGCCTGCCCGACCTCGCGGCGGTTACGCTGGCCGGGAACGTGCGCGTCGTTTCCGGAAAAGACGGCCGCGGTCTGTGGCAGGCGGAGGTGACCGGACCCGTTGTCGCGGCGCCCGCGGCGGCGGACCTGGACGGCGACGGCTCGCCGGAGCTGCTCGTCACTTCGCGCGAGGGGCTGCTCTCCGCGTTCTCGGCGAGCGGGCGGCTGCTCTGGACGTATCGCGGGGAAGGGGAGGGGACGGCCGCTCCGATCGTCGCGGATCTGGATGCGGACGGGACGCCCGAGGTGTTGGCGCCGTTCACGAAAGGGGTGCGCTGTCTGTCGGGGAGCCTTCGCCTGCGCTGGTCCGCGCGCATGGTCAACCGCGCGCACGGCCTCGACGTCGCGGACGCGGACGGGGACGGCGTCGCGGACGTCTGGGCCTTCGTCGAGCAGGACAAGCTCTATTGCCTCTCCGGCCGGGACGGCGCCGTGCTGTGGGGGCACCCGGCCTCCCTCTCGCGTCCCGTGTTCGCCGTCGGTGACCTCCTGGGCACGGGCGTCCCGTGTGCCGTTTTCGGCCGCGGCACGCTCCAGGCCATCGGCGGGGCCCCGGGCCTGGTTCCCAAGCAGCGCCGGCTCTGGGAGGCGGAGTTCGGCGCCGGCGCCGGAGATCAGTTCCCGGCGATCGGGGATCTCGATCGCGACGGCTGCCCAGAGGTGGTCGCGGGTGACTCCTCCGGGGCCGTGCGGGTGCTCTCAGGTAAAGACCGTAGAGTGCTCTGGGGCGTGGACCCGCCGGGCTACGGCCCGCTGGAGTCGAAGCCGGTCCTCGCGGACGTGAACGGGGACGGCGTGCCGGACGTCGCGCTCGTGACGGCCTTGGGCAAAGTCTGCGTGCTCGACGGGCGCGACGGCCGGCCGCTCTGGGCGCCCGCGGACGCCGGCTCGCCGTGCGCGGCCTCGCCCGCCGTCGCGGACTGGGACGGCGACGGGACGCCGGACCTGGTGGTGACCGCGACCGACCGCCGCACGTCGTTCCTCTCCGGGCGGGACGGCCGGCCGCTGCGCGCGGCGGTGGCGGGGCAGGAGGATCCCGGCTCGGGCGCAGGCAAGCGGCACGGTTCGCCGGTGCTCGCGGACCTGGACGGGGATGGCGCGGCCGACGCGGTGTTGACGCCGGGCCGCGGCCGGCTCTACGTGGTGGACGGGAAAAGCGGGCGGACGCGCGAGCTCAAGCTGCCGGGCGGCGTGGTAGCCGGCTCCGCGGTCGCGCGGCTCGCCCCCGGTCGGGAGCTGCAAATCGTCGTTGCCTGCATGGACGGACGCGCCTACTGTCTCGCGCCGTCCGGTCGCGTGCTCTGGTGGTACCCGACCGGAGACTGGGTCGACCGCCCCCCGCTCCTCCGCGACCTCGACGGCGACGGCGCGCCCGAGGTGCTCCTGTCGGCGAAGGACAACCGCATCTACTGCCTGTCAGGGCGGGTGGCAACGGGGAAGTGAGCCGTCGGGTGCGGACCGGCATCGGTGAGTGCTCGCGGCCGACGCGGTGCCCACGCCGAGCCGCGGCCGGTCTCTACGCCCCTTTTCCCTTCACCCAGCGGACCGTGACCTCCGCGACCCGCCGACCGAAACGCTCCGCGCTCGCGAGGTCCGCCGGTAGCGGCGCGGTCGAGCCGTGCGGCGACTGGGCCATCGCGCCGCCGTAGCTGGACAGCCGATTCAGCTCCCGGTCGGTCCCGCCGGTCCCGTCCGCCCCGGGCAGGAAACCCTGGCTCACCCAGAGCATCGAGTGCTGCATCGCGTTCATCCAGAGCTGCGAGAGCGTCGCGAGCTTGTCGCCCGAGGGCCCGCCCGAGTTGGTGAAGCCCGCCGCGAGTTTGTCCTTCCAGCCTTGGCTCAGCCAGATGTTCCCGGCCGCGTCGATGAACTGCTTGAATTGCGCGGACGGGCCGCCCATGTAGGTGGGACAGCCGAAAATGATGCAGTCGGCCGGGTCGAGGGCGGAGAGGTCCTTGCTCGCCTCGTCCGAGGTCAAGAGGCTCGCGGTCGTCCCCGCGACCGAGGCCGCGCCGCGCTGCACCGCCTCCGCCTGGGCCTTCGTGTGCCCGTAACCCGAGTGATAGACGATCGCGACCGTCGCCATCGGAGTCTCCTTTTTTTTGCGTTGCGTGGGATGTCCAGTTCGTGTCGCGCCAGATAGCATTCGCGCGGGGGCGGTGTCAAGTGCCGGATGGCGCCGAGGCGGGGGCGACCCGGAGCGACGCGGGTCGCGTCCCTCCAGCCGACCATTGCAATCCGGGGGTCCCGAGCATAGAATCGCGTTTTCTTCTCCCGCTCCCGGAGCTGCCTGATGTCCACCTCCCCACCGACACCCGGAGCGGCCGGGACCGACACGCCGGACCCCGCGCGCTCCGCGCTGCCGGCCCCGGCCCCGGCCCCGGCCCCCGGGTCGGCGCCCAGCCACGCGCCGGCTTCCTCGCGCAAGCTCGGCCCCTCCGAGGTCACGCTGCCCGCGGACGTGTCCTCGTCGAGCGACGGCGCTGCGCGCCCGGCGCCCGGCGCCACGTTCCTCCCTTCGGCCATCGGCGGCTACGAAATCATCGACGAACTGGCGCGCGGCGGCATGGGCGTCATCTACCGCGCGCGCCAGAGCGGCCTCGGACGCATCGTCGCGCTCAAGGTGATGCTCGAAGGGCCCTTCGCCTCGCCCGACCAGCTCGAACGCTTCCTGCGGGAGGCCCGCGCAGCCGCCCGCCTGCAGCATCCCTGCATCGTGCCCATCCATGAAGTGGGGTCGGTCGGCGGCCGGCCCTTTTTCAGCATGGACTACGTGGAGGGGCTCTCCCTCGATGCGTTCGTCGCCGAGCACTCCCCGTCCCCGCGCGCGATCCTCGACGCGGTGCGGCAGGTGACCGAGGCCGTGGCCTACGCCCACGCCCAGGGCGTGATCCACCGGGACATCAAGCCGCAGAACATCCTGGTCGACGCCGGCGGCCGCCCCCATCTGCTCGACTTCGGCCTCGCGAAGGACCTGCGGGACGCGGGCACGCGGACGCGGGCGGGGCTCGCCATCGGGACGCCGGCGTACATGCCGCCGGAGCAGGCGCGCGGGCGGGTCGACGAGATCGACGAGCGGAGCGACGTCTACTGCCTCGGCGCCGTGCTCTATCAGGCGTTCACCCGACGTGCGCCGTTCGAGGGGGAGGACGCCCCCAGCGTGCTTCGGGAGGTCGTGTACGCGGAACCGACCGCGCCCCGCCGCCTCGTGCGCGACCTCCACCGGGAAATCGAGACCATCATCCTAAAGGCGATGGCGAAGGAGAAAGCGGCCCGGTACGCCTCCGCCTCCGCGCTCGCCGAGGACCTCGGCCGGTTTCTCGACGCGCGCCCCATCCTCGCCCGCCCCCAGGGGCTCGCTGAGCGGGCCGTGCGCTTCCTGCGCCGTCATCGCGTGGCCGTGGCGACCGTCGTGCTCGCCGCGTTCGTCGCCGGCCTCGCCGTGGAGTTCTTTTTTCTTCGCGTCGCGCGACGGCAGGAGGCCGACCGGCTCACGGCGGAGGCGAAGGTCGCGCTCGAGCGCATCCTCGCCACGCCTCCCGACCGGGTGGATCCGGCCGATTGGAACCGACAGGTGGACGGCGTGCTCGCCACGCTCGACCGCGCGGTCCGGCTCGACCGGGGGCACGCGGCGTCGCGGCTCAAACGCGGGCTCGCCCGCGAGGCCCGCGAGGACGCGGCCGGCGCCCTCGCGGATTTCCAGGCGGCGGCGGGCCTCGACCCGTCGGACGGCGAGGCCACGTATCACCTCGGCCGGAGTCTCACGCGTACGACGGGCCGGCGCGACGAGGGGCTCGCCCTGCTCCAGGCCTGCGCGGGCAAGGGCGGCCCGTGGGCGCGGATCGCCGAGGCGCGCGCGGCGCTGGTCGAAGGGCGCGAGGTGCAGGCCGTGACGGCCGCACGCCAGGCCATCGAAGACGCCGGCGAAAAGCCCCCGCCCGAGGCGTTTCGCCTCCTGGGGTCGGCGTACGCCCGCTGGGCCGAGGACTTCGACCAGAAGCGGGCGCAGAAGGAAGTGGAGCGCGGGCTCGACCTCTGCCCGGGCTACACGGACCTCTATGTGGCGCGCTCCGCGATCCTGTATGATTTGCTGTCGTTCAGCAAGGCGCTGGCGGATTGCCGCAAGGCGCGGGCGCGGCTCTCGGACCCGGAGCTGGACCATTTGGAGGCGCGGATCCTCCTCGCCAATCGGGACTACAAAGGCGTGTTGGAGCGCGCCGAAGCGATGCTCTCGTCCGGGTCCGGCCATCCGGAGGCGCCCATCCTGAAGGGGGAGGCCCTGCATTGGATGGGGAGGCGGGAGGAGTTCGCCGCTCACGCCGCGCGGCTGTACGACCAGAAGACGCCCCTCTCGATCCGCGCGCTCGCGCTGCTACGGAACCGGGAGCTCGACTTCGGCCTTGTCAAAAAGCAGGAGCTCCTGCAGGCCGCCCGCTCTTTGCCGCGCGCCTTCGCGACGGTGGAGGAAGGGGACCGCCTCGCGCAGCTCTTCTACCTGATTCCGGCGCTGAAGGAGGCGGACGAGGTCACGGCGGAGCTGGTCCGCCGCTTCCCGGACCACGCGCGTGCGCACGCCACCCGCGGGTACTATTTGATGTACGCCGGGAAGACCACGGAGGCGATCGAGGAGTCCGGACGGGCGATCGCGCTCGCCCCCGAGTGCGCGAACTATCGGTGGCTCCGCGCCCAGCTCCGGCCCTTGGTCTACCAGTTTCCGGAGGCGGTCGAGGACGCCACCGAGACGCTGAAGCTTTGGCCCGCGCGTTCGGAGGCCCTGGGCATGCTGGCCGGCCTTCAGTTCTTCCTCGGCAGCCGGGAGAAGGCCGCCGAGGCCTACGTGGAGCTGGCCCTCCGCTCGTACTTCGCGGACATGGAGAGCGAGATCGCGTCGCTGAGCGGCAAAGGCGCCAAGGCGCGTGCGACGTGGTTCGGCACGGGGTCGGGCCTTTCGCCTGCTTCGCTGCTCCTCGAGATCGCGAACGGCCTGTGCCGGCGCGGCGAGACGTACCTCGCATCGGGTGAGCTCGCGATGGCGCGACGTGCGTTCGGCTACGCGCTCCTTGCGGCGCCCGGGCGGCACGATGCGATGATCGGCCTCGCGCGCGCGTACGTGCGGGGCGTGGACGAGGTGGCCGCGTTGGAGTTCCTGGAGCGGGCCGAGCGAGCCGGCTATCGGGACGCGGACGCGCTCCTGAAGTCGCCGGAGCTGGGGCCGCTGCAGAAGAGCCTGCGTTTTCGCGCGCTGGTCCAGCGGATGCGGGAGGGCGGGGCGGGCGGAGCGGGCGGAGCGGCCGAGGCCAAGCCGACGCCGGGATCGGAGCCCGGGGGTGCCGGCGGGGATGGGGAGAAGTAGCGAAGTGCGGCGGACCCGGGTAGAAATCGGGGTGATCGTTAGTGGCTGGATCGCTTCACCACGGAGACACGGAGTCACGGAGCACGCACGGAGAGGAGCAACACCCTGTCGAAAGTGTTCCGTGAAGTCTCCGTGTCTCCGTCTCGCCCTTGATTTCGGCGAATTCCTGCCGGACGTCATCGTTCACGCGGATGTGCCTTGAGCCTGTCTTGTGGTGCAGTGCTTCCGCCCTGCACCCGCTTTCGCACGGATCGTCTGAAGCTCCTCCCCGCCTTCCTCTGGCCGCTCCCGCACTCCAAACGCTCGGCGACTTTCATACGGGGCGTCCCGTCGGTGCAGGGCGGAAGCCCTGCACCACAAGGGCTCGTGGCCGGCGGAGAAGAACTGTGGGAAGGTGGCTCCTTCCCGCACCCGGCATCTGATGCCCCAGTTCACAACAGTCGAACACCCCTCCCCACCTTGAAAGGGCTTGCCGCCGGGACTGAGTCTGCGTAGTCTTTGTTGCTCGGGGGCTGAGTGCGCTGCGCCGTCGATGCTCGCTTTCGAGTGAACGCGTAGGCTCGACGGCCGCCCCCGCCCCGCCCCTCTCCGCCTACCCGCCCGTCCGCGCGTGATGCCGCGAAGTGGCCTTCGCGGGCTTTCCCCCTTTGCCGCCGGCTTTCCCGCTGCCGTCGCGTCCGCCCTTCGCCTTCCGGAACTCCGACTCCAGCCGCGCCATCATCGCGTCGCGGCGGTCGTACAGCCGTCGCGGCTTCCGCGGCGGTCGAGTCGCGAGCGCGTACGCCGTCAGGATCGGCAGCGCGACGGTCGAGTCGAGGTAGCACACCACCGCATCCGGCAGCCGGTCCGGGTCGACCTTGCCCCAGCTCACCGCTTCGCTCGGCGTCGCGCCCGAGAGCCCGCCCGTGTCGGGCCGCGCGTCCGTGACCTGCAGGAAATAATCGTGCCCCTTCTCCTCGATCCCGAGGACTTCCTGGATTTGCGGCTCGGTCTGCAGCACGAAATTTTTCGGCGAGCCGCCGCCGAGAATGAGCACGGCGCTCTCGCCGCCCGAACGCTTCGCGTCCAGCACGATCGCCGCCGTTTCGTTCACGTCGCGGGCGATGTCCAACTTGAGCCCGTTCCCCTCCAGGGCCATCGCCGCGACGTTCATCCCGATCGAGCTGTCCCCCGGGCTCGACGTGTAGACGGGCACAGCGTGCTGGTGCGCCGCGGCCAGGAGCGACCGGCGCGAGAGCCCAAGGGCGCGCTCCCGCTCCAGGACGTAGCGGCCGGCGCGGTAGTGGAACTCGGCGGTCCCCATCTCCTTTTGGAACTCCGGCTCCGCGATGAGGCGGCGGAAGAAGGCGTCCGTGTCGAGCAGGACCTTGTAGTCAAAAAAAATATCGTAGATCCGGATGACCTGTTCCTGCCGGAGGACGACGTCGCTCACGGTCGGCGAGCCCTGATACAGGGTGTGGCCGATGCCGAAGTGAGTGTCGTGGTAGAGATTCGCACCCGTGGAGACGATCCAGTCCACGAACCCCGCCTCGATGAGCGGGATGATCGCGGCCATGCCGAGGCCCGCGGGCGTCAGGGCGCCGGTGAGGCTCAGGCCCACGGTGCAGTCGGGGGCGAGCATCCGCTCGGCGAAGAGGTGGCAGGCCTCGCGGAGCCGCGCCGCGTTGTAGGCCAGGAACGTGCGGTCGACGAGGTCCTTGACGGAGATTTCGCCGGTGATGGGCTCCGGGGCGATCGTCCGACCTGCGAGGTAGCGGCTCCGCTTGGCCATGCTATCGTTCCTGCCACAAGCGAGGTGAAAGAAGCGTGCCTTCGCCCGACCGCAAGGCCGGGCGGAGTCCAGGGGACTGGCTGGGCGCGAGTGCGGGCCCGTTACGCGGGCGGGCCTCCCCAGGGGGGCAAGTCGCCGGTCCGTTCGTACGTTTCGAGCCGCTCGCGCAGCGCGGCCGGGATCGGGAGGGACTTGCCGGCGCGGTAGTCGTAGTAGACCTGGACGGTCAGGCCTGCGGCGACGAGCCGACCGCCGGCTCGATCGCGCAACTCATAGTCGAAATCGAAACTCGACTTTCGGATCGCCGGAACGCGAACTGAGACGTCGAGCGTTTCCCCGAGCGCGGCCGCGGACCGGTAGTCGCACGTGGCCTTCGCGACGATGAAGTGAAGCGCGGACACCCGGTGTTCGCCGACGAGCTGCATCCAGTACTCGGTCCTCGCGATCTCCATGTACGTGAAGTACACCGCGTGGTTCACATGCCCGAGCGCGTCGAGATCGCGAAAGCGGACGACGACCGGGACCGAGAAGCGGTACGGCGTCGATGCCGCGACCGGCGCCTGAGCCTGGCCTGGAGCCGCGACCGGCGCCGGGTCCTGGTCTGACATGTCGGCCTCACCAGGGAAGCTGTTCCTCGTGCCCTCGCTGATTCTCCGCGCGGGCGAGCACGAAGAGGAGGTCGGAGAGCCGGTTGACGTAGCGGACGACGAAGGGAGACGCCGCGTCGGCCGCGGGGAGACCGACGATCTTCCGCTCGGCGCGCCGGCAGACCGTGCGAGCCACGTGGAGGAGCGCGCCGGCCTTCGTCCCGCCGGGCAGGAGAAAGCCCCGGAGCGGAGGGAGCTGCGCGTCGAAGCGGTCCATGAGCCGCTCGAACTCGACGATGCGCTCCTCTCCCAGCTCGGTCTTCCCCTTTTTGGGTCGCTTCTCGAAGGCGGGGTCGGCGAGGCGTGCGCCGAGGGCGAAGAGGTCGCGCTGGATCCCGAGCAGCAGGTCGCGGAGTTCGGTGTCTTCCAGGAACGCGCGGACGGCGCCGAGGCAGGAATTCAGTTCGTCCACCTCGCCGTAGGCGTCCACGCGCGCGTTGGATTTCGGGACGCGGGTCCCGTCGAAAAGGCCCGTGGAGCCGTCGTCCCCGGTCTTCGTGTAGATCTTCATGAGGGCGGGATTATAGCGCGGCCGGTCCCATTTTCAATCTTTGCAACGGCTTTCCCTTCCTGCTATAATCCCCGCGCGCCGGGCGTCCCCGGCCCCTTCCCTCCGCGGCACCCCCTTCGTTCGATCGGCAGAGGAGCCTTTTTTTCATGCCTTCCCAGGCCGACATGCTCTTCGGCAAGCTGGCGGTGATGAACCGCATGGTGACGCAGGAGCAGATCGACGAGTGCATCCGGATCCAGGAGGTGAACCGCCAGATGGGGCTCGACCTCTCGATGGGCGAGATCCTGGTGCGGAAGAGCTACCTCACCAAGGAGCAGGTGGATACCGTGGCCCGCGCCCAGCAGTACCTCGAGGCGCGCAAGGAGGACGTCCGCTTCGGCGAGTTGGCGGCCCGGAACGGGTTCGTGACCAAGGAGCGCATCCAGGAGTGCCTCCAGGTGCAGGAGGCGCTGTTCAAGCAGAACAAGCCCTTTCCGCGCATCGGCCAGGTCCTCCTCGAGAAGAGCTTCATCACGCGCCAGCAGATCAGCGCCATCCTTACCGCGCAGCTCCGGCTGAAGACCGTGGAAGATGCGCCGGTCGGCGGGACGGAGGCCGGTGGCGCGGGCGCGCCCGGAGGCGGGGCGTCCCCGATCGAGGCGCCGAAGGAGTCCGCGCTCGTGAAGGAGGCGGAGGCGGGGCACAAGTTCGGCACCCAGGTCATCACCGCCGGCGAGCTCATGAAGGCCAAGATCGACAAGGAGCTGAAGATCGAGGGCCTCACGGTCACCGTCCGCACGGTCAAGCTGGAGGCCACCGCCCGCAACGTCGAAAAAGTCATCCTGGTCCTCGACGTGAACGGCTCCCTCGACAGCCGCACGTTTCCGTACTTCGAGAAGTTCCTCAGCAAACTCATGGACGCGGGCTTCTTCAACATCGTCGTGAACTGCGCGAACCTCACCTACATCTCGAGCGCGGGCATGGGCGTCTTCCTCGGCCTCGCCCAACGTGCCCGCGACAACCGGGGGGACTTCTGCCTCACCGTCCTGCCGGAACGCATCAAGCAGATCGTGAACCTGCTCGGCCTGCCGAAGATGATCCGCGTCTACGACGTGGAGCGAGGCGCGCTCGGGTCGTTCAAGTTCTACTAGCGCCGCGAGGAGCTCGGGCGCGGCCCCCAGGGAAAGCGGGGGCATGCCTCGAGCAGGCCTATTTGTCTCCCGGCTGCGCCGTTTTCCGCGCCGCGGCCAGCAGGGGGGCGTACCGCGGGTCCTCGTGCAACTCGTGGAACCAGCCTTCCGTTTCGAGTTGCCGGGTCGTGCAGCCGCCGTACCGGAGCGCCTCCTCCGCGTGCCCGAAGGCCTCGTCGGCGAACTCCCGACACCACCGCGCCCACTCCTCGTCGCTCTTTACGCGTTTCCGTCCCTCGTCCCCGGCCTCCGCCGCCGCCGCGCGGTCCGCCGTCCACATCGCGCCGAACATCCGCCAGTCGTACGCCGCCGTCTGGGCAAGCGCGTACCGCGCCCGGCCCACCAGGTGGCGCGTGCCGGGCGCCTTCAAGTAGCCGGCGCGCTCCGCCTCGGGCAGCGCCTCCAGTTCCCGCGTGAAGGTCGAGAGTCCCTCCCGCAGCAGCTTTCGGCCCAGCGGAAACGCCCCGCGCACGTAGGCGCTCTCGCCGCGTTTGAGGGCGTCCATCCAGTCGCGAGGCCGCGCGTCGGCCTCGGCGTCGGCCTGCTTCGCGCGCGCCTCGGCGTCCGCAAGCTGCGCCGCGAACTCCGGCCTTTGGCGGTGGTCCGGGGGAAGCAGCTCGAGCACGCGCGCCAGGTTTTCCACGACCCCCGTCCAGTCCCCCTCCCGTGCGAAGACCAGCGCGCGCACATTGTACGCTTCGGCGCGCGAGGGAGAAAGCTCGACCCCGCGATTGGCGTCCGCGAGGGCGCCCGCGAAGTTCTTGCGCGCGCATCGGACCCGCGCCCGCGACTGGAAGGCCGCGTAGGCCGAGGGCGCGAGAGCGATCGCCCGGTCCAGGTCCGCCTCCGCCTCCGCGAGCTTCCCGAGGGCGGCGCGCGCCTCCGCTCGCCAAAACCAGCCGTCCCCCTTGGCGGGCAGGGCGGTCACGAAGCGCGTGCAGACCGCCTCCGCCTCCGCCGCGTTCCCCTTCGAACAGAGGGCCTGGGCCAGCGCCAGGAAGCCGATCTCGTGGCCCGGATTCACCTCCAACAGGTCGCGTCCAAAGTCCCGCAGCTCGTTCCAGGCCTTCTTCATCCGGAGCACGTCCAAGCGCACGCGCAGCGCCTCGACCAGGGCGGGTCGAAGCTCGAGGGCCCGGCGGGCGTCCTCGTCGGCGCCGTCCAGGTCCCGGAGCCCCTGGCGGGCGCGCGCGCGACGCGCCAGCGAGACCGGCTCGCCGGGGGACACCGCAAGCGCCGCGTCCAGGTCCGCGCGGGCCTCGCCCCAGGCCCCGCGTTCGAGCCGAAACGCCCCACGCGCCGAGAGACAACGAGGATTCGAGGGATAGGCCGCAAGCAGCAGATCGAACGCCTCCCGCGCGGCCTCGAGCCGGCCGCAGCCGGCGAGCCGCTGGGCCAAGGCGATCCGCGCGATGATGCGCCCGACCGCGGTGGGAGGCAGGGTCGCCACCAGGCTCTTCGCGGCCTCCAGGGCCTCCTCGTGCCGTCCCAGGAAGGCCAGACACTCCGACGTCCAGAGCCCCCCCTCGAATTCCCTGGGCGCCGCCCGCGTCGCCGCCCGGAATCGGCCCAGGGCGGCCTCGTACTCGCCGCGCCAGGCGAGCCATCGCCCTTCGGCGCGCAGGAGCGGCGCGCTCTGCGGCCGCACCCGGAGGGCCTCCCGCAATTCCTCACCGAGGTCCGGATCCCCCAGGAAGCGTCGAGCCAGGGCAAGCTGTTCGAGCGCCTGATCGCAGCTCGGGTCCTTCCGAAGGACCTCCCTCAGGTCCGCCTCCGCTTCGCGCAGTCGCCCCGCCGCGATCCTCGCCCTGGCTCGCACCACCAGCCAATCCAGGCGTTCCGGTTGCAGCTCGACGACGCGGGACATGAGCGCGTCGGCTTCGTGCGGCCGGCCCACGGCGAGGGCAACGTAGGCCGCCTGCATCTGGACGAGCACGCACCGGGGGAAGCGCGCGGCCGTTTCTCGAGCCTGCGTCTCGGCCTCGGCCATCTGTTCGCTTGCCAGGTGAAAGGCGACGATGAGACACGCGACTTCGGGGTCCTTCGGCGCCCATTGCTGCAGGACCCGGAGGTCCAGCGATGCGGCGGCGGCGTCTCCGCGATTGAGACTCGTGAGGACGCGCAGCATGCGGATCTCCGCGTCGGCGGGGTCGGCGGTGACCGCCTCGCGCAGGTGCGTGTCGACCTCGGCGCCCCGCTTCTCCAGCACGTCGAGACCGAGCAGGAACTGAAAGGCACGCACGTCGTCGGCTTTCCCTTTTTCCAGAAAGGCGCGTGCGCCGGCCAGGTCGTCCTCCAGCCAGCGCCGGAGGCCCTCGGCCAGGTTGCCCCTCGCCTCGGCGGGTTCGAGCCGCGTCGAGAGCGCCGTCCGCAGGTCGGCGAGGGCCGCCGCGCGTTCGTCCGCGTCGAGCCCCAGCGTCCCCGCCGTGGCCGCCCGCGATCGAAGACGGATCACCGCCGCGGTCTCCGGCCCGAGGACCTGGGCGGACAGCAGCTCGCCGAGGTAGGCGCGCACGTCCGGTCGCAGGCCCGACAAGCGAAGGACCGCGCGCTCGAGCGCCGCGCCCGCATCCTCGGGGTGGTCCGCCCGCAGACGATCGAGCTCCGCGCCTGCTTCCGTGTCCCGCCCGGAGGCGAGCAAGGCTCGCGCCCGCGCGGCGCGCGGGCCCGGCTCCTCCGGCCGCCGGGCCGCGGCCCGGTCGGCCGCGGCGAGCGCGCGCGCCGCGGCCGCCTCGGTCTCCCCCCGGTCGAGCGCGCGCCGCGCGGTTACGGCCGCCCGCAGATGGTCCTCCGCGGCCGTGAGCGCCGCTTCGAAGCGCGTCCGGTCCGATTGCCGACGGAAGTGCAGCCCCGCGCCGGCGGTCCCGGCGACGAGCAGGAGGGCCGCCGCGGCCGCGGCCACCGTCCGCCGGCGACGCGACACGAATCGCCACAGCGCCTCCCCCCGGCCCATGCGCCGGGCGGCGATCGGCTCGTCCGCCAGGTAGCGATCCAGATCATCCGCCAGCGCCCGCGCGCTCGCGTAGCGGCGTGCGGGCTCCTTGTCGAGGCAGCGCAGGAGGATCGTCTCCAGGTCGACGTCCACCGACGGAGCTGCCCGCCGCGGCGGAAGCGGGTCCTCCTCCGCCACCTTGCGCAGCAAGGCGTAGACGTCGGAGTCCTCGAAGGGTAAACGCCCGACGGCGGCTTGGTACAGGATGCAGCCGAGCGAGAAGACGTCCGCGCGGGCATCCGCTTTCGCCGCCTGGCCGCGGGCTTGTTCGGGGGCCATGTAGGCGGGGGTGCCGAGCACCTGACCCGACAGCGTCAGGCGGGAGTCCGAGGCGAGGTCCCGGGCCAACCCGAAATCCGCGAGGAGGGCACGGGCACGGCCGCGACAAGCGGCCTCCCAGACCTCGGCGGGAGAAAGCGGGAACGCTTCCGCATTCTGTCCCTCGGAGGCCGCGCCCTCGCCCTCGACCAGGATGTTCTCCGGCTTCAGGTCGCGATGGATGATGCCCTGCGCGTGGGCGTGGTCGAGAGCGCGTGCGACGTCGGAGAGAAGCGAGAGGAGAGCGTGCAGCCGACCGGAAAGCCCGCGACGCCGCGCGCGTCGGGGGCGCGCCGGCTCCGACGGCGGAGGGCCGGACTCCGACCGCCGCGAGGAGGAGGAAGCGACCGCCTCGGCCTCTTGCGAAGGGAGGGCGAGGAGGGCCCGGAGGCTCACGCCCCGCACGAGATCCATCGCCAGAAAGCTGCGACCTTCCTGGAGACCGACCTCGTGCACCTGGACGATCCCGGGATGCCGGAGGCGGGCCGCGGCACGCGCCTCACGCAGGAAGCGTTCGGTCTCGCCCGAGGCGCGCGGATCGGACGAGTCCCCGCCGGGCGAGGGGAGCCTCTTGACGGCCACCCAGCGCCGCAGGCTCCGGTCCCAGGCCTGATGGACCACGCCCATGCCCCCGCGACCGAGCTCCCGCACGAGGACGTAGGCGCCGAGTCGATTCTCCGGCCGCGTCGCGGCGACCGTGACGTCCGCGGGCTCCCCGGGGGCGACCGTGCCCTGCGGAGGGGAAGCGCGGGCAAGCGTGCTCGCAGGCAAGGTCGATTGGGAGGGGAAGCCGTCGGTCGGTCCGTCCGGGAGCGTCGTGGCGTCGGGGTTCGCGCGCGGCGCCGCGCCGAGCGGGCGGAGCTCAAGGAGGGTCGGCGCGCCGGGGTCCACGCTCCCGGGGCTTCGCGGGACCGGCGGCTTGGGAAGCTTGAGGGTTGCCGCGGACATCGGCTCCGCGGAGGAGGTGGCGACGCACGCGCCCGGCGCCTGTCCGCTTGCCTCGGCGCGCAAGGCGTCAAGCTGCGTCTCCGTGAGCAGCCCGGCGGCGATGAGGTGCGCGCCGAGGTCCGGCGGTTCTGGGCCCACCGCGCGCAGCCGGTCTCTCTCGACCCGGCAGGCATCGAGTTGGGCTGCCGTGAGCCAACCGCGGCGAAGGGCGGTGGGACCGATGGCGTCGAGGTCCATGGGCTGGCCCCGGGAGGCAGGGGACGGTCAAAGGAAACGCGGGAAGGACCGACCCGGCGGCGTTCCGACCCGGCCGGACGGGCGGGCTGCCCGTCCGGTCCTGCAATGGGTGAGCTCCTCGGGGCAGGGCACCCGGAGGAGGGCCGCGCGGATCATTATGACGACGAAGGTCGAGACGCGCAACGTTGATTTCGCACCCGAGCGCCGAACCGTCCGCTCCCGGAAATGGGGTCAAGTCGAAATGCGGCGCGTGCGCGTCCCACGTCTCGTGCCGCCGCGCCTACAAGCCGCGCCACGCACAGTAGAGAATCCAGGCGACCAGAATTGCGGGGAGATAGGCCAGGAGCAGTACGATCCGACGGCGATGGACGAGCGCCTCGGCGTGGCGGTAGTCGAAGAACAGATACTCGGCGAATGCACCCACGCTAAAGACCCGGCGTCCCTCCGCTGACAGGGATTCGGGCTGGGCATGGGCCTCCACTCCCTCTTGCTCTAGCTCATGCTGAGAGCCGACGGCTTCTCCCTGCCGTTCATCAACAAGGCGGGGCCAGGCGGGGTGGAGTTCCTGCGCGGGTTTGCGGACCGGTTCTCGCCGCCGGATGCCCCCGCGAGGACGCGCGCCCGCTCCCTCCTGTCCCGGCTGCGCTCCCACTCGATCAGCCGTGGGAGCGGGACGCGTTCAGCGTCACGGCCGCGCGAATAAGGGCCTTCCATGCCCTCTCGTCGATCCGCTCGCCCTCGTGGATGTCGATGGCACGCCGGGTGTTGCCCTCGAGGCTGGAATTGAAGAGGCCTGAGGGGTCGTCAAGTGAGGCCCCCTTGGCAAAGGTCATCTTGACGACGTTCTTGTAGGTCTCGCCGGTGCAGATCAAGCCGTGGTGAGACCACACCGGGACCCCTCTCCACTTCCACTCTTCGACCACCTCGGGCTCGGCTTGCTGGATCCATGCGCGGAGTTGGGAGAGCCTGGTGCCCCGCCAGTCGTCCAGCTCCCTGATCCTCTCGTCGATCAACTGAGCTGGAGACTTTCCTTGCTGAGACCCGCTCCGGCTCATGACGCTGCCTTCCTTCCGCTCCTCTTGTTTCTTGGGCCACACCGAACACGGAGGACGGCTCGTGCGGGCCCTTGCCCCCGCTACGGGACCCAGCCGGGCAGCTCCGATGCCTGCTTCATCCAACTCGCCACGAGTTCCTCGTCGATCGGGTCGTCCTCGTGGATGTCGAGGTAGCGCGTGTACTTGACCTTGGACTTGCCGGGGGGGACAGGACGCAGGAACGTGCCGCGAAAGAAAGTTACCTTAACGTATTTCGTGAAGCAATGGAAGCCGAGGAACCAGCCCTGACCTTCGAGGCCATAGAAGGGCGAGTTCCACTTCACGGCCTTGCGTACGCCGGGGACGGTACGCACGAGGAGCGCGTCGAGGCGGCGCCCGACGTCGCGTTTCCAGCCCGGCATGGCCGCGATGTAGGCCTGTACGGGGGCGTCTCCGTCGGCCTTCGCGATCTGAGGGTTGCCGCCTGCGAGGAGGGTCGGCCTCGCAGGGAGCAGCTCGGCGGCGGCCTTCCTTTGGACCTCCGCCGACTTTTTGGAAGTCTTGCCGTACAAGGGGGCTCACTCCTGTTTCGCGGCGTGGAAGCAGACCAGACCCGGAAGCGGCGACTTTGGACGCCGCCCCAGAGCCGCCGCTCCCTGAGCGTCAGCTTCCGCCTTTTCGCTCCATTCGTCGATGCCCGCCACGACGATAAAGCGTCCTTCCCTGCGCGAGAATTCCAGCCACAAACGCGTCGCCGACGCGCAGCCTTTCCTTCACCTCCGCGGGTGTAGAGACAAGGATGTCCATCGGCAAGAACGGAACCTCGGCGACTACTCGGAGTCGACTCCTGCGCTCCGGCCTCGACTCCCGCGAACGTATGATCACGAACAGGTCCACGTCGCCGCATTTGTGCGGCCGGCCATGGGCGTAAGAGCCGAAGAGAATTACCCGCTCCGGATCCACGGCCTTGACGATTCGCGCGGCGATGCCGGCTAGAAGCCTCGGCGTGACCCGGGGGCGCAACTTCTCCCAGGCCAGGGTGTCCGTGGGCTCCGCGTCCCGGAGCGTCGCAACCGTGCTTCGATTCCTTTTTGAGTACGCACGCGTCGGACAGGGTGCGCGCCGTTAGCATACAAGCGGGCAACCTGGCGGTCAAGACTCGACCGGTAAGCGACCCGACACCTGGCTGCAGCCCGTCGTGGAGGCGCACGGCCCACGGGCCTGGGCAGTGCACGGGCGGTGAGTCGGAAGAACCTCCCATCACCCTTCCTCCACCACGCTCGGCCCCCGCTCGCCGAACAACCGACGCGCCAGCTCGGCGAGACAGCGCCCGCGCGCGTCGCCCGGCGCCTCCAGGCGGCCGGCGCGGCCTCCCGCCACGAGCAGGCGCGTCTCGTCCGAGGCCTGCGCGAGCAACTCGTCCAGGACCGACCAGAGCGTCGCAGGCTCCGGGGTCGCGCCGGTGCGCGCGACCCAGGCGTTCACCCTGGCCTCCGAGGACGGGTCCGGAGGCGACGACGGGCGAAAGCGTCGGTACCCGCCCTTCACGCCAGGCGCTGAGCACGACCTCCACGCCTCGCTCGTCGGCTGCGTCCGCCGCTCCTCCGCTCACCTCGGTCCGCAGTCGCACCGGACCGCCCGCTTCCCCGATTGGTCACAGCTGGCGGTCGCCTTGGGAGAGAATCGGTGTTATGATGAGGAACCGCTTCGCGGCGCACACAGCAGCGCCGCTCCGGAGGAGATCCTCACGAATCGGGTGATGGACACGCACGCGATCCGGCATCCGCGAAGCGGGATCTCGCCGAGCGGAGACGGGCGGACCTGCGGAAACACACGCGACTCGTTCGGCCCCTCGCGGCACTGGCCCTCCTGACGGTTGCGGCGTGGGCCGCCGGCGGATCGCGGGGATGGCCCCCAACGGCCCTGGGAGGTCGCTCGACTCTCCCCGGACCAGAAACTCACGGGCTCGACGGAGCATGCGGACCCCATGAAGAGCGGGTGGCGAGGGAAACTCGCCCTATGGATCGGCCTCGTGTTGCTGTTTGCACTGGGCGCCGCGAACCTGTACCGCGCGTTGGTGGACCTGCTCACGAATCGGGCGGCCGCGCGCTGGCCTCAAGTATCGGCAACTCTCGTGCGCTCCTCCGTCGATCGCCGGTTTGAACGGCTGGATGTGGAGTATGCGTTCACCTACCAGGACAAACCCTGGTCGTCCCAGCGCTACGGATTTGACACTCTCGAGGGGGGAGAGGCGCTGTTATGGGCTGCGGAGCACCCCGTGGGCTCCAGCGTAGTGGCGCACGTGAATGTGGCGGCCCTGGCGGATGGCCGTGACGGTTCGGACCAGAGCGAAAACCTGAACTCCGCCTCCTACCGCGCGGTCCTCGACGCCACCCCCCACTATCTCGAGCCGATAGCCAGGTTCCTTCTCGGTGGCGTGCTCTCCTTCCTCCCCGGCGGCGTGCTCTCCGTCATCGGCTGCGGACTCCTCCTCGTCCGATTTCCTCAGCTCCAGCCGTTTGCCTCGGCGCTGTTGCGCTGGGGCTCCAGCGGGGCCTCGCGCCTCCGGGGAGGCGCGAAGGCCCTCCGGCCACGACTGTGGATCGCCGGTGCGGCCGGGGGCGCCGCCCTGACAGGCATCGGCGCGCTTCTGGTCGTCCGCGCGCTGGATCAGCACCTATTGGAGCGCGGGGCGACGCAGTGGCCGACGGTCCCGGGGCGAGTCCAGGATTCGCTGGCGCCCTCCGGATCCGGCCCGACGGTCGTCTATTCGTTTGACGGGAAGGACCGGCGACAGTTCGCGAATTCCTATGGTTTTTCCTCGCTGGACGAGCGCGAGGCGGCCGCCTGGCTGTTCCTGCATCCGACGGAATCGGCGGTGACGGTGTACCTCAATCCCCATCCGGCCCGGTGGGGCGAGCCCCGGTCCGTGCTCGACCCCTACGCGTCCCCGCCCTGGGTCGCCCTCGTCCTGGCAGCGGTCGCTCTGCTTCTCGGCGCCTGGCTGATCGAGCGCGTCAGGCCCCTCCCCAGGAATGATGACGCGGCGCCTCAGGGCCCACTCCGAGAGCGCGCGCTCCCGGCCCTACTTCGGCGACCGGGCGCCGCCGGATGCGGGGTCGTCTGGATCGTAGCCGGCGTGGTCTACTCCTGGATCGGGAGCTGGGCCGGCCCCGCGGCGGTCCTGGCTGGGATGGTCCTGCTCGTCGGGGTGCTCCGGCCGCGGCGAGTCAAACGCGAGGCGAGCTTCGGCTTGCGAACCTGGCGAGAGCGGCTCCGCGCCGGCGCTTCTGCACGACCCGTCCGCGCCTTTCTCGGAACGGCTCTCTTCCTCCTCGGTGCCTATCTGGGGGTCGCCGGCTGGCACCTGCACGCGGTCATGCGCGCCGCCTCGTCCTGGCCGACGGTGCAGGGGACGCTGGTCAAGGCCGAGTTCACCCGACGTCCTCGGTACCTGGGAGTCCTGTACACGTTCGAGGTCGACGGCACACCGCAGGCCGGGACGGAGTATGGTTTCTCCACCGTGCCGCGCGACGCTGCACGCGACTGGTTGAGGACGCATCGCTGCGGGTCGGCGCTGACCGTGTACGTCAATCCGGATCCGGCAACCAGTCGCGAGTGGAAAGCGGTCCTGGATCCGAAGCACCAAGACGAGGAATGCTGGCTTCGATGGATCGGCTCGGCCTGCACGCTGGTGATCGGCGCCCTGCTCTTCGCCGCCGTCCTGCGGGCCGGTTCGTGAAACGCGAGGGAGCCCATAGCGGGGTGGCCCCTCCAGGCGACCCATCCCTCTTCAGGAGCGCTCCGGAAATGACTCCCTCCGAACTGGAAGAACTTCGGCGCTTTCTCCAGGTTTTTATGACCGTGGGGGTTGGCTTCTTGGGGATTTCCGTGTTTGGGACCTATCTGACGTGGAAGAAAAACCAGGCAAGAAAGCAGTATGTGCGAACGTCGCTGGCGATCTCAAGCCTTACGGTCACGCACCGGGTCAGCCAACACTTCAGCGGCGGGGGGATCTTGACGTTGTCGCTCTGGGGGAGCGGAACCGTACGCGGCGCCGTCGAGTCGGTATTCCTCGAAGAGCGAGAAGCTGCAACTCTCGAACGCGACGAGGTCGCGTGCGAAATGAAGCGAACATGGCCGATCGGAACGGCCGTGGAGGTCTGGTATCATCCGGACATGCCGCAGTCGCCGACGAATCTGATCGATCGGCTATCCCCACAGGTCGCCAACATTAGGGTCCTGCGCGCGACGCAGAGCACCCCCCTGCTCCCCTATGCGCTTTGGAAGATAGGTTGTTTCCTGCTATTGCCCCTCGCGCTGCTGGCCCTTGCGTGGGTCGGCGCAGGGGGACCTGCCGCCGTTCTCGACTACTTCACAAAGTAGCGCGGCGGCGTGCTCCGGCACGCCTGCATGCCGAACAGCACGCCGGACCGCCGCTTCCGAAGGGGGCCCCGGATGGCCCTCGCCCTACGCGCCGACCCGCCCGGCCTGCGGAGTTGCGCCCGGGCGGCCGGAGCCTGTACTGGAAGTAGCCGTCACCCGGCGAGCACCTTCATCAGGGCGGCGTGGACGAAGGCGACCTGCTCCGCGGTGAGATTGTGTCCGAAATCGACACGTGCCCGGTCGCTGCGAGCGCAGATGCTCGCGGAAGCGGCGTGCACCCGAGGGAGTTTGGCCTTGACGGCGGCCAATGTTCCAGGGACCGGCCGTGGCGCCGGTCCCTGAGGGCTGTCGGTCCCGGGCATCGCCTTCACGAGCTCTTCCAACTCCCCGGCGGGAATTTCCACCACCTTCCTGCCGAAGAGCCTGCGCCGCTCGACCCGCAGGCTTTCCGCGATAGCCGTCACGCGGCCGCGGGCAAAGCACTCGATTAACACGGAGCGCACGCCCGCGACGGTGAGGGAAGACAGGATGCCCCCGAGTACAAGCAGCGCATAGGAGACCCTACGGGCCTCTCCCTGGTTGTACCCTGGGCGGTGCTGCAGAGCCTGTCGTTCCGTCTCCTCCCAACACGCGCCGCCCCACAGCAACATGAACGCACTCAGTACGGTCAGGATCATGTAGGGGAACAGCACCACGACCAAGTAAAGGGAGAAGCCGGGACCCCGAGTTTCCAGGGTGAAGCGCCGGCCGTCGAATTGACATTGCTCTTGAAAACCCGGGGGCATGGAGGGGACCTTGAGCTCTTCCCGCGTGCGCCGCACGCGTTCGCGCAAGGACTCGTCCAGGTGCTCCGGCTCTCGCCGCACGAGCGAGCCCGAGGTCCAATCCAGGAGCGGAAGCTGAGCGAACCGGGCCAGGCGCTCCGCCGCGCGTCGCGCGTCCCGCTCGGGGAGGGTGGAGGTCCAGACCAAGCTGTCGTCTGCGCCGGCCAGGCGCACGGGATACACGATTTTCATCGTCTTTTGCCCGGCGTCCTTGATCTCGCGCCTGAGGTTCACACTTGTGAAGCCGTCCAGGCGGCGTGTCGTACGTCGGATGGGAAGCCGCAGACCCCCCCACCAGGAGGTCACCGTGCGGGCGCGACGGTCCAGTGTGGAGCCCCAGCGGAAGCACCCCAAGCCGAACAACAGCAGAGTCACGAAGCCCCCGATGGGCAGGCTTACCTCCCAGGACCCCGTCGGTCGGGCCCAGAGCGGACCGGCTGTGACGCACCAAGTGGAGAGGAGGAACGGCAGGAGGACGAGACAGCCGCAGATCCCAAACCCTTCGGCATGGGTCAAGACGTCGCCAGCGGGCAGGGGAGTTTTCTTCATTCGTCGCGGCACTCCATGGTGATGCGAATCGATTTCGGCCCGTCATGCGGGTCCTCCGGCCCTCGTAGGGGAGAGGGCAGGGGTGAGGGGTGCCATGAGTTCGCTCTGCGCGCTCGACTATTTGGTTGCGGCTACCCGCGCTCGGAACCCGCCGGAAACCCGACGCTCAGTCAGCCTGCTTCCGCGGCTGGAGCTTCCGGAGCTTGGCGCCCGCGCAAGAATTACTTTACATTTTCGTGGATCGACCGATGCCTGGGGGCGCGGGCCTCCGGCCCGCGCAGCGCGGCCCAGAGGGCCGCGCCCCCAGGAGCCGCGAGGTCCGAGTCTGCGCAGTTATTTTTGCGCGGGCGCTTGCCCTTGATGCGGGCCTTCTCCGTCCCGTAGGTGTTGTATTTCTCCCAGTCGCCGTTTCGCCCGAAGACCTCTTCGTCGCCAGGGGCGCCCTCCACAGGATGCTCGCCGAAGAGCCGGCGCGCCAGCTCGGCCAGCCAGCGCCCGGGCGCGTCGGCCGGCACCTCCAGGCGGCCGGCGCGGCCACCGGCGACGAGCCGGCGCGTCTCCTCCGAACCCGGCGCGGGCAGCTCGTCCAGGACCGACCAGAGTGTCGCATGCTCCGGCGTTGCGCCGGTGCGTGCGACCCAGGCGTTTACCTTGGCCTCGAAGGACGGGTCGGGCGGCGACGGCGATTCCTCCGCGTGCCTCGGCCCCAGGCCATTGATCGCGTCGAGCACGACCTGCTTCCGGTCCTTGAGGGGCAGCGCCTTCAGCGCCTCGGGATGGATCGGCCGGCCGAGCCAGTAGTCCTGCCGGCCGCCGCCCACGGGAAACTCGAGCCGGGCGGGCAGCTCCGCGACCGGCAGCCCGCCGACGAAGCGCACGGGCACGATCGGCGCCCCCACGCCGAGCGCCATGTCGATGAAGGCGGAGCTCATCCTCACGACCGGAGTCCGGCAGGAGAGGGAACGCGTTCCCTCCACGTGGACCATCACGCTCCGACCGCCGGCGCGCATCTCGGCGCCCAGCTCCGCCACGATCCGCATCAGGGCCTCGCGGTCCTCGCGCTCGAAGTGGGTGATCACGCGAGGGTCCTTCGCACCCGGATAACTGAAGCTGAGCTGAATCAGCCGACCCAGCCACGAGGTCCGATGCTCCGCCTTCGCCAAGGTCACGGTCGAGGCCTTCGAGAGGGCCGACACGATCACCGAAAACAAAACCGATTCGATGCCGACCTGGTGGTTCGCCACGTAGAGGCAGCTCCGGCCGCGCACGGCCGCGAAGGCCGCAGGGTCCGAGATCACCACGTCGCGCACGAAGCGCTCGATCAGCCCGAAGTACAGATCTTCGGCCGGCCACGCCCCAAGGCCGAACCACGAACGCCAGTGGTCGCGGAGCGGCGAGAGCTCCATGACCGAAGGACCGTCGTCCGCGACGGTCACGACGTCGCCGTCGCGGGCGACCCGCACCGGGTGCCGCCGCAAGGGACGCACGCTCGCAACCGCGCCCGCCCGATCCGCGGCGACGTCGATGGTCGCGGGGTGGACAAAGGCCCGCCGCGCGACATGCTCCTTGATCGCGACCTCTTCCGCGACGGCCGCACCGCCGGCCGGCAGGGCGAGGGCGTAGATCCGCGCGACGTTTCCCGGGAGCCAATCGGTCTGCCGCACGTCCGCCGCTGACAGCCTCGTGATGCCCGCCGACTCGCTCGACAGACCCACGCCCGGCACATAGCGACGGTCTCGGAGGAACGCGCGCCTCGCCTCGCGTGGCGCGGTGCCGATCGTCCCCTTCGGGAAAAGCGCTTCGATGAGCCGCAGCTCGGCCCAGACGCGCCCCTCGGCGATCCCCTGAATGTCGAAGGCCGGAAAACGCGCGTCCCCTTCGAAGCCCCCGAACCGGACCTCGACGCGAACCTCGCCGGTGGTCGGCGCGGCGGCGAAGAGGCGCAGCCGCGCAATCCGGTGCGGGTAGCCGACCTGGTCCCTTGGAATGTCGGGCGACCAGCGCCACAGCTCGTCGTGGGGAATCGCGTGCGTGGCCCCGTCGAGCAACGCTTGGTGCAGCGCGCCGATCGGCACGCCGTAGGGCCGGGCGTCCAGGATCGCCGATGCGCCGCGGGGCCCCATGCGGAGGGACCGCACCAGCTTGAACGACTGCCCGTGGAAGAGCGCACCCGAGGCGTACGGATCCGCAACGGCCTCGGACTCCGCCTCCGAAAGCGCCGGCCACGCCGCGCGCGCCGCGTCCCAGCTCGCAGCGCATCGGACCCGCCCGGTCGCGACCGGCTCGAAGCGCGAAAGCGTCGGTTCCCGCCCTTCACGCCAGGCGCTGAGCACGACCTCCACGCCTCGCTCGCCCGCCGCGTCATCCGCACCGCCTGTCACCTCCGTCCGCAGCCGCACCGGACCGCCCGGGAACACCAGCCACCGACGCGCTTGCACGTCCAGAAGCTCCACGGCACGCTCTCCGGTATGCACCTGAGCCGCGGCCGCCAGCCGGTCCACCATCGACATCATCGGCAGGGCCGGGAGCGTCCAGGTCGGACAATGATCAAGGAGCCACGCGTCCACCGCGGGATCGAGCGTCTCTTCGAGGACGTCCGTCCGCGGTGCGGCCTCGCCCGCCGCCGCCTCCCCCGCCACGATGCGGATCGTCATCCCCTTCGCCGAATAGATCCGCTTCCCGTCCACCCACAGCCAGCCGTCCGCGACTGCGAACCGGCCCCGCTCGTCTTCGCCGACCTCGGTCAGCTCCAGCTCCGTGGTGATCACTTTGTTTTTCGGAACGACCTGCCCGCGGTACTTCCAGATGATCGGCCGGCCGACGGCCACGGACTCGAATCGCGCGTTTTCCACTCCCTCCCCCATGCCCCGCTCCAGCATCACGAATTCCAGGAGCTGCAAGAGCGCCTCGATGCCGAGCGAGCCCGGCTGCACCGGGTCCTGGTAGAAGTGGGCCTTGAAGAACCACTCCCCCGGGTCCACGTCCTTCTCCGCGCGCCACCAGCCGAGCCCCGCCCGGCCGCCCGCCGGCTCGTGCGCGGTGATCCGGTCGAGCATGAGCAGCATCGGATTCGCCAGGCGCGGCGACCCGCCGCAAAAGCGCGGCGGCCGCGACGACAGGTCGATTCGCACGCTCGACGGACGCGCGAGCCGCGCCCGCTCGTCCGGGGTCGCGGGCAGCCCCACCTGATTCTCGAACGCCTCCTTGGGGAAGAACCCGAACACGGTGTTCATCTCGTAGACGCGCTCCTCGCCCACGAAGCACTCCACGGCGAACGACTCGATGATCATCCCCGCCGACTGCGAGATCGAAAGGAGCTTCACCTTCGTCCGCAGCGTTCCTGTGTCCGGGCCCAGCTCGCGCAGGACCGTGCCCGTCCCGTCGAGGTTGCGGAACATCAGGTCCACCTCGGTGGTCCGCGCGCTCCCGACGTAGCTCGCCAGCCAGCCGCACGGCTGCAGCGCGGCCTCCATCAGGACGCAAAACGGCATGTGGGGCGAATCGTTCTCGTCGAAGAACCAGACTTCGCGCGGCACGTCGAACTCGAGCTCGAGCCGGCACCCGGTCTTCATCGCGCCGATCGGCGGGTCCGCGTGGAGCACCCGCGTCATGAAGTGATACGGCGGACCCGGCAGCCGGGCGACCTTGCGCGTCCCGTCAAACGGGGCGTACATCGGCCCGAACGCCTCCGAGGGCTTCCCCCACGCGCACGAAAGCAGCGACGCGTAGTCGAACGCGAAGCCGTCCGCCGCAGCGACCGGCTTCGTCTCCACGTAGCCGCGCAGCCCGCCGAACGGCGCCAGCGCGAGGTTGCCGTCCCCGCCGTGGACGCGCGGGGCCGGCGCGACCGGGGCCTCCTTCCAGACGGCAAGCGGCCAATCGGGGATCAGACGCAGGCCGACGCGACGCGCATGAAACGCCTTGAGGCCGTCGACAGTGCACAGCAGATCCGCGTACAACGTCGGCTCCGGGCCCGAGAGGACCTCTTCGACGAAGACCTCGTACGTGAGCAGCTTCGAGGACGGGATGACCTGGCCGCGGCACCGCATGGCGTACGGAATGCCGGGGACCGGCTCGAAGCGCCAGCCGTCGCGCTCCAGCGTGTACCCGGAGCCGGCGAGGTAGAACGCCATCGCTTGCAGACAGCCCTCGAACATGAGCGTGCCGGGCATGCACGGGTCGTTCTTGAAGTGACCGGCGAAGAACCAATCGTCCGGCGCGACCGGGGTCTCGGCCCGCAGGTAGCCGCGCCCCCACGGGCCGCCGTCCGTCGAGAACTCCGTGACGCGGTGCAGGAAGAGCATGCGCCCTGCCTGGATCCGCGGCGTCCGCACGTGCGGCTGCGCGTATTCGAAGCCCGGTCCGAAGCAGTCGAAGGCGCGGCCGTCGGCGAAGGCGCGAACTTCTTCCGGAGTGAAGGAGCGCTTGCCGCAACGGACGGCCGGCGGGTCGAGGCGGGGATCGCGGGCGTGTTCGGCGGTGGCCGCGTCCCAAAGCACGCCGCCGGATTCGGCCAGCTCCAGCTCCGTGAAGAAGCCCGCCTGGCCGTGCCGCACGGTGAGCCGCGGCGCGCCGTTGACGCGGCAGTCGTAGTGGAAAAAAAAGAGCCGGACGTCCCCCTGCTGCGCGTGACCATCGACGTGGATGTCGTACGCGAGCGTGTCCCCGGGCCGCGGCAGGCCGCCGTGGTAGGTCAGCTCGCAGCCGAGGAGCCGGTAAACGCGCTCGCCGTGGTTGAGCAGGTCCACGCCGAGCCAGGAAATGAGCAGCAGATCGGCCTGCCCCGCTTCGATCATGACGCCCGCGGGCATCCGGCCTACGTGCAGGTACCAACCGTCGGACCGGACATCCGTCTCGGTCCACACCGTGCCGAGCTTCATGGACCCGGCGACGCCGTCGATCCCCATCACGCGGTCGGCAAGCAGCAGAGGCGGCTCCGGCATACGGCACTGCCGGAGGTAGCCGTCCTGGGGCTCGAAGAGCGGGCCGAAGAGGGTCGAGATGCGGCCGGAGGCGAGGTGCTCGAGGTCGGCGCGCGAGAAGCGAGGGCCGGGGGGATTGCTGATTGCCGATTGCTGATTGCTGATTGACGGCGGGGCGGACGGGGCGAGCGGCGCGGCTGGAGTGGAGGCGGCGAGCCCTCGAGGGATGAGTGATGGAGGTGCAGCGGGGGCGACCGGGAGGGGCGTCGCCATGCGATGGCTCGGGGACGGGGGCGCGGCGGCGGGCGCCGGCGAACGATAGGCTGCGGTGAGGTCTCCGAGGAGGCGGCTGCGGAGGTCGAGGAATCGTTGGTGGACCGCGGCCTGGGTCGTGACGAATTCGCGATGGACTGCCGCGATGTGGGCGTGCGCGGCGCCGGCGCGGGCCACGACCTCGGCGGGCGCGATCCGGGAGACGACGACGGGCGCGGGCGCCGGCAGGGCGGGGAGACGAATGGGCTTTCGATGCGCCGGGAGACGAAGCATAGGGCCGCTCGGCCGCGGCTCGGGTCGGGCGGCGCGCAATCGTTCGAGGAAGGCGTCGTGTCGTACGGGGACCCCCGCCGCGACGAGCCAGGCGACGGCCTGGACCGCTTGCCGGACGGGCGATTTTCCGAAGCGATCCAGGGGGAGCGCGAGGTGCTCGCGATCGCCAAGCGTGCGGTCGATCCACCCGCTGCAGGACGCGCGCGGGCCGTGCTCCACGAAGACGCGCACCCCGTCCGCGTACGCTTGCTCGATCACGCGCGGGAAGTCGAGCGTGTGTACGGCCTGACCGGTGATGGCCTCCGCGGCCGCGGCTGAGGTCGGCCGATACGAGGCGCCGGTGGCGTTCGTGTAAAACCGAACGCCGGGCACGTCGGTCGTCGGCCGCCGGTGTAGGGCGATCCATTCCTGCCGGACTTCTTCGACCTCCGGGCAGTGCGCGACGAGCGGATACCCGAGCGGCACCGCCCGCTCCCGGCCGAGCCGGTCGAGCACGCGCCCGATTTCGCGCGACTCCCCCGCGATCACGCAATCGTCCGCTGCGTTCACGATCGTCAGCCGGACCCGCGGCTCGCTCGCGAGCGCGTCCCGCACTGCCGCGACCGGCGCAGACACGCTCCAGGTCTCCCACGCCCCCGCGGGACTCTCGACGCCGGCCTTTCGGCGGGACCGCGCCACGGCCGCGAACTCGCCGGCCAGCTCTCGGGTGAATACCGGACTCGAGTTGCAGTCCCGGATCATCGCTTCGAGGTCGGTCCAGACGCCGAACGCGAAGAGGGAATTGCTTTCCCCGGACGAATAGCCGATCGCGGCGTTCGCGGCAAGACCAAGCACGCCCCGCGTCAACTCCGCGTGGAGCTGGCAGAAGTACGAACACCCCCAGAGCTGCTCCAACGGGTGTCGCGGGCCGCCGGCCCGCTCGGACGCTCGGCCGTACACCCACGCGGTCGCGGTCTCCAGTCCGCCGAAGCGACCGGCCAGCCGTTCGGTCAGGTCCGGCAGCGCCAGCGCCAGCTCGCGGCCCATGCCCGCGTAGGCGGCGGCGGCCCCGGTGAAGACAAAGGCCAGGTCCCCGCCGATCGGCGCCTCGCGGAACGCGACCCCCTCGGGCAGCGATCCACCCTCGGCCAGGAAGCGCAGCGCCGACTCCCGACGACGCGCCAGCTCCTCGTCGGTCGCGGCCACCAACACGAGCCGGGCGGGTCCCTCGGCCGGCGAGGCGTGGCCGGCGCGCATTGCGCGCAGAAGGTCGGCGCGATTCGAGCCTGAGTATACGAAGAGCCCGGGCGGAGGTTCGATGAGCGCGGGTGCGGCCCGCCCGTCCGCCCGCAGCCGCACGGATGCCGACGCGCCGGAGAAGGACGCGACCGAGACGCTCGCCGTCCGGGGTCCGAACCACGGAGCCGCCGGCCGCCCGTCGGCGAGTCGCGCGCCGTGCCGGAGGGCAAGCGCGGCAGCCGCTGCCTGCAGCAGTCCGGAGGCCGCGTGCGCGCTCCCCGCGAGCCCCGTCGCCGCCACGGCCTCCCCGCCTGCACCCGGCTCGACTACGGCGAATACCTGATCCCCGAGCCGGCGAGCGTCCTCGAGTCGGCGAAGAACGAGCACGACCGCGGCATCCGCCGGCGAGGACTCGCGTCCCACTCCCGCCAGCGCGGCCTGGTGCACCGTTTCGCAGGAGAGGTCGACTGCGCCGACGATCGCCGCGTCGATTTCGCCGGCGCGGAGGGCGCGTGCGGCGACCTCGAGCGCGGTGACGCCCGACAGCTCCTCGGACGACAGCGTGAAGCTCGGGCCGGCGAGGTCGAGCTGGCTGTTGATCCGGTTGGCGGGGATGTTGGGCATCGTGCCGAGCACGCCCGCCGCCTCCAGCCGCGGCAGCACGGAATCGCGGGCCGCTTGCAGCCAGGCGCCGTTGCCGTCCGCGCCCCACGCCTCCGCCCAATCGGCCAGCCGCCACCTCATGCCGTAGCGCGCGACCGCCGGATCGCACCCCATGCCGATCAGCACCGCCGTCCGCTCGCGCGGCAGCGACAGCCCGGCCGCGGCCTCGCGCGCCGCTTCCAGCACGAGCACCTGTTGCGGGAGCGCCTGCTCGAGATCGCGCGGTGGGAAGCGCAGGCCCTCGAGCGCCGCGCTCACCGTGTCCCGCGCACCGGCCCGCGCCGCGCCCGAGAAGAGCGCGTCGGCGAAATCACGGACGCACTCCCCGTCTCCCACGCGCGCGCCGACCCCCACGATCGCGACTGCCGGCGCCGGCGCGGTCGGCGCAACCGCCGACTGCACGACGGTCCTGCTCTTCCACGCCTCCGGCTGGAACTGTTCGACGAGGACGTGCGCATTGTTGCCGCCGAACCCGAACGCGCTCACCGCGGCCCGCCGCGGGCCCTTCGTCGTCCACGGCTCCGCGGCGCCCAGCAGGCGAAAGGGCGTGCCGCGTAGCGCGTCGATCGGCGCTTCCGCGTGCAGCGTCGGCGGCCGGACGCCGGCCTCCATCGCGGCAAGCACCTTGATGAGTCCCGCCACGCCCGCGGCCGTGATCGGATGCCCGAGGTTTGATTTCAGCGAGCCGAGCGGCAAGTCCGCGACGCCCGCGTACGCCTCCGACAGGCTCCGAAGCTCGGTCGCGTCGCCGACGACCGTGCCCGTCGCGTGGCACTCGACGAGCGAGACGTCGCCGGGCACGAGTCCCGACCCTTCGAAGGCCAGCCGGATTGCGCGCGCCTGACCTTCCTCGGACGGGGCGAGCAGGCCGCGCCCGCGCCCGTCGTTCGAAAGGCCGATCCCGCGCAAGACCCCGTGGATCCGGTCGCCGGCCGCGACGGCGTCCTCGAGTCGCTTGAGCACGACGAAACCCGCGCCCTCCGCGGGCACCAGGCCGTCGGCCTCGCGGTGGAAGGGGCGGCTTCGTCCCGTCCGGCTCATCGCGGAGAGGGCGCAGAAGCCGACGTGGATAAAGAGGTCGTCCGCGCAGTTCACGGCGCCGGCGACCATGAGGTCGGCCGTGTGGTCGTGAAGGCGGTCGCACGCGAGCTTAAGCGCGTAGAGGGAGGAGGCGCAGGCGGCGTCGAGGGCGAAGGCGCCGCCGCCGAGGCCGAGCGCGCGGGCCGCGAGATGGGCGGGGAGGCCCGACATGAAACGATTGCGCGGGTCCGGGCGTCGAAGGCCGGCCCTTTCGCGCGCGCCGCCACCGAGAAAGCCCGGGCCTTGCGCGTCGAGCCAGACGCTCTCGGCGAAGCGGGCCATGGAGGCCGCGGGGAAGGAGAGGTTGCCGAGCACGAGCCCGGCCCTCGCGGACGCGCGCTCGTGACCGACCGCGAGCAGCGCTTCTCGCACGCCGTGCAGAACCCATTGGAAGAGCGGGTCCAGCGCGAGGACTTCCTCGGCGGGCAGGCCGAAGCCGGCCGGGTCGAAGACCTGCTCGAAGCCTGAGACGTACCCGCCCGCGTCGGACCAGGTGCGGTCCGGCGCATCTTCGGGCCCGCGGCCTGGGGCGGCGAGCGCATGCGCGGGGGCGAGTCTCCAACGCCCTTCGGGCGCGGCCGCGATCGCGGAGCGCCCGGCGGCGACGTTCGCCCACAGCGCTTCCGGCGTGAGCGCCCCGGGCAGGATGCAGGATCGTGCGACGACGGCGATCGGTTCGAACGGCATCGGCCCCCTCGGCCGTTGACGAGATTCGGACACAGCTTGAACCGTTGTTGGCTGCCTATTGCTGATTGCCGAATGCGGATTGCGGATTGTTCACGCCCGACAGGCTCGTGCAATCAGCAATCAGAAATCAGCAATGGCTGCGTTCCGTGTCGGGACTCCGCCAACAGGACACTAGACCCGCGCCGCGACCGGCCGGGCAGCCGCATCGCCCGGCACGAGGATGGTCTCGACGCCGCGCAGTTCGGCGAGGACGCGGCCGTCTTCGCCGGTCACGGCCACGTCGCACACGGCCCGCGAGTCCGAGACCTGACGCCGATGGACGACGCCGCGGAGCGGGCCATCGGGGAGGCCTTCGGCGTAGCTCACGTACGCCCCGACGGACATCGGGAGCGACGCGCCGCCCAGGACGTGACGCGTCCAGAGGAGCGCGAGCTGGAGCGCGCCGTCGAGGGCTGCGGCGTCCGTGCGCCAGGCCCCGCCGGGCCAGCCCTGCTCCCGCGTGCCCGCAAGCTCCCCGGCGATCCCTTCTTCCGAGATGCCGTCGAGCGAGCGGATGACCTGGAAGGACGGGCCATGGAACAGGGTCCGCCCGTCGTAAACGGACGGCTCCGCCCACGGCGCGAGCATCGGAGGCGCGAGCGGCTGCGGCGCCACGGGGGCGCGCCCGGTCAGCTCGACGGACGCACTATAGTGGAGGGCGTTCTCGTCGCCGCGCAACTCGACCCCGAGCACGGCCCCGTCGCCGTTCGAGATCGTCCGGCAATTCACGCGGTACCGGTGTCCGCCCTCCGCCCAGCGGTCGAGACGGATCCCGCGGAGGACCCGCACGTCGCGGATGGCGGAGAGCGCAAGGTCGGGCCTGCAGCCGCGCGCGGCGCGGGCGAACCACTCCAACACGAGCACGACCGGGACGACGGGCCGCCCGCCGATCACGTGCCCGGAGAGGTACGGGTGCGTACGGGAGTCGACCCAGACCTCCAGCGAAGTGGAGGGATCGGACGCCGCGCCGAGCGCGCCGCCTCCGATCGGCCCGCCGATCACCAGCTCGACGTCGTCGGGGGAGGACTCCAGCTCTTCGACGAACATGCGTGCGCCCAGTTCGAGCGGGATGAGCGGGACGTCGAGCTTCTCGAAATGGCCCTTGAGGGCGGGCGTGACCATGCCCCCCTCCCACGGGCCCCAGCCGAAGGACTTGACCACGCAACGGTCGCCGCGACGGCGACGCTCCGCGGCCGCGACCTTGTTCAGGACCTCATTGGCCGCCGCGTAATCGCACTGGCCGAGGTTGCCCGTGCGCGCTGCGACGGAGGAAAAGAGCGCGAGCACGACGAGCGGATCCGAGGCGGTGGCGTCGAGGAGCGCGCGCAGCCCGGCGACCTTCGTGTCGAAAACGCGGTCGAACTGCGCGTCGGTCTTCTCGGCGATGAGTTTGTCGGCGAGCACGCCCGCCCCGTGGATGAGGCCGGTGATCGGGCCCCATTCGCGCCGAACGGTGTCCAGCTCCGTGCGGAGGCGGGCCGCAGCTCCGACGTCCACGGGCAGGTAGCGGACCTCGGACCCGGCCGCGCGCAGGGCGTCGAGCGTGACGCGAATTTCGCGGGCCGCCAGGATGCGGGCAACCCGGCCGCCCAGTTCGGCCGGAGTCACGGCGCGAGCCTCCTGACGGGCCAGCTCCAGGAGCGCGCGCTTGAGCGCCGCTTCGTCGGCCGCGCCGCGGCAAGCGGCGGGCTCTTCGTCGAGCGGCGTGCGACCGAGGAGCACGACGCGCGGACGGCTTCGCTTGCAAATCGCAAGGAGGGCGGCCGCGGTGACGCCGCGCGCCCCGCCCGAGACGAGGAGCACGGAAGAGGAGGTGAAGATCGGGCGAACACCCGAGACCGCGGCCGGAACCGCGGAGAGCGTCGTGCGCGTGCCGTCCGCGTGCAGGCCGACCTCGCGCGCCGGGCCGCCGGTGAGCAGCTCCTGGAAGAGCGCCTCGGCAAGGGCTTCAGGCGCGCGCCCTCCCCGTTCCAAGTCGATCGCCTTGACCGCGGCGCGGGGCCATTCGACCGCGGCGGTGCGCGCGAGCCCCGCGACGCCGCCGAGCCAGGCGCGGAGCGGGTCGCGGCCGGCGAGGCCGAAGTCCCCGCCGGTGTCCTGAACGGTCACGAAGAGTCCGCCGTCGGTTGTGAACCGGGCCGCGACCGAGCGGGCGGCGCGGAAGGCCTCCCGATTGACCTCGACCGCCTCGTCGACGCCGGCGACCGTCCGCAGCCCGCCGAGGAAGAGCACGGCGTCCGCGTCCGCGGGGACTTCGCGGACGACTTCGGCGCGAATGCCGGCGGCCGCGAGCCGTCGGGCGAGCGCGGGCGCGAGGCCGCCGCCGTCGTCCGTAAGCACGATGCGACCCGTGCCGAGTCCCGGCAGCGCGAGGCCGACCGCGGGCGCGGCCGACTCACGCACTACGTAGCGCCGGATGCGGCTGTTTTTTGTCGTTTTTTTTTCCACCCCGGGTTCGACGTGCGCCGCCGGCGCGGGCTTCGAGGCGCCGGGGGAGCGGAGGTAGTCGACGATCTGCCCGAGCGTCCGGAGCGCGCCCATGCGCGCGGCGTCGACCGGCGGCAGGCCGGGGGCACGCTCGCGCATGGCGGAGAGGATCTCGACCCGCTTGATCGAGTCGATCCCGAGGTCGGACTCCAGCTCCATCTGCAGGCCGAGCATGTCGGCCGGGTAGCCGGTCTTTTCCGAGACCACGGCGAGGAGCAGGGGTTGCAACTCGAGGTTCGACAGCGACGGCGTCGGCGTGGCGGCGGGCGCCGCGGCCGATACGGCGGGCGGTGCAGCGGGCGGGGGCGGAGTGGCAGCGGGGGCCGGGGCGGGCGCGGGTGCGGCGACGCGCGCCGGGGCTGGCGTCGCGGCCGGCGCGGGAGCACCGGAACCGGGCGAGGACTTCAGTTGGTCCACGATCTGGCCGAGCGTGCGCAGGGCGCCCATCTTTGCGGCGTCGACGGGGGGAAGGCCCGGGACCGCCTCGCGCATGGCGGAGAGGATTTCGACGCGCTTGATGGAGTCGATTCCGAGGTCGGCCTCGAGTTCCATGATCGGCGTCAGCATGTCGGTCGGGTAGCCGGTCTTGTCGGACACCACGGCAAGGAGCTTCGCGAGGAGATCGACGCCGGGCGGCGGGGCGATCGCGGCGGGAGCAGGCACAGGTGCGGAGACCGCCGGGGGCGGCGCCGCGGGACGCACAGGGACCGTCGCGCGCGCGGGAGCGGGGGCCGGCACGGGTGCGGGAGTCGATGCGGGAGCGAGTGCAGGTGCGGGCATCGCCGCGCGCGGCGCCGGGGCCTCGGTTGTCGGCGCCGGGGCCGCGGCCACGGCGGGCAGCGCCTGGAGAGCGGGCAATGGCGGCAACGGTGCGGACACCGCGTGCACGGGCAGCGCCGTCCCCGCGAGCATCGCGCTCAGGCCCACGAACGACGTCTCCACGGTCTTCAAGAACGCGATGTGGCTGTCGGCCATCGCGCGCTGGTAGGCCGCGTGCGCCTCGGCCGTTTGCCGCTGCGCCTCCTGGTACGCCTGCACCCACGCCACGTGCGCTTCGGTCGGCAGTCCGTGGTTCACCCCCGGCACGGTCGGCTGCACCGCCGGCGCCGGCTGCTCTCTCCGCACAGGTCTCACGTCCGTGCTCCCATCTTCCGCTCCTCGGCTCCCCTGCCGCTGTTCGTCGTTCGACCCGTTGTCCGTCGGTACGTTTGCAACCAATGCCGGATTCGCGCTGGAGGCCGTCGCCGGCGCCGCTTTCACCGCCTCCGTCACGGGCGCCGCCTGCACCGCGGGCCGCTCCGGATTCGGCGGAGGCAAGGCGGCCGATCCGCCCGGCGGCGGGTACGGCTTGCCGTAGTTGCTTCCGGACAACGGCAGCGCCATCGCCGGTTTTTTTTTCCCGTTCGAGCCGGTCTGCGCGCCCGGCGCCTTCAGCGACGTCCCGTCGAAGGCCGCCCAGAGCGGAGCGAAGTCGAGCGCCACGCCCGACACGGCCAGGCGTCCCAGCCCTTCCTGCAGGCTGGTCTCGCCGTGCCGGCCTTTGCGGTCGAGCGCGACCGCCGTGTGCGACCGGTTCCCGAGGATGCGACCGACCAGCTCGGTCAACACGGAGCCCGGGCCGACCTCCACGAAGGTCCGCACGCCGCGCGCGTACATCGCCTCGACCTGCTCGACGAACCGCACGGGACGCGCGATCTGCTCCGCGAGCCGGCGTCGCATCCCGTCCGCGTCGGCCGGATACGGGGCCGCCTCCGCGTTCGAATAGACGTCGAAGGAGGGTTTCCGGAACTCCACCCCGGCGAGGAACTGCGCGAACGGCACGCTCGACGGCGCGACCAGCTCGCTGTGGAAGGCGGTGGAGACGGGCAGGCGCTTGGCGGTCCCCCCGCCCGTGGTCGCGAGCCGCCGCTCGACCGCTTCGATCGACGCGGTCGGTCCCGAAAGCACGACCTGCGTGGGGTGGTTGTGGTTGGCGATCACGACGCCGGCCCCCGCGTCTGCGCCCGCGCCGCCGGCCTTGCGCATCGAGTCGAGCAGCGCGCGGACCTCCTCGATCGGGCGGGCGACCGCGAGCATCGCCCCCGGGGCCGAGGCCGCCGCGTCCCGCATCAGCTCGCCGCGCCGGCGCGCCACGGTCACGAGCCCCTTCGCGTCCAGCACCCCCGCCGCGCACAGGGCCGTCACTTCGCCGAAGCTGTGTCCGCCCACGCAGTCGGGCCGCACGCCCACGCCGCGCAAGACTTCGAGCAGCGCCAGGCTGGCGACGCCGATCGCCGGCTGCGCCCACTCGGTCGCGGTGAGCCGGCGGGCCTGCGCCTCGCGCTCTTCGGCCGAGAACGCCGGGCGCGGGAAGACCACGTCCTGCAGCGGCAACCCGTCGAGCCGCACGCCGGCCGCCGCGTCCCACGCCGCGCGCGCCGTGTCGCTCGCGATCGCCAGGTCCCCACTCATGCCCACGTACTGGCTGCCTTGGCCCGGGAAGAGGAAGGCGATCCCCCCTTGACGCGCGCCGACGGCGTAGTGCGTGCCGGTCGGCGTGGAGAACGGGGACTCGGGCTTCGCCGCGATCGCCGACGCCGCCTGGTCCAGCTTCGCCGCGAGGTCGTCGAGGCAGGTCGCGACGACCGCGAGGCGGCACGGATCGGTCGAGCGGAAGTCAGATTGCGCCGCGCGCGCGACCGCCGCCAGGGACGAGCCGCCGGCCGCGACCGCGGTCTTCGCGTCCGCCGCCGCGGCGCGGCAGCGCTCGCCCAGTTCCTTCCCTGTGGCGGCGCCGAGCACCACCAGCTCGGTCGGCGACGTGCGCAGGCACGCGGCGCGCCGCCCCGGGCCGGTGTACTCTTCCAGGACCACGTGGAAGTTGCTGCCGCCGAAGCCGAAGCTCGATACCCCGGCGCGACGCGGGTGGGCGGCGTCGCGGATCCAGGGGCGCGCCTGGGTGTTCAAGTAGAAGGGGCTCTTGTCGACCTCCAGCTTCCCGTTCGGCCGCTCGACCTTGATCGTCGGCGGGATCGTCCGGTGGTGGAGCGCCATCACCGCCTTGAAGAGCCCGGCGGCGCCCGCCGCGGCCTTGGTGTGGCCGATCTGCGACTTCACGGAGCCGAGCGCGCACCACTGGCGGTCCGCGCGCCCCGATTCCTCGAACGCGAGCCGAAGCCCCTCGAACTCGGCGAGGTCCCCCGCCTTCGTGCCCGTGCCGTGCGCCTCGACCAGCTCAACCGTCTCCGGTCCGAACCCGGCGCTTTCGTACGCACGGCGAAGGGCGCGCGCCTGGCCTTCGGGGAGCGGCGCGTAGACGCTCTTGCTGCGCCCGTCGCTTGCGGACCCGAGCCCGCGGATGACCGCGTAGATGCGGTCGCCGTCGCGTTCCGCGTCCGGGAGGCGCTTCAGCGCGAGCATCGCCATGCCTTCCCCCAGGAGCGTCCCGTCCGCCGCATCGGAGAACGGTCGGCAGTCGCCGGTCGGCGAGAGCGCGGGCGTCTTGCTGAAGCACATGTACATGAAGATGTCGTTCATCGCGTCGACGCCGCCGGTGAGCACGAGATCGGACTGGCCGGTCGTCAGCTCGTTCAGCCCCATCGAGAGCGCGGACATCGTGCTCGCGCAGGCCGCGTCCGTGACGGCATTCGTGCCGCGCAGGTCGAAGCGGTTCGCGATCCGGCCGGCGACGACGTTGCCGAGAAGGCCTGGGAAGCTCGACTCCTGCCACGGGACGTATTCCTTCGCCATGCGCTCGCAGATGGCCTGCGCCTGGGTTTCCGGGAGGCCGCCCGCGCGGAGGGCCTTCATCCAGACGGGCTTTTGGAGGCGGCTGACCATGGAGCCGAGCAGCTCGAGCGCGGAGGTGACGCCGAGGATGACGCTGATCTTGTCGCGGTTCATGGACGCGAACTTGCCCTGGCTCGCATCGTCGAGGACGCGCTGGGCGACGACGAGGGCGAGGAGCTGGGCGGTGTCGGTCGCGGGGACGATGCTGGGGGGGACGCCGAACTCCATCGGATCGAAGTCGACGGGGGAGAGGAACGCGCCGCGTTTGCAATAGGTCTTGTCGGGTGCGGCGGGGTTGGGGTCGTAGTAGTCGTCGATGAGCCAGTGCGTCGGCGGCACTTCGGTGATGAGATCGCGGCCCGCGACGATGTCGCGCCAGAAGCCGGCGGCGTCGCTGGAGCCGGGGAAGAGCGCGCTGACGCCGACGACGGCGACCGCGACGGGAGGCTGCTTCATCGAGGACCTCGTGGTTCGGACCTGGGTTCAGGACAGATCGTTCGTTTCGGCCCGCGGTGGCCGAGGTCGGCGGCGCCGACTCCTGGAGCGCGTGGGAAGGGTGGCGGCGAAGCGGCCCCGATTGTACACGGAGGCGCGGCGGTGGGAATGGCCAAAGGGGCAAAATGACGCATTTATTACATTGGGCGGCAGCGACCGGTAATGCACGATTTCGGGGGTGGGCGGAGCGAGGGGGGTGGCGAATGACGGCTGCACTGCGCGTCGCAACCCCATTCCCAGCAAGACGCTAGCCGCTAGACCCTGCGGAGTGCTGTCCAGGGCAGCCTTTTTCCGTGGCGCTGGCGGGAAATCCGTGTAAGCTGTTGCCTCTCCTGATTTGCGTCTCGCGCGCGAATCAGAAGAGCCAACAGCCACCCACTCCCCTGGTAGGAGAGAAGGCCGGGGTGAGGGGTGCCACAGGCGTAGCACCGGTGCTGGACCTCCCTGCACGCTACCTACGTCGGGCTGTTGAGCCGCGCTCGTCGCCGGAATTGCGGGGACGGGAGATTTGATCATGGGATTGGAGCCGCATGTCTGATTTCGCGCGCGAACACCTGGCCGAGGTGATGGCAGGACTCGCCGGCATCGACCGGGCGGAGGCGCTGAAGAGCCTGACCGTCCCCCGCGAGCCCTCGCACGGCGACTACGCCTTCCCCTGCTTCCGCCTCGGCAAGAACGCGCCCGCCGTTTCCGCGGACCTCGCGGCGCGGTTCAAGCCGACCCCGCTCCTTGCGCGCGCCGAGAGCAAGGGCCCGTTCCTCAATTTCTTCCTTGAGCCGACCGCGTTCGCCCGAGAGGTCCTGACGCGGGCCTTCCAGGCCGGGGACGCCTACGGCTCTTCGTCCGCGGGCGCAGGGAAGACGGTCGTTCTCGACTACTCCGCGCCGAACATCGCGAAGCCCTTCTCGATCGGCCACCTCCGCTCGACCGTGATCGGCGGCGCGCTGTACCGGCTGTTTCAATCGCAAGGCTATCGCGTCGTCGGCATCAATCATCTCGGCGATTGGGGAACGCAGTTCGGCTCGATGATGTATGCCTGGGGGCGGTGGGGAGACGAGGCCGAGCTGGCGGAGCATGGCGTCGCGGCGTTGAAAGATCTGTACGTCCTGGAGCAGCGACTGGAAAAGGCGAAGGACGCCGCCGAATGGGCCGCGCAGGTCCCCGGCTGGCTCGAGGACGGGGTGGCGCTCCCGCGGATCGCCGACCTTTACCGGCGCACGCTTGCGGAGCTGAAGGCCGGCGAGGAGCCCGAAGCGCAGGCGCGGGCGTGGTTCCGCCGGCTCGAAACCGGCGATCCGGAGGCCCGCGCCCTCTGGGACAAGTTCCGCGCGATCAGCCTCTCCGAATTCGACCGGGTCTACCGCCGGCTCGGAATCCACTTCGACGAGCCGACGCCCGCGGACCTCGTCCCGGGCGGCACGACGAAGCTGAATCTCTACCTCGGCGAGAGCTTCTACAATGACAAGATGGAGGCGGTGGTCCAGGAGGCGCGGGCGCGCAACCTCGCTGTCGAGAGCCAGGGTGCGCTCATCATCGACCTCGAAAAGTGGAAGATGCCGCCGGTGCTCCTGCTGAAGAGCGACGGCGGGACCACGTACCACACGCGCGATCTCGCCTCCGCCACCTATCGGGCGATGACCTTCGGCGTGGCCGACGGCGGCGGCATGCTGCTCTACGTCGTCGGCGCCGACCAGCGCGACCACTTCCGCCAGCTCTTCAAGGCGCTGGAGCTGCTCGGGCTGCCGTGGGCGAAGGACTGCCGGCATCTCGATTTCGGCCTCGTGCGGATGAAGACCGAGGAGGGCGCTTCCGCGAAGATGTCCACGCGGCGCGGCCGCGGCGTGCTGCTCGCGGACGTCCTCGACCGCGGCGTGGAGTTCACGCGCCGCATCCTCGAAGAGCGCAACCTGCCGCAGGAGCGGAAGGACGCCATCGCCCAGGCGGTGGGCGTCGGCGCGGTCGTGTTCAACGACTTCAAGGCCCGGCGCGGCAAGGACGTCGACTTCGAATGGTCGCGCGTGCTCGACTACGACCCGGAGACGAAGTCGTTCAAAGGGGAGACCGGCCCCTACCTGCAATACATGCACACGAGGCTGACCTCGATCCTGCGCAAGTACGACAAGGCCGTGGTCGCGGACGTCGACTTCGCCCGGCTCTCGGAGCCGGAGGAGGCCGCGCTCGTGAAGCTCGTGCACGCGTTCCCCGGCGTGCTGCGCATGGCCACGGAGGAGTGCGAGCCCTCGATCGTCGCCGGCTACGTGCTCGACGTGGCGGGGCGGTTCTCGAGTTACTACCACGACCGGGACCGGCACAAGGTGATTTCGGAAGACGCGGGGCTGAGCGCGGCCCGGGTGCTGCTCTGCGCGGGCCTGCGGCAGGTGCTGGCGTCCGGCCTGCGCGTCCTGGGGGTGACGCCCCTCGAAGAGATGTAGTGGGGCTTCAATCTAGGTTCTGTGGGTTCTTGGTGGCTCTCGCGGCCCCGACCCGCCTCGAAAGCCTGAGGGGAGAACGAAGGCTCAATTCTCAATGATCAAGGTTCAAGCAATGCTCAAGACTCAATGCTCAACGCCTTATTCGCGTGCGTGACCGAATCTCCGGAAATCCGCTGACGAACCAGGTCTGGGAAGATCGGCGTTGGGGCCTCCGGCCTCCCTGAGCCTTTGCCATTGAGTCTTGATTGAGCCTTGTTCATTGAGCCTTGAGCCATTTCCTGAGGAGTTCCCCGGTTTCCGAGCTGCAGGAGTTGTTTCTTTACGGTCCCTTGGCAGCCGCCGCGGCAGCCAACGCGACCCGCCTCGCGCCCGTACAGTGTTCCCAAGGCCTTGGATCTTCGACCGACCCGACCCGTCCCTCCCGCGGCACGGCGGGCGACGCCCGACCCGTCCGCGGTCCCTGACAAGGAGTGTGCTCATGTCCTTCCGTTTTCGCTCCCTGGTTCCGGTTCTCGCTTTGACCACGGCCTTGGCGGCCGCCCTGCCGACGCATGCCGACGAGGCCGTCCAGCTTGCGTGGAAGTTCAAGGCGGGCAGCAAGCGGAGCTATCTGAGCGAGGGGACGACCGATCAGAGCGTGGTCGGCGTGCCGATGAAGATGGGCTTCGCGCTCAACCAGGAGCAGAGCGAGGAGGTGACCGCCGCGGCCGGCGGCTCCGGGACGATCACCTCGAACGTGGAGCATGTGGCGATCAAGGCGAACCTGGGACCCGCGGGCAAGGTCGACTTCGATTCGAACAGGCCCGAGGACAAGGACGGCGGGGCGAAGAGCCCGATCGTAGCCCAGCTCATCACCTTCTTGAAGAACCCGATCAAGTATGAGAGCGACGCGTCCGGCAAGGTCGGGAGCGTCTCGATGGCCGCCGGGAAAATGCCCCCGGGCGTGGACGAGGCGACGCTCCGCAAGCACGTCGAGTCCGACCATCTCAGCTTCCCCCGGAAGGGCTGCACCAAGGGGGAGAGCTGGAACGCGGAGGCGGACCTCCCGCTCCCACAGCTCGGCACCGCGACCCGCACCCGCACCTACACTTTCGAGGGCGTCGAGGCGAAGGGGGCGCGGAAGGTCGCGCGGATCTCCTTCGTCGATGCCTACCGGCCGAAGGAAGAAAAGAAAGCGGCCGGCGAGGACCTGGTCGACCCCGACGGAAAAGAGGACGCCGGCACGAAGGGCGGCAAGGAAGACGAGGGCGAGGACGAGCCCGGCATGAAGATGGCGGGGCTGAAGGGCTCCGGGAAGGGGGAGTACCTCTTCCTCGTGGACGAGGGGTATCTGCTGGAGCAGCACGAGGAATCGAAGATCTCCTTCGAAATCTCGATGGGGCAGATGAAGGTCGTCCAGGAGACGACGCAGAAGAGCACCCGCAAGTTGAAGGAGTAACGTCGGGCACGTTGGCGGGGCCGGGCGCGGGCCCGCCCCGTCCGGCGTTCGCGGGACGGCCATTGACAGTTCCCGCGGCGCCCGCCTATAATGAAGGTTTCGGTTTTCTTCTCGCGGCCATCCCCCCCCGACCCTTCCAGGCAGCGCCCATGTACGTTCGCACTTTGGCCGCCGGCCTCCTCGGCGTCGGCGTCGGCATCATGATGGGCTACGTGCTCGGCAAGGAGCGGCACGCGGCCGTCCCGGAGCCGGCCGCCCCGACCCCGCCTGCCGCGCAGACCGCCCCGGCCGCGCCCCCGGACGCGAGCCAGGAAGCCCTCGCCCGCGAGAACAACGCGCTCAAGGCCCAGCTCAACGCGTTGCGCGCCCAGCTCGCGCGCGGGCCGAAAGGGACATGGGCTGCCGGCGGCGGGGCGGACGCGGGCGCCCACGCGCTGCAGGCCGGCATGCCGGGCCTGCTTTCCGCGGAGCAGGTCAAGGCGATGGCGAAGGACGCGGCGACCCTCGTCGGCGAGCTGCGCAAGGCGCTCGCCTCCGGGGACTCGGCGCGCGCGGGGTATCTGCGCTCCATCCTTTGGCAATACGTGCAGGCGGACCCGGAGGCGGGTTCGCGCGAGGTCCTCGCGCTGCTGAAGACCGAGACCAGCCCGGAGCTGCTGGAGATGATGGCCGAGGTCCTGATGGAGAATGACGGCTCCCGGACGCTGCCGGAGGTCAAGGCGGCGTTCCTCCAGATGGCCATGGGCGGCGAGGACCCGATCCGGCGCCGGCTCGGCCTCGACTATCTCGCCCGCACGGACATTCGCGCCGCCGACGTGCAGGACCTGCTCGCGCGCCGCGCGCAGGCGGATCCGGACCGCGATCTCCGCGCGATGGCGTACCAGATCCTGACTTCGCCGACCTCCGGACTGGACGACGACGCCCGCGAAAAGACGCGCGCGAAGATCCTGGGCATGCTCAAGACGGAGAAGGAGCCGATGGTCCGGGTCGAAGCGCTGCTCGCGATGGACCTGGCGCACGCCGGCGAGCCGCTCGCCCGCACGGTGCTGGACTATTTGCGGACCGATCCCGAAGACGGCGTGCGGGCCGCGGCGGCCGAGTCGCTCGCGAACGTGCATTCGATCCCGCGTGGGCAGATGCTGGAGGAGTTGGAGCGGACCTACGGCTCCGAACGCTCGGAGGTGGTGCAGCGGAGCGTGCTGAGCTCGATGCTGCGCGTCGGCGGGGCCGAGGCGGCGCCCGCGCTCGAACGGCTCTCGCGTACGCCCGGGCCGCTCTCGAAGGAGGTGGACGCCTACCTGAACCTCCTCCGGTCCGGCATCACGGATTTCGACGAGCTGGAGGCCCGGAAGGCCCAGGTCTTGGGGGAGCCGGAGACGCTCCACAGCCGCTAAAAAAAAGAGGTGCACTGTGCCAGGGGGCCCGATCGAACCGGCCGAGCTGTACCGGCTCGGCGCGGAAGAGTACAAGCGCGGAAAATACGAGTCCGCCGTCGAGTATTTCACGCAGGCGCTCGAGCAGGACCCGAAGTTCTTCCGCGCCCTCGTGTATCGCGGCATGGCGTGCTACGAGAACGACATGCTGGAGGACGCGATCCAGGACTTCCGCTCCGCCCTGCGCATCGACTCGAACTACGCGAAGGCGCACAATGGCCTCGGTAATGCCCTGCGCAAGAAGGGCTACCTGGTCGAGGCGTTGCAGAGCTACAAGAAGGCCGCGCGCCTGGAGCCGAAACAGTCGCTCTACCACCACAACCTCGGCATCACCTCGTGCGACATGGGGCTGTACGACATCGCGGTCCTGGAGCTGGAGTATGCGGCGCTCTCGGACGCGCAGTCGATCGACATCCGGTACGACCTCGGCTCGGCCTATTACCTGAAGGGGGATCTCCCCCAGGCGATCCGCGCGTTCGAGACCTGCCTCGAGATCGACGCGGAGGCGGAGCGCGCGCCGGAGATCCAGGCGAAGATCAAGGGGCTACGGCGGAAGCTGGAGGAGCAGAAGAACCGACCCGCCGAGCCGAAGATGAAGCCGCCCAAAAAGGAACGGAAGGGGGAGGCGGAGGAGTGAGGGGAAGTGTGCGAGTAGAATCGAGCGGCGAGGGCGTAGACGGGCGCGGAGGCGGGCACGGGCGTGGACACATGCGAACTGCGGTGCTGTCGCTCGGTCTTTGCCTCCTGCTACTGGCGCTCGACGTCCCGAACGGACGCGCGGACGTCCCGACCGGCGCCGCGGCCGATCTTCCGCCGCTCCACATCCAGAAGCTCAGCTTGCGCGACCCGCTCGGACGGCAGGTCCTTCTGCGCGGCGTGAACCTCAGCCATCGTTCGAAGAAAGAGCCCTACTGGGACTGGATCTCCGAAGACCAGGTCGACCGCATCCGGCAGTGGGGCCTGAACTGCGTCCGGCTGCTTCTGCACTGGGACGGCCTCGAGCCCACGCCCGGGGCCATGAACGGCGCGTACCTCGCGAAGATGGAACAGATCCTCGGCTGGTGCGATGCGCGCGGGCTGTACGTGGTGCTGGACATGCACCAGGACCTTTACGGCAAGGCGCTCGGCGGAAACGGCGCGCCGCCGTGGGCCACGATGAACGACCCGGCGCAGGCGATCGCGCCGGTCTCCCCGTGGTGGCTCAACTATTTTGCCCCGAACGTGACCCACTCCTTCGACCAGTTCTGGTCGAGCGCGGACCTGCGCGCGCACTACAAGGCCGCGTGGCTCGCTGCGGTCGCGCACGCGAAGCACCACCCGTCGGTCGTCGGCTATGACTTGTTCAACGAACCGCACTTCGGCAGCGCTTTCCCGACCGTGTTCGAGTCGGGCACGCTTTCCAATTTTTACGACGACCTCATCGGCGCGATCCGGCACGAGGATCCGGCGCACATCTGCTTCTTCGAGCCGGTGCCGAGCACGGTGAACCAGGGGGCCCCGACCTGGCTCCGGAAGCCGGCGCACGCGGGGGTGGCCTACGCGCCGCACTACTATGACCCGATCACGGGGTTCGGCGGCGGCTACGACGGCCAACGCTGGCGCGCGGAGGTGGCCTTCCTCGTCATGAAGGCCCAGGCCGTGCGGTTCGGCGTGCCGTTGTATCTGGGCGAGTGGGGCGTCATGCAGGATGTGCCGAACGCGGACGCGTACAACCGGGACGAGTTGGCGCTCATCGAGCGGCACGTCGTCGCCGCGAGCACGTACTGGAACTACAACCCGGATGCCGGCCAGCCCGGGTGGGGGGACACGATGAGCGTCGTGAAGCCCGGCGGCGCGGAGTGGCCCGTTGTCCGGCGGCTCGCGCAGCCGTACCCGAAGTTCACCGCCGGCTCGCTGTCGAGCTACGGCTTCAACCCGGCGACGCGAAAATTCACGATGCGCTTCGGGGAGCCCGCGCACGCCCTCCCCGCGCCGACCGTCCTTCACATGGACGCGGCGCGTCATTACCCGGAGGGCTTCGTGGTGGAATGCTCCGACCCGGCCGGCCTGTGGAGCTGGACCTGGCACGCGGACCGGAAAGAGCTGCACGTCACCGCGACACATGCGCGGGCCTGGCACGAGGTCCGCATCCGGCCGGCGCCGTAGCACTGTAGCGCCGCAGCACCGCAGTGACGACTTTCGGGCACGGTCGACTGCACGGTTTCCGCGAGTCGCAAGCGGTGCGTCGGTTCGCGCGGGCCGGAGGCCCGCGCCCCCAGGAATCGAGCCTGGATTTCGTCAACGCGGTGCCAGTACCTCCCCCCGCGCCCGTCGGCCGTCAGTCCCCCTCTCCCGCGGAGCGGGAGAGGGTTGGGGTGAGGGCACGAGCCAGCGCAGGCTCACACTTCCCGCACCGACCAGCCCAGGCCCAGGCGGCGGCGGGTGGCTATCGCCCCCCGTACCCCCACAAACGCATGCGCGCGCGGGAGCTAGTCAATCAGCCGCCGTCACGCGCAACGTCGGGGGTGCGACGCAAAGGGTAAACGTGTCAAAGGGACCAGGGTTATCGCGTCCCCGCCGCCAGGGCCAGCCGCAGCCCGGAGTACAGGGGCCGACTGACGGCCATCTGCAAGGAGCGGTACGCGCACCGCAGATCCCTAGCGTACTCATCGTTGAACGAACCGCCGCGGAGCACGCGGAGCCGATGGGACTGGAAGCTCGCGTGTCTGCAAACAATCGCGCGTGTGCGGGCGAGCGACGCCCGCCGGGGCCTGCTGCTCGACTGTGTAGAGACCTACCTGCCCCTGACGGCGAGGGAGCAGGCCTCCATCGACCGCGCCATGAGGCTCCCCGAGAACAAGGAGTTTCTGCAAATGAGGAAATTGTGGTCCGAGCGCATCGCTGAGAAGGCGGAGAAGCGGGGCATCAAGCTGGGCGAGCGCCAGGGCATCAAGCTCGGGGAGCGAAAAGGCATCAAACTCGGCGAGAGCCTGGCCAAGCGGCAGACTCTGCTTGCTCAGATGCGGGCCAAATTCGGGCCGCTCCCCCGGGGCGCGGCCCGACAGGTCTCGGCGATCGCCACCCCGCGCCGGCTGGACACGCTGCTACGGCGAGTCCTCACCGCCGAAACGCTCTCAGACATGGGGCTCCGGTAGGACGGGCGGAGGTTTCCCAGTTGCGGCGCGGGCGGGGACGCCCGCGCTCCCACGCCCGAGCGCAAGACTTCCCACTCGGGGCATAATCCCGTTCTCGCGCCCAGCGGAACGGGGTTGGGCCTGCCGTCCGGAGCGCGTCGCGCGAAGGCGCATTGCGGGCACGAACCGGCACAGGCCCCAACTTCCGACTCCCCACGCCATCACTTCCTGCGAGCTGCGCCCCCCCACACATCCGGAATTTCCGCCGGAACTCATGAACGCCGGGCGCACCTTCCTCGCTCAACTATCTTTCACGGCCCCCGGCGAAAACGCGACGCGACCTCGACGGTCCTGCGCCGACGGGCCTCGAATCATGAGGAGGGTGAAGCATGCGACTTGGGCTCCCTGTGCGCACGGCTGCGGCCGCTCTTGTTCTCTTCTGCGGCACGACGCTCTTCTGCGCGTCCTGCATGTCCTCGACCGGCTACCGGGACCAGGCACTCGCCGCTTTTCAAAAGGGCGGCGAGCGCGGCGCACGCGGTCGAAGCCGGGCGATTTCGGCCGACGCCGTCCGCACCGAGGAGTTTCTCTCCGCGTACCAGTACGACCTGCACGCGGCAGCCGGCTCGCAGCTCGACGCACGGCTCGTGCTCGGCGGACGCGGCGCCGACCGGGAGCGCGGCGAGGGTTACCTCCTGGTGGCCCTCGCTGCACCCACGAGCAGCGAGGCCGCGCTGCCCCCTCGACGCTGGGCCATCGCGCTCGACACGAGCCACTCGATGGGAGACGCCGGCCGGTGGCCGCTCGCGGTCGCCGCGGCCTCCCGGCTCGTTGCCCGCCTTCGCACGCAGGATCGCGTGACCCTGCTCCTCTTCGGCTCGACGACCGAGGTCCCGGCACTCTGGGTCACGCCGGAAGAAGCCTCCCGTCGCTTGGGCGACCTCGCGGCGAAGCCGAACTTCTCGGACAACGGACACCGCGCCGGCCTCCTCGCGCTGGGACGCATCCTCCTCGACGGCCAAGGCCCCGGCCTCATGCCCAGCGGCTTCTACGTCTCAGAAATGGAAGGCGCGCCGGAGAGTCTGTCGCGGACCATGCAAGCCCTCGCGGCGTCCGGCGCCGAGGTGAACGTGGTCGGACTGGCGGGTGGAAACGAGGTCCTGCTGCGGGAGGTCGCGCGCGAAAGTTCCGGCACGTACCTCTTCCTGCGTGACGCGGGGGCGATCGAGCGAAACCTGGGCGCCCGCCTCTCGGAGCTGTGCGACGTCGCGGCGCGAGACGTCCGCGTCTCGCTCTGGGTGAAGGACGGGACCGAAATGAACGGGGCGGAGGAGGAGCCGGAGGGGAGGGAGGAGTCGCGCTTCGGCAGCGCAGCGGAGGCGAGCGGGGAGCAGGTCCTCACCCCGGAAGGCCCGGGGCGTCTCGGACCCGGGGAGACCTGGGTGCGGCTGTGGCGACTGAAGCGGCTCCACGCGGGGATGGCGGCCGACTTCACGGCGCGCGTAACCGGCCGGGACGCGTCGGGCCGGGAATTCCGGCTCGTGGTGCGGCCGACCGCCGACTACCTGACCCCGTCCGACGGCTCGCCCGAAGCCCGGACGCTGCTCAAGGCGGTCACGATCGAGCGCGAGACGGCGATCCTGCGCGAGGCGCTCGCGGGCGGCTATAGGTACGGGCGCCGTCCATTCGCGGACGTAATGGCGCAGCTCCGGGCGGTGAGGGACGAGGTGCGGGACGCACAGGAGACGCTGCACGACCCGGAGTTCGCACGCGACCTGGAGGGGCTGGACTCGGCCTCGCGTCTGACGGAAGCCGAGGTAGCCAGGTACCGTGAAGAGTGGCGGTCGGGTGGATGCTGCAGCCCGCCGCTCCTGCTCTGCCTTGTGGCCCTGCCCTTCGCGATCATCGGGAAACTACTGTTCGGGCTGTGAGCGAGCGTGCGCCGAGTGGACGAAGCTCGGGGACCGTCGTCCTCACGGCGAGGCCAAGACGCAACTCGTGCGGACGGCCCTTTCAACGTGCAAAGCACGAGTCGTCGCTTGTGAAATGGAGCCTCAAGGGTCGGCTCCAGGAGGGGGCGAAGCTCCCACTGCCATTTTCCGCCGGCAACCAGCCCTTGTGGTGCAGGGCTTCCGCCCTGCACCGTCGGGGCAACCGGCGTTGAGACAACAGAGCTCCGAGTGGGCGGGAGCGACTCCTGGAGAAACCGGGGAAGTGACTCTCATGATCCGCGTGCGACTGGGTGCAGGGCGGAAGCCCTGCACCACAATGTGGACTCAGTACCACCCCACGCATTTGGGTGACCCATTTTCTCGGCGATTTTGGCCGCCCGCGTCGTTGCGCTCGCTCGCCGTAGTTCTCCGTTACTACGCCTCGCTCGCGCGCCTAGTGCCCGCGCAAGAATTACTTTACATTTTCGTGGATCGACCGATGCCTGGGGGCGCGGGCCAGAGGGCCGCGCCCCCAGGAGCCTCGAGGTCCGAGTCTGCGCAGTTATTTTTGCGCGGGCGCCTAGCAGGCGGCCAAACTTGCCTTCGCCTATTGGTCACCGACTACCGTGGAGCGGTACTCGGGTTACGGAGTCAAGTGAACAGGCCATTTGCTGCCGGCCGATGGGCGGAGCAGCCACCTTGAGAGGGCTGAACAGCCAACTGCAAGGGGGGGCTGCTCCCGCAGCTCCTTGCATGGGCCGGCCTGCCCCCCGCACCTCGCGGGGAGCGAGCGAACGAGGGAGGCCCGCGCCCCCAGGAATCATTCGGGACTTCGTCAGCGCGGCATCAGGCGGAGGTCGGGCCGGAAGCGTCGGGGGACGGGGGGGGCGGCGCGGCAGTCGAGTCCGCCGCGGGGGGCTTGGGTGTTTCGGACGGAGGGGCCGGGGCGGGCATGCTCGCTGCGCTTGCCGGTTCGCCCGGCGGTGCGGGCGGCGGGTTGCCGGGATTCTCGGCAGGGGCCGCACCCTGCTGGATGATCACCGGCGCTTGGCCGGGGACGATCCGCTTCACGACGCGTTGGTAGATCTTCGGCGGACTGCCGGCGGGCGCGGTCGGGGCGGGAGCGGCACTCCGTGGAGCCCCCTGCGGGGGCGCGCCGGGTTCTGAGGCTCCCGGCGTTCCTTGCGCCCCGGGCGGCGTGGGACCCTGACCGGGGGCCGACGCCGGGCCAGGCCCCCGTCGGCCGTCGCCTGCGCGCTGCGACTGGGGCTCCCGCGGCGGACCGCCGGGGCCGCCCGGGCCGCCGGGTCGAGGTCCGCCCCGCTCACGGTCGCGATCGCGATTTCGATCCTGATCGCGCCCGCCTCCGGGCTGCCGATCCCGATCGCGCGGACCGCCACGGTCCCTGCGTGGATCTTCGCGACGCGGCTCGCGCTCTCGTCTCGCGCCAAAGTCCCCGCGTCCACCCTCCGGCCGCGGCACCGGTCGGCCTGGGCCCGCGCCCACCGGCCCGACCGTGGGCTCAGGCGGCGCCGCGGAAGTCGGTTCGCCCGACGCCGCAAGCGGAGCCGGTGCGGCGGTCGCCCCGCTCGGAAGCACGCCTCCGCTTGCACCCGCGTCACCGGTGGGTCCCGGCCCCGAGGACGGCGAAGGCGTCGGCGCCGATGCAGGCCCTCCCGCGAGAGCTTCACTCGGCGCCTGAGGCGAGGCCTGCCCCTGCGCCGCGCTCATTGCCGTCGTCGTACTGGTCATGGTTGCCGGCAGTTCGCCGGGAGCCGGCGACGCTGACTGCGTTCCCTCGCCTGTCGGGGATGCGCCGGCAGTCGCGGCCGTGCCCGCTCCCGGGCCCGCACCGCGTCCGGCCGGATCCGGCGGTCCGCCGCCGCGCCCCGCCGCGGGCTCTCGACGCGTCCCCGGCCCCTGGTCACGTCCGCCGGGTCCGCCTGGTCCGCCCGGTCCACGCGTGTCGCCCCGGGTCCGCATTCGGCTGTCCGGACCGCGACCGCGGGTGCCCGTGTCGCGTCCGCCCGCCGGCGCATCGCCGGGCGCGGGCCGCGGCCGCGGGGTCTTGTCCACGCCGGCCAGGTCGTCCTTGAGCACCTTCACACGCTCGTACTTCTCGTTCAGAATCGTCACGTGCTGGCCCAGGATGTTGACGTCGATGACCTCGCCCGTTCCCTGGCCCTTCGTGAGGACCCGCGTCCCGCGCGTCGGCAGGTTCGCTTTCAGCTCCAGGTACACGTCGTCCTCGTAGCGCAGGCAGCACTTCAACTTCCCGCACCGGCCGGAGATCTTTCCCGGGTCCAGCGTGTTCGTCTGAAGCTTCGCCATGCGCATGCTGATCGGCTCGAATTCCTTGATGTGCCCGCGGCAGCACAGCTCCCGGCCGCAGTTCTGGTAGTCCCCCAGGATGCGGGCCTCGTCGCGCACGCCGATCTGCCGCATCTCGATCCGGGTCCGGAACTCCTTCGCCAGCTCCTTGACGAGCCCGCGGAAATCGACGCGCCCTTCGGCGAGAAAATAAAAGATGATCCTCTCGCCGCCGAACAGGTGCTCGACCGAGACGAGGCTCATCGGCAGGCTCAGGGACTTGATCCGGTCCCTGCAGAAGTCGTACTCCGGCCCCTGGACGGTTTCCTGGATGTGCACGACGCGGTCGCGGTCCTCGGGCGTCATCCGCCGCAGCACCTGGCCGATCACCTCGAACGAGTGCGGCGGCGTCGGCCCATGCCCCTGAGGGTGCCCGTGCTCGTGCTCCTGCTCGTGCCCCGGTTCGCGATCCTTTCCCGGCTCGGAGGTCGGCGCGGTCGCGGGCGCGCCCTCGGCCGGCGCCGTACCTGCGCTCGGCGCGTCTGCCGCGGTCGGCGCGTCCGCCGCGGGCGAGGCCGGCGGCGCGGCGGGGACGGCGGGGACGGCGGGTGGCGCGCTCGCCGGCGGCGCGACCCTCGCGGGTCGGGCCGGGGCCTCGGCGGGCCGGGTGAGGATCGTGCCGACCTCGGTGCCGCGGTCGGTCCGGCAGATGCACTTCTCGTTGTGCCGGAGGTCGGCGATTTCGGCTCTCAAGAGCGCCACGGTGCGCATTTCGCCGTAGCGGACGCATGCGGTCAACACGATAGCTCCTCGTCCCGCGGCCCCGAAGGGTCGACGGGAAGGTTGGGTTCCAACGGTCCGTGGTTCGAAACCGGCGCGGCTCTCCGCGTCGGGCTCAGTACCGCCCCACGCAACTGGGTGACCAATTTTCTCGGCGATTTTGGCCGCCCGCGTCGTTGCGCTCGCTCGCCGTAGTTCTCCGTTACTACGCCTCGCTCACGCGCCTAGCGGGCGGCCAAACTTGCCTTCGCCTATGGGTCGCCGACTTCCGTGGAGCGGTACTCAGCCTCGCGAGCGTTCGTCCGCGATCGCGAGGAAAAGGTCCTCGAGGACAAAGTCCACTTTCAAGTTCCGGTTGAGCGACAACTGCGCGTCGAGCACGCGCTCGGCCAGGTCGAGGTCGCCCGCGCCGTCCGAGCTGTCCGTGCCCGGGCCGACGCCGGCGAGAAAGCGTTCCCGCAGCCGCAACGCCAGGAGCTCGAGAAACGGCCTCGCCCGTTCCCGCCGCTCCTCAAGCGTGGAGCCCGCCTTCTTGATCCAGTCGGCCACCTCGGCGGCCACCTCGACGGCCTCCACCGGACGGAGACCGAGGACGCGCTCGCCCCACTTCTTCCAGGCGTCGATCGCGCGCCGCTCGAGCACGCGGAGGGCAAGCCCCGGGCTCCCCCCGGCCGCTCGCAGGGCCTCGTCGAGTTCGGCCGGCTCCGCGCGCGTCGCCTCGCCGAGGATGCGCCGGCCCAGCTCGAGCGGCAGCGGCCGAAAGCGCACGACCTGGCTGCGCGAGAGCAGCGTCGGCAGCAGGTGATCGATCCGTGCGGTTACCAGCACGAGCACGACGCGGGGGGAAGGTTCCTCCAGCGTTTTCAGCAGGCAGTTCGCGGCCTCCGCATTCATCGCGTCGGCGGGATCCACGACGAAGACCCGCCAGGCCCCCTGGAACGCGCGCACGCCCAGGGGCTCGAGCACGCCCTGCCGGATCGCATCCACCGGAATTTCCCGGCGATCCTCCGGCACGCCGACCTCGCGGTATCCTTCGTGCCCCGCGCGGTCGAACCGCCCGCAACTTCGGCATTCACCGCAGGCCTCCGCGCCGTCTTCGCGGCGCCGCTCGCAGGAGAGCGCCCGCGCCAGCTCCCGGGCCAGCCGGCGCTTCCCGACCCCTTCGGGTCCGCTGAAGATGTACGCGTGCGCCAGCCGGCCGCGCCGGAGTGCGTTCCGCAGGAACGAAACCGCGGCGTCCTGCCCCAGGAGGTCAGCGAAGGACACGGTGCACGTGCTCCCGAAGGGCGGCCTGTACGGCGTCCGGCTCCCCGCTCGCGTCCAGCACGACGTATCGCTCGGGCTCCTGCCGCGCCAGACCCAGGAACCCCTGCCGAACGCGCTCGTGAAAATCCAGCGTGCGATCCTCGATCCGATCGAGGTTCGGGGTCTTTCGGCGGATCCGTCCCAGCCCGGCGGCCGCCGGGATGTCGAGCAGGAAAGTCCGGTCCGGGACGAGCCCGCCGGTCGCGAAGGTCCCGATCGTCGCGACCGTTTCCGTCCCGAGCCCGCCGGCGAACCCCTGGTACGCAAGGCTCGAGGAGAGGAACCGTTCGCAGACGACGATGCGGCCGGCGGCGAGGGCGGGCCGGATGACCTCCTCGACGATCTGCGCCCGGCTCGCCATGTAGAGCAGGAGCTCGGTCTTCAGGTGCATCGATCGGTTCTCGGGATCGAGAAGGATCTTCCGGACCTTCTCGCCGATCGAGGTCCCGCCGGGTTCGCGCAGATGGAGCGGGTCGCGGCCTGCCGACGACAGGAACTCGCAAAGCATCCGGGTCTGCGTGCTCTTGCCCGAACCGTCCGGGCCGTCGAGGACGAGGAAGCGACCGCGGTTCATCGGGCTGCCTCCGGGAAACCGTCGAAGACCAGCTCGACCCCGAAGACCGCGCGGAAGGCGTCGAGGCAACGGACCTGCGCCTCCTCCATCGGGACCGGCCGGCCGAGCTGCTCCGCCAGCGAGGTCATCTCCGTCCCGCGCAGCCCGCAGGGGTGGATCACGCGAAAGGCGTCGAGGTCGGTGGTCACGTTGTACGCGAGGCCGTGAAAGGCGAGCCCGGCCGAAACGCGGATGCCGAGCGATCCGATCTTTTTTTCGCCGACCCAGGCGCCGACGAGGCCGTCCCGGCGGCGTGCGTCGACGCCGTACGCCGCCGAAAGCCGGAGCATCGTCTTTTCCAGGCCGCAGACGAAGTCCTTGATCGAGCGGCGCAGCGCGCGCAGCCGGACCACGGCGTAGAGCACGAGCTGCCCGGGCCCGTGGTAGGTCGCGTCGCCGCCGCGGTCAGTCGGGCAGATCTCGATGCCCCGCCGCGCCAGGTCTTCGCGCGAGACGCGCAGGCTCTCCGTCCCCGCGTTCCGGCCGAACGTCACCACGGGTTCGTGCTCAAGCAGGACGAGGAACCCCGGCGCGCCTTCGTCCGCGCGCAGGCGCTCCACCAGTTCGCGCTGCAGGGCGTACGCGTCCGAAAACCTGCGCCTCCCCGGGCGCAGCACGCGCAGCTCGCCCACGGCCTCTCCGCTTCTCCCCTCGCGGCACGTCCGAGTCTGAAGCGTCACAGGCAGATCCCACCGAACCCGGCACGGGCACGGCAACGCCGTGCCCCTACCCTTTACGCCACTGGAGGAATTTGAAATTTGAGATTTGCAATTTGAATTTTGACATCGTCTCCGCGAGCGAGGTTCGTCTCGCCGTCAGACTCGCCGCGCAAGGACCGCGAACCTCGACCGGGGCCGCGCCGGCCTCCTCGGCTCTCGCGGCGTCTCCTCACAACCTCACCGCCCGAAGGTCTTCCACCTGGACCGCCTGCCGCATCTCGTCCAGGACGGCCGGCGGGACCGCATCGTCCATCGTCAGGATCACGACGGCCTGGCCCCCGCGCGCGCGGCGGCCCACCTCCATCCGGGCGATGTTGAGCTGGTGGTTGCCGAGAATGGTCCCGAACTTTCCCACCATGCCCGGACGGTCCGGGTAGAACATGACGAGCAGGTGCTCGGCCGGACGCAGGTCCACTTCGTACTGGTTGATCCGCACGACGCGCGGCTCGCTCTCCTGCGTGACCGTCCCCGCGATCGTGCTCTCCCCAGTCTCGCTCAGGATCCGGACCGTCATGAGGCTCACGTACCCCTGCAGGTCGCGGCTCCGGCTCTCGACCAGCCGAATGCCTCGCTCCTGCGCGAGCACCGCCGCGTTGACGAGATTGACCTCGTCCCCGCAGACGGGCGTGAGTGCGCCTTTGAGCGCGGCGATCGTCAGCGGCCGCGTGTCCCGGCCCGCGAGGTCGCCGAGGCAGGCGAGCTCGACTTGCCGCACGTGGTTGCCGCCGAGCTGGGTCGCGAGGTTCCCCAGCTTCTCGGCCAGCGCCATGTACGGGACCAGTTTCGGATCGGCCACGGACGCGATGTTGACGGCGTTCTCGACGACCCCGCTCTTGAAGTAGCTCACGAATTGGTTCGCGATGTCGACGGCGACCTTGCGCTGCGCCTCCTCGGTGCTGGCCCCGAGGTGGGGCGTGAGGGTCACGTTGTCGAGCTCCAGGAGCGGGCTTTCGCCGAGCGGCTCCTGCTCGAAGACGTCGAGCGCGGCGCCCGCGATCTCGCGGGACTTCAGCGCGGCGTGGAGGGCCTTCTCGTCGACCACCCCGCCGCGCGCGCAGTTGATGATCCGCGCGTTTTTTTTCATCCGCTTGAATTCGGCCGCGCCGATGAGGTTCTTCGTCTTCTCGTTCAGCGGGACGTGGAGCGTGATGAAGTCGCTGTCCGCGACCACGGTCTCGACCGGCACGAGGCGGACGCCCATTTCGGCGGCCTTTTCCGAGGAGAGGAAGGGGTCGTAGGCGATTACCGTCATGCCGGCGGCGCGCGCGACGCGGGCGACGTGGCTGCCGACCTTTCCCAGGCCGACGACGCCGAGGACCTTGCCGGAAAGTTCGACGCCCACCAGCGAGCCCTTCTCCCACCGCTTCTGCCGCATCAGGTGGTCGGCGCGGGCGACGTTGCGCGCGCAGGAGAAGAGCAGGGCGAGGGTGTGCTCCGCGGCGGACGAGACGTTGCCGAGGGGGGTGTTCATGACCACGATCCCGCGGCGCGTCGCGGCGTCCACGTCGATCGTGTCGACGCCGATGCCGGCGCGGCCGATCAGTTTCAGGCGGGAGCCGGCCTCGATGACGCTCGCCGGGACGCGCGTCGCGCTGCGGACGACGAGCCCCTCGTACGCGGGGATGAGCGCGATGAGGTCCTGCTCCGACGGGCCGGGCCGATGGTCCACGGAGAGGGACTCTTCCCGGGAGAGGATGCGGAGGCCTTCGTCCGCGAGGTGATCGGCGACGAGGATGCGAGGCATGGGCTCCTCCGGGCAGGGTCTTGCAGGAGGGCGGGGGGGGGGACGACCGGGCGGGTCGCGTCGGGGCGGGTCAGGTCCACGGGGATCGGCGCGACGCGGACCGTCCGCGCGGGCACGCGTCCGCCTACTTCACCCGCTCCACGTAGGTGCCGTCCCGCGTGTCGACCCGGATGGTTTCGCCGATGTTCACGAACGGGGGGACCTGGATGACCACGCCGGTCTCGAGCGTGGCGGCCTTGTAGACGTTCGTGACGGTCGCGCTCTTGAGGCCCGGCTCGGTATCGCGGACCTTCAGGTCCACCGTGGTCGGGAGCTGGATCCCCGTGGGGGAACCGTCGCAGTAGTTCACGAGGACCTGGGTGTTCTCGAGCAGGAAGTTCGCCGCGTCACCGAGCAGTTCCTTGTCCAGGTGGAGCTCCTCGTAGGTCGCGAGGTCCATGAACACGAACTGGTCGGCGGACTTGTACGTGAACTCCATCTCCTTCTGTTCGAGGACGGCCTGTTCCAGTTTGTCGCTGGGGTTGAAGCGGTGCTCCTTGCTGGAGCCCGTCTTGAGGTTGCGCAGCTTGGCCTTGACCATGCCGCGCCAATTGCCGGGGGTGATATGCTGGGTTTCAAGCACGGTGAAGAGTTCGGCTTCCATCTTGATCACCATGCCCTTGCGGATCTCGGTGGCAAGAAGCATCGAGTCACCTCGGGGGGTTTGGGGGGAAGGGGTCTCCTCGGGCGGGAGACGAGGAACAGAGAATGGACCAGTATACCCGCCACGGCTGGAAAATCAACGATTTGAGCGTGTTCGGCCGCGGTGCGCAACGCGGCGGAGCCGCAGCCAGGCGAGGACGGAACCACAGATTTCACAGATTCGAATCGTCGCAATCTGTGTGATCTGTGAAATCTGTGGTTCGTCGTAGTTTGGTTGCGGCCGTAGGCTGCCCTGGGGTTTGCGTGGCGTTCGACCCAGGCAAGAATCCTCGCAGGCAAACGGACCTCGAAGGGTTTGCCGCGCAGGCCACGGCGGGCCGCGACCTGGGGTCCGTGCCTTTTTCTTGCACGCCCCCCGCGCGTGCGCCTATAATGAAGCGTTCGCGGTCCCTCCCCGCCGAGGAGGGTTGCCGCGAGGGCGCCGGGGGGGACCGCGTTGGGGCAAGGCAGGTCAGCTCATTCCCGCGAGGACTCCCGGATGTCGCGGATCGTCATCGTCGAGGGGACCGGGAAGGGGACCGTCTTCGAAGTCACCGGCGACGCCACGATCGGCCGGTCCTCCCACAACGCGATCCACCTCGAGGGGACGCAGATTTCCCGCGTGCACGCCCAGATCTCGCTGCGGGACGGGGTTTTCTACGTCAGCGACTACGGCTCGAAGAACGGCCTCCGGATCAATGCGGAGCGTTACTCCGAGAAGCCCCTGGAACCGGGAGACCGGATCGAGATCGGCAACGTCATCCTTGCCTGGGAGCCCGACTTCGACGTCATGACCCGGGAGGGGAGCGAATCCGGCGTCATCCTGCTGCCGGAGGACGAGTCGGCGGAATCCACGACCTGCGTCGTCACCGCCCCGGCCGAGGCCGACACCACTCCGCTCGTCCCGCCTCCCTCCGCGCAGGATGAGCTGGCCGCGGCCCACCGCCGCCTCCAGGCCGTCTACCAGGTCACGACGGTCATCTCGGGCCTGCTGGACGAGCACCAGCTCATCGATCGGCTGCTCGAGGTGGTCCTCGAGATCTTCGAAGCCGAGCGCGGGGCGGTCCTCTTCAGCCGCGACAACGGCGAGATCTACCCCGGCGGCAGCCGTTGCCGCGGCGGGGCGGCTCGCGACGTCTCCATCTCCCGCGCCGTGCTCAAATATGTGCTGCGGGAGAGGCGTGGCATCATCTCCTCCGACGCGGCGAGCGACCCGCGCTTCGACGGCTCGAAAAGCCTCGCGCTCGACCAGGTGAAATCGGTCCTGTGTTCGCCGATCCTGCACAAGGACCGCCTGCTCGGCGCGCTCTACGTCGACACGCGGAGCATGCTCAAGAATTTCGGCGAGGAGGACCTGAACCTCCTCGTGAACATCAGCCGGCAGGCGGCCATCGCGATCGAGAACGCGCGCGTGTACACGCGGACGCGCGAGGAGGTGGGCCAGCTTCGCCGCCAGCTCCAGGACGACATGGCGATCGTGGGCCATTCCTCCCAGATCAAGGAGGTGCTCCACCGGATCGAGAAGGTCGCGGCCACCAACTCCACGGTGCTCATCACCGGGGAGACGGGGACCGGCAAGGAACTGGTCGCGCAGGCGATCCACCACCAGTCGAACCGCCGGAACAAGCCGCTCATCCCCGTGGACTGCACGGCGATCAGCGACACCCTGCTCGAAAGCGAGCTGTTCGGACACGAGAAAGGGGCCTTCACGGGGGCGGACCGGCTGAAACCGGGCAAGTTCGAGCTCGCCAACGGCGGCACGATCTTCCTCGACGAGATCGGCGACATGAACACCGCCACGCAGATCAAGCTGCTGCGCGTACTGGAGGAGCGGGCCTTCACGCGCGTCGGGGGCGTGCGCCTGCTGAACGTGGACGTGCGGATCGTGGCGGCGACGAACCAGAACCTGGAGACCCGGATCCGGGAGGGGAAATTCCGTGAGGACCTTTACTACCGCCTGGCCGTGGTGCCGATCCAGCTCCCGCCGCTGCGCGAGCGCCGGAGCGACATCCCCCTCCTGGCGGAGCATTACCTCCGGAAATTCGCCCAGGAGAACGGAAGGACCGCACCGACCCTGTCCCCGGAGCTGCTGAAGAAACTCGAAGGTTGGTCGTGGCCCGGGAACATCCGGGAATTGCGGAACGTCATGGAGCGGGCGCTCGTGCTCTGCGAGAAGTCTTCCATCGACGCCGACGACCTGCCGATGAACATCCGGGGCGGGCACGTGCCGGCCCTGCCGGGGGGCGGGGGCGCGCACGGGGCGGGCGTCGGGAGCGGGGCGCCCGCGGCGGTTTCGGACGCGGACATGTCGCTCTCCGCGGCCGTGGAGCGCGTCGAGCGCGAGCTGATTCAGCGGGCGCTCGACCGGGCGCGCGGAAAAAAAATCGAGGCGGCCCGCCTGCTCCAGATCAGCCGGCCGACGCTCGACAAGAAGCTGAAGGAATATGGGCTCGAGATCAATTGATGGGCGACTGCTGATTGCTGAGTGCGGATTGACGATTTTCGGGGGAGTGTCGGCGGGCTCCGCGACCGAATCGGCGATGCCTGCCGACACAGCTCCGTCGCACGCGGGGCCGGCCCGGCGAGTCGAAAGGGGCATAAGCGGATGGAGCCAAAGACCGTGACGGGTCGCGCGGCGGAGGTGGAGGTGGGCGGCCCGGGGTTGACCTCCGGGAGCGCTGCCCCACCGGTCGAAGGACAGAAGCCGGATTCCGCAAGCGACGAGCCCTGCGCCCGGCCCCTACGCTCCCCGCCCTCCCTGAAGCGCCGCATCCGACGAGCCCTGCGTCGCGGCGGAGTCTGGGTCGCGGTCGAGTACGCGCAGTTCCTCGCGTTCCGTCTGGCCGAGACGGCCTTCGCGGCCCTCCCCGTCGCAGGGGCCGCCGCGCTCGGGCGCTTCCTCGCGCGGGTCGCCTTCCGGGTGCTGCCCGGTGCGCGGGCGGAAGCGAAAAAAAATCTCCACCTCGCGTACGGGGCTTCCCTGAGCGAGGCGGCGTGCGAGGACCTCGCCCGCAGGTCCTTCGAGCACTTCGGCGCGTCGCTCCCCGACGCGCTCGTCTTCCCGCGGCGCGCGCGCCCGGCCACGCTCGCCCGCCTCGCCGGCGTCGAAAACCTCGAGCCCACGCGCGCGGCGCTTCGCGCGGGGCGCGGCGTGCTCTGGGTCATCGCCCACCTCGGGAGCTGGGAGCTCGGAGGACTCTACGCAGGCGCCGCCGGCCTCCCCTGCTCCGCGGTCGCCCGCCCCATGCCCAACCCGTTCATCGACGCCGAAGTTCGCCGCCTTCGCACGGCCACGGGGCTGCGAATTCTCGATCGGAAGGGTGCGCTCCGCGACGCCCTGCGCGCCCTGCGCTCGGGGGAGGTCGTGTCGCTTGTGCTCGACGTGGAGCCCGACGAGGGCGGCGTGTCCGTGCCCTTCTTCGGGCGCCCGACCCGGTTCTTCGGGACCGCCGGCGTCCTCGCCCTGCGGACCGGGTGCCTGGTCGTCCCCTGCTGGACCCGGCGCGACGGCCCCCTCTCCTACCGCATGGGCTGCGCGTCCGCGCTCGAGACGCGACCGCAGGCCCCCGCCGACGAAGAGATCGCGCGCATCACGGCCGAAGTCGCACGCCACTTCGAGGCCTTCATCCGGCAGGCGCCCGAGCAGTACGCGTGGTCCCTGCGACGCTGGCGCGAAACCGAACCGCGACCGTGAGGGAGCGGTCCCCGCGCATCCTTCCACCCCCGCCGCTCTGCCCTTGCTCACCGGGGGCGGATTGCCGTCCACCGTGGAGTAGCCTGCTCGCCCGTTGGTTCGCACGCTTTCATCGGGGCCGCTCTTTGCCGCACAGGATCCGAGGCTTGCTGGTCTTCCTCGTCGCCTTTTCCGCCGCCGCGGCCGCCGCCGCGGCCGCCGCCGCCCGCGTCGCGGGGGCGCGGTTGGTGACTGCCGAGGAAGGGCCGATAAGGCCGGCCCTTTCAAGGTGGCTGCTCCGCCCGGCTGCAAGCCGCAAGCAGCGTGTTCACTTGACGATGCGACTTGAGTCCGCTTTGTGGTGCAGGGCTTCCGCCCTGCACCCGCACTCGCCCGGAACCTCCGAAGCACTTCCCCGCTTCCCGTGAGCCGCCCCCGCACCCAACGGGCTGCGCAGTTTCCACCCGGCTTGTCCCGTCGGTGCAGGGCGGAAGCCCTGCACCACAAGGGCTCGTGGCCATCCGAAGAGAGGAGTGGGAAGCTCGCCCCTTCCCTCACCCGGCATCTGCCGCTCCGTCTCACCAGAGCCGATCCGTTCTCCGCACCTTGAAAGGGCTGGGCGGATAAAGCCTGGCGAGAAGCAGCACCGGGGCTCGGCGGCCTCGTGACCCGAGCAAGGCATGGACTTCCCGGTCGGGGCCGTGGTATGATCGCGGCTTCAACTTCCCCTCGGCCTGCGTTGCGGGCCGGATCGTCGACGGATGGGCTCTGAACGGAGGACGCGCAGATGACGCGGATGCGGACGTGGGTCGGCTTGACCTTGGTCTCCACCCTGGTGCTCGCCCTCGGCGCCGGGCTGGCCTTCCCGCAAAACAAGCCGCCCGCGAAGGGCGCAAAGGGAAAGGTCGACGAAAAGGAGGTGGACGCCGCGATCGAGCGCGGCGCGGAGTACCTGAAAGGGCGGGCCAGCTACTCGGACTCCAATCCCGAGTCCGAGCTGGTCCTCTTCACGCTGATCCACGCGGGCGTTTTCCTCAACAACCCCGCCGTGGACAAGGGGATCACTTACGTCACCGAGATGAAGCTCGCCGACGTGAAGTTCAAGGAGAAGACCTACAGCATCGCGCTCGCGGCGATGAGCCTGGAGGCCGCGAACCGCACGCGTTGGCAGAACCGCATCGCCGAGTACGCTCACTTCCTCATCTGCAACCAGTGCGAAAACGGGCAATGGTCGTATGGCGAAGTGCCGCCGCTGCCGGTGTCGAGCGGCGGGCCCGGAGACAAGGGGGGCCAGATCTCCTCGGGCGGCGGCACGCCGGGGGCCGGCCGGCCGGGGCAGAAGACGCAGGTCCAAAAGCAGATCAAGATCGAGTGTCCGAAGCGCATCGGGCCGAAGTCCGGCGACCACTCGAACACGCAGTACGCGCTCCTCGGCCTGCGCGCCTGCTGCGAAGCGGGGTGCGTGATCCAGGAAAAGACCTGGAAGGACGCGAAGCGCGTGATCGAGGCGGCGCAGAAGTCGGACGGCGGCTGGGCGTACGCCTGGGACTACCCGCCCCCCGGGGCCACGCTCATCGACAAGTCCGCGAGCTACGGCAGCATGACCTGCTCCGGCCTCTGCGATCTCGTCATCTGCAACTGGTACCTCGGCGACCGCGACTTCAAGAACAACAAGAAGACGGTGAAGGCCGCGAAGTGGATCGGCGACAACTTCACGGTGACCGAGCACGCCGCCTACGCCAAGAACCCTCAGCCGCCGGTGGGCGGCGGCGGGGAGGTCTTCCACTATTACTACCTCTACGCACTCGAGCGTTCGGGGATGCTCTTCGGCGTCGACGGGTTCGGCGCCCACGACTGGTACCAGGAGGGGGCCGAGTACCTCCTCAAGCAGCAGAAACCGGACGGGAGCTGGGACGGCGGCGGGAAGAACGTGGTCCAGGACACGTGCTTCGCCATCCTCTTCCTGCGCCGGGCGACGAAGCCGATCGTGCCGCAGATCCACTCGAAGTGACGAGGAAAAGGAGGGACAGGAGTCCGCATGGAAATCGACGACACGCTGCGTGCGCGACTGGACCGCGACGAGGTCGTGACCTCCCTGGTCAACGTGGACGGCCAGGAACGCGCGCAGGCCATCGCGGTGATCGATGCCGAAGTCGCCGCCGTCTGGGACGCGATCACCGACTACGACCGGTACGTGGAATTCATGCCGCATACCAAGGAGAGCCGCATCCTGGAGCGCAAGGGGCGGGTGATCCGGTTCCGCAGCGTGCTGGGCTTTCCCGTGCGCGACGTGTGGTACGTCATCCGGCTCACGCTGAACGAAAAGGCCCACCGGGTGGACTGGGTGATGGAGGAAGGGAACATCAAGTCCAACGTCGGCTCCTGGGCGCTTTCCGCCTACGGTAAACACCGTACCTGCGCGGTCTACACCGTGTCGATCGATCCCGGCTTCTTCGTGCCGAAATTCCTGCTGTCGAAGGCGACCCAGGGCACGTTGCCCATGCTGATCCGCGCGGTGCGCGATCGCGCCGCCGCGACCGCGAAGCCGGGTCCCGTCCACGCCCACGCGGCGGAGGACCACGCGAAGCCCAAGCGCAAGCGGGCGGCGAAGGGCGAATAGCCGATGGCACGCAGGCAAGCCGTCAAGCCAGGAACCGGCGACGCCGTCGCCCGCTGCCTCGCCCGGGGCGCCGACGGCGCGGCGTGCCGGCGACGGCCGATCGTCGGCGGGAGCTTCTGCTCGCGGCACGCCCCCCCGTCGCACGGGGACGGAGCCCCGCCCGACTCGCCGGTGACGGACGAGCAGGTCCGCGCGCGCGTCGAAGAAATCCTGCACGAGACCCTCGCCCGGCTTCCGCTCTCCCGCCTCTTTCCCGGCCTCTCCACCGGCGGCGTCCTCGCGGCGATCCGCGAACGCATCCAACGCGAGCTTCCGGCTGACCGTCCGGCGCTCACCGCCGCCCTGCGCGACGCGTTCGCGCGCTCCCGCCGGCTCGTTTCCACGGGTTCCCTTGCCGGCGCCTGGGAGCTGGCGGGCGCGCTGGGCGCCGGGACGAAAGACCTCCTTGCCCGCCGGATGCGCGGCGATTACGAGGTGGACGAATACGGCCTGGACGAGGAATTTCTCGACTTGGCTCGGCCCTTTCTGCGCTTTCTCTATCGCCGGTGGTGGCGCATCGAGACCACGGGCATCGAGAACATCCCGGGCCGCGGCCGGGCGCTCCTGGTCGCCAACCACTCCGGCGTGGTGCCTTGGGACGCCGTGATGCTCGCCTGGTCGGTGCAGGAGGAGCACCCGGAGCCGCGCTACGTCCGCACGCTCTACCTGGACTGGCTCACCCGGCTGCCCTTTCTCTCCGAGCTCGTCACGCGCACGGGCCAGGTGCTCGCCTGTCCGGAGAACGCGGAGCGCCTCCTCCAGCAGGACCAACTCGTGGCGGTCTTTCCCGAGGGGCTGAAGGGGATCGGCAAGACCTGGCGGCAACGCTACCGGGTGGCGCGCTTCGGCCGCGGCGGGTTCGCGCGCGTCGCGTTGCGCACCGGGGCGCCGATCCTCCCGGTCTCGATCGTGGGCGCCGAAGAGATCTACCCCATGCTGCATCGGGTGGACGCCCTGGCGAAACTCGCCGGGCTGCCCTACCTGCCGATCACGCCCACCTTCCCCTGGCTGGGCCTGCTGGGGCTCATCCCGCTGCCGACCCGCTGGCGGATCCGGATCGGCGAACCGATCCGCACGGACGTCTACGGGGCCGGCAGCGCGGACCGGTTTACGAAGGTCGAGGAGGTGGCGAACCGCACGCGCGAGGCGATCCAGCGGCAAATCGACGAGCTGCTGGCCTCCCGAAAGGGGATTTTCCGATGAACCTCGGGCAGGAGGCCGAGCCGTCGGGCGGCCTCGGCCTCGGCTGCGGGGCGCTGGCGGCGGTGTCGGCCGTGCTCGGAGTCTGCACGACTCAGCTCGAGTGGGGGAGTCCGGACGGGTTCCACGGCACTGGGCTCCCGTTCGCCGGCGTGTACTGGGACAAACCGCCGGGGAAGGACCACTTCCTCGACTATCCGAATCCGCTTGCGTATGTCTTGAACCCGATCGCATTTTTTTTTCTCGGGCTCGCCCTCTGGGGCTGCGTGCGGCTCGTCCGGCGAGTTGTGGCCTGGCGAAGGCGGCAGTCGTAGAGCGCCGGAGGCTCCCTCCGGGACCCAGCTTGGATCGGCCTGCTTGCACGCGAGGAGTCCGCCCGACCCCGATGGCGGCGGCTCTTTGGTGGACTAGCGCGAGCCAGGAGAAGCGCGGAGGAGGGCTTCGATTTCGAGCCGCAGCTTTGGGATGTCCCTGACGACGGTGTCCCAAACTTGCTCGGGGTCAATTCCAAAGTAAGGGTGGACCAGGACGTTGCGCATCGCCACGACGTCGGCCCACGGCACCTAGGGTGCACTTCGCTCGGGTGGCCTGTCCGATTCGAGCAGCTGCCTCGCCCACGATTTGGATGTGATGAAGCCTCCAGATGCGCACAAGCTCGTCCGCGTCGAAGGCCTCCCTGCCCCGGGCAGTGTACTTTTGGATGCTGTCGATCGCCTCGAGAATGTCCTGCAACCGCTCCCCGTCAGCCCTCATAGCGGCACGGCCTCTCGCAGCACCCGGTCACGGATCCGCGGACGGAGTGCCCTCTCGCTGACCACGTCGACCGCGCAGCCCAAGGCCTCTTCCAAGTCGCGAGTCAGCGCCGCCTGGTCCAGAAGCGTCGAGCCCGGCGAAAAACGGACGAGGAGATCCAGGTCGCTATCGGGTCGCGCGTCCCCCCGTGCCTGGGATCCGAATACCCGAATGGAGAAAGCTCCATGGCGGCTCGCGATCTCCAGCGCCGCTGCGCGGTGTTCGGGCGACAGGCGCCTGCTTTCCATAAAAAAAAGCGCTCACAGGAGTCCCGTGAACCAGCGCATCCTACCCCTCAGTCTAGCGCCCCAGCCATCCTGGGTCAATCTCGATGTCCGCAGTGGAATCGCGAGCACTTCGGCATGACCCAGCAAGGAGGCTTCCAAGCGCGGACAAGTCTGGAGGGAGCAGTGCCGGCCCAAGCTTTCTGGGAGGCGGGCTCCGCGGCTCCTGGAACCGCGGGCGCGCGCGGGAGCTGAGGCCTGAGCGTCTACGCCGGCTTTCCCGCGGCGCCCCCGAAAAAGGCACGGAGGCGGCGCGCGCCGACGATGCGGCCCAGTCGCAGGTTCGTCGGGCTGCCGTCCGCGTCCTCGGCCTCGAGCAGGTCGCCGCGCACGGAGCGCGGCACGAGCTTGCGGACCTCCCGACCCGCGGCCCCCTCGCAGGTCACTTCGACCTCCTCCCGCTCGAGCGCAGCCTGGCGCAAAAGCGCACCGATGCCTTCGGCGTCGTCCGCTTGCAGGCGGAGCGACCAGGCCTCGGGCTCATCGGTCGCCGCTCCGCCCGCCTCGTGCCCGGCAGGCGCCGGCGCGGCCAGCAGTTCCGCGAGCGCCGGATCGGACGCGGGCGCAGCCCGGCCGAGCGGCGGCACGCTGAGGCCCTGGCGAACGAGCAGCTCCCGCACCTCCGGAACGGTCGCTCCCGGCGGAACCAGGTAGACTCCCGGGGCGACTTCCCGACCCAGCAGTCGCCGCGCCTCCGGGAGCTTCTCCAGCTCTTCCCGCCGCGCGCCGCCGCGCAGGGCCACGACCGCCGAGCACGGCACCACCTCGAACCAGCTTTCGATCCGCTCCAGGTCGTCGAGGAAGAACGCCACCGGCTGCGGCAGCTCGTTCCGCGCGTGGCTGCGCAGGAAATCCCGGACATCGCGCGCGGAAAGGCCGCGCAGCCGGGCACGCTGGACCGCGTCCCGGGTGAGCGTTCCCGTCACGGCCAGGTCGACCGTGCGCAGTTCCAGGACGGGCAACAACCCGCGCAGCACCTCGAGCTCGAGGTCCAGGGCCGCCACCACTTCCTGGTTCGCCATGACGAGAAAGGTGCGTTCGGCGGCGGCGGGCGGCGCGAACGCCGCTGTCGGGGAGGAAAGGGCACGCCGGCCGTCGACCGAGAGGCGGATGGCCGCGGGTCGCCCCGCGGTCTCGGTCATCTCGGCGAAGCCCAGGCCGTGAAGGGTCGTCGCCACGGCGGCAAGTTCCCAAGGGACCGCGCGCGCCGCGCTCCCCGCCCCGTCCGGCTCCAACGTCCGCGCGTGTCTCCAGGCCTCGGTGCGGGCGAGGTACTCCGGCAGCAGGTCGAGCCGGAACAGCCGTTCGCCGCTCGTGGCCAGCACGTCGAGCAGGGCCTTGCGCGTTCGTGCGCTGCGCCGCGCAAGGAAGGGGGCGCCGCCGGACGCGGGCGGAGGGGTCGTGGCGGGAGCGACGGCGGCGGGCGCGGGGCCGGCCCCCGCGGTTGCCGGACCCGCGTCGCCGCCGCGGA
>JACPWG010000145.1 GCA_016197205.1 Planctomycetota bacterium
GATTGATAGAAAATTTTATAAATATAAAATAAATTCAACATTATTAACGTTAATCAAAATCTAAATATACCCCCCCCCCTTCAGGGGGCCTACGAAAAGTAGCCACACCCATTTGAAATTTGAAATTTGACTTTTTGCAATTTGAAATTCGGACAGGCCGTGTGGGTCGAATGCGGGATTTTTACACAGAGACGCGGAGACGCAGAGGCCGGACGCTGAGTCCACCGTCCTCAACCGGCGACGATCTCTGGCAAGGCACGGAGAGATTGATCTTAGTTTCACTTCGGCTTGTTGTTGCGAAAACCTGAAGGGGCGCGGCGCGGGCGAGGATGCCGCTACGTCCGCCCTTCGAGCGACGCGCGCAGCTCATGCAGCCGCTTCCACAGCCGCGCCCCGCCCTCGGCCCGACGCTTCACCGCGCCGTCCCAGTACGCGAGCAACCGGCCGCGGTCCTTCGGATCGTCCTTGAGGACGACTCCCAGCAGGTATTCGGGCACGAGCGACGCCACGTCGCGATCGGAGGGAAAGTACGCCGCCTGCAACCCCAGCGACGACGCCACGCCCACGGCCTCGGCCGTGCTCATCACCGTCCCCGGGCGTTCGACCGACCAGCCCTCGACGGTGCGTCCCTCGCGCAGGTCCCGAAACGCGGTCACCAAGGCCTCGAGCACGGCTTCGTCCACGCGCAGCGGCTGCCCGACCCGCGCCAGGGCGGCCGTGGCCTGCCGGCGCACGAGCGCCGTCTCGCGGGCGAGGTCCGGAATCGCCGGCACGGTTTCGAAATTGAACCGCCGCTTCAGCGCCGCGGACATCTCGGACACGCCTCGGTCGCGCAGGTTCGCGGTCGCGATCAGGTTGAACCCCTCGCGCGCGGCGTCCGCCTGCCCCAGCTCGGGCACCGCGACGCGTCGATCGGAGAGGATCGACACCAGCGCGTCCTGGACCTCGGGGAGGCAGCGCGTCACCTCCTCGACCCGCGCGAGCGCGCCGGCCCGCATCGCGGACAAGATCGGAGACGGCACCAGGGCCTCCGGCGATGGCCCCTTCGCGAGGAGCAGCGCATAGTTCCAGCCGTAGCGGAAGTGGTCCTCCGTCGTCCCCGCGGTCCCCTGCACGGTGTACCCGCTCGTCCCGGAGATCGCCGCCGCCAGCAGCTCCGAGAGCATCGACTTTGCCGTCCCCGGCTCCCCCACCAAGAGCAGCCCGCGCTCCCCCGCGAGCGTGACCACCGCCCGCTCGACCAGCGCGCGCTCGCCGACGAACTTCTCCGCCACGACCAGCGTGCGCGGCGCGCCCTCCGCCGTCTTCGCGTTCTTCGCGAGCTTGAGCGCTTCGCCGGCGGAGCCGAGCAGAAAACTGACCGCGGCGCGCGGGGTGAGCCGCCAGCCGGGCGGGCGCGGGCCCTCGTCCCAGGCCGCGAGAAAGGCCAGCTCGTCCCGCCACAGCTCTTCGGCCGGCGGGACCTGGACACGGAGTTGCGGGGAGCCGGAGGCTGCGCCGCCCTCGGCGCCGGTGGTGCGTGCGGAGCTCATGACACTCTCTCGTAAGAGGGGGCGTCGCCCGACTCCACCCGACGCCAGGCCTCGGCGAAGAGCTCGTGGAGCGGTCGGAGCGGCAGGAAGCGCTTGAGCGGACGCAGGATTCTCCCGGCGTCGCGCTCGAGGCCGTAGAGAGGGAGCTTCCAGGACTCGAACGGCGGGTCAGGCGCCTTCAGGGCCTCCCAGCCCCCGGGCAGGAAGTGCGAGCGTCCGGCCCGCGAGCGCTCCGCCTCCACGACGAGACGGCGCTTCGTCAACTCGGCGGCGGCGGCGAGGTAGCGCTCCGCCGTCCAGTCGTTCCAGCGGCGGACCTCCGCGGCGGCGGGCGCGACGAGCGCGAGCGTCTGCAAGTAGAGCGCGGCGGCGTCCGGCGTCAGCTTGAGTCGCGCAGCCACCGCCTTGACGAGGCGCGGAACGGCGACGACCGGATCGCACTCGAAGCGGCCCGGAGGCACGGGCGTTTTCCGGATGCGCGCGAGCATCGCCTCGAAGCCCGGCGAGCGCAGCAGCAGGACCGCGGAAAGCACGGAGCATTGTTGTGCCCCGGTCAGGCGCGGAAAGAAGCGCAGCAGCGGGTCCTCGCCGTCGCGCACGTGCGCGGGGCGGAACAGCAAGTAGACGGCTCGGGGGTGTGCCGTCGCCACAACCAGGCCGCCATCCTTCTTCCGTGCCGGCGGTTCATCCGGCTCCGCCTCCGCATGCCGCTCCGTTCCCGGGAGGGCGGCAAAAAACGCCTGCGCGGCCTTCTGATTATCCTCCTCCTGGAAGAAGTAGACCGTTTGCTCGTCCACCAGCAGGTCCGGCTCCGCGGCCCGAGAGCGCGCGCGGGCCAGCAGCTCGGGCAACCCTTCGCGCAACGGGTCGCCGACCGGGAGCGCGGCGAAAAAAAAGGGGACGGCCATCGCGGCGGTACACAGGCCGGCCTCGTCGAGCGCCGCGGGCGGCGGAGCCGCCGTCAACCAGCCGAGCACGGTGCTCGCGCCACAGGCCGGGTCGAGCTCCTGCTTCACCCGCGCCAGCAGCTCCTCGGAGACGGCGGCCCGGCGGCCGACCCGCGCGTTCCACTCGGCTGCGAGTCGGGCCACGGGGCTGGACTCGTCCTCCGGCCCCGTCCCCAGCGGCGTCCAGAGGCGTTCGGGTTCCTCAGGAACCGCTGCACCGAGGACCGCAGCGCGCACCGCCGGGGTGAGATTGTCGAACGTCGTGCGCGCGGTCGCGGCGTCCTTCAGCTTGAGCTCGAGTCGCTCCCTCCGCTCCTTGCCCAGGAAGTCGTGGACATACGAGTGGACGCCGGGCATGCCCGCCCACAGCAGGACAGCTTCGGGGCGCGTCAGGCCGGTGCGGCGGGACAGCGCATCGAGGATCTCCGCGCTGAGCGGGAACGGTCCGCGTTCGCGGGCGGCTGCAATGAATCGCCGGAGCCGCTCGGGAGAATCCCAAGTCGCGGCGGGCCGCATCTCATCGATCAAGTCCGCCCCGGGCGGCGGTGCGAAGACGCCGTTCGGGGCATACTCGAGGGCCGACGAAATACCCTTCTCCGAACCATAGCGGTCGCCTTGGCGCACGAAATACACGTTGCCGGCGTGCGCGCGCGCGCAGCAGGACCAGTCCTCGCTCCCGGGAAGGAACCCCCCTTCCGGGCTCCGAAACCGCAGTTCCATGCACCGGAAACGGGACGGGTGGCGCGCCATGGGCGTGTTGGCCCAAAACTCGAGCAGGTCGAGCAGGAGCGCGCGGTCGGCAGCGGCGGTTCCTGGCGCCGCGGCAACGAAGGCGACGGCGGCGATCCGGCCGGGGAGGTGTTCCCAGCACCAAGTAGAGGCGCCCAAGTGCTCGTCGACTTCCCAACCGTCGATTCCCTCGTCGTCGTCGGTCCGCGGCACGAGGGGCGGCTCAAGCACGCAGCGCACGAAGGCGGCAATCTGAACCGTGGGGTTGCTGGTGTCCCAAGACGGCGATTCCTTCCCGAGGGCGGCGAGCAGGCGAGCCAGCTCCTTCCCGCGCAGGGACGCGGCCTGCCGCGCGTCGGGCATCCCCTTGTTATCGACGCGCGATGGATCGCGCTCCGCCGCGAGGGCCTCGAGCCGGGCTGTGAGCGCCCCTGCGTGGAGCACGACGCCGAGGATCCCCTCCGCGAGTCGCGCGTGGGCGAGCCCGGGGAGCACCGCGCGGATCGCGGCGCGCAAAGCCTCCGGGTCCGACGCAGCGGCAGTACCGCGCGCGCAGTCGAGCAGCTTGCGCGCGGCCTCGTCCGAGGTCTCGCGCAGGGCGCGCGAACCGGCTTCGTCCCGCGGCGCCAGGTAGTGCCAGAAGAAGGGCGGGATGCCGAAGGGCGTCCCGCGCGCATAGTTCGCGTCGACCGCGCCGATCTCGATCTCCGCGAGGGTGGCCCCGGCGCGCGGGTCCTGGAGGCTCACTGCGTTCGCCCTGTCGGTGACCACGCGCGGCGTATCGTCTCCGGGCCAGCGCAGCAGGCCGAACACGCGCGAGCGGCTGCCGGGCACTCCAGTAGCACGGCGGCCGTCGATCGACTCGACCTCCGACCCGGTCTCGTCCACGCCCGAATCGTCTTCTTCCGACTCTCCCGAGGCGCGATGTCGCACTCTACACCCGAGCAGGCCGTCGCGCAAGCCCAGCGGGGAGCGTGCAAGGCCCGGCGGCGCCGGCAACAGGCAGGATCGGTCGACCGCGAGCGCGTGCCCTTCGAGGGCGAACTCCTCGAAGAAGCGCGGCAGGGAGACCCGCCCCTTCTCGCCGGTGCGTGGATCCAGCTCGCGCAGGCGATGCGCGCCCGCATCCCACTCGAGCGTCCAGCAAGTCGTCCCATCCGAGAAAATCGAGCCGGTCTCAGGCAGGGTGGTGTCGCCGGGATGAAGAGCCCGCCCGCCCGCGGTGAACCCACCGTCCGGCAGTACGACTCCAGCCGCCTCGGCCAAGTCGTGTGCCCCCAGGTAAAAGGACGGGCTCTCGAACGACTCCGTCGGGCGGTCGCTCCAGTAGCCGTGGGTCTTGTAGCCCGAGTCACGCCACGCGACGAGAAGTTGGCCGCCGACGAAACGGAGGCACTGCAAGCTGGCGCCCTTGGGGAGGCGCAGGTCGTGTTCACACACCGTACCGGCGGGGCCGAGCACGGTCACGTGTCCATCCAGGACGAGCGCAAGGAACGGAAAGGCTCCGAACAGTGCGGGCGTTTTCCGGGCCGCTTTCCCCCCTGCCGGCAGCGGAGCGCCGGGGGCCGCCGGCGCAGCCAGCACGGCCTCGAGGGCAGGCCAGCCGAATTCGTCGACGACGCCGAGCCGAAGGGTCCGCGCAAGGGCCGCCGCGACGTCCACGCGGCGCAGGCGCTCGAGCGTCCCGGGACACTCGGCGAACGTCGCGGCCGTCGCGCGCTTGGCGATGGCGGAGAGGGCGGTCTCCAAATCCCGCAGCGCGAGCGTCTCCATCCGAAGAAGTTCTCGCTCGAGCCAGGCCCGCTTCGCCGCGAGGAAGCCCCGCTTGCCCTGCGCCGCGCCTTCGAAGGCCGTCTCCCCCATTTGGTCGGCGACCGCGGCCTCGAGGCGCGTCGCGAAACGAGCATCGGCGGCGGCGTGCACCGGGTCGCGCCGGCGGTCGGGTCCGTCGGTCGCCGCTGCAGCCCAGCGTTTCAGGTCGATGCGCGCGCCGCGTGGGGGATCGGCCAGCGGAACTTCCAGCTCCAGGGCGAGGTCGCAGAGGTCGAGGTCGATCGGCCGGTACCAGGCTCTCCCCACGGCGAGCACCAGTGGGGTTGCGTCCGCCTTCAGCCGCGGAGCAACGCGGCGCAGCAGCGCGGAAACTTGCGGCGGAATGTCGCCCTCACGCCAGCCGGGTCGGACGTGCGTCAGCAGTCGGAAAAACCAGGCCGCGGCCCCGCCCGCGGGGGCGGCCTCGGATGGGACCTGCGCGGCCGGCGCGACGAGCGACTCGATAGCGCCACACTCGTCGAGGAAGTCGAGCCACTCGCCGTGCTGCTTTTGGGGGTCGGGGCCGGATGCGACGGGGAAGAGATTGAGCAGCAGGCCGCGGATGCGCGTCGAGCCCTGGGCCATGCCCAAAATGGGCCGGCGGTAGCGGACCCAGAACTCGCGCGGCGCACGCGACAGCGCGGGCGACTCCAGCACTTCCTCGAGCAGCCGCCGATCCTCCGCCTCGGGCTCGAGCCCGGCGGCCTGACCCAGCCGCCGCAGGTCGTCGGCCATGCCTCCCCACGGGGGCATCCCGCCCAGGATCCGGCGCACGCAGAGGTTGCGGAAGTGCTCGTACGCCGCGGGCGCATCGTGCGCCTCCGCGAGGTCCTTGGCATACTCGGAGAGCGACTTGATCGAGAGCGAGCCCGCGAGCGCGAAATCGAGAAACGCCTGCTTGCGCTGTTCCTCGTCCACGCGAAGCGCATGCACCTTCTCCGCCGCACGCGCCTTGCCGAAGGCCTGCGCCGCGTAGGTCCGGTTCCCCGCCTCGAGGAAGATCCGGCCCACCTCTTCCTGGAACGAAGGGAGGAAGCTCGCCACCGAGCGGCCGAGGCGCCGGGCGAGCTCCTCGAAGCCGTCGTGGGCGTGGCCGGGTTTGGAGCGGGCGATACGAGCGAGTCGCTTCATCTCCTTCACGACGGCGAGCGCATGGCGAGCGTTCTTCGGATCGTGGACCAGCGCCCAGCCGGGGAAGCCGAGTGCGCGGCGGCGGCGATGCGCGACGCGGCGGCTCACCTCGGGCCGGGCGAAACCGAGCAGCTCCATCTCGAGGTCGTCCCCGGGCGCGAGGGTCTCCGGAGAGAGCCGCACGACCACGCGCCCGCCGAGGGCGGGGTGGGCGTAGGCGCGGGCGGTGACCTCGTCGACCGGCTCCCCGGACGGCACGGGCGTGTCCACGGGCAGGAGCGCGCCCGCGCGGAGAAGGGGAACTATTTCCGGCGCCGGGACTGCGCTCGATCGGCCGGTCGGAGGGCGCTTCACGGCGAGCCATCCTTCCCGCCCTCGACCACGCGGGCGGCGTAGATGGCGCCGGCCATGCGGACGCCCTCCGACCAGGCGACGGGCCCGACCTCGCGGAGGCGGAGCACGCGCTCCCTTTCATCGACCCACAGGAGGTCGCCGGTGGCGGTTTCCATCTCGGGGGAGTCGGCCCCGATCCAGAAGCGGGCCTCGACGGGGCGGCCGGCTTCCCAGACTTGGGAAACCGCGAAGCCGCCGCGGACGCGGTAACCGAGGGCGCGGGTCTTGCCGACGGCGTGCATGAGCTGAGCGAACCGACCCCCCGAATACTCGCCAAGCGTGGTGTGGTCGGCGGCGAGGTCGGACGGGCGCGGGAAGATCTCGCGAAAGAGCTGGGGGAGTCCCTGTCGGAGGTCGAGCTCGGCCGCGAGGGCGCGGAAGTCGGCGAGGTCCGGCAGGAGGACTGGGTGGGGGATGGCCACGCCGGCGGCGGGCAGCCAGTGGGTTTCGCCGTCGAGATCGACGAGCCCGAGGCCGCGCTCCGGATGCACGCCGCGCAAGAAGCCGGCGGTGACCGCGGCGGACGCGGCGGATGCGGACGCGGACGCGTGGGCAGTCGCGACGTGCGAAGAACCGGGCGACTGCGGGGTGACGACCGCATTTTCGAGGCAGCGGCGCCAGGCCGGGTCGGGCCAGATCGCTTCGAGCACTGCGCGCGGGACCGGCAGCGAACGAAGCATCCATGCGGCCGCGGTCTCGGCGCAGGCGCGTTCGTGCTCCGACAACCAATCGCGGAGCTCGTCCAGGCGCGCGGCCGCCTCCCCGTCACGGACCGGCTTGGGGACGGAGGCGAGGCGCTTGCCGGCGGGATTGCGGCACACGAGGCGGCCGGCTTCGAGCGCGAGCGAGTAGCCGCTCTCGGCGGGGATCCAGGCGAGGCCATCGGCGGCGGCGGTCGGGGGGTGGGCAGGGGGAGGGACGGCGGGGGCGCGCGGGACGGCCGGGGGACGTGACGGCGTCGCCGCTGCCGGCTTTTGGTTGGCTGCGGCGCGGGAGCCGTGGGAGAGGGGGGACCGCGTCGTTGCTTTCGAGGTCGCCGAGGACGCGCGCGCCGGCTTGCAGTCGCGGGACGGGGCCTTGCCCGGCGCGCGCCGCGCGGCTGCTGGTTTCCGACCAGGTCGCGTTGCCCCGGCGGACGCGGCGCCCTTGGATCGGGGCGACCGCTGCGCGGCCGCCCTGCGGCGAGCCATTCCCAACCCTCCAATCCCGGTCGAGGGGAATTCTAGCGGCAGGTGTCGCCGGGCGTCAAGGAATCGCGCGCATGGACCCACAGCCCAGCCCTTTCAAGGTGGGGCGGGCTGTTCGACTGTTGTGAAATGAAGCACCGGATGCTGAGTGCGGGAAGGACCCACCTTTCCACGGTTTTCCTCCGCCTGCAACGAGCCCTTGTGGTGCAGGGCTTCCGCCCTGCACCGACGGGACGCCCCGTATGAAAATCGCCGAGCGTTTGGAGTGCGGGAGCGGCCAGAAGAGGTCGGGGAGGAACTTCAGACGTTCCGTGCGAGAGCGGGTGCAGGGCCTCCGCCCTGCACCGCAAGGGCTCGAGGCCGGCGGAGCAGAGCACCGGGCATTTCCCCCCCATTCTCGCGCTCGCGCTTTGGCTGCTCCAATTTGCTGGAGCTCTGGCTGGGGCCGCGCTTTCTTCCCCTACGGCACTACCCGGACCCGCACCGGATTCGAGACCAGGTGTTCGTGCAACGTCCTGCCGTCCGGCTCGTCGTCGCTCGGCTCCCCGCGATACGAACGCGTGAGCACGAAGGTCGCCCGGAAATCGCCGGAGGGGAGCCGCCACTTCGGGCGCGCCGGCGGCAGCACGCAGCGGCTCCCCTGCAGGGCGATCGGGACCGCGATCGGGACCGGGTATGCACGGTTCATTTTCCGAGCACTTCGTCCAGGCGTTTCATGGCCTCGCGCAGGCCTGATCGTTGCCCACAACTTCTTGCTGAACACCGGCCCTGCTCGCCCTGGAGACGCCGGCGCACTGCGCAAAGAGGCGCGGCCCGGCATAGGGGCGACCCTTGTGGTCGCCCTGACGAGCCACATCCTGCTGCATGCGGGGCGGGCACAAGGCCCGCCCCTACGACGAAGACTTGGGGTGTACGGTCCCCAGCAGCCAGACTTGTGGGTAAGGATCAGCGCGCAGGCAGGTATCCCGGCGGCACTCCTCTTCCACGTGTCGCGCCGCCATGGTCACCGCGCCTCGCGTTCGCCCATACCGGCGCGCGATCTCCGCCGGTCGCAACCTCGAATGCAACCATTGCGCGTAGAGGAGCAGCCTTCCCTTCCGGGCCGGGCGCTCCGACCCGAAAACCTTGGCCACGGCCGCCTCCACAAGCTCCGGCAGCGCCCGCTCCGTCCTCCGAAGCTCCCGCAGTGTGGGCTCATCTGGCGTGTCCGCCCTCCCCTTTACCTGCTTCCTCACCCAAGCCAGAAATTCCTCACCTCCCAGGACCAAGCCCGCCGTCGCCCGCTCGAACGGGCTCACCGCCTTCTCTCCCTTCCCGGCCTCCACGAACGCGCGGTACTTCGCTCGATCCCCCCCGAATTCCCGAAGGGTCGCCCCCGTCTCCACCCACTGGACCGCCTTCGGGCCTCCCACGTAGTTTCGGTAACTCGACCAACGATACCGCTCCGCCGGTCGCGTCATTTTGGCCCGATTCGGATTCAGATGGATGTACCGCGAACATTCCGAGAAATACCGCCCGTCCTCCGCCACGATCGCCTTGTACCGCCCCTGCCACAGCCACCCCACCCTTCGATGCCGGACGTTGAATCCGCGCACGTAGTCTCCGTCCACATGTCGCATCCACCGCGCCAGCTCTGCCTGGGGGGTGCGCACCAGCAAGTGCTAATGGTTCGGCATGAGGCAGTAGGCGTGCACTTCCAGGACGCCCTGCTCGACCAGCCTGCCCAGGATTCGGAGCAAGACCCGCCGATCTTTGTCGTCCTGGAACGTCGGCATCCGCGCCACGCCGCGAGACATGACGTGATACACGGCCCCAGCAAACTCGATCCGCGTTATTCGGTCCGGATTCGGGAACCGGCCCGCTGCTCCGCCTTGCGGCCGTGCAACGTGCAAGGACCGGGTGCCGGAACGGCACCTTCGGTGCCCGGGCGATCGGTCTGTCCGCTTAGGCACTGTCTGCTTCAAAGGCATTGAATCCGGGTTGCGTTCCCCCGTTTCGCGGCGTACAATGTACAATGCGGTTCGGTCTTGTCCCGCATCAAAGGCTGCCCCGCGCTACGGGAACCATCTTTTCGCTCGTCCGGGCGCGCGCACGAGGGCCAGTTTGAGGGTCCGCAAGCATGGATGCCCTGCTCTCCCGCATCACGATGGATCCTGCCGTTTGTCACGGCAAGCCCTGCGTTCGCGGGCTGCGCTACCCGGTAGAGACGTTGCTCGAGCTGCTCGGTTCGGGCATGACCCCAGACGAGATCCTTGCCGACTATGAGGATCTTGAGCGAGAGGACCTGCTGGCGGCTCTCACGTTCGCTGCGAGGCTGAGCCAATCCAAGCGGCTCGATCCGGTCGAGTCGTGAGATTCATCGTGGACGCGCATCTGCCGAAGCGGATGGCGCGCTGGTTGGTCGATGCCGGTTGTGATGCGCTGCACACCTTGGACTTGCCCGGAGGGAACCGCACTTCCGATGACCAGCTCGTCGCATGCGCGGATGGCGAAGGGCGAGTGTAGGTGACCAAGGACGCGGATTTCGTCAACTCTCACTTGCTCCGGGACATGCCCGCTAAACTGCTTCTGATCTCGACTGGGAACATCAGCAATCGCGATCTGGAGCTGTTGGTGCGGCCCATGATTCCACGCGTCATGCTGGAGTTCCGTCAGCACGCCTTCCTGGAGCTCGGTCGCAGCGGAATCTTCGTTCGGGGGTAGCGGTTCGCGAGGAGCAGCAACTTGACGAGTCGCGTCAGGAGAAAAGTGAAAAATGAAGAATGACCACCGCTAGAAGGGTCAGCCGCGTGCTCCGGACCGTGTCGCTAGTGGCTAGTTTTCATAGCGTTCGACCGAATTGATGCGGGAGTGAGACGGTGCACCGAGCCGTACCATGTGCGCAGAGTGAAGTCGGCAATGTGTGGACACGCGGGGCGGGCGCATCGAACTACAAAGCCTGCCGCCAAACCGATGAACTGCCCGTGGCCTACGGTCGAAAAACTAGCGACTAGCGACTAGCGACACGGTCCCGTTCTCATTCTCAAGAGGGAGGCAGGGCGGACGGGAGCCGCGGGACCGCCCGCTCACGCTCGCGGTTCTGTTGGACTGGGCGCCAGGTCGGAGGGAGGCGTCGGGTCGGGAGATCGACGGGGCCCGCCGGGGTCGCGCACCCCCTGACCTGATGTGGAATGCCAAGTTGGTTGCGGCCGGCGGCCGCTCTGTGACCTTGTGTCCGGCGAGGTGGTGCCAAGCGACGAAGCGCGCTCGTGGACGCTCCCGACATGGAGCTTCCGCGCCGGGAAGGGGTCCCGCGCCGGGGGTTCGCCGGCCGGCTACTACCCCGGGCGGGATGGCGGGATTCGGCCGGCGTCACCGGCACGGGACGCGGATCTGGCCGTCACGGGCGCGGGGCCGCGATCCGTGGATCGCGGCCGGCAGGCGAGCGACGGATTGGAGGGGCGGAACCCGACGTTGTTGTCGCGGTTCCCGGGCTCGTTCCTGTTGCGGTTGGCGGAGCGGCAGTTGACGGCGTTGTTGTTCCAGGAGCCGCCCCGGGGCACACGGTTCGACGAGCCCGATGCGACCCGCGCCCCTCGGGACCGCTGGGGTTCACAGTTCGAGCGGTTTCAGCTCCTTGCGGCGCAGCCCCAAGGATCGGGCGCGATCCAGGTGCGCGAGCATCGACCCGGTCGCCGCGGCGAGTTCGGCGGCCGACAGGAGGCCGCGTCGGACGCGGTGCACGCGTTCGCCCAGCCGCTGCCGGAAGCGGCGCTATGTGGCGCGCCGGACCCGCGGCCCGGAAGCGATCATGCGGAAGCCGAGAAACGGCCAGCCCCGAGCCGAAGGGTAAATCTGGGTCGCCCGCTCCTTCGCGCGCACCTTCATCTCGCCGGCCAAAAACAGGATCAGCCCGGACCTCATGGCCAGGGCGTGCGCCCTGTCCCTCGCGCCCAGCGCCAGGTCGTCCATGTAGCGGACGTAGCCGAGCGGACGCAGCTCCTGCCGGACGAAGCGGTCGACCCGGTCCAGGTAGAGGTTCGCGAGCCATTGGCTCGTGAGGTTGCCGATCGGAAGCCCCTTGCCATCGACGCCGCCGTGCTCGATGATGCGACCGAGCAGCTCCAGCAGGCGTCGGTCCTTGAAGGTGCGCGCCAGGATTTCCTTGAGCACGCCGTGGTCCATGCTCGGGTAGCAGCGCTCGATGTCGGAGCGCAGGACCCACGGCGCTCGTCGGGTCAGGGCCTGCGCCCGCCGCAGGGCGGCATCGACGCCCTTCCCCTTGCGGCACGCGCACGAGTCCGGGTCGAACCTGCGTTCCAGGTACGGCTCCAGTACGGCCACGATGGCGTGGTGCAGGACGCGGTCGCGGAAAGGCGCCGCCTTTCAGGCAGAACTTCGCGGCCTTGGCGTCGAGCTTCCATAGCAGCGAGTTTCCATTTCGCCCCAGTTTCGGTGGATCGAAGGATCGCCACGCATAGTCGAGTTTCCGCCGGACCGAGGCCAAGCGGGTGGGTTCGGCGGCACCGAGCTGCGCGACGCAGAACGCGAAGTACTGATGGAATTCCAGCATCCGCAGGCCACGGGCCTCCGCCGCCTTTTGCCAGACCAACCAAGGTTGCCTTCCGCGCCGACGGAAGCACGCGAATTTGGAGAGGCGCATCACACCCACGGCCACCGTGGCTCCGTCGAAAACGGGGACGACACGTGGGAAGAAGTGGTGGACCAGTTTCGAGCCGAAAGCGGGCTGCGCGATTATTGTCGGCTTGATGAGAGAGCTGCCGTAGACCGACCCGTGGATCGCATGCACCACCTCAGCCTACTGCGGCAGAGCGAGCTCTAGCAGGTCGGCTATGCAGATAGTTCGACGCTTGTTGAGCACTGCGGCGAGGGCGAGGATGGGCGCTTCAGCCGTCCGGCGGAAGGACTCCAGGTCCACGACCACGCCTCGCCTCGCCTGCCAGCAGCCGAGCATGTTCCAGGCGACCCCAAGGCGAGCGCGGACAACGCGCGGGTCCGACCAAAGCCAGGGTCGCCAAGCACCGGACGCTCCCGGCGAGGCGGTGAACGCGGCGGAGAAGGGTCGCAAATAGGGACCGAAAGAGTCCAGGTCGTAAGTTAACTCCAGGAGCTGCAGTCTGACGAAAGCGATCATCGGCGGCCCCGTTGAGGTCCGACCCAGCATGGCAAGCCGGAGTCTCGAGCAAGTCCAGTCCTGCCCCTTGCGTCCGACGAACGATATCAGAACCCGCGGAGACGGATAAGCATTCCACTGGGGGCACCCGGGTTCGCTAGGACGTCCAAGTCGTTCCCCGCCATGACGCATCGCGTCATCCGCATGAATGCCGCGCCCCCCTCCGCCTTTCTGCCGAGAGTTATTTTTCGAGGCCGGCGCTGGCGACCGCAAGGTCGGCGAGCTGCTTTTCGGCCAATGGAACGCTCACCGTCCACGAAGGGAAGCGTACCGATAGTACACTTCCAACGTCAGGGTGTTGAGGGCGGTTGCATAGACGCGCCCACCCTCGAAGCCCCAACGGTCGTCGGCATCCCAGCTCCCCTCGGAGCAGCCGTTCCTCCGCGATAGTTGGTTAGGCAGGAGCGCGACGATCAGCGCCTCGTTCCACCTTTGCCAATCTGGCCCCGACGGCCCGTCATAGGTGAAGAGCGCGTAAGTGCCGTAGTACCAGTAGTAGTAGTCGTTGGTCTTGTGCTCCCTGTCCCACGTCGGCAGGTCGGTGGTGAGCGCATTGGCCCCCGCCGCGTGGCTTCCGGCCCGCGCCGCGGTGTCGGGGAAGAGCAAGCAGAAGATCGAAAGTGCGGTCATGGTTTGGTGATTGACGAAGTCTTCGTTTCGGCCTGGTACAACGACCTTTATTCCTGCATCGTCGCGGCTCATGTACCCCGTCAGCCCATGGGAGTCCGTGACATCCGCCATGTACCTGCTGGCCGTTGCGCACGTCGTCCGATCCACCTGGAGGCCGGCCATCTCCGCCACGCGGAGGGCCATGAAGCACCACCCGGTCACCGAGGTATCCGTCTCGCCCGAGCGGGCCTGATAGCGCCAGCCCCGCCCGGGGTTCTGCGAAGCGAGCAGGAAGTCGACCGCCTTCTGCGCCGGCGCGCGAAAGAGGTCGGATCGCGTCATGGCGTACGCCTCGGCCAGGGCCATGCAGGCGATGGCGTGGTTGTAGATGTACTTGAGCGAAGACTTCGAACCCACGCAGCCCATCTCATCCTGCTGGTCGATGAGCCAGCGCAGCCCGCCCTTGACGACCTCCCCCATGACCACGGTCTTGCCGGTCTGAGTGTCGAGGTAGGTGTCGCGGGAGGTGTGGGTGTGGCCCGCGCCCAGGAAGGCCAGGACGGAGAGCCCGGTCAAGCCCACGTCGTAGTAGGCGTAGCCCTTCCCGGCGCAGAGCGCGCCCTTGCACTGCTGGTCGAAGTCCACGCCGGTCCAGTGGCCGTCCCGGATTCTTCCCCCTTGGCCATCGCCTGAGCGTAACTCGCATCGGCTGTCCGTCGCACGTCTTCTTCCCGGCGCCGCAAGTCGGTTTCCGCCCGCTCTGTCTCGGCCCTCACGGCGTCCGCGCGAGCCTTCCTCGCGCGATGCGCGGCTTCAGTCGCCTTTGCGTCCCCCGGCTTGGCAGCCAGGGCCTGCGCAAAGCCATTGTCGGCCCCGTCGTAATCTCTCCGATCGAGGGCCTCCTCGCCGGTCCGCATTGCCCCGAGATACCGGGTCTCCACTGCCTGACGTGTCTCCTCTTCCTTCCGCTTCCGTTCCGCAAGCTCACCTTGAACGCGCGATGCCTCGGTCGAGCTCGGATCGAAGGCGAGCGCCCGCCCGACTGCGGCCTGTGCCTTGTCCCACTCGCGGTCCCTGATGCGCGCCCGCGCGTCGGCCAGCGCGCTATCGAGAGCCGCTCGCACGGCCGCGGCCTCCTGCTCTTCGAGCGACTTCACGAAGGCCCGGGCCTCCTGCCGCACGGGCTCGGCGTCCTGCCCCTCCGCGAAGGCCCGCGCGAGGTTGACGGCCGCGCTGTGGGGGTGAGGGTCGGGCGCCGGCTCGCCTGTCGGGAGGGCCGCACGCGCCTTCGTCTTCACGGCCTCGAACGCCTCGCGGGCCTGGTCGAGCTTGAGCTGCACGAGCAGCCCTTCCGCCTCGGCGGAGTCGGGGACAAACCCGAGCGCGCGAGCCGCCGCGGCCGCTGCGCCCGACCGGTCGTGGGCCAGCCGTTTCTCGCGCGCCTCCGCCAGGGCCTTCTCGTGGCCTGCCCGGACCGCCTCCGCCTCCTGCCGCTCCAGGGTCCCGAGGAACTCCCGGGCCGTGTCGACGGAGCCGCCTGCGTCCGGTCCTTCGGCGAACGTGCGGACGAGCTCGATGGCCGTACGATAGGGGTGAGCCTCCGCCGCGGGCTCGGCGAAGATTGCCGCGAGCGCCTTCGACTTCACCGAGGCGAACGCTGCGGCCGCACGGCCCGTGCTGATCGCGGACTCGACCGCGGTAGCGTCCTCCGAATCGGCTCGGAAGCCGCGGGCCCGCCGCACGGCCGCCTCCGCGCCCTGCCAGTCGGAGAGCTTCGCCTTTTCGCGCGCGTCCGCGATGGCCTCGTCGTGGGCCCGCTTCGCAGGCTCCAGGTCGACGGACGGGGAGGCGGGCGCGGTTCCAGCGCCCGCGCTCTTCGTCGGCGCGGCGCCCGGGGGCGGCGAGGCGGGCCCCGCGGCGCCAGTGTGCGTGGCCCCCCACGGATCGGCGATCCACCCGAACTGCCACGCGAGCGCCGCGGCGGTGACGAGGACCGCGGCGGCAAGCGCCACGGCCCGACGACGGCCGGCTCGGGCCCGGGGCGCCGCGGCAACGGAGCACGGCGCTTGGTCGGCCGCCGTCGCCTGCGAGGGAGAGGTGCCCGCTTCCGCGCGGGACGAAGTGGGCGCGTTCGCACCTCCGCCGGACGGGGGTGCCGCGGTCGGCCGCGTTTTGCCCTGCGGCGCATCGACCGTCGGCCCCGTGGTCCGGTCCGCGGTCGGCGGGAACGCCTCCGTGCGCCGCGCAGGTCCCGGCGCCGATTCCGCGACCTGCCCATCGGGGACCGTCGGACCCGTGGCCCGGTCTATCGTGGCCGACAGCGGTTCGACAGGCCCGCTGTCCGTTCGCCGGCCGCCGCCCAGCAGCCCCTGCAGTTCGTGCCGCAGGTCGCGCGCGGTCGCGGGGCGGTCCGCCGGCTCCTTCGCCAGGCAGCGCACGACGAGCGCCTCCAGCCCCGGTAGGTCCGCGTCCGTCGCACCCGCCTGCTCGAACGGCGGGGCGGCGTGGAGGAGGATCTTCATCGCGATCTCCCGCGGGTTCCGCCCTTCGAACGGACGCCGCCCGGTGACCGCCTGATACAGCACCGCGCCCATCGAGAAGAGGTCGCTCCGCGCGTCGATTTCCAAACCCTGCGCCTGCTCGGGGCTCATGTACGCGAGCGTCCCCACCATCGCCCCCGTCGCCGTCAGGCTCGGCCCGTCGTCGTCCATCGCGCCGCCATCGTGCAGGATCTTCGCGACCCCGAAGTCCAGCACCTTCACCTCCCAGCGCCCGCCTTCTCCGTCCGACACGATCAGGTTCGCCGGTTTGAGGTCGCGGTGGACGATCCCCTTGCCGTGGGCGTATTCGAGGGCCCGCAGGACGGGGATTGCCAGGCGCGCGGCCTCGCGCGCCGGCAGTCGGCCCCGCCGCTTGAGGAGCGAGGAGAGCGTCTCGCCCGGGCAGAGGTCCATCGTGAGGTAGAGCAGCCCCTCCCACTCGCCGACCTCGCGCAGGGGGACGAGGTTCGTGTGGATGAGCCCCATGAGAATGCGCGCCTCGCGGAAGAAGCGCTCGCGGATGCCGGGGTCGAGGAGGAGACCGGGATGCAGGGTCTTGAGGGCGAAGTCCGCGCGCAGCACGCGGTGGTGGACCCGGTAGACCTCCCCGAAGCCGCCGGCGCCGAGGACCTGGCGGACTTCGTACTTGCCGTCCACGATCGCGCCGAGCGAGAGGGCCGACGGCGGCGTGGCGCCGTGGACGGGGGGCGCGGGTGAAGCCACGGGGGGCGCCGCGGGAGGCGGGGAGGGGACCGGCGGCGACGGAGGCAGGCCACGGGACGCAGGGGAGGCCCGACCTTGCTGAGGCGCCGCTGCGGCCCCCGACGCGGCCCGGGGGGTCTTCGCGCGCGGGACGGGCGTGCGACAGGCGGGACAGGCCTCGACCCCCGTCGGAAGCGGCGCACGACAGACGAGGCAAGGGGTCGCTCCGCCGTCGGGCATGGTGCTGCTCCGTGGGCCTGTCGGTGTCGCCGGAGTCTGGGCCGCCGCCGCCCGGCCCGCCGCGGATGCACCGCGGAGGCACCGTGGATTCTAAATCGCGCGTCCCACGGTGTCAACTGCGGACCGGTTTCGCCGTGATTCAGAGGTATGCTATTCCTCCGCAGGATTTGCGCTCGACGCGCAAACCCTGCGTCGGCTCGTGGTAGGGGCACGGCGCGGTCGTGCCCGCGAAGCGTCGACTCGCGATCGACCTTGCGCGCCGGCTACCCGCATTGGACCATGCCGGATTCGGCTCCCACGGCAACCTGCCTACCGCGGATGGCCGCAACCAAAGTTGAGCGAGGCTGCCACGCTCGCGGTTCTGTGTGCCCGTTCTCCATCCGAACGCCGGCGCCGCAGGTCGATGGCCGCGCTCGTGCAGCCCCAACACGGCTCGCCCGTAGCTTCTCCATGACAAGACTCCGGACGTTCCTGGGCCACGCGGCGCCCGCTCAGACCTCCTTCCGGTTCGCCCCCCCCTGCGCCACCAGGTTCGAGGCGTGATGGAGCGACTCGAACGTCCCGGCGTCCGTCCACCAGCCCCGCAGGAGATCGTGGGCCAGCGTCCGCTCCTCGATGTACCGGTACGACGGGACCGTGAATCCGCGCACGTAGTGTCCGTTCACAGGTCGCATCCACCGCGCCAGCTCTGCCTGGGGGGTGCGCACCAGCAAGTGGTAATGGTTCGGCATGAGGCAGTAGGCGTGCACTTCCAGGACGCCCTGCTCGACCAGCCCGCCCAGGATTCGCGGTCCGGACTCCGGAGCGCGGTCCGGACTGGGAGCCGGGGGTCGCGCTTCAAACGGTCGGCGAGGCTCTCCCCATCGACGATTACCATCGCGATGAAGTGTCGGCCGAACAGGTAGACCTGGACGATGTTCGGGCGCTGGAGGCGGCCGGCGGCGCGGGCCTCGCGTTCGAAGCGTTGGACGGCGTCCGAGGATTCGGTCGCCGAGGCGGGGAGGAGCTTGACGCAGACGGTGCGCTGGAGAGAGAGCTGCTCGGCGAGGTAGACGGCCCCCATGCCGCCGCGTCCGAGGAGGCGGGTGAGGCGAAATTCGCCGTGCAGTGTCCGGCCGATCATCGGATCGGCGGGGGTGGCTGGGGCCGCGGTGGAGGCGCTCGCAGGGAAGGAGGTCAGGCCTGGGTCGATCGCCGGCGGGATGAAGATCTGCGCAGTCGCCGCGGACGGCACGGTCGCGGCGCGTGAGGCGGGTGACGGGGTCGAGGCGGGTAGGGCGGCCCGGGTACCGCTCGCGACGGCCGTCAGCGTCACAGGCGTGGGCAACCCGGTCGGCGAGGACGGGAGCGGCCGACGGGCGGTCCGTGCCCGCCCCCGGGCAGAGCCGCGCGAGCTGCCCCTGGGTGAAGTGCCCGCGCGAGACCGGGAGCGAACCGAGATCCGCCGGCGGCGAGGTGCCCCGCCGAAGGTCGAGGCATTCCTCCAACTCGGCGAGCGTGAGGAGCCCTTCGCGAACGACCGCCTCGCCGAGTTTCCGATCGCGTGCCTCCGCGCCGGAAACGCCGTCGCCGGCCCCGGTGCCCATGCGTCCCTCCACCCGCGAGAAGACCGGTTGCCGACCGGCTTGGGGCTGGACTGACCTCATGCCAACCCCAGGGTAGTGTCCACCGACGCCTTCCGGGAACTCTACTGCTCAGCTACCGGGCCGGTCTGCTTCCGCCGGGGTGCTGCCGGAAACCGTTGAGGCCGGCCGGGTCGACTGCAGTGCCTGGTTCGGCTCAGCCACGAGCGGACCAAGCGACACGAACTTGCGCCCGCTTTTCTTCTCTTGCTCTTTGATGTCCCGAAAGATCGCGTCCAGATCGTAGCCGAACCGGGCAGCATGCGCGTCGCGCACTCGCCGAACTTCGTCGACGATCGGGTCGTTCATGGCATCGTCTCCAACAATTCCTCGGGCGTGCAGATGATCGGAGCCTTGAAGCCCTTGCCGGCGCAGACGGATTCGATCAAAGGCCGCATCGTCGCATTGGCCATGTGACGGCAATTCCACGTCAACAGATACTGTACTCCTTGAGTGGCTGCGACGGCAATATGCAACGCATCGTTGCCTGCCTTCGCGGGCAAGGCTCCGGCATGAACCAGTTCTTTCGCCAACGCCAAGGCCTCGGCCGTCGCTTCCAAGTGCGTCATGGCCTGCACGACCTCAAGCCGTTCCTGGGCGGCTTGGGCATCACCGGCCGCCGCCTCCTGAAGAACCAACTGCGAGACGCAAAGCTCGTAGCTGTTCCGTCGAGTGTCCCACCACTCGTGCGTGATCTGCTGATGGCCGGCGATCACCACGTCGCGGCTGGGAGGCAGTAGGCGTGCACTTCCAGGACGCCCTGCTCGACCAGCCCGCCCAGGATTCGGAGAAAGGCCCGTCGATCTCACGTTCCGAACTCCTTCGTCAACGGGACACGAGTGATTTCCATCCGAGTTGTCCCGCCGGTGCAGGGCGGAAGCCCTGCACCACAAGGGCTGGTGGCCGGCGGAAAATGGCAGTGGGAAGTTCGCCCCTTCCTAGAGCCGACCCTTGCTGCTCCATTTCACAAGAGACGACCCGTGCTTTGCACCTTGAAAGGGCTGGGCGGAAGCCCCGGACCACAAGGGCTCGAGGCCGGCGAAGCCGAGCACCGGGAAGTTCCCCCCATTCTCGTGCTCGCGCTTGGGAGGCTCCCACTTGCTGGAGCTCTGGCTGGGGCCGCGCTTCCTTCCCCTACGGCCCCACCCTCACCCGCACCGGATTCGAGACCAGGTGTTCGTGCAACGTCCTGCCGTCCGGCTCGTCGTCGCTCGGCCCCCCGCGATACGAACGCGTGAGCACGAAGGTCGCCCGGAAATCGCCGGAGGGGAGCCGCCACTTCGGGCGCGCCGGCGGCAGCACGCAGCGGCTCCCCGGCCGGGCGACGAGGAGGGCGGTCCCTGCGTCGAGGTCTTCGAGATCGATGACGACCGACCCGGGGGGACATCTCCGGTGCCCGTGGTCGAGCATCTCGGCGGCCACGAGCTTCCCCGCCTTGTCCTGGACCCAGCACCAGAGCGAGGCGCGATTGTCCGCGCCGGCAGCGGCGTCGCAGAGAGGGAGCAACGCGCCGCCGGCGGCCTCGACCTCCAGCATGACCGGGACGTCCTCCCCAGCCCTCACGCGGACCTCCTCCGGAGTCGCGTGCAGCGCGGCGTGCGAAACGCCCAGGGGCAGGGGGCCGGTCACCACTTCACTCGGGAGGACGGCAAGCGGGAATTCTCCCGACCACAGCAGGCGCGGGACGTCCGACAAGGGCACGGGCGGATCCCAGGAACTCAGCAGCCGGCGTGTGCGGTTTTCCCAGCGGCCTTCGAGAGTCACGAAGCCCGGCTTCTCATCACGGAGCTTGAACTCCCCTGGCAGGACGAAACTCCCGCCCGGGAGGAGGCGCTGGTAGCCGTGGACAGGCTGGAGAAGCCCGCCGCGTCGCCGGCCCCCGCCGCGCGCCATTCGATTCACTCGGCCCACGTCGACCGGGAAGGGATGTTTGAGGGGGAGCGTTCGCAAGATCCACCCTTGTCCCGAGCCCACTTCCGCGGCGACGCCGTCGTGCTGCAGCAGAAGGGTGCGCGGGGAACGGTTGGCGACCTGCAGCTCGAATGCGACGGTTGCGCCGGGCAGCACGACGGGCGTGCGCAGGGCCGGAACGAACTCCAGCGCGTCCGCCGGAACGGCGAGTCGTTCCGCGAGCGCGGGGCGCGCGGCGTCGATACCGGACAGCACGGTGACGGCGGGCCAGAGGTCCCCGTCCCGGTCCATCCAGTCGAAAAGCGGCTGGATCGCGTCCTTTCCGCACCTCGCGAGCCCCTCCGCGGCGGCGGCCACCTGGGATCCGGTGCCGGGGTCGAGGAGGGTCATGAGTTGCGGGACCGCGGCGGACGCGCCGGTGCGTGCCAGGGCGCGGGCGGCCGGGGCGGCGATCCAGAACTCGTCCGCCTGCACGCGACGCAGCAGCGCGCCCGCCAGCCCGTCGGGTCGCGCATCGACTTTCTCAAAGTACCGGGCGACGAGCTCCCTCACCGGCGGGCGGGGATCGTCGAGCAGGCCGAAGCAGAGAGCCGGCGCCGGTTCAGCCAGCGCAGTCAGCTCCGCCACGGCCTGTTCGACAAGCTCTTCGTCGGCGAACGGCGGGGCGGCGGCGAGCCGCTCGACGACCTGCCGGAACCGCGCCTCGACGGACGGCGCCCGGGGCTCCTGGCCGGCAATCGGGCCGGCGACCGGTGCGGCCGCCAAGGCGACAATCCAAGCCAGGGCCCATGGAAGTCCGCTGCGCTTCAAGACGGGAGCCCTCCACGCCGGCACGCGGGCAGACGCCTCCGGCGACTACTTCCGCTTGTACGTGATTTCGAGGGCCTTCTTCTCTTTCCCGTCCGCGCCGATTTCGTACATCTCGAACGAGTATTCCTTGTCGCTCGTCAGCTTCCAGAGATTGCGGACCTTCTTCGTGGTCTTGCCGCCGGTCATCGGGTCATCGTATTCACCGACCTCCGTGATGGTCTTCGTGGCGGCGTCGTAGGCGCCGATGCCGGTCACGATCAGCGTCCCCATGCTGTCCATCCAGGTGGTCACAAACTTCTGCTTCACGTTGTCGAAACCGATGTGGCCGAGGCCCTCCCAGGGCTGGCCCATGTAGATGGCCTTGTGCTCGCTCTGGAGGAACCGGCCGCCGAGGACCATGCGCGACTCGACCGTGCCCTTCGACTGAGTCGGCGGAGCGTTTGGAATCATGGTCATCGTCGCCGTCGACTCCCAGCTCCCCGCATACTGCGCGAGCAGCTTGTGGTTCTCACCCGGCAGCGCGACCTTCCCCCACGCCTCCATTTCGGGGTTGGAGGGCTCCTTCTCGCCGGCGGCCGCGCCGAGCTTCTTGTTCGGGTCGTCGTCGGCCATCGCGCGACCGGCGAAAAAGGCCGCCGAGATCGAGAGCGCCGCGGCCAGGGCACAGAGGCAAAGCTTGCGCATCGTCCGCTCCTTTGTGGGTTGAATGGGGTGCGGGAAGAGCGGGGATGATAGGACAGGGACCGGGGCGGCGCAAGGAAATCCGGAGCGGATTCAAACTGCCGTGGCCGCCGGGCAAGGCCGGGCGCGCATGCTCGCAACGAGGGCTCGGCAGCGCCGTGGCCCTACGAGAACCGGCCGAGTGCGAAGCGTGACGCGGCGAACACCGGGTCCTGCCGGCTCGTCGGCCCCCGTCGGCCCCTACCGCTTCAGCGTCTTCAGCCAGGCCAACCAGTCGGCCTGGATCTTCTCCATGCTGTCGCCCCCGAGGACCGCGCGCAGGGAGGCGATGCCGGTAGGGTCTTCACCGGAGTGCGCATGGAAGTGCTGGTAGTACTCCTGGATCTTGCCCCTGGACTGGAGATACTGGCACAGGTAGCGCGCGATGCCGTAATTGTCCCCCTGGTCGTTCGCGTAGAAGGTCTGCGAGTCGGTGCGCATCAGCCGTTCGAGCGCTTTGAACTGCCCGGTGCGGATCGCCTCCATGAGCCCCGAATAGCGCCAGTTCAAAAGCCCCACCATCTTGCCGTTCTCTTCGCCGCACTGTTCGAAGAGCGAGGCGAGCCCCTCGTTGAACCAGGAGGGCACGCCGGGGAACTGTTCCGCCATGAGGGGGTGCACCATCTCGTGGACGAGCGTGCCGCCGCCGGTCGCGATGTTCATGAAGAGCGCCTGGTGGGCCGGCGAGTAGTAGCCGTACTTCGTGTGCGGTCGCTCGTGGAACCACTCCTCGACGTGCCCTTCGTAGGAGGCCTTTCCGTTCAAGAGGTAGACCTCGATGGGGTGTCGCAGGCCGCCGGGAAAGAACTGGGCCTGGAGGTGGGTGTAGGCCCATTGAATCGTGTGCTGCCGGCTCGACCGGAACTCCTCAGGCGACTGGTCGGACGCGATGACGAACGGGCCTTCGACCCCGAGGTGAAAGTCCGCGGGCACCCGCGCGCGCACGCGACGGACGGCCTGGACCACGCGGCCCGCGAGATCGGGCAGCCGCGGGATGGCGGCCCGCGCGGCGGCGGGCGGGGCGGGGAAGGGAAACAAAATCAGGAGCGGGCCGTTCGACCCGCGGACCGGCCAGAGACCGACGAAGCGCTCCTTGGTCATGCGGCGACCGGCGCCGTCGGCCTCGGCGGGCTCCTGGTACGTCAGTTCGCCGGTCGCGGGGTCGATGCGGGTCACCAGTCGGAAGTGCTCGGAAGCTTCTTTTCGCTCATCGTAACGGCAACAGACCATGCAGGGGGTGCCGGAGGCCACGCTCGACGCGAGCTGACGAAATCTCGTCTCGACCTCGCCTTCCTTGCCCGTCAGCTCGAACCACGGTGAGGGGTAGGACGGACCCCAGAGGCGGCGCGTCGCGGCGTTCATTTCCGCGGTCCATGCGCCGCGGCCCAGCTCGGGTGCGACGCCGGTGAGGGCGTGCACGCGGTATTGGTCGGTCTCGACGCCCCAGTACCGGAGCGCCATGGAGAGGCAGGCCTCGCCGCAGAAGTCGGGGGCCTGAGCCTCGAAGGGGACGCGCGCGGGGTCGAGCGCCGGCGCGGCGGCGCCCGCCCCGGCATGCGCCGCGTCGCCGCCGCCGTCGCCGCGCGTAGCCGCGGGCACAAGCAGCGCGACACCGGCAAATGCCGCAGCGGCGATCGCGAGGGACGCGAGGGGCGCCCGCACGCGCGCGGCAGCGGACGGCAGGGAGGAATCGACCGGCATGGGAAGGCCTCGATGGGGGGAAGGGATGCGGTGGAATGAGGGTAGTACCGGCAACGGCGCGCGGCATTCCCGGCGGACCGATGCGGATAGGGGGTAAACGGTTCGAGGCGGACAGCCGTGGGCAGACGAACGCCGTGGAGCGCCGGCGACGGTGGATGGGCAAAGGCGATTTCAAAATCCAAATTGCAAAATTTCAAATTTCAAATTGCAATTTGGGAGAGGCTCGAATCGTCGAGGACGAGCGTGCGAGATCGAAGCACCGACGGGGCATGGTGGGGGGGATGCGACGTCCAGGAGCACACGGGGCGCAAAATTGAGCCCACGGCAGGCGGCACGACGGCGCCGTCCTCCAAATTTGAGTTTTGAAATTCGTGTGGTTGCACTTCGACGGTCGGGCTTGCCCGGCTTGAAGGAGCTGCCCCAACTAGCCGATTCCGAAGACCAGCACATCCCCTTCGCGGCCCAGCCGAGAGTCGCCGCTCAGCGCAGCACTCCGCTCGGCGCCGCCCGGCTCGGCGGGACGCCCGCGCCCGCGCGGCACCCTCCGACCAGGGCGCCGCCGTCCTCGACGTGCAGGAGCGGCGCATGGATTTCCCCCTCCAGGCGCCCGCCCGCGAGCACCTCGACGGCCACGCGGGCTCGCACGACGCCGTAGAGCTTCCCCTTCACCACCACGCGACCGGCCTTCACCTCGCCGCGCAGCGTCCCCTTCTTGTCGACGACGACGTCCCCGGAGGTCTCCAGGAGCTTCTTCGCGCAGTAATAATCGATGAAGTGGTCGGACGTGTCGATGCTGCGGTTGCAGTGGGGGCAGACGATCGACTGGGTGCGCCCGCCGATTTCCAGCTTCCCCTCGCAGAGCGGGCAGTCGATCTTCCGCCGAAGCGGCGCCTTGGGAGCGAAGAGTTGCATGGATGCGCTCCACCCGCGGCAGGCGGGCGGGGGACGGCGCCGCCGGCCACCCGCCCGCGGAGGGCTTCCCGATCGTCGCCCAGCCGGGCGACCTATCGACGGCTACCGATGACCTCGCGGTCCTCGATCGTCTTGCCGCGGGGGACGTCTCCCTCGCGCTTCCCCGGCTCCGGCTTGAGCGCGTCGGCCGAAACGTTGCAGTTCCCGACCAGCGTCGCGCCTTCCGCCACCATGAGGCGGGGCGTCCGGATGTCGCCGTGGACCTGGCCCGTCGAGGCCAGTTCGATCTTCTCCATCGAGACGATGTTCCCCCGCACGGTCCCCTCGATCAGTACGCTACCCACTTGCACTTCCCCCTTGACCTCGGCTCCTTTCCCCACGTGGAGCCTGCCCTTCGCGGTGAGCTTCCCCTCGAAGCGTCCTTCGATGCGTACGCCGCTGTCAAAGGAGAGCTCGCCCTTGAAATTCGCATCCGGTCCGATCGTGGTCGTGAAATCCGCGACCTTTCCGCTGGACGGCTCGCTCATGAGCTCCTCCTTCACTTCGGGAATCAAGCGTCTGGCCACCCGGTCACCTCCCCCGAGGGCGCGTTCGGCCCCCGGTCAGGGAACGCCAAAAACTCCGGTCCCTTGCGAGTCTCCGTCCGTGGGCGTTCGACCGGGCATCCGTCTCGGATCTTGCCGCATGCGCGGGGGGAAATCGTCGGCGGATGTCGGCCAAGGGGTCGGGCAACCCGTGTCGCTGCACGGGTTCGCCGACCCGCCGCGCCCGTGGGCGCCGGCGGCTCCGCAAGGGTCCGACCATTTCCCCCATTCTAGGTTCGACCGGCCGCAACTCCAAGAGTTTCCGGCCGGTGCGTCAGCACTTCTTCATCGACCACCGGCGTCGCGGACTTGAGCGGCGCGTCGCGGAAATTTGCCTTGAACGACTCCTCATTCTAAGCTAGCATAGTTCCCCTTCCGGGATCGGGCCCCACCCGCTAGGACACCGCCCGTCCCGCTCCCCCGTGCAAGCGAGGAATCCCCGAGTGAAGAACGTCGTGCTCCTCGGGTCGACCGGGTCCATCGGCCGCAGCGCCGCCGAGGTCCTGGAAAGACACCCGGACCGTTTCAAGACCTTCGCCCTCGTCGCCCACCGCCAGGGCCGGGCGCTTTGCGAACAGGCCGCGCGCCTCAAGCCGCGCTTCTGCGCGCTCACCGACGAGTCGGCCTGGCGTGAAGTCCGCGGCTCGTTCCCGGCCGGCGTCGAGCTGCTCTGCGGCCTCGACGAGGTCAAGGAGATCATCGCCAGGCCCGAAGTGCACGTCGTGCTCGCGGGCATCACGGGCGCGGCGGGCCTGCCCACCAGTCTCCACGCGGTCGAGTGCGGCAAGACGCTCGCCCTCGCCAACAAGGAATCGCTCGTCATGGCCGGCGAGGCGATGATGCGCATGGCCGCGCGCCGGGGCGTGGACATCCTCCCCGTCGACAGCGAGCACTCGGCGATTTTCCAATCGTTGAAGGGCGGTCGCCGCGAGGAAGTCCGCCGCATCATCCTCACCGCGTCCGGCGGCCCCTTCCTCCACAAGTCCAAGGACGAGATCGCCGCCGCCACGCCCGAGCAGGCCCTCAAGCACCCGACCTGGAACATGGGCGCCAAAATCACGATCGACTCCGCCACGCTCTTCAACAAGGCGCTCGAGGTCATCGAGGCGCGCTGGCTCTTCGGCCTCCCCGCCGACCGGATCGACGTCGTCGTCCATCCCCAGTCCATCGTCCACTCCATGGTCGAGTTCGTGGACGCGTCGGTCATCGCCCAGCTCGGCCTGCCCGACATGAAGGTGCCGATCCAGTACGCGCTCTCCTACCCGGACCGGCTCGAAGGGCTCGCGCCCCGCCTCTCGTTCGAGGAAGCCCGCACGCTGACCTTCCAGCCGCCCGACCTCGACCGGTTCCCGGCCCTTCGCCTCGGCTTCGAAGCCGCGCGCGCGGGCGGGACGGCCGGCGCGGTCCTGAACGCCGCCAACGAAGTCGCGGTCGAGCGCTTCCTCCGGCGTGACATTTCCTTCCCGCGCATCCCGGCCCTGGTCGAGGAGGTCCTCTCCCGCCACCGCCTCGTGCGCGAGCCGGACCTGCCTGCGATCCTCGACGCGGACCGCTGGGCCCGAGAGGAGGCCGCCCGATGCTCTCGTTCCTGAGTGGTGCGCTGCACGTCCTCGAGGTCGTCTTCGGCGTCGGCCTCGTCATCTTCGCCCACGAGCTGGGCCACTTCCTGATGGCGAAATGGCGCGGCGTCCGCGTCGACGTCTTCTCGCTCGGCTTCGGCAAGCGACTCTTCGGCTTCGAGCGGGGCGGGACCGATTACCGCGTCTCCGTCGTCCCCCTCGGCGGCTACGTCAAAATGGCCGGCGAGACGGTCGCGGACGAAACGACCGGCTCGCCCGACGAGTTGACCTCCAAGCCCGCGTGGGTCCGGTTCCTGGTCTTCTGCGCCGGCCCGGGCATGAACTTCGTCATCGCCATCCCGCTCTGCATGCTGACCTTCATCCTCGGGATCTGGCGGCACGCGCCGGAGATCGGCCACATCCACGACGAGTGCCCGGAGTGGACGGCCGACGTGCAACGCGGGGACGTCGTGCGCTCGGTCAACGGCGACGAGGTCCGGAGCCTGGACGAGTACCGGATCGCGATGATGCGGAGCGACAGGGGGCTGCCCGTGGACGTGGGGCTCGTGCGCGACGGGCGCGAGCTGCACGTGCCGGTCATCTCGCGCGGCGCCGAGGCCGCCTCCCCGCTCGGCGTGTGGGAGAGCATGGTCGCATCGCTGGGCGAAGGGTCCGCGGCGATGGAGGCGGGCCTGCACGTCGGAGACAAGATCACGGCTGTGGATGGGCGGCCCGTGCACACCTTTCACGAGCTGCGCTACGCGATCGTCGCGAGCCCGAACAAGCCCCTCGCCCTCACCGTGGAGCGCGAAGGGGAGCCGGCGCCGTTGCGCATCACCCTGGTCCCCAAAGCGGACAAGGAGCACCACGAGTACAGGCTCGACCTGGACGACGCGGAGCCCGCGGTGATCTCGAGCGCGAAGTTTGGTTCGCCGTGCTGGCGAGGCGGACCGGCGCCGCAGGCCGGGGACAAGCTCGTGCGCGTGAAGGTACCCGAGCCCATCGAGACCCTTTCGCGTCTGGACTTGCGGAACGCACTCACCGGGCGCATCGGACAGCAGCTCACCCTCGTCGTCCTGCGCGGCGAAAAGGAGACGGAGATACCGGCCGTCCCGGTGCCGGACTATGAGGGGCGCGCGAGCCTGGACGTGTCCTATCGGTCGGGCAACGTGCTCGGCAAGGTCGCGCCGGACTCCCCGCTCGCGAAGGCGGGCCTCGCGGTCGGCGACAAGCTCGTGAAGGTCAGCGCGCGCCTCGCCGGTTCGGAGGGCTGCTTCCTGCGCAAGCTCTTCGGCGGGGGTGCGCAGGCGCAGGAGGAGGCGATCACGGCCCTGGCGCAGCTCGACGGCGTCGTGCAGAACACGCGCGCCGCGGACCTGACCGTGGAATATGTGCGGGACGGCAAGCTTCAGAGCGCGACGCTCCGGCCGCGGGAGGTCGAGGTCGGCTTCGCGGGGCTCGGCGGACGCTCCCGGCAGGTCTACGTGCAATACCCCGTCGGCGCATCGGCGGCGGCGGGCCTGCGCGAAACCTGGCGGCTCTTCGCGCTCACCTATGAAACCCTGAAAAAGCTCGTGACGGGAGAGGTCTCCGCGAAGGGGCTCTCCGGCCCGGTCGGGATCTTCGCCATCTCCTACGACGCGGCCGAGAAGGGGTTCTCGAACCTGCTCTGGTTCCTGGCGTTCATCAGCGTGAACCTCGCCCTCGTGAATTTGCTGCCGATCCCGATCCTGGACGGCGGGCACATTTTTTTTCTCGTGATCGAAAAGATCAAGGGGAAGCCCGTGAGCGGGCGGGCGCTGGAGGTGGCGCAGTACGCGGGGCTGGCGCTGCTCTTGGGGCTCGTCTTCTTCACGTTCTACAACGACGTCTTCCGGCTGTGGCGGGGGTAACGGCCCGGGAGCGAACGGCGTGGGCACACCGGCTTCGCCTGCCGCGCACGGTCCGACCTGCTCGTTCAAGCCGGGGTAAGGGACTCGCGCACGAGCGTCCGAGTCGCGACACGATTCCTGGGGGCGCGGGCCTCCCTCCTTCGCTCGCTCGCCGCGAGCTACGGAGCGCAGGCTGGCCCGCGCGACCGGTCACATCGGTTTCGACTCGCCGCACCGGCCTGACGACGGTTCCCACACTTCCTGCCGGCGGAACGAGGAATTTGCCGATGGGCGACTCAGGCGAACCGGACCCCGACATGAGCGACCTGCTCCCTCCGGAGCCGGCAGCCGCGGCGCGCGCGGAGGCTCCGTCTCCGCCGGAGGTTTCGGCCGCTGCGACAGCACCCGCGAGCGGCCCCGCGGCTGGCCCGGCGTCCGGCGCCGGCGCGCCTCCCACCCTTCCGCAGCCTCCCGCCATCACCCACACGGATCCCTTCGCCCGCTTTCACGGCTTCAACGTCGTCATCGACACGCGCTCGAACTTCGTCTACATCGGCAAGGTGGTCCGCTCCGACTCCTGGTTCGTCGAACTCGAGGAGGTCGACGTCCACGACCGGAGCGAGGCGCACTCCACCAACGAAAAGTACGTGATGGAGGCGAAGAAATACGGCGTGAAGGTGAACCGGCGGGCCGTGGTCGTGGTGAAGGAGCAGGTGGTGGGCATCAGCCGGCTCCAAGACGTGGTCGAGTACTAATTGCCCGCTGACCCAGTGCGACCACAGTCGTCGAAGGCCGACGCCACTGTTCGTAGTTCCGCCTTCAGGCGGAGCGTTGGGCGGCATGGCTGTGGATCGCGGAGCGAACTCCGGAGGGCGGGGCAGAACTTCGTCCACGGGCCTCTGGTGCCCGATTTCGCATCCTCGGCGAGCTATGCCTTTTTTTTGACAGGATAACAGGATGAACGGGACACGGGGGAAAACATCCAGTACAGCCTGTGATCCTGTCAAGACACGCCACCGAGTTCATGAGTCAGAGTAGCGGGCGGGTGGGGCGGGTCACGGACTTCCTGCGCCTGGCGCGGGTGCAAAATCTACCGACCGCGGTCGCGGACGCGTGGACCGGGTACGGCCTCGGTGCCGCCATCGCCGCGGCCACGGCCTCTGCTTCCGCCGCCGCTCCCGCCATGGCGTCCGCTGCGCCAGACGCGCACCCCGAACGCACGCTCACCCTCCTCTCCCTCGCCTCGATCTTCGCCTATGCCGGCGGGTGCTGCCTGAACGACGTGGCCGACCTCGCCCGCGATCGACGGCTGCACCCGGCGCGTCCGCTCCCCTCAGGCCGCGTGACCCCCGGGCAGGCGCTTGCGAGCGCCGTCGGGCTCTTCCTCGGCGCGACCTTCGCGGCGCAAGCCGTCGGCCTCGAGGCCGCGGCGCTCTCGCTCATGCTCCTCCTCGGCATCATCCTCTACGACACCCTGTTCAAGCGGTGGCGCGCCCTCGGTTCGCTCACGATGGGCTCGCTGCGCACGCTGAACCTCCTCCTCGGCATGTCCCCGTTCCTGCGGGAGGTCTGGCGGGACGGCGCCCTGCTGCCGCTGCCCGCCCTTCTCGGCCTGCACGTCGCCTGCATCACGTTCGCGAGCACCTACGAAGAGGGTCGCCCGCAGGCCGCGGGTTTCCGAATGGCAGTGCTGCTGGACGTGGTCGTGCTTCTCTTCGCCACGTTTGGAGCGGGCCCGGAGGTCGTGCCCGCGCTGGCGACCGGGCTGCCGCTCGCGGCCGCGGTTGCGCTCCGCGGCGTGCAAGCCGTGCGGGAGATGCGGCGCAACCTCGCGTTCGAGGTCGTGAAGGTCGGCGTCGTGGGGATCCTGCTCCTCGACGCGACGTTCCTGCTCGCCCACGGCCGGCCGGCGTGGGCGGCGGCGGTCATGGCGCTCTTCGTGCCGCGCGCGCTGCTGGGGCGGGTGTTCCGGGGGACGTGAGGAGGAAGACCTGAGGCACGGGCAGGCTCCGCCCCCGGGGAGCGCAGATCAATGGCAAGGATGACCCCTCCGGAAAGCAGTTGTGGGAGAGGGGAAGCTCCTGCTAAACTGAACGCATGAGTAGGAACACGACCACGAGACGCGAGGCTCTAGAGACCGAAAGCCAGCGGATCGTCCTACGAAGGGAGACTGGCACGTCACGGAGAGAACCCAGTGACGCGTGAGCGGCTGCTGCCTAGCGATCCGGTCCGGTTCATTCAGGATTGCAGTAGACGCGGACGCATCCTCTGGACGTTTCACGTCAACATGCGCCTCGCGGGCCGGTCCATTTCCCGAGCCTCCATTCTTGCGGCGGTGGAAGCCCTTGAACTCGTGGAGGCATATCCAAACGACAAGTACCTACCGAGCTATCTCCTACTTGGCCGAGCCGGCGCGGAGACCTTGCATGTGCTGGTCGCAGTGGACGTGGAAGGAGACAATGTCCGGGTCGTCACGGCTTATCGCCCGGACGCCGGCGAGTGGCTGGACGACTTGAAAACCAGGAGAGCCAAGCAATGAGATGTACAGTGTGCGGGGGAGACCTTCGGACAGCCACGACGCATCTTCCCTTTAAGGTCAGCGACGCGACCATCGTGATTCTCAAGGACCTTCCCGTCATTCAATGCGCCAGGTGCCCCGAGTACCTCCTCGAAGACGAGGTCCTTCGGCGCGTGGACGAAATCCTGGCGAGGGTGACAGGTGGGACGGAGCTCGAAATCGTCCGGTACGCCGCGTGACCGTCCGGGTAGGCTATGCCTCCACCGGATTTGCGCGATCAGCGCAAATCCGGCGCAGGAATACCGACCCTTTCCCCTCGTAGGGGAGAGGGTCGGGGTCAGGGGTGCCACAAGCGTAGCACCCGTGTTCGTCTTTGGTTGGGGCTCCCCGCCGTAGTGCCCGTTGACGAAGTCCAGACACGATGCCTGGGGGCGCGGGCCTCCGGCCCGCGCGAACGGCCCCATGGGTTACGACCCGCCGTGACAGAGTTGACGACTGTGTCCGAAGTTCGTCAACGGGCCATTCGTGGGACTTCAAGGTCGATTCGGTGGGTGCCGTAGGGGCGCCCCTTGTGGGCGCCCTGCGACGGACGCCCCTTCTGACACGGGCGGGCGCATGGCCCGCCCCTACGCCTCGCTGCTGACCCACAGGATCATCCTAGGTCTTTCGAGACTCGGAGGCGAAGGCGGAGAGGTAGTAGGCGAGCTGGAGCGCGCGCTCCTGGAGCATGGCGACGCGCTCCTGCGGCGACTGGACGGCGAGAAGCGTGTGCATCGCGTCGCGGTTGATTTTCCATGCGCGCTCGAAGAGCGGACGCGCCGCCTGCAGGTCGCCCATGGCCAGCAGAAGAGCGGCCAGGTTGTTAAGGCTCGCGGCCGTGCCGGGAGGGTCCGGGCCGAGCGCCGTTTCCGCGAGCGCGACCGCTTTCTCTGCTACCGCCTTCGCCTGGAGGGGCGACTCTTCGGGGTCTTCGTGCACGAATCGGAACTCATCGTCTTCCCCCCGGTCCGCCGACGCTCGCCTGGGAGTTCTTCTACTGACTGACTTCTTGCGAATCGCTCTGCGGGCGGTCGTGCCCGGGTAGGCGAATTCGAACCCGAGGGCGACGAAGGACACTCCGAGACCGCTCCCTCACGGTCGCGGTTCGGATTTTGATCGCCCGAGGTCTTCGGGTTCGTGGGGAAGGGCGGTTCCCCAAACGACGAGGAGCTTGAGGTGAGTACTGCGACTCAGGCGCCGCCCCCGCCCCGCGGCGTCGCCGCGGCCTGCGTCATCCGGCGCAGGAACTCCGCACGCTCCGGTGCCGCCAGCCCCCGCTCGAGCGCGGCGCGCAGGCGCGCCGAGTGCTCGGCGAAGACCGCCGACACGTCGATCCATAGCCCGGGGAAGAGGCGCGAACGGAAGGCGCCGTCGGCCTCCGGCGCACGCTCCTGGCCGGTCGGCAGGTCGAACACGACGGCCCGTTCTTCATCGATGCAGAAGACGACGTATTCCAGGACACCGGTGCGGCGGTAGTCGTCCTTCTTGGCGTGAAGATCGATGGCCACGGTGCTGTGGGCAACCTCGATCACCAGCTCAGGCGGACCGACGAGGTATCCCCTTTCGCTGACGCGGGAGTTGCCACCGCACTCCGGCAAGATGCGTAGTGATAGGTCCGGCTCGGGCTCGCTCCGGTCATCCAGGATGGTGGTCGATTCCAGGTTCCACGTCACCCCTGGAGTCGCAGCCTCGTACAGGTCGAAGAGCACGGTCAGCTTGCCAGTGTTCCGACCGTGGTCGATGCGTTTGGGAGAGGCCACGTACACGATCCCTCCGATGAGCTCCGCGCGGAAGCGCTCGGGCTGCAGCTCGTAACGGCGGTGGAATTCGGGTTGCGTGAGTCGATCCCCGCTTTCGAGCGCAGGCGCCATAGTAGGGGCGGAGCCCGCGTCACGAGCGGGCGGCGTATGGACGATCGGCATCGGGAATACTCCGAATCGCTCGCGCCGGGCTGACGGACTTCGGACTGTGCGACAACCGCTGTTGCCGCAGAGCGCAGGCCATGCGCGGGTTCGCGCGGGCCGGAGGCCCGCGCCCCCAGGAATCGTGACTGCGGCTCGTCCACGTGGCGCGAGCACAACCGTGTTCATTCTAGCGAGTCGCGCCCCGCCAAGTCCGCGCCGATTTGCACGACGCCCGTCTTTTCGCTTGCCCCGGCGGCCCCGGCTCCGTACAATGCTGCGCTTTTCCGGGGCACTTTGCGGCCCCCCTCCCAGCCCCTCGGTTGCGGATCCACGGCCGGCCGGACCCTTGCGGGAGCCTTCATGCTGCGACGACTTTTCGGCTGGTCCACACCGGGCCGCGCACTCGCGGTTCTTTCCCTCTCGCTCGCCTTTCTACCCCTTGCAGCCCAGCCGCTCCACGCCGCGCCGGCGCACCCGGCCGCGCCGGCCCACCCGCCCCGCGTCGGGGTCCACGACGACGCGCTCTTCATCAACGGCCACGAGGTCTACCTCTTCGGCGGCGAGGTCCAGTATTTCCGCATCCGCGCCGCCGATTCCAACGCCGCCGTCACGAAGGCGATGTGGGCCGAAACGCTCGACAAGATGGTCGCCGCGGGGATGAACTTCGTCTCCACCTACGTCCCGTGGAACTACCACGAGCCCGCACCCAACGCGTGGGCCTTCACAGGCGCGAAGGACCTCGACTACTTCCTCGATCTCTGCTACCAGCGCCACCTGCACGTCCTGATCAAGCCCGGTCCGTACATCACGGCGGAGTGGCCCAAGGGCTTCGGAACGTTCGGCGCGGTCCCCGACTGGCTCAAGGTGTCCCACCCCGAGGCCCTTGTCCGTAAGTCCGACGGCACGCCCTGGAGCTTCGATTTCTTCGGCGCGCCCAGCGGCCGGCAGGACACCTACCTCCACTCCCAATTCCTCTACCACACGCGACGCTGGTTCACCAAGCTCGCTCCGATCCTCAAAAAATACATCTTCGACAAGCCCACGATCGCGCTCGTCCAGCTCGACAACGAGACGTGCCTCTTCTGGGAAGACCACTACCAGGCGGACTACAGCCCCACGGCCGTCACGTTCTACCGGCAATTCCTCAAGTTGAAGTACGGCACGATCGGGGCCCTGAACGCGGTCTACCACACGTCCTACACGGCCTTCGCCCAGGTCGCCCCGCCGATCAACATCCCGGTCTTCAGTGAGGCGGAGCGCCCGTCGCAGAACCCCCGCCACTGGGACTGGTTCGAGGCCGGCGCCGCCTACGCCCAGCGCTACCTCTCCATTCTCCGGCACGAATGGGAGGTCCGCGGAATCAAGGAGCCGGACGTCAAGTTCACCGTGAACGACGGCCCGCAAAACGTCCCGCTCCGACACATCGAGATGTACAACGGCCTCCGCAAGAACGCGGTCGCGCTCGACACGCTCGACGTCTACCCGAAGATGTTCCCGACCAACAGCGACCTCATGGACGCGCCGTTCCAGGCCGATCAGTCGATCAAGCTCTTCGACCGGCACAACGACCTCAACACCGGCCCGCAAAACTTCGCGATGGCGGTTGAGATCCAGGGGGGCTGGTACACCTTCCCGCTGGGCATCGAAGTGCCGGTCCGGCCGGAAGAGACCGGCCAGCTCCTCACGAAGCTCGTCGGCCACGGGCTCAAGGGCGGGGCGATGTACGTCTTCCGGGGCGGCTACAACCTCGACAACTCGCTCTACCCGTTCCAGGCCGCGCTCGACATGACCGGCCACGAGCAGCCGCGCTACCACGTCCTGAAGACGCTCGGGACGAAGCTCCTCCAGCCCTTGGCGCACGAAATGGCCCAGAGCGAGGAGGTCGAAAACAAAATCGCGATCGTGGTGAACGCGCGACACATCCACCCGCAGGGCGGCATCCCGGACGACCTCGAGTCGATGGCCGCGAACGAGCACGGCGGGCTCTTCGGCTGGTGCATGACGTCCGGCTACAATCCGGCCGTGCTCGACCTGGCGCAGGCGACGCCGGCGCAGCTCGCGTCGTACAAGGCGCTTTTGTACCTGAACCCCGATTTCCTCGCGCCGTCGGACGCGGCCAAGCTCTCCGGCTACGTGACCGGCGGCGGCACGCTCGTGAATTTTCTCTGGCCGGGCCGGCACGACATGAAGTGGGAGACGCCGGCCGAGGTCGCGGGCCCGATGGGCGCGCTCTTCCCGGGGACGAGCGCGGGCCTCTGGTCCTGGTGGATGTCGATGCCCTCGCTCGGGCCGGGACTCGTGCTGCGCATCGGCGGGGAGGTGAACGCCTCCTTCCCGGGGTACGCGGGCACGCTCCGGTCGCAGTGGTACGTCTCGCACTGGGACGTGCCGCCGACGGTGAGCCCTTTCCTCTGGGAGCGCCTCCCGTCCGGCGCGAACGGCAAGGTCGTCGGCTACCGGAACACGGTCGGCGCGGGGAAGTCATTCTTCCTCGGCGGCTACCTCACCACCGACTACAATCGCAACACCTACTACGCGCTCGACGCCGCCGACCTGGAGGCGAAGACGAAGCTGCTGGAATGGCTGATGGCGGAGGCGGGGGTGACGCGGATCGTCGACTCGTCGAACGTGCGCGGCGAGGCGTGGGCGAGGCGGGTGAAGGGGACGGACGAGGTGTACCTCTTCGTCGTGAACGGCGGCGGGGCGCAGACGATGCATCTGAGCTTTCACGACACCGCCGCGCTCGGCCTCGTGCCCGGCAAGACGTACTCGGTGTCGCGCGTGCTGGCGGGAGAGGGGATGCCGGGCAGGACGCCGGCCTCGCTCGTCACCGAGGGGCTGCACTTCTTCCTGCCGGAGTATGGGTACGAGGTCGTCCGGCTGAAGTGAGCGGGTGATCACCCGAGACGGGGCGGGACCGCGGCGGGGCGGACGGGCGGGTAGAGATGGAGGTAGCGCCGACGCGGTCGAGTTGCGCCTTGCGCTCCTGAGCGGAACGGTCTAAAATGCGAATCAAGGTTCTTCCTTGTTTCGTGTCCGTGAACGTGCGCGCCCCTCCTCTCGACGGAGCCCGGTAGACGAATGCCCGAACCTTCTGCTCTTGCGACATTTCTTTCGCGGTGCAACGTCCTGGCACCGCCCGGCCCCGAGTGCTATGTGCAGCGAACCGGCTTCTCCTCCGTCGTGCAGGCGCGCATCGGCGCGTCAGAGTCTGCCCGTGTCCTCCTCCTCGGGCAACTCGGGGTCGGCAAGTCGACGGAAATGTGGGCTTTGGAGAAGCAACTGTCGAGCACCTATTGCGTCCTCCGCCCACCCGCCGCCTCGGTCCTGAACCTGTCCCTCGCGGGGTGGCCGGAGATCTTCGTCTACGCTGCGCTGTGGGCCGCGGATGCGCAGAACTCTCGCGAAACAAGGGCGGCGCGGGCCGTCGAGGAGGCCTTGGGTCAGCCGATCTACCACATGATGGTCGCAATCAACATGGCAGGAGGCGGCGGCCAGGTGATTCCTCCGAGCATCCTCCAACGCTTCCAGTCGGACATGGTGGAGCTACGAAAGAAAATTTCGGCCGCGCCGCTCCAGTTTTGGGACCTGGCGACGTCGGTGGTGCGAGAACTGGAGACGCGCTCCGGCCGCCCCGCACTGCTCCTCCTGGACGGACTGGAAAAAGTCCCGGACGAGGCGGCGCGCGCCCTGTTTCATGAGCAGCGGCGCATGCTGAGTGCCCTGCCGCTTCGGGCGGTGATCACGGCCCCGGTCGGGCTGAGCTTCGAGCCTTTCTTCGGCGACGTCGAGGAGGCGGTTTCGTCGGTCGAACGCCTTCGGGCGCTCGCCACGGAGCCGGGGACGCCGGGCCACGAATTCCTCCGCTCGCTCGCGTCACGACGGGGCGCTTCCGAGGCCTTCCCCGAGGCAATGGTGGAGGAGGCTGTCGAGTGGAGCGGAGGGCTGCCCCGTCAGTTCGTCCAACTCCTGGCCGAGGCCGCAAGCCGCGCGCTGAGCGACGGTCTCACGGCGGTCACTAAGGTATGCATGTTGCGGGCGCGCCGGCGCGTCGCCGAGCGATTCCAGTACCAGCTCGGGCCGGAGGACTTTGCGGAGCTTGGCAACGGGGACGCGGACAGGAGTCGCACCGCCCGCTCCCGCCTGGTCCGAGTCGGGGCGCTTGTCGAGTTCGAGGACGAGGACGGAACTCTCCACCTGGCGATCAACCCTCTTGTCCGTGAGATCATGACGATGCGGGCGTGGGAGGCGCACAATGCCGTCCACTAAGGCTCCCTCGGGATGGCTTGACGATGTGGCGGCTGCCGCCGCTTGGGGGGCGAGCCCTATCGTTGTGACGGTCGGTCAGGACCCGTCCGCGTCCGAGGAGACGGCGCGCTGGCTACTGACCGCGGTGCCGGCACTCGGGCACTTGCGAGTGGAAAAGGTGCCCGCAGCGCACGTGCCGGCGCACATGCACGAGAGACCCCACGCCAACAGCCCCACCGTGTTCGTCGTCGATGACGCATCGGACGGAACTGCGGCCGTGCTTGGGGAACGTTGGCGAACATGGAACACCGCACGAGACGGTATCCATGAGTCCCTCAGATGCGCCGGATGCAGGGATTCGGTTGTTCTCCTGGTGACTTCCTCACGGATGCCGGAAATCGCAGCCGTCGCTCCCGAACTTCTCGGGGCCGCCCAGGTGATCACCGTGACTTCGGAACCCTTCGCCATCAACCCGACGGACTCAGAGCAGGTCCGCGGGTTCCGGCAGGCTCGCGCGGACCTTGAGGCGAAGTACGGGATGACCACCGAGGAGCTGATCGGGAAACTCTTTCGCCGGGAACCGGTGACGGTCCCGGCAAACGATGTGCGCCAATGGGAGGCGATCGCCCAGGCCCTACGCAATGCAGAGCACGCATGAAACGGGCAGCGCAAGTGCTCGACGAAGTTCGGGGCGCGATGGGCGGGCATGACCGGTGGGAGGGCCGAAGCGCAAGAGTTTTGGAGGCCGGGGGAAAATGGCGCGTCGCATGCGGCGAGGGTCGATATGAGCCAGCAAAGCGCAACGCTGCCATCGCTCGTTCCTCCGGAGTGGCCCTCAATTTCCAGATCGCGGGTGAAGGAGAGAAGCTCTCCTCTTACGAGATCTGCCTTGCTTGGCCGCCCGCATCGGGCGCACCGGAAGGACTGAACTCCGACTCGCCTCCCTTCTGGTCGCTGATGTTCCATCTCGACCCTACGAGAGTGGCCTGGCCTCGGCACCCGCTCTACCACCTTCAGATGACATGCGGCGACATGACCGCCCGCCCACCCTTCGCCAATTGGCGCCTGCCTTTCAACGAATCCGATCCAAGCCGGCTCATCGAGTTTCTCACCGCGCACGTGACTTGAAGCCGCCAGGCAGGCCCTGAGAGCATCCTCTTCTTGACGCTTGCGGGCTGCTGAGGCCGGCGTGTAGAATCGCGGGTCGGTTCGATTCCTCCACGGAGGCAGCGTCCTCGCGCCCCCGTCAGAGTTCAGCAGAGGGCAGGTCTTGCGCGAGTTCACGTTCACGGTCTTCGCCAAGACCGACACGGTCTCGATCCTTCGCTTCATCGGCCCCGACGGGAAGGCGATCGGGGAGCGGGAGCTGGCGGCATCGGCGATCCACGCCTTCGTTCAGCAGGTCGAGTCGGACTACCGGGTGGCTGCCCCACGGCTGGCGGAGCTGGGTAGCCGCCTCTACGAGTGGCTCGACGGCCCAACCGAGCGCTGGCTGGAACTGGCCCGCAGAGGGCCGGGCGGGCTCTCGCTCCACGTCGACGTGGCCGAACGTCTGCGCCACCTCCCCTGGGAGCTCTTGCACGCCCAAGGCGCGTTCCTTGCCCTGGACCCTCACCGGCCGTTCACGCCTGTTCGCCGCGCCCTCGGGGACCGCCGCGAGGTCTCCCGAACGAACCGCCCATTGCGCGTCCTCTTCATGGCGTGCTCGCCGGAGGGAGTAGCGCCGGTGCTCGACTACGAGGGGGAGGAAGGCCTCATCCTGGAGACCACCCGACGCCACCCCATCGAACTGGTGGTCGAGGAGAGCGGGAGCCTCGATGGGCTGCGCGAACGGATCGTGGCGACGGACGTCGGACAGTATGATGTCGTACACCTGACCGGTCACGCCAGGATCAGGGGGGACGGGCTCCCGTGCTTCATGATGGAGGATGAGCTGGGCGCCCCCCACGAGTCGGCCGCGGACGCGCTCGCCCGTGCCTTCGAAGGCCGGTGGCCTCGACTAATCTTTTTTTCGGCGTGCCGGACCGGCCAGGCGACTGACCTCGGAGGCCTTCCCTCACTTTGCGAGGCGGTTGTGCGGGCAGGGGCGCCGGCGGTCCTGGGTTGGGCGCTGCCCGTCGTCGACCTGGGCGCCAGCCGCGCAGCGGCCGCCCTCTACGACCAGCTTGCCGTCGGCAGCCGCCTGGACGAGGCCGTGGCGCGCGCCCGGCTGAACCTCCTGGAGGGCAATTCCCCCTACTGGCACCTCCTTCGGTTGTACAGCGACGCATCCGAGCTGGGCGAGCTGGTCACTCCGGTTGAAACCCCGCGTCGGGAATCGGTGCGGATCCGAGAAGCAGCGCAGGAGTTCCTGGATGCGGGCTCGAAGATGGAGGTGTGCAAACGCGAGCGCTTCGTGGGCCGCCGACGACCACTGCAGCGGTGCCTCCGCGTCCTGCGCAACCGCCAGGGGGATCCGGGCCACGCAGAGGGGGTCCTGCTGCACGGCATGGGCGGATTGGGCAAGAGCAGCCTGGCGGCGCGCCTGTGCGAACGCCTTCGCGGGCACGCGCGTATCATCCTGGTCGGGCGGATCGACGAGATGGCCCTCCTGGGTGCCGTGCAGGCCCAAGGTGAGGGCGGCGAAGCGGCGCGTGTCCTGAACGATCCGGACCACACGCTTCGACAACGCGTCCGGCGTCTTCTGGAGGGCCCCCTCCTGAAGCGGCCGGCGCTGTTCGTCTTCGATGACTTCGAACACAGCCTGGAGGCCTCGGCCGGCGTCGCGCGCATCCTGCGACGGGAGGCATTGGAGGTCCTGGACGCCCTGCTGGCCGGCATCCGCTCGACCGCGTCCGCCTCGCGCGTCCTGGTCACGTCACGCTATGCCTTCCCGCTTCCGGGTCCTGCACGGCTCTATGAGGAGGGCGTGGAGTCCATGCGCGGCGCGGAATGGGCCAAGAAGCTCGCGCAACTCCCGGCGGTCCGTGCCTTGGAGCAGTCCGACGCAGCGGTCGCCGAGCGGGCCCGAGCGCTGTGCGCCGGCAACCCGCGCCTGGCCGAGCGGGTCGCCCGGGTCGTGGGCGCGACGGCGGGCGCGAGCGACGTTCCGGCCCTGCTGGCGGCGATGGAGAGGGAGGCCGCCGAGTTCCGGGAGGAGATCTTCCTGCGCACGCTTCTCGATCAGCAGGACGCCGAGTGCCTGCGGGTCGTGGCGGCGATTTCCGTCTACGAGGTGCCCGTGGACCTGAGCGCTGCCAAGGCGGCGGCCGGCGCGGTTCCAATCGAGAAGTCCCTGGAACGGGCGGTCGCCGTCGGCTTGGTGGAGCGGGGGAAGGAGCCGGGGACGGAGGAACCGCGCTTCCGTGTCTCCGGCCTGCTCGCGCCGCTCCTGAAGGGGGCGCTGAATGACGACGAATGGCTCGCCGCACAGCGGCGGGGGGCTAGGCACCTCTACGATGCCGTGTGGAAGGGAAGGCGTGGGGCACCGGAGGGATGGGCCGTCGAGATTCATCGCCTCGCGCTGGCCGCGGGCGAGGCGGAGATCGCGCGGGAGATAGCCGCCAGCCTTGCCCGCTCGTGGGTGGATGCGGACCGCTATCGCGAGGCGGAAGGCATCTGTACGGCGACGCTCGCACTCGGGCATGATTACCGGATCTTGCACCCGCGTGCGTGCGCGCACGACCTTCTGGGGCATACGCCGAAGGCGGTCTCGGACTACGAGGCGGCCCTCCGTCTCTGCCCTGCGGCGGCCACTTCGGAAGGGAATGAAGTCACCCGCGAACGGGCAGGGATTTTGAACAACTTGGCCAGGTTGGTCGAACGGCAGGGGAACGTGAGGCGTGCTCTCGACCTGTGGCAGCAAGCCCTTGCCCTCGTGGAGCAGATCGCCGACGTGGAAGGCAAGGCCAGGACGCTGGGCAATGTGGCCGGAGTCATCGCCTCGCAGGGCGACGTGAGGCGCGCCCTCGAGATCTGGCAGCAAGCCCTCGCCCTCCTGGAGCAGATCGGGGACGTGAAGGGCAAGGCCTCCACGTTGCACAACATGGCCGGGGTGATCGCCCAGCAAGGCGATGCGAAGCGCGCCCTCGACCTCCTTCAGCAGGCCCTCGCCCTCCAGGAGCAGAACGGCGAGGTGAAGGGTAAGGCCGCCACGCTATGCAGCATGGCCGGAGTAAAAGCCGAACAGGGTGACGTCAGGCGCGCCCTTGACCTCTGGCAGCAAGCCCTCACCCTACAGGAGGAGATCGGCCACGCGGAGGGTAAGGCCGCCACGCTGGGCAACATGGCCCAGGTGATTGCCCAGCAAGGCGACGTCAGGCGCGCCCTCGACCTCTGGCAGGAAGCCCTCGACCTCCTGGAGCAGATCGGCCATACCGAGGGCGAGGCCACCACGCTGAACGGCATGGCCTCGGTGATTGCACGGCAGGGTGACGGGAATCGGGCCCTCGCCCTCTGGGAGCAAGCCCTCGCCCTCGAGGAGGAGATTGGGGATGTGCGGGGCAAGGCCACCACGCTGAACAACATGGCCGGAGTGATCGCCCAGCAAGGCGACGCGAAGCGCGCCCTCGCCCTCCTTCAGCAGGCCCTCGCCCTCCAGGAGCAGATCGGCAACGCTCAGGGCCAGGCCGCCGCGCTCTCCCAGATGGGCGTTATCGCGTTCAAGGCGGGCGAACCTGACCGGGCCCGCACTCTATTCGCCGACGCAGCGCGGGAGGCAAGCCGCGGGCGCGCCTGGCCGAACCTCGCGACGTTTCTGTCGAACCTTGGCGCCTGCACACCGGAGCAGCTTGGGATCTTCGCCGCGCAGGCAGTATGGCTGCATCTGCACATCGAGGTCGCCCCGGAGAGTGTGGTGGATCATTGCGCTCAGCTCTTCAGGACTCTCGGCCAGTCACACGCGACCGCGCCGCTGGTCGCGGCCTTCGCGACTTGGCGTGCGACCCAGGCGCACGAGCAGCACCCGCAGCGCGAGCAGCTCCTCCAGGCCGGCCTGGGCATGCTCGTCGCCTGCGCCGAGGCGCGTCAGATCGCGCGCGATGGGTTCCAGGCGTGGGTGCAGTCTGAAGGCCTCTCCGACCCCAACCGGTTCCTGCCCGCGCTCAAGGTCGCGCTGGAGGCGATGGTTCCCGCGGACGCGTGGCTCTTCGACCGCGACCAGGTTACGAAGTGAGGCATGCCACGGACTGGCGGCGAGGCGGGAGGTCGTGCGCGGGAGAGCGAGAGCGAACGCCGGGGGGAGGAAGAACACCTCGAGACCGCTCCCTGACGGTCGCGGTTCGGATGTGAACGCCGGAGGTCGTCCAGCCGGCGCTCAGTACCAGCCGAGGTTCATGTTCCGGACGAGCGTCCGGATCGCCTCGTTCGCGGTGCGGAGGCGCTGCGCGACTTTGCGCAACACGCCGCGCAGGATCTTGTTCGCCAGCGCGAGGTCGTCCGACATCAGCCGCTCCAGGCGGGCGCGATCGAGCGACAGGAGGCGCGTCTCCGCGGCGATCGCGGCGACCGCGGCCGCCGAGCGCGGCATTTCCGTGAAGACCGCCAGCTCGCCGAAGATCTCCCCCTTCTCGAGCCGGTCGATCCGGGTGTGGCGCTTGTCCCCCTCCGCCAGCTTGCCGATCTCCACCGTCCCCGAATAGACGATGTAGAGCTTCACGCCCGCTTCCTTCTCCCGGAAGATCGTGTCCCCCTTCCGGAAGACCTCTTCCTGGATGATCGCGTCGAGCTTTTTCAGCTCCTCGTCGGTCATCTCCTGGAAGATGTCGATGCCGCCGAGGAACTCCGTGCGCTTCTTCATCCGATGATCCCAAGGATCTTCGAACAATAGGGGCAGTAGTAGATCTTCTCGAATTTCCCGCCCGCGGACGGGATGGGACGCTTCTCGATGAGGACGTTGTCGAAGACCACCACCTTGTTGCAGTAGGGACAGCGAGGGAGCTGCGCCTTTTTGGTCGTGGGTTCCAAACTCAATTCCTCCAATTGCGCACGCTCCCCGTCCGAGAACCGATCCCCCGCCTCCCGCGCGGATTCTAGCAGCGGCCCCCCCGCAGTGTCAACGAATCTACCGGAAGACGTAGAGCCGCCCGTCGCGAACGGACGAGCGGGCGCCCGTCGCCGCCTCCAGGGCCTTCAAGAAGTCCCCGAGGGTCGAGCCTTGCGCGGGAGACGTGAATTTCGGCGTGGGGCCCCACAGCTCGGGCGCGATCACCGGCTCCAGCCCCGCCTCCCGGGCCGTCTCAGTCACGGCGCGGTAGAGCGGCGCGTCCTGGAACCGGACGGTCACTTTGGTCGGGAGAATTTCCTCCGGCTTCGCTCCGACCGGTTCCTCGGCGAGCGCGGCGGGGGTGCTCAGCACGAGGACGCCGCCCCGGATGGCGTGCGCGAGCCCCAGCGGCGTGAGGATGCCCGCGAGCGCGGCTTCCATGGAAACCGCCTCGAACGACGCCGACACCGCGTACTCCTCGGCGCGCGGGTCGAAGGCCGCGGTGTCGAGGAGGATCGGGATCGGCGCCTGCTGCCGCAGGAGGTCGACGACCTCCGTCAGCGGCAGCATCTCCGCTTTGAGCGTGACGCGCACGGCGGCAATCGCGTCGTGTACGCGCCGGTCCTCCACGCTCGCGCCGGGCGCCGCGCGGTTTCGCGCCGCGTCCAGCTCGCGCAGGACCGCCTCCGTCCTCTCGATGGCATTCTCGCGCGCGGCCGGGATGGTCGTCACGACGACGAGGCCATTTTCGAAAACGATCGTGAGGCCGAACTGGAGGAGCAGCAGGCGGAAGGACTCCTCGACGGACACGTCCTGTACGCGCACGGTCAGCCGTCGGGCGCCGAGGGGCGCGGCGGCGGGATGGAAGAGAATCGGCACGCCCGCTTTGGCGCGGAGCGCGAGCAGGATCTCGGAGAGCGGGGCGTCCAGGGCGTCGATGTCGGTCCGCGTCGACGCGAGGTGGGCACGCAGCGGTCCGAGCCAGCCGGGCAGGGAGTACGGATAGGGCGGGGCGGTCCCGCGGGCGTCGTCGGTCTCCTCCTCGGACGGCCCGTAGCGCAGCTTGAGCGTGGCCTCCCCTTTCTTGAGAAGGACGTGTCGCGGGCGGATCTCGGTCACGCGGTAGCCGAGGATCTCGTCCCCGAGGGCGAGACTCTTCTGCTGCCCCGAGTCCAGGTTCTCGAGAATCGCGCGTTCGCCGAGCACGCCGCGGTACACAAGGATCAGCGCGGGATCCGCGGGCGACGTGGGCGCGGGCGTGGGGGAGGGCGCCGGCCGAGTAGCCGAGGCGGGACCCGCGGGCATCGGGTGTTCACCCGAGGGAGGCTGTCCGCCGGCCGGCGGATCGTCCGCGGCTGCGAGGCGGAGCGATGCGAGCAGGAAAAGCACCGCGAGCAGCGGCGGAGCGAGCGGCCGCAACAATCGGCGGAACCGAGAAGCAGGCATGGATCCTCCCCAGGCACAGCCGGCGGCTGCAAGCAGGACAAGGCCCCACGCGAAGGGAAGGGCGCGGCTGCCCGCAGCCCCGTCCCGGTCGATTATAGGAAACCAAGGGCGCGGAGTCCATGAAAGCGGCGCACCCATCTTTGCGGACGCTTTCTGTAAGTTCGCGCTGCTTGCGCGTGGCGCCGCGCCCTGGTAGATTCCTGAGGTTTCCCGCTCCTGGCTGCGCGTTGACCAGCTTCGGAGAAAGTCGTCAACCCAATCGTGGCGGGTCGCAGCCCCTGTGGCCGTTCGCGCGGGCCGGAGGCCCGCGCCCCCAGGCATCGTGTCTGGACTTCGTCAAGAGGTATCGAGTACACGAGGTCGCAAATTCGATGAGGTAGCGCCTCTTTCTGACAGGATCACCCGAGGAACGGGATACAGATAGCAACATCCAGTCGATCCTGTTATCCTGTCAAGGTGCGTCTCCGAACTTGAGCATCAGCGTACGAGTCAGGTGCCCGGATGCCCTCGCGTCCGCCCCTTCCGCTCGGCCCGCCCTCTCCGACCGGCCCGTCCGTCCCACGCACGCCCTCACGCGCTCGACGGACGGCCCTCGCCATCGCACTCGCGCTCCCCGTGGCGGCGGCCGCGTGCCTCCCTTGGCTACTTGCCGGCCGTCCACCGGCTTCGCCTGCCGACCACCGGCTCACGCCCCCGGTCGGCTTCTGGTACTGGACCTCCCGCTGGGAACCGTCGCCCGCCTCGCGCCGCGCGCTCGAGACCGTCCACGGCGTCCCACTCTTCGTGAAAGCCGGGACCTTCACCCTCGCGCCCGCGCCCGCCCCTACCGCCGCCGTCCCGCCCACCGAGGCATCCGCACCCGGCATCCTCGCCGACGCGACCGCCTTCCCCGACGACTCTCCTCCGCCCGCGCTCCCGGTCCACCTCGTGTACAGCTTCGCCCCCGGCCTGCTCTCGCGCTTCGGCGGGCTCGCGCCCGCTGCGCTCGCAGCCGCCGTCGCACGACGCTATCTCGCGGATCGCGCAGCGCTCGTCCCGCGCGGTTGGGGCGTGCAAGGCATCCAACTCGACCTCGACGCGCCGACTCGACTTCTCCCGCGCTACGTCACGCTCCTCGCCGCGCTGCGAAGCGTGCTACCCGCCGGCGACTCACTTTCGATCACTTCGCTTGTGACCTGGCTCGGTCACGTGTCCTTCCGCGACCTGGCCGCACGCGCGGATTTTCACTGCCCCATGCCCTTCGGCGACCGCATCCCGCAGCGGCTCGAGGACGCCGGTTCGATTTCGGCGCCCGGGCTCGTCGAGCAGGCGATCGCCGGCGCGGAGGCCGTGGGCCGCCCCTACTACCTCGGTCTCCCGACCTACGGCTACGCGCAGGTGTTCGATGAGCGCGCTCGACTCCTCGCCGTGGAAGGCCGGCTCGCGCTGGACGCCCTCTCCGAAGAGCGGTCCGTCCGGTGGTCGGAATCGTCGCCGCCGGACGGCCCCGCGCCGAACGGGGACGTCCTGTCGACCTTCCTCGTCGAGCGCCCGTGCCGGGTCGGTACGATCGGCCTGCTCGCGGGCTGGCGCGTACGCTTCGACACCTGGACCGCGGACGGGCTCGCGCGCCGGTTCGCCGCCGTCGCGGCAGCCGTGGGTCCCGCCTGCCGCGGCCTGCTCCTCTTCCGTCTCCCCGCGCAGCGCGACCCGCTGGTGCTCGACGCCGAGGTCGCCCTCGCCGCGGCGCGTGGCGGGCCGCCGGCTCCGCGCGCCCGACTGACGCTGCGACGAACCGGCGGCTCCTCGGTCCGCATCGGGCTCGTGAACGAAGGAAAAATCCCGAGCGCGGCGTCGCCGGCGTCGATCGAGGTCCGGCTCTCCTGGCGCGGGGCCGGCCTCGCAGCCTTCGGTCGCGGCGGCTTCGAGCAGGTCGAGACGCTCGCCGGCGAGGCGCGGTCCAGCCGCCTGCTCGCGGACACGCTCCGCTTCCGCGAAAACCTGCTGGCGGCCGGCGAGCACGTGGAGTCCGCGGAGGTCGAACTCGCGACCGCTTCCAAAGCCACCCCGACGTCCGCGGACGCGCCGCGCGCGCGCGCGACCGGCCGGCTCCGCTGGCCGGACGGTCGTTGGGAAGAGCTGCCGCCCGCGAGCCTCGAGCTGCCGGAGGTGCGCCGATGAGCTTCGCAAGGCGCGCGGCCTCGCACGCCCGACTCGCGGCCGCGGCGGTCGCCGTCCTCGCCCTTGGCGGCGCCGCGCCTGCCCCTCGCGACTCCGACGGGTGCGCGTGGGACCCGGAGCCCAACGTGCATTTCGGGGAGCCGTACAAGGCGATCGCCCGCGGCGTGCAGGACTGGGAAGGGGCGGGGCTGGGAACGCCGCAGGACCCGGAGTTCCTGGTCGCACGCATGGACGCGGTCTGGGCGGCCGAGGAGGGCGGGGACTGGGGGAAGACCCTGGAGCTCGCGCGCGCCCTCCTCGCGGACGCGCGGGCCGCATTGCGACTGCGCCGTTCCGCCCCCGGCTGGACCGAGGCGGTGAACATGGCCCGCGAGCGCGTGGACCTCTTCGGCTCGATCGTGCCCCTGGCCGGCGCCCTCGCGACCGCGCCCGCCGGGCTGGCGGTCCATTTGCGCGGGCGTCGGGCGCTCGAACAAGGGGACTGCGCAGCGGCCAAAGACGCATTCGATGCCGTGCTCGCCGATGCCGCCGCGGCGCCGCTTCATCCCTTTGCTTCGCTCGGCCGGGCTGCGGCTCTCTTTCGTGCGGGCGAGTTCCCCGCCGCCACAACCGCGCTCGAGGCGCTCGTGGCCGGCGCGCCCCGCGCCTCGGTGTCCCCTCGCGCGCGCTACCTGCTCGCGCGTGCGTGCCTCGCGACCGGAGAGGCCGGCGGACGCGCGGGCGCGACCGCGACCGCAAGCGCGCTCTTCGAAGCCTACCCGGAGGACGACCTCGCCGACGACGCCCTCGGTCTCGTGGGACAGGCAGCGTGCCTGGAAGGGCGTTGGGACGACGCGCGCGACGCATACGAGCGGCTGCTCGAGCGCTATCCGCACGGCGACATGGCGGACGAGGCCGAGGAATCGCTGCTCTACGTCGTGTTTCGGAAACTGCGGGCCGCCGGTGCCCCCCGCCGCCCGATCCCTCCGGCCGTGCTCGCCTACCTCGATTGCCTCGTCCGCCTCGGTGCGCCGGGCACGGGCGCCATCTGGGCCTGGCTCTCGTTCACGAGCGACCCGTACCAGGCCGTGGACTTTGCCGCCGTCGAGCGGGAGCTGCCGGGTGCGCCCGCGTGGCTCTTGGACAATCTGCTCTACCGGCTGGCGCGCCGCGCTTGTCACGACCACCCGGATCGGGCCGTCGCGCGGCTGCTGCGACTGCTGGCGGAATTCCCCGAGGGGGACCGCGCGCCGGTCTCTCTGCTGCTCCTCGGCGCGCTGTTGACCGAGGACAAGCGACCCACCTGGCCCCTCTCCCCCTTCACGCCCCCCTTCGCCGGGCCGTCGAGGCGCGCCTGGGGGCGGCAGGCGCTGGCCCGGCTCGCCCTCTCCTTCCCCGCGAGCGAGTACGCGCCGGAGGCCGTGCTGCGGCTGTTCCTGACCGCGAAGAGCCCGGAGGAACACGCGCGCGCCGTTGCCATCCTCGGTGCGACGTACGGGCGGGTCGCCGAGCTGCGCGCGTGGGAGCCCGTCTTCGAGCGCCTCCTCGCCGAAGCGCCCGACGCCCTCGCGGGGCTCGCGGGCACGCCCGCGGAAGAAGCAGTTCTTTTTTTCGGGAGGAAGTATCGGGAGCTGTTCGAGCGCTTCCCGGGGACTGCGCTCGCGCCGAGGGCGTTGCCGATGGCCTTCGACGACCTCGAGTCGCGGTGGACGGAGGTGAGGAACCAGGCGCCGCACGAACGGTGGTCGAAGTACCGCAAAGTGCAGCGACCGGACCGCGCCGAGGAAGAGGAGGCGGTTGCGCCCGGGGATAAGGACGGTGAGGACGAGGCGTACACGGCTCCCGCGACAACGGAGAGCGTAAGGGAGGAGGCGCGGGCCCTGGTCGCGGCGGCCGAACGCTGGTTGGCCGGGCGGCCGAGCCGCGCGGGCGCGGCGTTGACGCGGCTGGAGCTGGCGCGATCGCTCCTTTTTCTCGGACGCGCGGAGGAGGCGCTGCAGGCCTGCCGCCGCCTGAAGCAGGAGGGCGCTCCGGCGCACCGGGAGGACGAGGCCCTCTGGGTGGAGACGCGCGCCCTCGCGGCGCTCGGCAGGCATGGGGAAGCCGCGGAAACCGCTCGCGAGCTCTGGCGCCGTTTTCCCGAGGCCGAGCCGGCCGTGCATGCGATGGAGGAGGCGGCCATCGCGTGCGAGCTGGCGGAGGACCGCGGCGCGGCCCTCGCGCTCTACCTCGACATCAAGTACATGCCGGACGTCGCCTATCTTCTGGACGTGCTGATGGACGTGGACGAGATCGAGAGGTTCGCGAATCAACACTCCACGCACCCCTCGGCCGGCGTGGTCTGGTACTCACTCGCCGTTCGGCGGATGAGGCAGGAGGACTTCGCGCGCGCGCACGGCGCGCTCCGGGCGGCGGCGGAGGCCGGCGCCGGTCCCCCGGATTCCCGCCTGGCCGATAACGTGGCGCTGAAGGGCAGGCAGCTCGCCGGCATGGAGGCCGCCTGGAACCGGATGCAGGAGTCGCTGCGTCCCGGCCTGGAGGCGCCTGACCTTGGGGCCCGGGTGGAACGGCTCCTGGCGGCGCTCGGGGACGACGAGCCGGCGGTGCGCGAGCAGGCGACGGCCGAGCTGGAGTACCTGGGTCGGGCGGCCGCGGAGAGGATGAAGGCAGGCCTTCGCAGCCCGGACCCGGAGGTGCGGATGCGCGTCCGGCGACTGCTCGATCGGGTCGCCGCGGACGCGGGCGCGGCCGCCTACGCTTACGCGCGCCACATTTTCGAGCACGACACGCTTTTCACGAACGAGGTCACGTGGCGGGGCGGACGCGTCGAGTACCTCTCGACCCAGGAGGCCCTGCTGCGGCCCGAAGAGGCGGACCGGCTCCGCCGCTTTCAGGAGGAGTACAACGTCAAGCTGCGCGCGCGCGGGCTTTTCCGCGCGGTCGCGGAGCGCTTTCCGGACTCCGTGAAGGCGCCGAACGCCCTCTACATGGCCGGCGTGGCCGGGCTCCGTCTCTTCGGGTACAATTCGCTCGTCAAGGAAGACGAACGCTGGCTCGATGGCGCGCAAACCGACTTCCTGGAGCTGGTTCGCCGCTACCCGGACAGCCCCTTGGCCGACGACGCCCTCTTCTGGGCCGGCTACTGGGACCGCAACGAGGCGCGCACCGTCGAGCTGTACGAGCGCATCCGGAGGGAGTACCCGAACGGCGACGTCATGAACCTGGTGCTCGTGCCGAGCGCGCGAACCTCGAAACCGAATCCGAGCCGGCACGGGCGGGACGAGGGCGTGATGCAGCGGTTCCGCGAACACAACAAGGAAGGACGGACGAGCGGAGGGGAGTGAAGAAACGAATGACCAAGCTCCAAATCGGCGCTCGCGCCCGAAACCCAATCCGGTCGAGCCTCAGCTTGCCCGCGATCCGAGGGGCGCAACGAACGAATGACCAAGGCCCAATTTCCAATGACCAATCAGTGACGAATTCCCAATGCCCAGAACCGGTTGTGCGAGGGCTTGACGAAATCTGGAAAAGTGTTCGCGAAGTCGACCGGTAGGGGTCCAATGACCCATGACCAGTCAATGACGAAGCCCAAATGACCAAACTGAACATGGGCATGGTTCAATTTGGGCGGCGTAGGGGTGGCACGGATCGACGCCCGGACGTAGGGGCGGGCCTTGTGCCCGCCCTCGTCGCGGCACCGTGCAGTCTAGCGCTTCGCAGCCGATCGCGGGCGCCCACAAGGGGCGCCCCTACGGTAGGCGGCCGACGGCAATCTGTAACCCGGATTTGAGCCATGCCTGAACATGTGACCGGCGTGAGGGCCGCGGCGCCGTCACCCCTCTTCGCTGCTGGAGCGCAAGCCTCTGGTCATTGGTCATTTGGGCGTTGATTGGTCCTTGGACATTGGTCACTGGTCATTGATCATTGTCCCCGAAAGACTTGTGCATGCGACGCAAAACGTCTCTGCCCCCCCCCTCATTCCCCATGCGGCTCCTCGCTCCCCCCGACCTCGCCGGCGGCCTCGTGTTGCAGTCGGAATTCCTGCACGCGGGCCCAGGTTCGGTCGTCGAGGGGGAAGCGGGTGAGCGACTGCCAAGCGAGGTCGCGGACGGTCGAGTCCTCGTGGGGATCGGCCACACGGGTCGCGAGGGCATCGATCAGGCCGGGATGCGGGACGCGCGTCCGGCCGAGGGCGAAGGCCGCGCCGGCGCGTACGTCCGGGGACGGATCGGCGAGGGCGAGCAGGACCGGCTCGAGCGAGGCCGCGTCCGGCGCCCACTCCGCGAGGGCGACCACGGCCCGGCGGCGCAACTCGGGGTCCGCGCTCGCGGCGAGAGGCGCCAGGACTGTCACAGTGCGGCGCGTGTCGGCGGGCTCGGGCAGGCCGCGATGCAGGGCATAGATCGCGGCCGATTGCACGCGCAGGCTCGCGTCCCCCCGGAGGATTTCCAGTACGCCGGCGCGCGTCGCCGGGTTCTCGACGTCGAGCCGGTCGAGCAGCTCCAGGCCCGCGAGCCGCTCCGCTTCGCCTCGGCCCGAGCGCGCAAGGTCGAGGGCCGCGGACTCGACCTCGGCATCCTTCACCTGCCCGAGCGCGACGGCCAGCAGCGCGCCGGCCTCGCTCCCCGCGGTCGCGCGGAAACGCTCCAGACAGAAGGCGAGCGCCTCCGGTCGCGCGACGCACTCAGAGACGAGGCGGCTCTGCAATTGGTCGAGGACGTCTTGCCGATCGGCGCGGTCAGAAGCCGCGGCCGCCTCGAGGGCGCGGACCAGCTCGCGAGCGGAGGACGACCCCGCGGCGCCGGCACCGGCGACTTCGGCGGCCGCCGAGTCCGGCTTGCCCACGGACGCGCCGGGCACCGGCTCGCTCCGCCGGACGTGGCGGGCCGCGCTCGCCTCCGCATGCGCGGGGGCGGAGACGCGGCGCGGGGCCGCCGACGGTGCGCCGCTTTGGGTAAGCGGAGATGCGGCGGTGGCGGCGCCGGCCGGCGGGGCCGACGAGGTGGAGGCTCGTCCGACCTGGTACGAGACCACGGCCGTGAGAAGCAGGGAGAGCGGGAACAGAAGCTTCGCCGGCGAAGGTCTCATCCGCTGTGCTCCGACGACTCCGCGAGGAGCGCGCCCACGCTTCGTCGACCGGGCTAGTGGCCCGTTGACGAACTGCGGACACAGTCGTCAACTCTGCCACGGCGGGTCGGAACCCATGCGGCCGTTCGCGCGGGCCGGAGGCCCGCGCCCCCAGACATCGTGACTGGACTTCGTCAACGGGCCACTAGTGGATCCGCACGTGCATGTGGTTGTGGTGGTTCGGCCAGTACTGCACGTACGAGAGGGCGTGATAGACCTCCGGGTCGTTGAAGAAGATCACACTCACGTTCAGCTTCGCGTGCACGTGGTTAGTGATCCAATCCAAGGTCCGGGGCCGGGAGTATGCCGCTTCGTAGATGGTCACCGCCGATTCGCCCGAGGTGCGAACGAGGCGGAGATCGGCGTCCACGCCGTGCTGGTGGCTGACGTGTCCGGAAATCGGCCCGCCGTGGGGAAGCGAGATGTCGCCGACGCCGATCCGAGGCCAGGCCGGGTGGCCGGACTTCCAGGTGCCCGCGGCCTCCATGAGCTTGTAGACCATCGAGGGCTTGCCCCAACGACGATCCGGGACGCTGTAGCAGTAGAACCCGGTGCCGCTGGCGGGGAGTTGGACGAAACCGACGGACGACGTGGGCAGGCCGCTCGTCGGGGCGCTGCCACCGCCGCCGTCGCCTGAGGAAAGGCCGCCCGTGGAGAGGTACGCGCCGTGCACCCAGCGGGCCGCGCCGCCGAAGTAGATCTTCCGCCACGCCCCGCTCGTGCCGACGATCGCCCACCACGAACCGGCAGGCGCGGAGCCGACGACGCTGTACCCGGTCCCCGGGCCGGAGCGGACGTTGAGCGAACCGGCGGTCACTTGGCCTTCGGCGACACCGGCCGGACTCAGGTAGCTACCGTAGACCCAGGCGGTGCCGCTATTGAACCAGATTTTCCGCCATGAACCGGACGCTGCGATCGGGACGTAGGATTGCCCGTAGGGTATTTCCCCTACGATGGAGGCGCTCGTGCTCGGCGCGCTCCGGACATTCAGGCTCGAGGCCGTGATCTTCTCTGCGTCGAGGGCCGGCGCGGCGGATGCGCCGGCGATGATCGCCGCCAGCGCCGCCGAGAGGGCAAACCCCTCTCGATGAATTTTCATTGCTCTTTCCTCCAGGGGACGTGGGGTCGTGGCCCCAGGTCCGGGATTGCGCAGGCCGAGGACGCATTAGAGCAAAAGGCAGGCCGCCGAACAAGGGAAAGCGACAGGGAGGATACGAAGCGAGCACTTGCAACTAAGCCACACAGCAATAATGCGTTACGGCACACGGCAGGGGTATGTGGCGAGAGGGGAGGAGGGATTCGGCAGTGGAAACAGGAGAGGCGGGATGCGAAAAGGGGATCGGGGTGGAAGGCGAGGTTTACAGCAGGCAGCCGCGTGAGGTGACGGTCGAAGCCGGGGCTCGGGGGGCGAGAGGGGCGGAACCGAAGGGCCCGTATTAAAATAACTTGCTCGTTTGAAGCGCAGGAGGGCGACATGAATTCTCAAGGCTCAATTTTCAAGACTCAGACAAGGCTCAAGATTCAAATCTCAATGACCACCATGGAACGTAGCCCGGGCACGGAAGCGCGGACTCTGAGCCTTGAACTTTGAGCCTTTTCTGAAAATTGATCATTGAGCCTTGAGCCTTCTCCTGAGGAGTTCCCTGGTTTCCGAACTACGTGCGTTGTTTCTGTCCGGGCCCTACGCTCGCCTCGAGACCGCTCGCTCACGCTCGCGGTTCGGGGACCTCGGCCGCGGGCCGATCAGCGCGGCGAGCCGCTCCGGGCGGAGACGCCCGCGAGGAGTGCCAGCGGTTCGCCGATCGTCGCGGCGCCGGCATGCAGCTTCCGCGACTCCCGCGCGGCACGCACCCAGCCGGGATGCACGTCGTCCGCGCGCGCCGTCCGCTCGGGAGTCGACGGCTTGCTTGCCGGCCTGCCGCCGCCGGCGATCCAGTCCCCGCCGAAGCGCCCGCCGACCACGAAGCCCACGAGCAGGACGGCCGCGTACCGGAGGGCGAAGGACAGAACCCGGCGCGGACCTCGCGTGCGCCGGCGCACCTCCAACTCCGCGGTCCGTTCGGCGGCCTGCTCGGCGCTCACCGTCGGGACCGCACGCAGCCGGGTCACCGTGCGGCCCAGGCTCTCCACCTCGCCGCGGCAGGCAGGGCAGCTTTCAAGATGCGCCTCGACGAGTCGCCGATCGTCCCCGCCCAGCTCTCCCCCGAGGTAGTCCGCCAACCGGTCCGCCAGCTCTTCGCACTTCATGAGCGTCGCTCCTCAACTTCGGGCCCGAGGGAATCGCGCAGCTTGCGGAGCGCCCGCAGGTAATGGGTCTTCGCGGAACTGACGGAGATGTCGAGCGCGCGGGCGATGTCGCTGAACGTCTCCTCGTCGTACACCTTGGCGACGAGCACCTGCCGTTGCGTTTCGCTCAGGTCGTCGAGCGCGAGCGCGATTCGCTCCCGGCGCTCGACGCGGAGGGCGCTCTCCTCCGCCCCGGGTTCGCGCGCGATTTCGCGCTCGCCCGCCGACCCGCCCGCGGCAGCGGCGGCGCGCGCCTCCCGGGCCGCTTCCACCGCGGGTCGCCGCCCCCGGATCAGGTCGACGCAGTGGTTGATGGTCACTCGTCGCAGCCAGGCCATCCGTCGTTCGGGCGCGGGCGGCGACGGGGCTTGCGCGAGGAGCTTGACCAGCACGCCCTGCGTGGCATCCAGCGCGTCGTGGTGGTCCTGCAAGAGCCGATACGCCCAGCGGTAGATCGGCGCCGACAGCTCGGAGAGGGGAAGCTCGCCCGCATCCATGAGATTCACTTCCGCTTTTCTTCCTCGCTCGGGAGGAAAGAGGTCGCCAGCAGGACGACATCCCGGTCCTGGAGGGCCTTGCCGTCAAACCTCCAGAGCACGCGATTGTCCGCCGCGTCCGCGCCCTCCTGCGCGTCGAGGCTGTTGTGGTCCACGATGCGGCCGGGCAGGGTCACGTTCACCTCCCAGCGCTCGTCGGAGAGGTCGGACGAGACGTCGCGCGCCCTCCGGTGGAACTCGCAGCGTTCGACGAAGGCCCGCACGACTTCGCCCGACAGCCCGGCGCCGGAGAGCGAGGCCTCGAGCGAAGTCTTCGATTCGAGGTTGAGCCGCTCCGCCAGCGCCACGATCTCGTCGCCCGCGTTGCGCGCGAGAAGCTCGGTCGCCTGCGTCGCGAGTCCGGACTTCGCGTAGGGCTCGAGCGCCGCGCGGAGGGCGGCCAGGAAGGCCTGCTGCGGCACGGCCTCGCCCGAATCCGCGAGTGCCTGATGCAGGTAGGTCGAGGTCTCGCGACGCCCGCACTCCAGAAGCGCGCGAACCACGGCCGAGCGCTCGTCCTCCGACATCTCCTTGGGGTCCTTCTTCAGGATCTGCTTCATCTCGTCGCTGCCGAGGGCCTGCTCGCGATGATATTCGACCGCCTGCCAGGTCCGTCCTCGGTAGACGCGGGAGAAATGGTAGTAGGTCCCCGCAGGCCCCTGCTCGACCTTGAGAGAGGTCGGAAAGGCGAGGGCCGCGTCCCGCGCCGGATCGGCCGCCGCGGCGTACGAGGAAGGCAGCGGGGCGCCCGCCGCGACCGAGAGCGAGGCCGCGCGCACGAGCGTCTCCTTGCCCTCGTTGTCGAATTCGGAGCTTTCTCGGACCGTCCAGCCCGTCTGCGCGGAAGGCAGCGGATCGCCGGCTCGCACGTCGTTCGGGTCGCCTTTTACCTGGACCGTGAGCGAGGCCGAGCCGTCGGGCGCGATCACGATTCCCTCTTTTCGTTCAAGACAGCCCGCGGTCGCGACGAGGGCCAGACCCAGGAGCAGCAAGCGCAGTCGGTGCACGGGGTGTTCCTCCTCTCACGGATGTTCAGGGGGGTGGTCGGGTCGCTTCACCCGTTCCGACAACGGTAGGGGCACGGCGCCGCCGTGCCCACCGATCTCGGAACATCTGTCGGGTGGTTCCACCCTCCCTGACGAGGGAGAGGCCGACTTGGACGACAGAAAAATCCCATGCACGTTCGCGGGGTGAACGCTTCGAAGGGAGGAAGGCCGGGTGGTGCGCCGGCGGCGGTGGTGGCTGAGGTGGCGATGGCGCGGCGCGAGACTCAGCGGGGGTCGTCCATGTGGTCCAGCATGCCCGGGCCGCCGTCCTGCTTGGCGTCGGCCGAGGGGGACGCGGCGGGCGGAGGCGCGGACCCGGCGCTCTTCGCGAGGACGCCGCGGATCACCATTTTCAGGAACTTCGCGACCGGCGGCCACGAGGAGAGCGCGCCGAGCGGGAAGGCCTGCCGGGACCACTTCTCCCAGGAGAAGCTGTCGTGGTGGTCCACGATGCGGCCGTTGCGCACGACGAGGGTGGCGGTCACGACGTTGTGGACCTTGCGGCCGAACTTTGGGGAGGGGAACTTGTAGTCGGCGATCCAGCGCACGGTGGCGGTGTTCGCATCGGCGCCGAGGATTTCGTAGGAGAATCGGCCGCCGCTCTTGGGGTCCACGAGGACGCGCCACATGCCCATGGTGCCCGCGCGATCGGAGAAGGTGAAGATCTCGTCGCGGAATTTCACGTCCGGGGCGTAGAGCCCCTGCAGGGTCGCGACGTCCCCTTTGATGAAGGCGTCGTAGAAGGTGCGGGCCACGTCGCGCGGGGAGGCGGCGGGCGCGGCCGGGACGGCCGAACCGAGACTTGCGCAGGACAGGGCGAGCGTTGCCAGGAGGAGGAGCCTCGGGTACTTGCGGGCGGCGGCGGCGGTCATGGCGAGCTCCTGGCTGGGAAGTGGGGGCGGATGAGTACGGGGAACAGCGGTCAGCGGCGTGTGGGACGACCGTGACGACCGTTGGACAATCCGCGTTCGGGTGGAGGGTCCGCGGCGGGATTATACGCTCCCGGGCCGCGGGGAATCAAGGGCCGAGCGCGGGTGGGGTCGGCAGGCACAGTCCATGTTCCTACCTGGTCCAGTCCTCGAGTCGCAGGCCATTCCCCACTCGCCCGAAGTCGCTGTCGGAGGTCACGAGAACCGCGTCCAGCGTGAGCGCTGTCGCGGCGATCCAGAGGTCGTTCTCGTCGAGCCGCTTTCCCCGAACCTGGGTGTCGGCCTTGATGCAGGCATAGAGGTCGGCAGCCGCCTCCGGGATGGGCTCGCACCGAAAGCAGGAGAGAACGCAGGCGACCTTTGCGGCAAGCGTCTCTCTCCGCTTGCCGCGAGGGAGCCGCTGGACGCCAAACAATACCTCACCTCGAACCACCGCGCATATGATGGCGCGGTCATCCTCGGCGAGAGCCTTGACCCGGGCCTGCACCGTCGAATGCTCTTCCACGATGTAGCTGAGCGTGCTCGAGTCCAAGAGGTAGCGTCTCAACCTACCTCCTCCGTCTCGGCTTCATCGGGTTGCGGTAGGAGATCGGGCGCTTCCCCGCCTCGATGGACCGCCGCAATTCCTCGGCGTCTGCGGCGCTCACGTGTGGCGGCGCACGCATGCCTGCGAGGATGGCGGCGGGACTCCCCAGCGGCGCAACCACCGGGGAGATCACGACTGCCGCTCCGTCGGAGAGATCCAGCGGATCGTCGAGCACGACACCGCCGCCCTTCACATGGCCGCGGTAGGTTGACTTGGGCATGGTTTTACTCCTCCCTGCGTCACAGGCCGGCCCTGGACCAGGTGCGCCCAGGAGCGCGAGCAGCCCGAGCGATTCGCGCTCGCAGGGTAACGATCCCGTAATCATAGCCTGCGGCGAAGGATGGTGCAAGCTCGGGGTTCGAGTGGCTGAGCCGACCGAGAGAGATGGTGGGTCAGGCTGCGGGAAGGCCGGGCTTCGGGACCCACTCACCGGTCGGCACGATCCCGGGCGCGTTCGATGCACAGACAACCGTTCCAAGCGACCTCCCGGTTGCCCTGCACCCACGAGCGCGGTTACAATTCCCTCTCGACTCATGCGCTGCAACTCGAGCGCGCGAGCGGGCGATCCCAACCCGGGTACATGGCTGGTGTCGCTTGGAGGCGAAGCAAACGCAGATGGAGATTATCCCGGATAAGCGCAAGCTGGTAGGTCTCGTCGAACAGGCCCATGAAGGGAAGCTGTGCCTTCCCAATTTTCAGCGTGACTTCGTGTGGCCACGGGACCAAGTCGCTGACCTCCTCCGCTCGATCCTCAGGCGATACTTCGTGGGATCGCTTCTCCTGCTGCGATGCGACCCTCAGAAACCTCCCTTCGCCCCTGTGTTTCTTCGGGGCGCGAAGCCGCTCTACCAACAGGCGCGACCCGAGCATCTGGTTCTCGACGGGCAGCAGCGGCTCACGTCCCTGATCTATGCACTCACCGCCCCCGACTACCCCCTCAAGGACTCCAGCCAGCGGCGTTGGTTCTACGTCGACCTCGATCTCCTTCGGGCCGAGCCCGACAACCACGAGATCGTTTTCGACTGCTCCAAGCGCGAACTCGACGGCCTCGACGAGGTCGAAGCACAGTACAAGCGACGCGTCCTGCCCTGCACGCGACTTCTCCGCTCTGGGGACTTCATGAACTGGCGCGATGGCCTCGACGATTGGCTCCGAGACCATGACGCGGAGGAACATCAGCGGTTCCGAAAGGAGTGGCGGGATGGGGCGACGAAGGCGATCAACGACTTCCAGACCTTCGAGGTTCCGCTGGTAGAACTGCCCAGGGTCGACGACGGCGACACCGACGCCATCGGCAGGGTGTGCGCAATATTCGAAAAACTTAACTCAACCGGCATCGAACTCTCGGTCTACGACCTGCTGACCGCACGGCTTTACCGGTCCGGCATCAAGATCCACGACCTCTGGGAGCACGCCTGCAAGGAGAACACACGTCTCGCGACCTGGTCCGAGGGCAAGGCCGACACCAACAAGTTCGGCGTGCTTGTCATTCGCACTTTGGCGGTCCTTCGCGGACTCGACCCCAAACCTCGCATCCTGATCGACCTGAAGCCCGAAGGCTTCGAGAGGGACTGGGAACGGTCGACACGGGCAATGGACCGAGCCCTTCAGATCGCCACGGACATCGGCCAAGACGGGTTCGGAGTGTTCGACCGGAAGTGGCTGCCAGGATTCGGGCTCCTTCCAGTTCTGGCGGCCTTGCGGACCGAAATCGAAGAGCGAAAGCTCGGTGAAGGGCCACGGGCCGACCTCAGGCGGTGGTACTGGTCCAACGTGTTCTTGGAGCGATACTCGAGCGCCATCGAAAGCAAGTCCCGAAAGGACTATTCTGAACTCTTGGCGCATTGGGTGGAGGACAAGCCCGAGCCAGCGGTCTTCGCGGAAGCGCGCGCGCGGATCGGCGCGTCGGGGTTCAGCGTCGCCGACTCGGCGAGCTTCGCCAGTTCCGTGTACAGCGGCATCTTCAGCCTACTCGCCATTGCTGGAGGACGCGATTGGCGGCGCGGAGAGAGCATCCAGCTTCAAGATCTCGAAGACCACCACATCTTCCCGCGGGCCTACCTCCGGCGTCACGGGATTTCCAACAAGAACGAGGTGAACAGCATCGTCAATCGGACCCTCATCAGCGACGAGACCAATGGGAAGATCAAGGACAAGGCCCCGGCGGAGTACATCGCCAGCCCGGAAATCTCTCCGTCTGGTGCAACGGAGGCCCTGCTCGCGCCACACTTCATTTCCCCGACGGGCCTCATCGTCCTGAAGAGTGCGACGGAAGGTCTTTCCAAAGAGGCTGCAGCCAAAAAGTACGAGGAGTTCAGGAAGAACCGGGAAGCGACGATCATCGCCAAGATCAGGGATGTGTGCGGCGTTCCATCGCCGGATCGAAAGTGAGCGCAATTTGACAGCCTCTGTACGAAATCCTACGCAGCATCAGGGGGTGGGATAGTCCCCCCGGAGCCCACCCATTCGAGGTTCCTCGCTGTTTCGGGTGGGTGCCTGTCCTCAAGGCGTTCACCCTAGCGCGTCGGCCGCAACGGGAGGGGGGGGACCCTTTCCCCCCTGACCCCCCTATCCGGGGGAGACCCCTTTCTCCCCCGGGAACCCTCTCTATCCACCCCCTGGCCCTTGGGTTGCGTGCGAACCCGTACCGGCGCCCGGAACTGCGGGGGGAGGGCCGGTGAGGCGCGGAGCTTTCTGCGGCTGCGGTGCTCGGACTCGTTGCGCTCGGGTAGAGGGTGCTCCAGCGGCTAGGGTATTCGCCTTTGCTACCAACACAGAACAGCGAGGAGGCCATTTTTTTTCGCACGCCTACGGCGTGCCGTCCCGCGCGCGCAAGGCGAAGGATGGGCGAGCTACGGAGGAAACCCTTCGCGCATTCTGCGCTGCGCGCCGAAGCGCGAAGTGTGGCTACCCGTAGTTGGAGCACTTCGAACTCTGTTCGGCGCGCCGACACCTGAATTGAGCGCGGTGAGGGGCGGCTTGTGGGAGTTCCGGGTGGCGAAGTAGCCATCGGGATCTCCTCAACTCGGCCCCGCCTCCAGGGTTGAGGTGTCCAACAGTTGCGCTCCGTGGAGCACACGGAGCACCCACACCACCCGTTCCTCCACGCGGAGGATCGCCCTGTAGTTGCCGAACAAGAGGTGGCGATAGGGATGCCCAAGCTCCTCCGCCTCGGGAACCACCGGGCAGCGTAGCGGGAAACGCTCCAGGGACAGGATACCGCGTTCCATCTCCTCCAGCCAACGGACGGCGGCGGCGGGCGAGTCTTCGGAGATGAAGTCGAGGATGGAGCGGAGATCCGAGTACGCGGTCGCCGTCACCTCAACGCGATACCTTGCGGCCACGCCTCAGGTCCTCAAACACCGACCGAGCGGACTTGGTGCGTCGGCAGCGTACGTCTTCCTCCCCGACCGCCAGGAGAGCGGCCAGGTTGACGGTCCGCAGTTTTCGCTCGAAGAGCGCGGCGTCCAGGAGAACCATGTCCGGCTTGCCGTTGACGGTCACGACGACGGGTCGTCCCGTCTGATGGATCTGGAGGAAGACGGCCCGCAGATTTCTCTTTAGCTCAGAAACCGTCTTCACGTCCTCAACCAGGCTAAGGGCCATCGGAGCTTCCTCAAAAGGTACGACATAAGGTACCTTTACTTGTACCTCTGCGCGGAGGTGTCGTCAAGACGAATCGAGCCGCGGGAATGGCAAGCAGCGAACGTCGCGGATAGACGGGCCTGAGCGGCCCAGCGGCTGGAAGGTGGCTACCCGGGGTGGATTCGAACCACCAATGAGGGAACCAAAATCCCTAGTGTTACCGTTACACCACCGGGTAGTGGAGGAGGGATCTACCGTCCATCCATTCTAGCGGTCCAGGCTGCGAAGTCAACGATCAGAGTGGGGAGGTCGCCGGTGCGGACTTCGCGGCGCGGGACTTCCTCGGAGGCCAAATCCCCGCTTCGCGCTCGCCACGGAGGCATCCAGAAGGTATAATAGTGGGGACCGTCGAAAGCCCTGCCGCCGCGAGGACGCCGATGACGCAACCGTCGAACCCGCACCCAGCCCCACCCTCCGGCCCGCACCACTCCGCGGGCCGCGCGCCCCAGCCCTCCGCGCCGAACGCCTCCACGAAGCGAGCCGCGCGCGAGCCCCTCGCGCGGTCCGACGTCGGGCCGGCCCCGGCGGCGAAGCAGCACTTCGGGCGCTACGAGGTCCTCCGCAAGCTCGGCCAGGGCGGCATGGGCGCGGTCTACGAGGCCTTCGACCCCAGCCTCCGCAGAAAAGTGGCGGTCAAGGTCATCCTCGAACGGCGACTCAGCGACGCGTCCGTCATCGAGAGGTTTCTCCGCGAGGCGCGCTCCACGGCCGCGCTCGATGATCCGCACGTCGTCAAGATCCACGACATCGGCTTCGAGAAGCAGGTCCCCTACATCGCCATGGAGTTCGTCGAGGGGCAGACGCTCCAGTCCCTCCTCTCCCGCGAAAAGCAGCTACCCGCCGCGCAGGCGCTGGAGTTCGCGAGCCAGGCCGCGCTTGGCCTCCGTGCCGCCTGGGCGCACGGCATCGTGCACCGCGACGTCAAGCCGGCCAACCTCCTTGTCACGCCCGCCGGCTGCCTGAAGGTAACCGACTTCGGGCTGGCGCGCCTCGCCTCCGAACAGGATGCCGGCATCACCCAACCGGGCGAGATCGTGGGCACGCCGCTCTACATGGCGCCGGAACAGGCCTCGGTCGAAACCCCCGACTTCCGCTGCGACATCTACGCCCTCGGCGCCACGCTCTATCACATGCTCACCGGGCGCCCCCCCTTCCTGGGCGACTCGGCGGTCGTGCTGCTGGCCTCCCACCTGCACGGACAGCTCCCGCCCGTCCGGGAATTCGCGCCCAAAATCCCCAAGGCGGTCGCGCACCTGGTCGAGCGGATGCTTGAGAAGGAGCCCGCCAAGCGACACCCCTCCTATGATGCGCTCCTCGCCGACCTCGAAGCGGTCCGCCGGCCGCCGGCCCCTCCGCAGTTCGCCCGCCCGATCGCGGCGGCCGCGGCGGTCGGACTCGGACTCGGCATCCTGCTCTGGATCGGGACCGGCCTCTCGGGAGGCGGCGCCGGCTCCAACGGCTCCGGCCCCACCTCCGGCACTCCCCCGAAGCGCGAGAGCATCCCCTCGGTCGTCCCCTCCAACACGGGCACGGGCACGGGCGCGACGACCGGCACGAGCAACACGGGTCCGCAAGAGCCGCAAGCCCCGCCAACGACCTCCGGTGATCACCCTACAGCCGCGCCGAGCGGCGATCCCGCCGGCGCGCCGGCTCTGGACACGCCCAAGCCGACGGGCCCCGCCGCCGCTCCCCTGGCAGCGGTTCCGGAGATTCCCCCCATTCCGGCGGGAGCCGCCGGCCCGACCTCCGGACCCCCGGCCGGCCCGACGCCGAGCCCGACGCCCGACGCCGGCGGCGCCACGGCCGCAACCGATCCAGGGAAACCCGTGGAACCGCGTACGGACGGCCCGAGCAGCAGCCCCCCGGTGCAGCCGGCCGGCGGCCCCGGACACACAGGCGCTTCCACCGCAGCGGCAGCCGCTTCCGCCGCCGCCTCGTCGACCGCCGGCGCCGCGACCAGCGACCCGCGGCCGCCGGTGCTCCCGCCGAAGTCCCCCCCCGGCGCCGGGCCCGCACCGCGATCCCCGAAATGGAAGTTCGACGAGCTGTTCCACGGAGAGGTTCACGACCTCGGCAACGAATGGGTCGACCTCCGCTACCGCTTCGCGTCAGCGGACGAGCTGAAGGACTGGAGCACCCTGCCGCCTCCCGGCCCCCCTCCCGAGGACATGCGCGGCGCAGGCGGCGCCGCCGGCGGCGCGTGGCGCATCGCGGACGGCCACCTGGAGGGAACCGGCCGGGGTCCGATCATGCTCCAGGCCGAGTTCGTCGGGGACGTGGAGCTTGAAGCGACGGTCACCTGTTTCGGTCCCGACCCGCAGGACCTCCGGCTCCTCCTGCACGCCCAGCCCGACCTCGGCGGCTACGCCGCGATCCTGAGCCGGAACTCCTGCACGCTCAGCCGCGCGTTTCCGCCCCCGCCTCAGCACCCGAAGCCGCGCTTCATTGAGCTCGCGGGCAACTACAAGCTCAGCTTCGCCGTTGCCGTCCCCCACGCGCTTCGTTTTGCACGCAAAGGGAACCGTCTTGAGCTCTTCGTCGGCGGCAAGCCCAACCTCAGCGTGGAGTCCGCGGACCTGGAGCGCGGAAACGTCGGTTTCTCCTTCCGCGGGCAAAGGGTCTGCATCGACGAAGTGCGCGTGCACGGCCGCGTCACCCGCGACTGGCTGGACGACCGCCGCTGAGCTCGCCCTCCCCTTCGCCCTCCCCTTCGCCCTCCCCCCACGTCCCCCTCCCCGCAGCTTCCCTCACTCCACGGGTTCGAAGCTCTCGGTCCGCGCCGCCGGCGCGGGTCCGAGTTTTCGCGGGCCACTCACCAGGAGCGCCTGCCCCTCGGTTTGTTTTTCGTTGATCGTCCAACCATGCCAGCGGGTCACGAACTCCCCTCGAGGGATCGTCCCGCGGCTCCCCTCCAGCGACGGGTCCTCGACATAAACCGTCTCCCGGTCCAGCCCGATCACGACGAGGTAGTGTCCGTCATCCCACGCGTCCTTCCACGCCAGCTTCGGGTCGGTCCGCCAGGACTGGTTCAGGACAAGGATCGGCCGACCTTCGGACAGCTCCTTGGCGAGGTCGTCCAGGGTCAGGTGCTCCTTGACGCTCGCCTTCAGCCCGCGCCGCCCGGCCACGGCCGCGAGGTCCTCCAGCTCCGCGCCCACTTCGGGATCCACCTTCGCTTCGCGCGTGACCGTCTTCTCGTCCACCGGGAAGCCATAGTAACCGAGCACCGCGACGAGGGCGGAACAGCCGCACGTGTAGTCGGTCGACTGCCGCACATCCGGCACGCCGGCCAGAATCAGGGGGGGCGTCTTCGACGGCGCGTTCGCGGTCGACTTCGAGGACCCCGGCTCGGAAGCCGAGGGCTTCGCGCCCGCGTCCTGCGGATCCTTGGGAGCCGGGGGGGGCTCCTGCGCGCCGAGCGCGGGCAGCAAGTGGAGCCGGGCCGATGCGGCGGGTGGCTCGTCGATGCGGCCGGACGAACAACAGGCCTCCACGAGCATGGGACCGAGCGCGAGGAGCAGCGCGGCCACGAACCGGCGCGTGCCGGGCTGAAGTCGCGACATGTCGTGTCTCCGAGGGAAGAAAGAGGCGGGGGCGTGCCCGCATTCTACGCGGTGCGCGCGTCGCCGCCAAGCCGAATCATGCGCGCGTGCGGCACTGTAGCAGAACGCGCCACTCGGGCCGCATGGCACAACCCACCGCCGACACGACCTTTCCGGCGCTTCCTGCCGGAGCGACGCCCGCGGCCCCGCGGGATGCCGCACGGACGAACGACCTGCTGTCCTCTCCCGACGCCGCGACTCGCGGCCGCTTCCTCAGCTCCCGCCGGCTTCTTCGCTCGCAAAACAGGCGAGTACGCGGCGGCTCCGTCTCGCCTCGCGCGCCGACGCCCGCGCGGTACGCCCTTTGCCAAGGAGACGCCCGCCACGCACCCTGCACCCACCCAACCCGCGATCAAGGAGAGAGCCATGGTCAGGTATTCACCTGAGACGCCGTTCGACGACGAGGAGGCGGCGGAGCCTCGGTCCCTCGCGCTGCGCGCACGAGAAGGCGCGGACTTCGAGGCCTGGCTCAACGAACAAATCCGGCGCACACCCTGGTGGGCGATCTCCGGCGCCGGACATGCCGTGGCGCTCGCCCTCCTCTCCGCGATCACGTTTTCGTCCGTCGAAGTCACCACGGCGGAAGTACCGATCATCCTGAGCATCCCGCCCGCGAAAATCCCGAAGATCGACTTGACGCGCGCCAACGACCTCATTCCCCAGCGCGGCCTCGTCACGAACGAGCCCTCGTCCCAGGTGGTCGACGATCCGATCCTCTATTACCCCGAGGCAGAACCCTCGGATCACCTCGAATCGGACGACGAAGACGATCACCACCAGATGAAGGGAGACTCGGAGAAGTTCCTCTCGTCGAACCCCGGCGAGGCGGGCGGCATCGTGGGGCGGGACGCGTCGAAGGTCCCCGGCACGACGGAGACGCTCGGGATCGGCGACGGCGGCGGCAGCGGGGGCAGGTGGGGGAGACCGTTCGGCGGCCGGAAGAAGCGCCGTACGGTCGGCTCGGGCGGCGGCCCGGAACGTGAAAACTCCCGGACCGAAGACGCGGTGAAGGCGGGTCTGCGTTGGCTCGCGCGCCACCAGAACGCGGACGGAAGCTGGGACGCCGAGTCCTTCAACGCCCGTTGCAAACATTCGATCTGCGAAGGCAAAGGCTACCGGGAGCACAACGCGGGCGTGACGGGGCTGGCCCTGCTCGCCTATCTCGGCGCGGGGTACACGCACATGTCCCGCGACAAGTACACGGACCCGGTGACGGGCGAAGAGCTGTGCTTCGGCGAGGTCGTCAAAAAGGCGATCATCCACTTGACCCGCATCCAGGACACGGACGGCCTCTTCGGGACGCGGAGCGGGAAGATCATGTACGACCACGCGATCTGCGCCCTGGCGATGGCCGAGTCGTACGGCCTGACGCAGTGCGCGCTCTTCAAGGACCCGGCGCAACGCGGGATCGACTTCCTGGTTTCCGCGAAGAACCCCTACAAGGCCTGGCGCTACGGGCCGCGCGACGGAGACAACGACACGTCGGTCACGGGGTGGTGCGTGATGGCCCTGAAGTCCGCGCGCATCTCCGGTCTCGACGTGCCGGTCGCGACGATGGAAGAGGCACGGGGCTTCATCGACTCGGTCACCGAGGAGACCTACGGTCGCGCCGGCTACACGTCGCGGGAGAGCGCGGGCGCGCGGGTCTTCGTCCCGGGGAAGAACGACGAGTACGTGAACCACGAGGCCCTCACGGCCGTCGGCATGCTGTGCCGGATCTTCACGATGAAGGACCCCGACCCCAAGGACAAGCTCCTCGGGCGCGCGGCGAGCGCGCTCTCCCAGGATCTGCCGATCTGGGACAAGGCGAAGAAGACGAACGACTACTACTACTGGTACTACGGCAGCCTGGCTCTGTTCCAGTTCGACGGCCCGGACAGCCACAACACGGGGAAGTACTGGGGCGCCTGGAACGAGCGGATGAAGGAGGCGCTGTGCGGTCACCAGGCCGGCCCGAAGGACGGCTGCGCGCAAGGGTCCTGGGACGCGGACGACCGGTGGGGCTTCGAGGGAGGCCGGGTGTACGCGACGGCCATCAACGTGCTGACGCTCGAAGTGTACTACCGCTACGAGAGCGCGTTCGGCGGGGACAAGCGGAAATAGGCGGCGGCGCGGGCGCGAGGGCGAGCCTCGCGCACCGGATCCAGCCGGCGAAAAGCGCTCGAGGCAAGCGGCAGACCTCCGGACGGCGCGCCTGTTCGGAGGTCCGCCCGTTTCCAAGGGGGAAGCGAGCTCCTGCCGCCGCAGCAGGGGTCCGCAATCGCCTCCAGCCTGCTTCAAATCGGCCGTTGGCGCCCGCGCAAGAATTACTTTACATTTTCGTGGATCGACCGATGCCTGGGGGCGCGGGCCTCCGGCCCGCGCAGCGCGGCCGCTTTGTGGCGACCCGACGCCCGAACGGCGTGTAGCCGATCGAGGGCGCCCACAAGGGGCGCCCCTACGGCAGTCGGCCAACGGCAGACGTCGAACCGACCATGAAGGAGGCCCGACGGCAGTGGAACGACGCCACGGACGTGCACCGACGCACCCATCGCGGGTGCGCAAGCCGGCCTTGGAGTTGCCGCTTGGCGTCGGAGTCGCTGGGCCCTTGGGGTGGGTGGTTGGCGTTTCCCCGTTTTGTCTTGCTTCGGCCTCCGGCCCCCGCTATACAGGCAGGCATGCCTGATGCCGCCGCCGGTCCCCCGCCCCCCTCGCCCGCCACGGCCACCGCCGCCGCCGCTCCCTCCCTGGCCGCGCTCCAGACGCCCGCCGCGGGCGCCCGCCTGTCCGTCGTCCTCCCATGCTACAACGAAGAGGAGAATCTCCCCTCGATGGTCGAGCGCCTTCGACGCGTGGCCGACGCGCAGGGCGGGGAATGGGAATTCCTCTTCGTCGACGACCACAGCTCCGACCGGACGCCCGAGGTTCTCCGCGCCCTCGCCGCGCAGGATCCGCGCGTGAAGTCCATCCGGTTCGCACGAAATTTCGGCAGCCACGCCGCAATCGCCGCGGGGCTCGCGCACTCGCGCGGCGACGCGGCGGTGATCCTCGCCTCCGACGGGCAGGACCCGCCGGAGGACGTGCCGCGCATGGTCGAAAAGTGGCGCGCGGGGAGCAAGGTCGTGTGGGCCGTGCGCGCGGCACGCCACGACGCCGCGAGCGTCAAGCTCTTCTCCTGGGCCTACTGGTGGCTCATGCAGAAAATCGCGCTGCCGAACATGCCTCCGGCCGGCGCGGACATGCTCCTCGTCGACCGGCGCGTCATCGACGTCGTCGACCGGATGAAGGAGCGGAACACCACGATCCTCGGCGTCATTCTCTGGGCCGGCTTCGACCAGGCGTTCGTGAACTACACGAAGGAGCCGCGCCGGCATGGGGCGACGAAGTGGACCTTCGCCCGCAAAGTCAAGCTGGCGGTGGACAGCGTGGTCTCGTTTTCGTACGTCCCGATCCGCTGGATGAGCTACCTCGGGTTCCTGCTCTCGCTGCTCGGCTTCCTCTACGCGGCGCTCGTGATCGGCCGGGCGTTTCTCGTGAAGGAGCTGCCGCAGGGCTGGTCGAGCCTCATGTCGGTCTTCCTGGTCGTGAGCGGCGTGCAGATGGTGATGCTCGGCATGCTCGGCGAGTACCTCTGGCGGGCCCTGGACGAAACGCGTTCGCGCCCGCGCTACATCGTCGAGGGGACGTTGAACGTGGAGACCGCGCCGGGGCAGGAAGGGGTTCGGTAAGGAGGGCGGCCTCGGGCGCCGCCGGGCGCCATTCGGGCCTTCCCTCCGCTGCAGTCGAGCCGAGGACGACCTCCAGAGCGCCCGGTTGCTCCTTGCCTGAAAGGTGAACAAGCACGCCTGCTTTCACGCCCAGCAAGCCGTCGAGAAAGCCCGGAAGGGGTTGTTGCTTCACCGCACGGCGCGCATTCCGAAGGTCCATCAGCTCTCGAAGCTGCTGCACGCCGTTCGGACCACCGACCCAACCTTCCCGGACCACTCCTTCGCTGCGAGGACTTCGCAGAACTACGAGTGGGCCTTCAATAGCGATTCTGGGGGTGCACGACATGGGGACGATTGAAGCGGAACGGGTCCGCGACGGACACACGGAACCGCGACCGTGAGGGAGCGGTCTCCGCGCGTTCTTCCAGAGCCGCGGATTCGACCTCGCTGCCCGGTGGGTTCGCAGGGCG
>JACPWG010000148.1 GCA_016197205.1 Planctomycetota bacterium
CGCCAGCAAAGGCGGACACGTCTTGTGGGGCGGCGGCATGAGGGTCGAGGAGCACGCGAAGGCTCGCGCGGTCGATCGCGACGCCTCGGTCGGCGAAGCGGATGGAGAGAATCGGGCGGGGTATGAGCACGACGCTCCCCGCCGGCGGCGCCGCGATCGTGAGCTGCGGACCCCGGGGATCGACGTCGAACTCGACGAAGGCAACGGCACGGCGGCCCGCCGTGTCCGCAATCTGCGCCTGCACGGAGTGCCGGCCAAGTGCGAGCGGAGTGGTGGAGGGCACGGTGGCGTGCGCTCCGGCCAGGGTGTCCGTGGCCGCAAGCGAGAGGTCGAGCGGCGCGTCGCCGAAGGGATCCACGACCAGTAGGAGCGACGCGCGGTCAACGGGGTCCGCGGACGGTGCAAACGCCAACTCGATCGTGGGGGTCGCGGTGCGTACGAGCTCGCCGTTGTCTGGCGCCAGAATGGTCAGGCTCGGCGCCGGGGTCCCACCCGTCCCCGCGGGGTCGACCCGGATCCGCCATTCCGCGCGGGCCGCGTTGCCGGCCACGTCCCGGAAAAGCACCTCGAGCGGCTGGTCGCCCGTGGGCAGGTCCGCCTCCGGCGTGAAGGTCAACGTCGAGCCGGTCAGGGTCCATCCGCTCGTCCATCCCCCCGCGTACAGAGCGATGGACGTCGGGTCGATGCCGGAGCCGCCGGAGCCGTCCGAGAATTCGATCTGAAGGGTCGGGCGCACGCTGCTGACGGTCGACCCGGCCGCCGGGCTCACGAGCGTCGCCGTCGGCGACAGACTGTCGTACGTGAATTGCCACGTCCGCTCCGCGCGGTTCCCGACCCAGTCCGCGGCGCGGAACGTCAACGTGTGTTGCCCTTGAGCGAGGTCGGCCGGGAGGTGGTGCAGTACGAACGCATCGTCAATCGTGGTCCCGGGCGTGGCGGTCACGTCCGCGCCGTCGACCAGGAGCGCGACGGTCGCCCGATCCACGCTATAGTCGTCCCCGTACATCACTCGCACATCGGGTATCCGCGTCAGTATCGACGAGGGGGCCGGCTCGAGGGGCTCGAGCCACGGTGTCTCCGTGTCCACATAGAGCGGCGAGAACTCCTCCGACGCGACGTTCCCCGCGTGGTCCCGGACGTGGACCCACGCCGTGTGCGCGCCCGCCGCGAGCGGCGTCACGATCGCCAGAGTCGCCTCCGCCGCCGTCGCGGTTGAGGCCGGCACTTCCGGCCCCGCGTCGAGCGAGAACGTGACGCGGCCCGGGTCGATGCCGGACAGGTCGTCCGCGAACGTCACGCCGAGCGTCGGCGTCGGCGTCACCGGCCGGTCCGCGGGCGGGTATTTCGCCGTGATCCGCGGCGGCGCGGTCTCGAAGCGGACGGTCCGCGTGGCCTCGCCGTGGCGCCCCCGCGGGTCGGCCACGGCGAGACGCAGGGTGTACGCCGCGCCCTCCGCGAAGAAGGCCGTCGGATAGAAGGTGACCGTGGCGGAGGACCCCGGCCCGGCCGCGACCTGCTGCGCGGCCTCGCCGTTCACCGTGGCCTCCAGCGTGCATTCGTCGACGCTGCCACCCGGGACCGAGACGCGCGCCTCGATGCGCGGATAACTGACGTTCGTCCAGGCCGCGGGCGACACGAACTCCACCTGCGGCACGAGCTCGTCCTCGGTGACGAGGCGATAGCCGGACTGGAAGGACGCGGCGGGTTCGTACCCCGGCGTCTGATTGAAGCACGTTCCAGCCAGGTCGCGCGGGCCGCCCGCAGGCGCAACGGCGAGCTCGACGACGGCGCCGAACGCGATCGGCTCCTCGGGCGCGAATCGAAGGACGCCCCCGCCCGCCTCGTCGTCACGCAGCCATTCGCCGGCGACCGCGGCGCCGTCCGCGGTCACGGACAGCCCGGCCGCGGGCAGGCTCGCAGGGTCCACGGGCTCCGAGAAGACGAGGGCCGGCAGCTCCCAGGGAAAGACGCCGGACCCGCGACAGACCGGACCCGCGCCGACGACGAACGGCCCCTCCGCGTCCGCCGGGCCCGTGCGGAAACGCGCGACGAACGGCTGATCCCCTTCCACCGCCGCGTCCTGGTCGAGGGCCAGCCCGGAGTGGTCGCGCACGGTCGTGACGCGCACTTCGAACTCCGTCTCCGGCGACCAGTCGATGTCGGGTCGGAAGGTCACCTCCCTGCGCGTGTCGTCGAGCGTGACCGTGCCCGCCACCGGCGCGCCGTCCTGAGAGACATTCACCGTGGCGCTGGTCACGCTCGCCGCGTCCATCAGCTTCGAGAACCGGAGCCTGATCGGGGCATCCGTCCGCACGCCTTCCGTCCGATCCGCCGGGCGGGACCACAGCACCCGCGGCGCACGGGGGTCCGCAACGACCGAGTTGGCGAAGGTCGCGTCCCGCTCCTCGCCGCCCGGAATCCACAGCATGCCGTGCCCCGCGCGATCCTTGACGGACGCCTTCACCCTGACCGTCGCCGGCGCGGACACGGGGATGGGTTCCAGCGGCGTGACTTTCACGGTGCGGTCGTCGGGCCCCGGCTCCAGCCGTGTCGCCACCGGCGCCGCGGCCTCGCCGGGCACGGCGTACGTCAACAACACGGAGTCCGCCGTGACCGTCTCCGCATCCAGCGGACGCGTGAAGTGGAGCGTCCACGTGCTCGTCGGATGAAGGGCCATGTTCGTGGGTTCGTCGTCCCACCAGACGCCATCGAGCTCCGGCCCGACGCCCTCATAGACGCCCAGGTCGAGGACCGCCGTCCGGAACTGCGAGAGCTGCGGCGCCGGCGGGACCAGCGGGTTCCCGGTGAGGTCCGTGATGCCGGCCGAGACCGCGACTTGGTAGACGGATCCGTGGTCGAGCGGCGCCGAGGAGCGTACCGTGGCCGTCGAGCCCTCCCACGACACGGTCGCATCGACCACGCGCGCCCGGCCTGCGTCGACGAGGAAGAGCCCCTGGCCGTAGTTCGCGGTCGAGAGAAGGATCGGCTCCGAGAATTCCAGCACGATCGCCGCATCCACGCCTACGTCCGGAGCGCCGTCCGCCGGCGTGACGGAGAGGAGCGAGGGCGGGGTGAGGTCGAGGACCGCTTGGACCTCTTCCGACGGCGCGGACTCACCGCCCGCGACGTTCACGGCCGACACGCGATATCGGTAGGTCCCGGCGGGCAGGCCGGCATCGCGAAAGACCGTTCCGGTGACCGGCGCCGACGTGACCCGCACGACGTCGGCGGAGTTTTGGTCTCCGCGGTACACGTGATACTTGAGCGCCGATGCCGGGTTGCGCGCCCACGTGACGGAGATCAACCCCTGCTTTGCTTGCACGCGGACGCCGGCCGGGGTTGTGTCGACCGTGACGGCGACCTCAGCCGACAGCGCGGACGTCGAGCGTCCCAGACCTGCAGGGGTCTGCACAGCCCGAAATGCGTGGACGCCGTCGGCCCGGACGGCGCCGACCTCGACGCTGAACCGGCCATGCTCGTCCGCGGTGGCGAGCGCGCACTCAAAGTCCACTTCGAAAATCCGGACGCGCGCCCCTGCCAAGGCGCCCCCGCTCAGAAGCGGCGTGTTGTCCGCGCCGGACGCGCCGGTGCCGGGATCCAGAACCGGCGGCGGCACGACCTCGGGCCACGCGCGAACCGGATCGGACCGCAGGCTCTCGTCCCCTCCGGTCGCGATTGCAATCACTGCGTAAGAGTATTCGCCGGGAGGGACGCCCTCATCGACAAAGCTCGGCTCGGTCACGCCGGTCGGCGTCAGGATCACCCAGGCGCCGCCACCTGCCGGCGCCCTTTCCACGCTGTATCGGTCGACGTCAAGCTCGACCAGAGGATTCCACGCGAGAGCGACCCGCTCGGGGGCGACGGCCGTGACGCGCATGCCGGTCGGGCTTGGATAGCGGGGCGTCGCCGCGGCCTCGGCCGAACCCGGACCCTCTTGCCCGAGGGCGTCGACAGCGGTCGTGGTCCAGCCGTACTCGACGCCATTCGTGAGTCCCTCGTCCGTCCAGGTCGACCCGGCGATCGGCGCCACGCCGCTCACCAGGACGCCCGCGGAGCCGGGCTGCGACGTGCGGTAGACCCGATGGCCGACGACGTCTTCCACACCGGCGATCGGGGCGAGTTGCAGCACGGCGCGCCGGTTCCCGGCCGCCACACTCGGCCGACCCGGCGCCGGCGGCGGCAGGTCCAGGGCTGTCGCTTCGACCACCGCGGAGAGCGGGCCCTCGTTCCCGGCGGCATCAACCTGCGAGACGCGGAAGGCGCGGGTCACGCCCGGCGCCACGCCCGAGTCCAAGTAGGCCGTCTGCGTGAGCAGGGCCGTAGGATTGCGGAGGGTCCACTCGCCTTCGGGCGTCGCCCGTGCATACAAGCGGAAGCCGGGAACGTCGTCCTCCGGTCCCTTCCGCCAGGAAATCGCGATGCCGAAGTTGACGCCGGCGGCGACCACGTCGAGCGCGAGACCGGGCGCCTCGTGGTCCGCTGGGGTCGCGGTCGCCTCAACCAAACGCGGTCCCTCCCGACCGGCGAGGTCGAGCTGGCTCACCGCGAACGCGTACTCGGTCCCGTTGGTCAACCCGTCGATCGTGGCCGACGCCGCCGGGGCCTGGATCAACGCGACGGCGGCGAGTGCGCCGCCCGCGGGCTTCGCGTACACTCGGCAAGCGACGATCCCCTCCGCGGGAACCGGGGACCACGTGAGGTGGACGCCGCGGTTGAGAGACGTGGCGGTTAGACTCTCGAGCGCCGGAGGGCCCGCTCCGTCGAAGGCTATCGCAGCCACCGCCGCGCTGGGCAAGCTGAGGTTCCCGGATCGATCTTCAACGACGATTCGGTACCACACGGGAATTCCAGCAGCCACCCCGGAATCCACGAACGCCGGGGTTTCGAGCCCAACGGCATGGGCGCGCACGAACGTCCCCGTCGCCGAGTCCGATTTTGCAACCCAGTACGCCTTCACGTCGGGGCTGGTCGAGCCCGGCCACGTGAGCGAGACCGAACCGCTCCCCGCGACGGCGACGACGTCTTGAATTGCCGGCGGGGCATACGTGTCCGTCAGGGTGAAGAGTTGGCTGCGGAGCGCGCCCGCATCATTGGCGACGGCGAGAAAGCGCTGCCGCCCCGGATCCTCGGCGAGCGCGATGCCACGGACGTAAAACGCCCATTTGTCCCCGACGCGCATGCGAGCGGCGGCGCGACCGTCGGCGCCGAGCTCCGTCAGCCAACTGCTCATGTAGCCCCAGTGCAGGAAGGCGAAACGATTTGCCGCGGGGGCAAACAGGAGCGGGCCAGGAGACACGATGCCGCCGCCAACTTCGCCCCCCTGGGAAAGGAGGGTGCCCGTAGGAGAGAGCGCCGCGAAGAAGGGGTAGCCCGACTGGGAGTTCTTCGCCACCAGCCCGAAATTCCGAGCCTCGGAATTCCAAGCGAGGGATGCCTGCCAGTTTCCCGACCATTCTGTGTTCGTGCCGAGCACCCGGAGGGCGAGTGGGCTTGCACGCTGGTACAACAGGAGGGTGCGGTCGTTTGAGGGGTCGTAGCCAAGGGCCCGCACCGTCGCGCGATTGTTCGACTCGACAAGAAGCTCAGTCCCGCCGTCGAGCACCGTGCCGTCGCCGCGCAGCCGGGCGCGCCAGAGCCGAGCGGTTCCGTAGCCGCTCGCAGGGGAGATCCCCGAGGTGTCGCCCCAAACGAGCTCGAATTCATCCGGAGCCGAACACCAAACGGCATCCAATCCGTCGAAGGCGCCTACGGTCGCCACCGTGAACGCAGGGCGCTCGATGGAGCCATCGGGCGCGAGGAGAACTCCTACGATCACGCCGGGGAAGCCAATCCCCGGATAGGCCGCCGGCCCGGTCGCCTGCACCCACAGCGCCAGCGAACGCCCCGTGAGCGCGCTTGCGACGATCCGGGGGGAATCGGAGGCGCCGCCTCCGAGTGCGACCGGCGCACCCAGCGGGGTCCCGTCAGGGTCGAGACGACGGGCCTGGAGGGGTCCGCCGTTGCCGAACACGACTTCATAGGCGCCCCCGGACCCCGTGTACGCCGCTGCGACCTGCCTTGACAGATTGCCAATCTGCACCTTCGTTGTCAGTCGAGGGTCGACCACAACGGGAAACTGGGCGGAGGAGAGCCACTCGCCCGAAAGCGAAAGGCAGAGGGCGTCGCCCGCAGTCCACGATAGCACCGCTTCGCGACTGCCCCTCGCGTCGATCGCAACCGCAGCCCCGTACGACAGCACTCCCCCACAGCCGGGTGACGTTCGCGACGCGAAGACGATGGGCCCATCGCCGGGGTCTTGCCGATGAGGCACGAGCTGCGTGCGAAGACCGGCGACCAGGAGGAGGTCCCCATCGTCGGCGAGCGGGTGGGCGATTTCGAAGGACTGCTCGACCCCATCCTTCAGACAGGAATAGACCTCGCGAAGGGCGGAGCCCCGATCGTAGACGATTCGCCCCTCCTCAAGGCGTGGCGGGGCAGCCGTCGCCGGGCCACCCGCGGCGGCGCCGGGCAGGGTCAGGAGAACCCGACTGCGTCCTTGCCAAACTTCGCGGAGCGACAAGGAGATGCTGCGATCGCCTTGCCGTGAAGAAGCGGGCGCTGCCGCGGCGCCGGCCGGGGGACTCATGGGCGGGCGGGGGCCGAAGGTCACGGCTTCCCCTGCAAAGGTCGCTTCGTAATCGTCGCCTTGGGCGCGGAAGGCCTCGCCGGCGGGGACGGGCGACCAGGGATCGGGCTCGGTCGGACTCGAAGCGATCGGCGGGTTTGCCAACCTGCCAGTTCGCGGGGCAGCAGTGCCGCGAGAAGGCGCGCCGGCGCCGACCCGACCGGTCCTACCCGGGGCGACCGCTGCACCCTTGGGTGTGCGCGCGGCACCGGCGGACGCGGCGCCTGGGCGGACGGCAAGAGGCGTGCGCGCGCCCGGCACGGGGACCCCTGGGTTCGAAGGAACGGGCCGAAAGACAACGAAGAGGAAGGCAATCGCAGCGAGGGCCATTGCCCCGAGCACGACGAACGGGCCGGCAAACGATCTCATGAAGACCTTCCTCGGTAGATTGAAGCGTGGTGACACTCAGGCGCACGAATCGACTTTGGATCTGGGATGGGGAGCAGGCGACCGTGAGTGTGCAATTTCGGACGCGCTAGGAAAGGGCCGGGTATCGCCCCCGCTCAGACTCCACCGCCCAAATTGCTGCCGCGCCCGCAATTCGCTTTTCGCCCATCAGCCCCGAAATCAGAGGGGCGGAGGCTATCGGAAGAATCCTGGGATGTCAAGAAAAATAGGCAGGCCCAAGGGGTGGGAGTGCAGCAATGGGCGGCCGCATGCCGTCGGAGGACCGCCTGCGCGCCGCCTAGTGGCCGGTTGACGAGCTTCGGACGCAGTCGTCAACTCTCTCACCGCGCGTCGCAGCACATGAGGCCGTTCGCGCGGGCCGGAGGCTCGCGCCCCCAGGCATCGTGTCTTCCATGAGAAGGCCATAAATGTCAAGGCAACGTGGTGCCTTTCCGCTTTCGCTGTCGAGGGGGTAACGCAACACACCTACCGACGTTTCCCCGGTGGCTCCCACCGACGCCAATCAGGCAAAA
>JACPWG010000026.1 GCA_016197205.1 Planctomycetota bacterium
TGGATCCGATCGTCGCGCTTCGGTACGAACGCTGATGGACAGCCTCTTCCTCGCGCTCCGGAGCCTGCGGTCGCACGTGCTGCGCTCGGCGCTCACGCTCTTCGGCATCGTGATCGGCATCACCGCGGTCGTCGGCATGAGCTCGATCATCCGAGGGGTAGACGAGGTCATCCTGGGTCAAATCCGCGCGCTGAATCCCAACGTGGTCTATCTGACGCGCTTCGGCATCATGATGTCCGCGGAGGACTGGCGCGCGGCCCGCCGGCGGCCGGACATTTCGCCGGTGGGGCTCGTCTTCGGCGTCGCGCCCGCCTGGCGGGCGGCGCGGCTCAACGTGGTCGAGGCGCTGCGGGCGGAGTAGAGTGTTCGCCCTACCTACGACCCTCGCCTGTCCCGCACAATTCTTCCCACCGGCGGGAGGCCCGCGGCGGAGACCCGTCGATGCGCGAGCACGGCGCATCCTCTCCGATAGACGCCATTCGTCGCGATATCGTAAATTGGTCGTGACTTTTTGACGCAATCACGTAAAATGGTCAAGCATGAAGCCGCGCCCACGCCTCTATGACGCCATCCTCGCCGAGCACGTGCGAACTCATCGTCAGATGGCCTTCGTGACCGGTCCGCGCCAGGTGGGCAAGACCACCGCCTGCCGCACCCTCGCGAACGTCTACCTGAACTGGGACGACGAGGACGACCGCAGGGACTTTCTCAAAGGGAGCGCCGTTCTTGCAAGCCGGCTCGGGCTCGATCGCCTACGCGCAGCGCCGCCGGTGGCAGTTTTCGACGAGTTACACAAGTTCAGGCGCTGGAAGACGCTCCTCAAGGGCTTCTTCGACGCCCACGGCGATGCGGCCCGCATCCTCGTCACAGGCAGCAGTCGCCTCGACGTCTACCGGCGCGGCGGGGACAGCCTCATGGGCAGGTATTTCCCGTACCGCATGCACCCGTTCACCGTCGCCGAGACGTTGGCGCCCGAACTGCCCGACCCGCAGCGCATCCATCGCCCCCCGGCACGCGTGGAAGAGGCGGATTTCAAAGCCCTCTGGGAGCATGGGGGCTACCCGGAGCCCTTCGTGCGGCGTGACGCGCGGTTCACGCGGCGCTGGGCCGGCCTTCGTCGGCAACAGTTGGTTCGGGAGGACCTGCGGGACTTGACGCGCATCCAGGAGTTGGGCCAAATCGACGTCCTCACAGCCCTGCTCTCGGAACGGTCCGGAGAGCAACTCGTCCACAGCAACCTCGCCCAGGAGATCCGCGTGTCGGTCGACACCCTGCGCCGCTGGATCGATACGCTCTGCGGTTTTCACCTGGGATTCCTGGTTCGCCCGTGGTTCCGCAATGTCGAGCGCAGCCTGCGCAAAGAACCGAAGTGGTTCCTGAGCGATTGGTCAGGCGTGGCGGAGCCGGGGAAGCGGGCGGAGACGTTTCTGGCCTGCCACCTGCTGAAAGCGGCCCAGGGCTGGACCGACCTCGGCCTTGGCGCGTTCGAACTCCGCTACCTCCGTGACAAGGAAAAGCGAGCGGTGGACTTCGTGCTCGTGCGCGATCGCAAGCCGTGGGCGCTAGTCGAGGTCAAGTTGGCGGAGGACCGGATCGGTCCGGCCCTGGCGCACTTCCAGGGCCAGACCGGGGCGCCCTACGCGTTTCAGGCGGTGATGGAGGCCGACTACGTGGCGGCGGATTGCTTCGCGCTCCCGCGCGGACCGATGAGGGTGCCCGCGCGGACCCTGCTGTCGCAGTTGCTGTAGCGCGTTTCGGCCTGGACGACACCGTCGCGCCTATCGGACTCCGCGCAAGCTGAGACTGAAGTCCCAAGGCGATTGAGTTTGCTCGGGGCTTGCGCCCGGGTCCGAACGTGCAGCCGTGCGGCGGAACGCGGGTCATGCTTCCGTCGCGGCCGCGCCCGCCCCGCCGGGGCCGCCCTGGCCGCGTGGGCCGCCCCCCCTCCAGGTCGGGCGTATACTGGGGCATGGCCACGCGTGCGCCGCATTACCCCCGTAGCCCGGGGCGAGGGGGGCTCGCGCGGTCGCAACGGATCCCTTCGGCGGCGGTCGTCCATGCGATCGCTGGGTACGGCGGCCACCAAGACGCGACGGACCCGGCCGGCCGGTCCTTCGCCGAGGCGGAGGAGCGGCGCCGCGTGCCGGTCGTCGTGCCCGGCTCGGATCTGGCCGAGGCGCTGTTTCCCGGCCAGGTCGCGGGCGGTCGCTCGGTACGGATCCTCGGCCGGCACTTCGACGTGATCGGCGTCCTTTAATCGCGCGGGACGCTCTTCGGCCGGTCGCGGGACGAGTACGCGATGGTCCCGCTCGGCGCCGCGCTCGCTGGCTGGGGGCGGTCGTGGCAGCTCGAGGTGCCCGTCAAGCTGCCCCGCTCGGAACTGGTCGACGCGTGCGCGGACGAGACGCGCGCGCCGCTCCGAGCCCACCGCGGGCTGCGGCCACCCGCGCTCGGCTTTTTTTTCAGTCCGCTCGCCCCGGCGAGCACCCTCCGGCGACTCCCGCAGTACCTGCGGGGTTCGCAGATCGTGAGACGGTACGACGGACCTAGGGTAGCGCCCTGGCGGGACGGAACCCGACGTGGTTGCTGCGGTTCCCAGGGTCGATTCTGTTGCGGTAGGCGGAGCGACAGATCTCGGCGCGACGGAGCCAGGAGCCGCCCCGTGCCACCCGGTTCGACGAGCCCGAATCACACAGGGGATCCGTGCCCGGCGAGCGCTTATAGAAGAACTCGTCGTAGATATCCTCGCACCACTCCCACACGTTTCCGTGCATGTCGTGCAAGCCCCACCCGTTGGCCGGGAACGACCCCACGGGCACGGTGGTCTTGCGAAACGGCCCTTTAGGCGCGTCTCCGTACGGGGGGGAGTCGCCGTCGTAGTTGACTTGGTCGGTCGTGATCGTGCTCCCGCAGTGGAACGGCGTCATGGTTCCCGCCCGACAAGCGTACTCCCACTGCGCCTCCGTCGGCAAGGACAGCCCCGTCTTCCGACAGAACTCCTGACACTCCTCCCAATTCACGTTCTCCACAGGGGCATGGTTCCCCGACTTCGTGAAGTAGGATGGATTGCTCTGCATCACCGCCTGCCACTGAGCCTGCGTTACCTCGTACTTCGCGAGCAGGAACGGGCGGCTGATGCGCACCAAGTGTTGCATCTCAGCGCCCTCGTGACTCGGTTCGCCGTCGGGACTTCCCATCTTGAACTCCCCCGGGGGGATCAGCACCAACACGATCCCCGTCTTCTCGTGCAGGTACTCGTCGCGGCCCTGCGCGTTGCGGCTCGTCGCGCGGCAGCCTGGAAAGATGAGGCCGGCAGGGCCGGCGGGCGACAATATCCCGGCCGGCGCCGCGGCGACAAGGTCGGCTTGAACACGCGCGGCCTTGGCCGACCCCGGGTCAAACGCGAACGCTCGCTGGACCGCGGCCTGGGCATCGATCCACTCGCGCTTTTCGAGATGCGCCCGCGCCTCGGCCAGGGCGCCATCGTGCGCCGTTTGCACGGCAGCCGTCTCCTGCCTTCCGAGGGAATTCGCAAACTCCCGAGCCTCCTGCCGGATGGGTTCGGCGCTCTGCCCCTCGGCGAAAGCGCGGGCAAGCTCGACCGCCGCGCGGTAGGGGTGCGGACCGGCCGCAGGCGCCCCTGTCGGGAGGGCCGCACGCGCCTTCGCCTTCACGCCCTCCAGCGCCTCGCGGGCCTCGTCTTTCTTTAGCTCCGCGAGAAGCGCTTCCGCCTCGGCGGAATTGGGGACAAACCTGCGCGCGCGAGCCGTCGCGTCCGCGGCGCCCAACCAGTCGTGCGCCCATCGCTTCTTCCGGGCCTCCGCCAGGGCCTTCTCGTGCCCCGTACTAACGGCCTTGGCCTCTTGTCTCTTCAATGTATCGAGGAACTCCCGCGCCGTCTCGAGGGATGAGCCTGCGTCCGGTCCTTCGGCGAAATTGCGGACGAGTTCGATGGCCGCGCGGTAGGGGTACTCCTCCGGCGCGGGCTCGGCCGGAATGGCCGCGAGAGCCCTCTCCCGCACAGAGGCGAACAAGTCGGTCGCACGGCCCGCGCGGATCGTGGACTCGACCGTGGCCGCCTCCTTCGAATCGACTCGGAAGCCGCGGGCCCGATGCACGGCCGCTTCGGCGCCCTCCCAGTCGGAGAGCTTCACCCTCTTGTGCGCCTCCGCGATGGCCTCGTCGTGCCCACGTTGCGCCGCCTCGAGATCGTCGGCCAGCGACGGATGCAAGGACCGCGACAGATCCGGGATCCACCCGAGTTGCCACGAGAGGACCGCGGCCATGACCACGAACAGGACCGCTACCGTGACCCCGGCCGGTGACACGGCACATCCGAGGCGGGGACGGACCGGGGTGCCGGCGGAAGCGTGGGGCTGGGCGCCGTCAAGTGCGGTCGCCTGTGAGGGAGAAGTCTCCAGCTCGCGCCGCCCCGTGACGGATTCGCTCGCACGCCCGTCGGACTTGGGCTCCGAGGCCGGCCCCGATTCGCCCCCAGGGGCATCGACAGTCGGGCCGGTCGCACGGTCCTCCGTGGGCGGGAACGCGTCCGAGAGCCCCGTCCCTCCCGGCGACGGGCCCTTGCCCAGGGGCGCGGCGGCGGCAAGGCCGTGCCCGGGGGCGGCGGGCCCATCGCTCGTTTCCGCGACCGGCGCGTCGGGCGCCATCGGCCCGCCGACGGGGTCCATGGTCGCCTGCAGCGGTTCGACGGGCCCGCTGCCGGTCCGTCTGCCGCCGTCCAGCAGTCGATTCAGTTCGTGCCGGAATTCGCGGGCGGATGCAGGGCGATCCGCCGGCTCCTTCGACAGGCAGCGCATGACGAGCGCCTCCAGCCCGGGAAGGTCGGCGTCCGTCGCGCCCGCCTCTTTGAACGACGGCGCCGCGTGGAGGAGGATCTTCATCGCGGTCTCCCGCGGGTTCCGCCCATCGAACGGGCGCCGCCCCGTGACCGCCTGATACAGCACCGCGCCCATCGAGAAGAGGTCGCTCCGCGCGTCGATCTCCAGCCCCTGCGCCTGTTCGGGGCTCATATACGCCAGCGTCCCCACCATCGCCCCGGTCGCGGTCAGGCTCGGCCCGTCGTCGTCCATGGCGCCGTCTTCGTGCAGGATCTTCGCGACGCCGAAATCCAGCACCTTCACCTCCCAGCTCCCGCCTTCGCCCTCCGACATGATCAGGTTCGCAGGTTTCAGGTCGCGGTGGACAATCCCCTTTCCGTGGGCGTATTCGAGGGCCCGCAGGACCGGGATCGCCAGACGCGCGGCCTCGCGGGCCGGGAGCCGGCCCCGGCGCTTGAGGAGCGAGGACAGCGTTTCGCCGGGGCAGAGATCCATCGTGATGTACAGGAGCCCCTCCCACTCGCCGACCTCGCGTAGGGGAACGAGGTTCGTGTGGATGAGCCCCATGAGGATGCGCGCCTCGCGAAAGAAGCGCTCCCGGACCCTGGTGTTGGGGTCGAGGAGGAGCCCGGGATGCAGGGTTTTGAGCGCGAAGTCCGCGCAGAGCACGCGGTGGTAGACCCGGTAGACCTCCCCGAAGCCGCCGGCGCCGAGGACCTGGCGGACTTCGTACTTGTTGTCCACCACCGTCCCGAGCGAGAGGGCCGAGGGCGGAGTGGCGCCGTGTACGGCGGGCGCGGCGAGCGCCACGGGGGGCAGGGAGGGGACCCGCGGCGGCGCAGGGGGGGCGGGGGAAACGGGGACGCGTGGAGGCGCGGCACCTACCTCTCGTGAAATCCGGGGCGCCTTCGCCCGCGGGACGGGCGTCCGACAGGCGGGACAGGCCTCGACCCCTATCGGCAGCGGGGCACAACAAACGAGGCAGGCGCTCGCACCACCGTCCGGCATGCTAGTCCTCCCAGGGCCTGTCGCCGTCTCCGCCGCCTTCTCCACGCCGATGCCGAAGCTGCTCGTTTGAGTCTCGCTCGCGCCCCCCGAGGTGTCAACTTCGGGGCATCGAACAACCTCACAGGGGGAAGCCTTGCGGCTGAGTCTAGCTCGCGCGTCCAGCGGTGTCAACTTCGCGTGCGCGGGTTTTCGGGCCATGGACATCGGGGGTTGGACCGCCGGTCGGAGCCGTCAACCCGTGGCTCGGCAAGACCCTGAGGCCTGCGCTGAGCACAAAACCTCGATATCGAGAGACCGCGAGTCGCCGACCCTCGGGACGCTCGCTCAGCTCCTCTAAGCCGCGCTCGGCGCGGCCGCGGCGCACGGATTCGACAACTCGCTGGAGCTGCCGGTGGCGACGCCCTGGGACACGTTTGCGGCCGCGATCGGCGTCTCGACCGTCGTCGGGCTCGTCTTCGGTGTCGCGCCCGCGTGGAGGGCGGCGCGCCTCAACGTGGTCGAGTCGCTGCGGGCCAAGTAGGGCGGAAGCCCAGCCCTTGCAAGGTGACCGCCCCATCCAGGTGGCCGCCCGCAAGGGGCAGATTCACCTGACCGTGCAGCGTGAGTTCACATTGTTGGGGCGCAGGGCCTCCGCCTTCGCGCGCGGCGCTTCGGTGGACGGGTCCGCCCCGCACCCGCTCGCGCACGGATCGTCCGCAGCACCTCCCCGCTTTCTCCCGTTGCCGGCCCCGCCCCTAACGGGCTCGGTGCTGTTCAACCGGCTCGCCCCGTCGGTGCAGGGCGGAAGCCCCGCACCACAACGGCCCATGGTCGGGTGAGAAAAACACTGTGACACAACAGCCCAAAAGCTTGTTTTTTGGGCAACGAATTCCCAATAGACAATTCGCGAAATTGGCGAAATTCGCGGTTCGTCTTTCGGTGTCTTCGGCGTCTTCGGTGGCTCGTCCCTGTGGTTGCGGCCAGCGGCTGCCCTGGGAAGTGCACGACCTCCGGGGCTCAGGCATCCTATGCCCCGCTTCCCAACGGTGGAGTGGTTCGTGCCACCTCGAGAGGGAGCGGCGCATACCCTACCGACGACCCTCGCAGGTCACGAACAATTCCTCCCGCCGAACGGAGACCCGCGACGAAAAATCGTCGATGCCCAAGGGCGACGCACACAGGCCTCAAGTTGGGCGAGGCGTCTCACTTCACCAGGGCTTGCGGGAAGTTCGGACTTTCGGGGTTTACGACGAGTTTCCGATGCGCCGGGGACACGATCAGGTCCATGTCTTCCATGGGGACGGACCCCAGCAGCACCTCGTCCCCAAGCACGAGGGCGCCCACGAAGCAGCTCCTCTTCTCGAAGCGAACTTCGAGCGGCCCAACGTAGGGGACAACGCGTCGGCAACCATCCGCTGTCGTCACTTCCCGCAGGCTGTTTGTCTCCAGGCGGAGCTGGATTGCGACATGCTCGGGTATGCACAGCATCAGCGCCCCGGTGTCCACCCTGGCCATCGTGTCCAAGGCGTTCAACTTGGGGAGCCGGGGGTTTTTCAGCGTGATCCCGGCCGGCACGAAGCCCATCGCCGTCGCCTCCGAATTCAGGCCTGAGCATGGATCGACAGTTCTACGCCATCGACCCATTCGCCCATGCTATTCGGCGGGATGGAAGATGTCAAGGTCACTCCGCGACCACGGGGCGTGCGAGGCTTGGCGTGCGGCATGAGGCCTGAGGTGCAAGAGGCGATTCGCGAGCGCCCGGGCTCTCGACACGTGCGGGACCGGCCTGCGGGGAGGCGTGCCGGCCTGTGGCACGCCGCCGTTCATGGGGGCGATCCAGCCGCGGTCGGAGGGGCCCCGCCGGCGTCAGGCCCGGGCGGTCTGCGAATGGCGACTTCGGTCCGAAACCGGACATACTCCGTCCGACCGGGAGTGCTGGGGTTCACGAAGGCCAGCATGCCCGCACGGATGTCCTCAAAATAAAAGATGCTCGCCGGCAAGCCGTCGAGGATGAACGAACCGTAGAGGAACGAGGACTCCTCCATCCGCTTCAGGAGCGTTTCTCCCAGGTGAAACTTGCGGTCCAAGACCTGCCGGCAGGCGTAACGCACCGTTTCCATCAACTCCGGGTGCGTCACGGTCTTTCCACGGCCGAGCAGCTCCGTCTCGAGGTGGTTGAGAAAATAGTCCTGCACGTCGCTGAGTTTCTTCGCTTCGACGAAGCGCTTCTTGAGGGCCGCGATGAACGGGCCTGCTTCGGACATGCCTGTGTCCTCAATACCGGGGAGAGGCCGATCTCTCTTCGCCGAAGCATGGCCTCGACGAGAGAGACTTCGGCGATAGGAGACGAACGCGGCTTGGCCGCGACAAAGCGTCGCTTCGAACGAACTTGTCCGCCCTGTGCAGGCTCGTGCGGGTCGGAGGACCGCACCCCCAGGCCCCGTGTCTGGACTCCGTCAACGGGCCACTGGGGAAGCCCTCGCGCCCTCATCGGCCCTGGAGCGGATGGAGTGAACGAATCCCGGGTCCGCAGCGCTTCAGGGATGTGGATGGAAACGCCGGCTCGTCGGCAAGCTTCGCATTTCCCAGGAGGCAACGACCATGAGCATCAAGCTGCCAGGGAGCGGGACACTTCCCCGACGGACGCACGCGCGCGCCGCGTTTCTGACGCTGACCATCGTCGGCCTTGCGGCGCTGGCCGCCGGCTGCGGCGCCTCGCGCATGCAGTCGGTCGCCCGTTCCTCGCCCACGGACGGCCACGGCGACCTCTCGGAGGACGCGGCGAGCGCCGAGTCTCGCCCGGGACTCGGCACGTCTTGGGGCGAGACTCGTCACTCGGCGATCCGCCCCGTTGCGTTCGAGCGCGCGAACCCCACGACTCCCACGGTCGTCGCCACCCTCTACTACGACGACCGGGAAGGCGTAGAGGCGATGGCCGGCCGGCTCCGCGGCAATCGGATCGCCGAGGCGGCCTTCCCGGTGGCGGGCATCGGCGTCACCGTCTCCCTCCGAGACGGGTCCGGTGACAACCTGCCCGCCGTCCACGCCGGCCCCCGCGACTGCGTCGTGGGCGAAAGCGGTTCGCGCTACGTCCTCCACTTCAGGAATCGGTCCGACCTGCTCCTGGAAATCGTCGCGTCGGTGGACGGGCTCGATGTCTGGGACGGCCGGCCCGCCTCCTACGCGAAGCGCGGCTATCTGCTCCGCCCGCGCGGCGAGCTGACGATCGACGGCTGGCGGCGCAGCGACGTGGAGGTGGCCGCGTTCCGGTTCGGCTCGGTGCGCGATTCGTACGCCGCCCGGATGGGCTCGGCTCGAAACGTCGGAGTGATCGGCGTGGCCGTTTTCCATGAACGCGGGGCGAACCCGGGCGGTGCGCGGACCGAGGACGAGGTCTGCCGCCGGCTGACCGCCGATCCGTTTCCGGGCAGCAAATACGCCCAGCCGCCGCCCGGCACCCGAAGCGACGACTGGGACAGGCGGCGATGAGGCGGCCCCGCGGGCCGGCCCCCAACAGGGTTCCGCCCCTCTTCTAGCTCCCGGCCGGGGCGCCCTCCGCGATCGGGTCCCACGTGAACTGCTGACCGCCGAGGGAGGCCTCGAACATCAGCCCGCCCTTCGTCATGGTGAAGACGGCGATCCCGTCCGTGTACTTGGCGCTGGCCGCGGCACCGGCCCGCATCGCGACCGCGGAAGCGTTCGCGGAGAATTTCAGCCTCCCGTTCCGGAAGTTGTCGAGGCTCGCCGCGTTTTCGAAAACGACCAGTTCGGCGAACGTCTGCCCTCCGAGCTGCGCTCCGATGGTGACTTGCGAGAGCTTGCTGTGGGCGACCGGCCGTCCTTGTTCATAGACGACCCCCCAGCCCTCGGCGCCGCCGATGCCGATGCCCCCCTTCCCTACCGACGGGAAGAGCACGTAGGCATAGGCTCGCGCGAGGAAGTCGCCCATGCCCGGGTCCTCGCGCAGATAGCGGTTGTAGGTCACCGCCACGTCGTCCTGCAGCTCGGCGCGTCCGGAACTGGTGGTGGGCGCGGTGCTGCAGCTCGCGAGCGTGAGCGCGAGAAGTGCGAACGGACCCACAAACAATGCGTGCTTCATGACGGCCCCCGATCAAAGGTGTTTCCAGAGATCCTTTCCCGCGAACGCATGAAGACATTCACCCCTGCATTCTACCACACGCTCGGCATTCGGGGAAGGTCACTCCCACGAAAGGCTGTGCAGGGGCTGCAAGCCGCGGGCCGCCATCGACTCGCCTGCTGGAACTTCGCCCCGCAAATATGGTACAGTTTCGGCTGGCCTGGGTCGTCGTAGGATCCGGCAGGTTCGCAGCGCGGCAGTGCGGCAGCCAAGCGACGACGGAACCACAGATTTCCCAGATTAACGACGATTTCACAGATTCGTAATCTGTGTAATCTCGTTGAATCTGTGAAATCTGTGGTTTTCGTGGTGCTCGACCAAAGTAGAATTGTCGCAAGAAAACGAACTTCGAACGGTTAGCGACGCAGGGAGGGGACCGCTTTGGGGGGGTATGCTCCATGTCGATGGAACAGGCGCAGTCCATGCCCGGCCACCCGCTCCGTTCTTTTCGCCCGACGCAAAGCCGCCGTGTCCTCTGCATCTTCCCGGCCTACAGCAAAGCCTTCGGGACTTTCGATCACGCCTTCCCGTTGATGGGCCGGGTCAAGGCCTTCATGCCGCCCCAAGGCATCCTCCTGATTGCGGCGCTCCTCCCCCGCGGGTGGGAGGTGCGGTTCGTCGATGAGAACATCCGGCGCGCGACCGCGGACGAAATGGAGTGGGCGGACGCGGTCTTCCTCTCCGGGATGCACATTCAACGCGCCCAGATCCAGGACCTGACGCGGCGCGCCCACCAGGCGGGCAAGGTCGTGGCGCTCGGGGGACCCTCGGTTTCCGCCGCGCCGGAGCTGTATCCCGACGTGGACCTGCTCCACTGCGGCGAGTCGGGCGACGCGACCCTCGCCCTGTTTCAGCGGCTCGACGAGACCGTCGCGCGGCCCGCCGCCCAGATGCTTTATCGGACGGCAAATCGTCTGCCGCTCACCGAGTTCCCCTCGCCCGCCTACTCCCGGATCGATCTCCTGGAATACCTGCTCGGCAACATCCAATTCTCGAGCGGCTGCCCTTTCACGTGCGAGTTCTGCGACATCCCCGCCCTCTACGGTCGGAACCCGAGGCTGAAGACGGCTGCCCAGGTTCTCGACGAGCTCGAGCAGCTCGCGGACGGCGGCACGCCTTCGATCTATTTCGTAGACGACAATTTCATCGGAAATGCGAAGGCCGCGCTGGAGCTCCTCCCCCACCTCGTGGAGTGGCAGAAGCGCCACGACTACAGCGTCCGGCTCTCGTGCGAAGCCACCCTCAACCTGGCCGGCTACCCGCAAGTCCTGGAGTTGATGCGCGAAGCGGGCATCGTCCACGTCTTCTGCGGCATCGAGACTCCCGAGCCGGAAGCCCTGCGCGCGATGCGGAAGACCCAGAACCTGCGCTCCCCGATTCTCGAGGCGGTCGCCACGCTGAACCGCTACGGCATCGAGGTGGCTTCCGGGATCATCCTCGGCCTCGACACGGACACGCCCGAGACCCCCCAGGCGATCCTCGACTTCGTGGAGGCGTCGCAGATCCCCATCGTGACGCCCAACCTGCTCGTGGCCCTGCCGAACACCCCGCTGTACGAGCGTCTGAAGCGGGAAGGCCGGCTCGTGCCCGACGAGGGGCGCGACTCGAACATCCGGTATTTGCGCCCCTACGAGGAGGTCGTGGGGGACTGGAAGCGGTTGATCCGGGAGCTGTACGAGCCGTCCCGGATCTACGCGCGCTACGCGACCCAGGGGGTGCGCACGTATCCGCATCGCAAGCGGCCCGACCGACCGCTCGAACAGCTCACGTGGCGAAACGTGAAACGCGCCACCGGGGTGATGGCGCGGCTCTTCTGGCACGTCGGGCTGCGCGGCGACTATCGCCGAGAGTTCTGGCGCATGGCCTGGCGAGAGGGGCGCTCCGGCAACGTGGAGAGCCTCTTCCAGACCGCGATGATCGCGCACCACCTGATCACGTTTGGTCGCGAGTGCATGACCCGCGAGACGCAGGCCTCGGCCTATTCCGCGCGAACCGTGGACGCGCCCCCGGTGGCGCTGTCGACGGCGCCTTGACGCGAGTCCGCAACCGAACCGGCGTTCGTACAGGGCGCGGCGGGGCAGCAGCCGAGCGACGACGAAACCACGGCTTTCTCCGGCGCCCAACAAGGGTAAAAATTGTCGCGAGGAAACGAATTCTAGCGACCTGGTCGTGTACAGGAGGGCATGGAATGGCCGAGATCCGCAACCTGGTGTTCGAAGGGGGAGGCGTGCGCGGCGCGGCCTACGGAGGCGCCGTGCAAGTCCTCGAAAAAAAGGGCGCGCTCGCCCGCGTGGCCCGCATCGCAGGGACCTCCGTGGGGTCGATCACCGCGACCTTTCTCGCCACGGGCGGGGGGAGCGCGGGGCTGCTCGAGTGGATTCGCCACACCGACTTTCGCACGTTTCTCGACGGCTTCGGCGGCGTGCTCGGCAACTCCGTCCGCATCCTCGAACACCACGGCATGCACGCGGGCGAGGAGATGATCGCCATCCTGAAGCGCAACATCGGGCGCTTCTCCGGCGACCCGGAGCTGACTTTCCGGGGGCTGTCCGAGCGGGTCTCGCGCGAGCCTGGCCGGTTCGCCCAGCTCTTCGTGATCGCGTCCAACCTGACGAAACAGCGGGCCCAGGTGCTGAGCGCGGCAACCACCCCGGACGTGCCGCTCTGGCTGGCGGTGCGGGCGTCGGTCAGCATCCCCCTGATCTTCGAGCCGGTCAAGATCAACGGCGACCTCTTCGTGGACGGCGGCCTCTCCTGGAACTATGCGATCGACCTCTTCGACCATGACGAGGTGGGCCCGACGAGACCCTGCGCCCGCCGCCCCGGCAACGACGAGACGCTCGGCTTCGTGCTCTGGAACAAGGCGGAGACCGCCGGTCGCGGGTTTGCCGTGCGCGACCGCTCGGTGGTCTCGCTCACCGATTTCCTGAGCGCCCTCGGGGGCTTCATGTACGAGGAGGCCAACCGGCGGCACATCCACCCCGACGACCTCGCCCGGTCGGTCTTCATCGACGATCTCGGCATTTCCTCCACCTCCTTCGACGAGCCGCCGGAGCGGATCGAGGCCCTCATCGCCAGCGGGAGCGCGGCCATGGAGGGCTTTCTGGCGGAGCGTCAGGCGGGTGGAGGGCCGGGGCGGGCGTGAGGGGGTGCAGCCGACGAGGGCCTTGAGGTTTCAAGAAGGGTCCACGCGGGGGCGCCAGGACCCTCTCTTCGACCTCGCGGAGTCCCGGGGCGCGGGGCTGCCAGGCCACACCGAGGGGTGACTGGACCTGGCAGCCGGTGGAAGGTCTCGAAGCTCCGCGCGAGTACGGGCGCAGGGCGGAAGCCCTGCACCACAAGAGCCGGGTTCCGCACGACAGCCGATCCTTGGGTCGTCAAACCGACCACCGGGACGCTCGGGAACAGCCGGCCTTCCGACTCGCCGGCTCATCGGCCGATGGCGACGAGCGCGTGCGCGGCAACGCATCGGACCGCCCAGTCGGGGTCGTGCAGCGTCCACGTCAACGCGGGCACGGCGTTTCGCGCCGCGGGCCCCATTTCGCTCAGCGCTTCGGCCACGCGCAGACGGACCATCGGGCTCGACGCAGCCAGTTCTCGAACCAAACACGCTACCGGCGCCTCGCCGTCTCCGTCGACTCGCCACAGCGCCAGTGCGGCCTCCACGCGAAGCATGGGCAGGGGATCCGACAGGGCGCGCCGCAGGACTCCGGCCGCCCCGCGGACAGCCGGCCGCAATTCCCCGAGATAGAGGATCGAGCGGCGTCTGAGCCACGCCTCCCGGTCTTCAACCGCCTTCGTAAGGGACGACAGCGCCTCCGCGTCCTGCGTAAGGGCGTAGAGCGCGAAGGCCGCACTCAGCCTGACATTCGCATTTCGGTCGCCGAAGGCATGCCTGAGCGCGGGTACGGCGTTCAGCGCGCGCGGACCGAGCCTGCCGAGCGCTTCGGCGGCGAGCCAACGACCGTCGGCCGCTTCGTTCGCCAGCAGCCTGCAAAGGTCGGCCTCCGCCTCGACCGCCGCGGGCCCTACCTTCCCGAGCGCGAGAATCGCCCACTCACGAATGATCCGATCATCGTCGGAGAGCGACCTGCGCAACGCCGGAACGGCTTCACCCGCCTCGGGGCCAAGCCGTCCCAAGGTCTGGATCGCGAGGCTCCGCGCTTCGCGATCGGGATGCGCGAGGGCCGCGATCAGGTCCGGCAGGACCGCTCTCGCAGCTCGGCCGAGTCTTCCGAGCGCATTCGCCGCCGAAGCCCGAGGGCCGGCGCTTCCCGCGCTCGCCAGCTCGAGCAGTGCGCGAGCCGCCTCTCCACCTTGCGGATCCGCGTTGGCAAGCGCCTGCGCAGCGGCTACCCGCACGTCCTCGCTCGGGTCGTGCAGCGCCCGCAGCAGCGCCTGCACCGCGTCGCCGGACACCGGTCCGAGGACGCCGAGCTCTTCCGCAACGATCGCACGCACCTGCTCATCGCGGTCGTTCAGCGCGGCGAGCATGGCCGGAAGCGCGGGTTGCGCCGCAGGACCCAGGCGACCCAAGGCCAGCGCAGCATTCACGCGAACGAGAAAGTCCTCGTCCCCCAGCGCCTTCCCCAGCGCCATCGCGGCCTCCGCGGCGGCGGGCCCCAACCGGAAGAGGACGTACGCGGTGACGGACCGGGTGTCGCCGGCGCCATCCTGGAGAAGCGGGAGCAAGAGCGGCAGGAGGGCCTCGCCCCCGCGTCCAAGCGCGAAGAGCGCCTTCGCCGCATGTTCGCGCACGAGCGGGTCCGTGTCCCTCAGTGCGCCGACCAGCGCGGGGAGCGCGGCGCTCGCCTGGTCGCCGGCGCCCGCGAGCGCTTCGGCCGCCCGGACGCGCACGGCCGGATCTGGATCGCGCAGTTCCGAGACCCAACCCGGGACCTCCGGCGACCGTGCCGATCCTCCTGAAGGATTCGTCTGGGCGAAGACAAAGCCCCCGCGGAGGGCAAGCAGGCACACGCAGGCGATGCCCGTCGTCGACGCCGTTCGACGCACTCCCACCACGCCGCCGTTCCTCACTTGCCCCCCTTCCCGACCTTCTCCCGCGCGTGCGCCAGCCACTCGCGCAGCACCGGCGGCGCGTCGGCGGCGGCGGCGAGCGCGGCCTCGTAGTCGGCCAGCGCCTCCGGCCACCGCTCGAGCTTCTCCAGGACTTGCCCCCGGTTCGCGCGCACGCGCCAGGCGCCCGGGCTGCGCTCCAGCACCGAGCCGAAAGCGGCCAGTGCGCGTTCGTGAAAGGCGCGCCCGTCCCGACCCGCCGCGGCCTCCGCGTCCCCGATCGACTTCGAGCACGCCCCGCGGCACGCGAGCGCCTCGGCATCCGCGGGCTGCCTGCGGACCAACTCGTCCCAGGCCGCGGCCGCCTGCTCCCACGCGGCGCGCGCCGCCCCGGATTCGCCGCCCCGCGCGGCCTCCGTGTCCCCCAGGCCCTGCAGCAAGAAGGCCCGACACCGCTGGACGCCCGCGTGCGAGGGATTTCGACGCAGCGCGTCCTCGTAGTCCGCGATCGCCGCGCGGAAGCCCGGCCTCGGGTCCTCTCCGCGCGCGCCGGCCGCCTCCGCAAGCGAGCGACGCGCATTTCCCCGGTTGAGGTACGCGGACACGAACTCCGGGTTGACCTTCAGCGCTTCGTCGAAATCGGCGATCGCCCGGTCGTAGCTCGGCCGCGGGTCTCCGCCGCGCGCAGCCTCGGCCTGGGCTACCTTCAGGAAAACGACGCCGCGATTGTTCAACGCCGGCGCGAAGCCCGGCAGCCGCCGCAACGCTTCGCCGAGCTCGGCGGCCGCACGCTCATACGAAGGCCGCGGGTCCTGTCGCGCCGCGCTCTCGGCGTCCCCGAGCGACTGCCAGGTCGTACCCCGGTTGACGTACGCTTCGGCGGCCTCGGGCGTCAGCCGCAGGGACTCGTCGAGGTCCGCCAGTGCATGACGGAACGACGCCCGCGCATCCGTTCCCCGCCGCGTCTCCAAGTTCCCCAGGCTCAACCACGCCGACGCCCGATTGTTGTACGCGCGACCGTTGGTCGGGTCCCGGCGCAGGGTCTCGCCGTAGTCCCGGATCGCGGCCTCGTACTCGGGCCGCGGGTCCTCCCCACGGGCCTCGAGGGCCGTGCCGAGCCCACGGTGGGCAACGCCCCGATTCATGAGAAAGACCGGCTCCTCCGGTAATAGTCGTAGGGCCGCCTCCACCTCCTCCAACTCGCGGCGGAAGCAGGCCGCCGCGTCCCCCCCGCGCGCGGCCTCCGCCTCGCCGGCCAGGTGCCAGGCATTCGCGCGCCCGATGCGAAACGCTGTGTTCGCCGGCTCCCGGCGAATCCCCTCCGCGTAGTCCGCCACCGCCGTCGCCAGCACCGCCCTCGGGTCCACGCCTTTCCAGCGCGCCGTGACCGCGGCCCCAAACCGCAACAGTCCCCGGTGCCCGTATGCCTCCGCGTGCTCCGTGCGCACTTTGAGCACCTCGTCGGTGTCCGCGATGCCCGCTTCGAAGCGCTGCAACAGGTAACAGACCTTCGCATGGGCCAACAGCAGGTCGCACCGGAAGAAGCGCATCGCGCCGGTGGCGCCGGCGGCGGCGAGGCCCCGCTCAGCCTCCTCGTACCGCCCGCCCGCGAAGGCCTGGATCGCCCCGAGGGCCGAGCGGAAATCCTCAGCGGTCCCGGCCCCCCAGAGGCGACTCGCAGCCGCCTGCTCCAGCAGCGTCCGCATGCGCTCGCGCAGTGTCCGGAGCTGCACCGAATCCGGCGGGGTCGCGCCGAACGCCAGCCCCCCGAGCGAGACCGTGAAGGCCGGCATCGGCAGGTCGACCAGGTAGGCCGACAAGTAGACCAGGGCTTCAAAAAAAGAACCGTAGGGGAGATCGGGATCCAGCTCGCGGGCCTTCCGCATCCAACTTCGACCTTCCTCCGGACGCGCGGCCAGCAGCCGCGCCCAGCCGGCCACCGCCAGCATGGCGGACTGCGAGGTCGCGTCCGCGGGCGTCTTTCGCATGAACTCTTCGATCGGCGGCCACAGGGCGTCCCCGGCCTTCAGCTTCGCCTCCACGCTCGTCGTCGAGTCGTAGAGCGAGCGCTCCAACTGCTCCAGCGTCGGCGCGAGCCAGGCCGCGCGCGCGAGGACGTCCTGCGCCAGGCCCGCCTTGCGGAGGGACTCGCGCGCCCCCGCTTCGGCCTCTTGCGCCTTGCGAAGGGCCGCGGCCGCCCCGTCGGCGCGTTGCTGCACCTCGTGGTCCGCCCAGTCGAACCCTTCGCGCGCGTCTGTGTTCGCACGGTCGAGGGCGAGCGCCTTCTGAAAAGCGTCCCGCGCCTCGTCCGCCCGGCCGCGCGCGCGGAACTCCCGGCCGAGGGCGAGCGCCAGCTCCGCGTCGTGCGCACGGCGTCCCCGTTCGACGACCCACTGCCCGCCCGCGATCGCCGCGACGACCACGGCGCAGGCGACCGGCAGGACGACGGCGCGATGCTTCACGCCCTTCCGCAGGATGCGCGTCACGGCGGCGACAGGACGCGCGAGGATCGGCTCGCCGGCGAGGAAGCGCCCGATGTCCGCCGCGAGCTCGGCCGCGCTCAGGTATCGCCGGCTGAGGTCCTTTTCGAGGCACGTGAGACAGATCGTCTCCAGGTCCCGGTGCACGCGACCGGGACGACCGGCGGCCGCGGCGGCGCGACCGGGGGGCTCGGGATCTTTGGAAAGGATCGCGACGACGATCTGCACCGTGCCGGAACCGTCGAATGGGAAGCACCCGGTCAGGTATTCGTAGAGGATGACCCCGAGGCTCCAGACGTCGCTGCGCGGGCCGATCCGGTCCGCCTGCGCGTCGGCCTGCTCGGGGGACATGAAGTGCGGCGTGCCCATGACCGCGCCGGAGACGGTCATGCCGCGCGCGCCCGCGTCACGCACTTCCTTCGCCAAGCCGAAATCACCGACATACGGGCGGCCGGCGGCGTCGAGGAGGATGTTCGCGGGCTTGACGTCGCGATGGATGACCCCGGCCTCGTGCGCGGCGTGGAGGGCAAGCGCGACTTCCCGAAGGACCTCGAGGAAGCGTCGGAGGGGCAGTTTTGTTTTCGCCGAGGCGAGGCTTTCCCCCTCGATGTAGTCCATCGTGAAGTAGTGCCGTCCATCCACGGCGCCGACGTCGTGGACCTGAACGATGCCGGGATGCCGGAGCCGGCCGGCGGAGCGGGCCTCGCGCTGAAAACGGCCGACCTCCTCTTCGGAAGGAGCGCTTTCGGCCAGCAAGGTCTTGAGTGCGACGACGCGCTCCAGCTCGCAGTCCCACGCCTTGTGGACCACGCCCATGCCACCGCGGCCGAGCTGGCGAAGGAGGCGGTAGCGGCCGAACGGCTCGACCGCGGGCGGCGTGCGCGTCGGGGGGCATGCGGCGCCGGTATCGAGTCCGGGAAGGCCCACGGACGGCGTCGCGGCGCGGAGGAGGCCGCCGGCGAGGACCGTCGGCTCGCAGGGGGTCGCGGCCCGTCGCGGAGAGGCGTCGAGAAGCGGGCGGGTATCGCCCGCCGGGCGCGCGGAAGGGCCCGGGCGAAGCGGGGCGGCCGTGGGGCCGGCGTCGGAGATCGTCACTTCCCCGTCCGGGTTCGCCGGCGAGGGCGGCGACGGGGACGACGGATGGGGGCGGTCCTCGGGTGCTTCCCCGTGTCGATCGGACATGGCGACGCTGCCCCGAAAATCCCCCCCCCCCGAAAAACAAAACCTCGTGCGCGGGCGCGGTCGCGACCGCTACTCGGGCATGCGCGATTCGAACACCGCGGTCAGCGGAAACCGGCGCGTCACGCCGTGCGCCCGATCGGCGCGAGGATACACGGCGTCGAACGTCGCCCGAAGGGAGCGGGGCGCCGGCTCGGCCGCGGCGTAGGTGAGGACCGCCGTGAAAGGGCCTTCGAACGAAAACCCGTCCGGCCCCTCGTCGGTGAGGCGCACGGTTCCGCGCAGGAGGGAGTAGCGGGTGCCGTCCTTCGTCCCCGCAGGCTCGAGCGTGAGCGGCCCGTCCGCGCGGGCGACGCGCCAGGCAAACATCGTCTGCTTGTTTTGCCGTTCCATGACGCCCGGCGGGTAGACCTTGCGGAAGCAGGGGAGCAGTGCTTCGGCCCCGAGCGTGCGCGCCGCCTCCGGGTACTCGAGCGCTTTCCAGGTTTCCGGCGGCGGCTCGACGATTTCGACCACGGGCGCAAAATAGGCGGGCATGCCGGGGTCGTCGAGGCGCACGAAGATCCGGATCGCGCGGGCCGCTCCGGAGCGATCGGGGAGCCGCAGCTCGCGCGGCGCACCGGGCGCTTCGTGCAGGCCGAGGGTTTCGCGGACGCGGCGGAGTCGGTCGGCGAAGTAGCGTGGCATCGTCTCCTGCCACGGCCCGTTCCAGCCCCGGCCGGGCATGGAGTCCCATGCGTCCACGAAGCGGGAGCGGGAGTCGAGGACGACGAGCTTCACGTTGCTGCGGCCAGCGGCCGGGCCTCCGCCCCCGGCGCCTCCTCCACCTCCCCCTGCGCCTGGGCCGGGGCCCAGGCCCGGTCCGCCGGGCGAAGGGCCTGCGCCTGGGGCGGCTCCGGGGGCGGGCCGCCCTCCCGCCTGATCAATGTACTCGCGCAGCTCGGGCGGTGGATTGTCATCCCTGTGCCCGTACCAGAACGTCACGATGAAGGGTTGCAAGAGCCCGACGACCGTCGGGTCGGCGAGGGCGTTTCCCCTCACCTGGGTGGCGGTCGCTCAGCAGTGGCCCGTGAAGAGGTCGCCATAGCGTGCGTGCACCGCGATGACGCAGAGCGGCCGATTCTCCTTCGCGGCGCGGCTCTTCGCCTCTTCGAACGTGCGCGCCCAATCCAGCCTGTACATCACGAGGTCTTCGTCGAGGGGTCGGGCCTCGCGGAAGTGGGAGAGGGCCGTCTGCGCGTCCTCGCTCTGGGCCAGGGCCGGCGCGGACATCCCGAGGGCAAGCACGACCGCCGCAGCGGCGTCAAACGAGCGATTTATTTTCCTACGGGCCCTAAGTACCGCTCCACGGAAGTCGGTGACCAATAGCCGAAGGCAAGTTGGGCCGCCCGCGAGGCGCGCGAGCGAGGCGTAGTAACGGAGAACTACGTCGAGCGAGCGCAACAAAGCGGGCGGCCGAAATCGCCGAGGAAATCGGTCACCCAATTCTGTGGGGCGGTACTAAGGATTTCCTGCCCGCGGCAGGCTGTAGCTCCGCGGCAAGCCTCCCGGCACGAGCACGTTTGAGGCGCCACTGGATTCTATCGTGGTCGCGCGAAGCGAAACAAGTGAAAAGCTGGAGCGGCCTACCTCGCCCGTCCGCCCCGCCCTCCCCCCCACCACCGGAGCACGCGCAGCGCGCGCAGCGTGTTCCAGCGGCTCGGCGCGCCGACCCTCTCCAGGACGAAGTGCAGCTTGCCGGCGTGCAGCGCTTCGAGGGGCCAGCTCCCGTCTTCGGCGCGCTTCGACAGCAGCAGGTCGATGCCGTCCTCGAGCCGCGCATCCCGCGGCGCGCCGCACGTCGCGAAGTACTCAAGCCCCCGCAGCACGTCGTAGCGCCATTGCGGAGGGAAGGCCAGCCGCGTCATCTTCGGGTCCACGACCTCGCCCGTGCGGTGCGATTTGTACAGTCGGTGCGCGAGCAGAAACTCGCGGGCGCCCGCTTCCGCGGCGGCGGTCTCCTTCGCACGCGGTCCCCCGCCTTCCGCGTAGGCCCGCAGGGCCTCGAGCACGCTCAGCGTCGTGTGGAAGGAGCTGTGGGTCGCGCCGCCCGCGCGACGGCAGTTCCAGCCGCCGTCTGACATGCGCTCGTCGAGCAGAAAGCCGACGAGCGCCTCCACGCGCGGGTCCTCGAGGCCGAAACCGGTCGCGAGCCCGAGAACCATCCCGGTGATGCACGTCTCGCCGCGCTTCGCCTTCCCCGCGAAGTTCACCCCGCGGTCCGGCAGCAGCCCCTCGTCGAGCAGGCGGCGGCACGCGTCCCGCGCGACCGGATGTCCGGGCTCGAGTCCGAGGCGGCGCAGGAGGAGCAGCGTGTAGGTCGTACAGGTCCACTTCGGCCGGTAGGCGGCCTCCCCCCAATGGCCGTCGGGTCGCCGGAGCGAGAGCAGCCTCGCGCCCCAACCCTCCGTCCCCACGCGCCGGCGCTCGGCGCGCCACGCGCGCGCAGGGGTTTTGCGAAGATCCTTCAGCACTTGCCAGCGGATAGCCGGATCGCCGTCCAGCAGCCAGTCGACCGCGCTGCCATCGCTCGCCTTCGTCGCCAACACACACCTCCTGGGCGCAAAAACTCGCGCACGACGCGGTTACCGACCCTAGCGCGAAGCGGCGGCCAAGTCAACTGTCGCTTGACCGCGCGGCCCGAACGGGATACCCTTCAACCCTCGACACCCGACCCGCACCGGCCTCTGGGCGCCCGCAGCGGACGCAGGAGCCGACGTCCCTTCCCAAAGCAGGAAGGAAGGAAGTTCTCATGCGCCCCACGCCGGCCTCCGGCCCGTCGCAGTTGCCGCACCCCGCCTTGGATCTCACCGGGCGCCTCGGTCAGGCCGAACGCACCGACGCCTCCCTCTCCGATCTCGCCCGCGGCGTCGTCGGCTCGGAGATCCTGAAAATCGCCGCCGAAATCCGCACGATGCGCGCCGCCGGCGCCTCCGTTTGCAATCTCACGGTCGGCGATTTCGACCCGAGCTTTTTCCCCATCCCTTCCTCCCTCCTCGAGGGCGTCCGAAAAGCCCTCGCGGACGGACACACGAACTACCCGCCCTCCGACGGCGTCCTCGCCCTGCGCGAGGCCGTCGGCCGCTACTACGACCGGGAGCTCGGCCTTCGCTACCCGCTCGATTCCATCCTGATCGCGGGCGGCGCGCGCCCGCTGCTCTATGGCGCGTACAAGACCCTGCTCGACCCCGGCGACGTGGCGCTCTACCCGGTCCCCTCCTGGAACAACAACCACTACGCGTACCTCGCCGGCGCGAAAAGCGTCGCGATCCCCGTGAGCGCGGAGTCCAATTTTTTCCCCGCCCCGGAGCAGCTCCGCCCGCACATGGAAACGGCGCGCCTCCTGCTCCTCAACTCGCCGCTCAATCCCACGGGCACGGTCATCGACCCGGACGCGCTGGCGGCCATCGCGCGCATGGTCGTGGCGGAAAATCACCGGCGCGAAGCCGCAGGCAGGAAGGGCCTGTGGCTGGTCTACGACCAGGTCTACTGGCAGCTCACGTTCGGCGGGGCGCGACACGCGACGCCGCCCGGGCTGGTCCCCGAGTCCGCGCCGTACACGCTCCTGCTCGACGCCGCCTCGAAGAGCTTCGCCGCGACCGGGCTGCGCGTGGGGTGGGCGGTGATGCCCCCGGGGATCCGGCGCAGGATGGGGGACATCCTGGGGCACGTCGGAGCGTGGGCGCCGAAGGCCGAGCAGGTCGCCGTCGCGGCACTGCTCGACAGCCCGGCCGTCATCCGCGCCCACCACGAGCGAATGGTGGCGGACGTGCGGGAGCGGCTCGACCTCCTCTCGGAGGGCTTCGCCGCGATGCACCGCGACGGGTATCCCGTGGAGTCGCTCTCGCCGCAGGGCGCGATCTACCTCTCGGTGCGCGTGCACCTGCCGGGCAAGACGAACGAAGAGACGCGCAAGCACCTCCTCCACGCCGCCGGCGTCGCGATCGTCCCCTTCCAGGCGTTCGGCTTCCAGGACGACTCCGGCTGGTTCCGCCTGTCCGTCGGGGCCGTCTCGGTCGATGAGATCCGCGCCATCTTCCCGCGCCTCAGGACTGCGCTGCCGCGCGCCGGTTGACCGCCGGTCGGAGCCTGTGCGCGCGAACCCGAGGGGACGAGCCACCGAACGCGCCGAAAGCACCGAACGACCCGTTGTGAATTTCGGCGTCTTCGGTGTGCTTGGTGGCTATCCCTTTCCGCGGCGTCACTCCACGACGAACTCCTGTTTCGTCACGACATCGCGCTCGAGCGTGACCGAGAGCTGGTCGACCGGGGCGCCGTCCAGGTAGAGCACGACCTGGTAGCTCCCCGGTTCGAGATGCCCGCTCTCGAAACGGCCGTCCACGCCGACCTTCCGCAGGACGAGATCGTTGCCCGAGGCGTCCTGGATCGAGAGGAAGGCGGAGGTGACCGCCTGGCCGTTCGCGCGCTTGACCACGCCTTCAAACTGTCCCCCACCCTGGAGCATCCCGAGCGAGACCGTCGCCGGGCCGCCGTCGGGCAGGACGACGGCCGGGACCGCGGTGCAGGCGTAGCCCTCGAGCGTGGCGATCACGGAATAGCTGCCGGGCTCCAGCGAGCTGAACTGGAAGGTGCCGTTCTCCTCGCTGAAGAGGCTGGTGATTTCCGTGGCGATGAGCGTCTCCATGAGGCCGGCCCTGGGGTCGCCCCCTTTCCGACGGGCCGAGAGCGCAACCCCCTGCAGCGGTTCGCCCGTGGCCTTGTCGATCACCTTGCCGCGGATGCCCAGGGCGGTGAAGAGCACGTCCCGGCGAAGTTCCCCGAGGCCGACGGGCAGCTCGAGGTTGAGCCGCGCGATGCGGGCCGGGTCCTCGGGGTGCGTGGCGATGAGCGTGTACGGACCGGGCAGCACGCCCTGGATCGAGAATTGGCCCGCCGCATCGGAGGTGGCGTTCTTGGTCGTGAGTCCGTTCAGGTCCGTGCCGCCGCCCGAGAGACCGGCGAGCGAGATGAGCGTGACGAGCGCACCGGCGACGAGCTGGCCGTCGGAGAGCACGGCGCCGAAGACGCGCGTGCCGGACTCCATGCCGAAATTCGCCGTCGCCAGCTCGCCGGCCTTCAGCGTAACGATGCGGTCTTCGAAGGCCGTGTACCCGGGCCGCTCCTGGTTCTGCACGCTGTTCAACGACACGAGGTAGCTGCCGGCGTGCAGGTTCTCGATCCGGTAGTAGCCGCGCCCGTCGGTGACGTTGGCGCCCCCTTCCTGCTCGAAGCCCGTCGCGGAGACCAGGAAGCCCTGGAGCGGGCCCTGGTTCGGCCCGAGGACGAGCCCTTCGACGCCGCACAGCTCCGTCCCCGTGCCCGCGGGCGCACCCGCGGCGCGCGCCGCCGGGATGCCGCCGGCCTGGGCGGGTCGCGCGGCGGGACGGGGCGGACGCGCCGTCACCGGGCGGGGCGTCGCGAGCGCGGGCGCCTGCGCGGACGCGCGCACGCCGCCGCGTCCCGCGCCGGGGGGACGCAGATCGACGGGGGCGGGCTCGGGACCCGGGCCCGCGTTTTGGACGCGGTCCTTCACCAGGAGGGCGATGTACACGATCGTGAAGGCGGCGACGGCCACGACCAGCCCGAAGAGGACCTTCTCCACGACCCCGGTCATGGCCGCGCGCAGGTTGTGGTAGACGCGCGCCTTTTTCAGGTTGAGAAGTCGTTGCTGCGTCCGCGTGAAGGCCGCGCGCACCGGGGCCGGCGCCTCCGCCATCGCCTCTTGCGTAAGTCTGCGGACCTCGACCAGGCCGTCCGCGGAAAACCGGGGCTTTCCGTGCTCCGGCAGCGCGTCCTCGCTCAGCTCCGCCGGCGCGAGCGCGGCCAGCTCGCTCAGGTATTCGGCCTGGATGTCCAGGATGGTGAAGAGCTCTTCGTCGGTGAGGAAGCCGCGCTCGACCAGATGCACGCCCAGCGGGCGGACGGGCAGTTCCCCGCCCTGGTCGGCCACGCACTCCTGGACCTGCTCTTCGGTGACGAGCTCCGCGTCCACCGCGAGCCGGCCGAGGAGGATGTCGCTACGACGGAGCATGTTCGCGTTCTCCTCCGCCGAAGACCTCGAGAGCGATCCGATACACTTCACGCCGCGGGACGCGGAGCCGGTCGGCGACGTCGCGGATCGCGGCCTTCCGGTCCTGGCCGATCCCGACCGCGTCCCGGAGCGCCGCGCCGATCGAAGCGTCGTCCGCGGGCGCAACCTCGATCGGGGGCGCGCCGGAGATGACGAGGACGTACTCGCCGCGCGGCTCGCGGGCCGACGCTGCGGCGGCGAGCTCGGCCAGGGGCCCCCGCGCGGCTTCCTCGTGGAGCTTGGTCAGCTCGCGAAAGAGGGCGGCGGGCCGTTCGCCAAGGACCGCGGCGAGGTCGTCGAGCGTCTCGCGGATGCGGTGCGGCGCCTCGTACAGCACGACGGTCCGCGTCTCCCGCGCGAGCGCGGCGAGCCGGGCCGCGCGCTCGCGTCCCTTGCGCGGGAGGAAGCCCTCGAGGACGAAGCGGTCGGCCGGGAAGCCGCTCGCGCTGAGCGCGGCCGCGGCGGCGCAGGGGCCGGGCACGGGCACGACGGGGACACCGGCCTCCACCACGCGGCGGACCAGCTCGGCGCCCGGGTCGCAGATGCCGGGCGTGCCGGCGTCGGTGACCAGGGCGATGCGTTCCCCGCGGCGGAGGCGGTCCACGATCTCGTCCAGCCTGCGCTCTTCGCTGTGCTCGAAGCAGGAGAGGAGCGGCCGGGAGACCTCGATGCGGGCGAGGAGGCGCGAGGTGACCCGGGTGTCCTCGGCCACGACGAGGTCGGCCTCGCGCAGCACGCGCATGGCGCGGAGCGTGACGTCCTCGAGGTTGCCGATCGGGGTCGCGACCACCCAGAGCACGCCGGCGGTGCCGCTCACGAAGGCCTCCTGCGGGTCGGACGGATACCTCCCTCGAACCCTCTATTCTCTCCGGCGGGACCCCGCGCCGCAATGGATTTTCGGCGGGGGGCGAGGACACCGGGCCCGAATCGAACCGCCGCGGACGGCTCGCGCGGGCGACACCGAGGTCCCGCCTCGTGGGCACGGCAGCGCCGGGCCCCTACCAGCCGCGCACGGCGGGATCCGCGGACGCAGCAAGAGCCGGGCAAGTTCGGCGCGGTGCTCCCGGCGTAGACGATGGAAGCGGACGGTCTTCGTAGGGGCACGGCGTTCCCGTGCCCCCGAAGCGGCCGGCCTCGCTCGCCGTCCCGGCAGCGGGCGCGCTCTGGGTAGGGGCACGGCGCTGCCGTGCCCTCGAAGCGAATGCCACGTGCGGGCCTTGCGCGCTGTCGGCGGCCATTCGAACCCAGCACGAATTTCCGCGCCGTCGGCACGCGGAGGTTGACCGGGCAGGATCGCGCCTGTTAGGCTACTCTACTGCCCTGCGACAGGCACACGTCGAGCCTGCGAGGCGCGCGCCATCCGCGAGAAGGAACCGCACGAGCGACGCAGGCTGGTCGAGAATAGGAGGAGCCAACGTGTTTTTCGGTCGCCGATTCCCCTGTCTCCTCGGCGTCCCGCTGCTCGCCGGCTTCGCGCTGAGCGCGGGGGGCGGCCCGGCCGCGGGTGAGGACTGGAGCGAGCCCTCGATGGTCCATGCCATCGACAAGCTCTCGTACAAAGGGGGCCACACGGAGATCCTCGCGTTCGAGCCCACCCCCGACGGCGAGCTGTTCCTGCTCTCCTCCAGCGGGTTCGATCAGGAACAGCGCATTCTCTGGCGGCGAAGCACGGGCGGTCAAAAGGCCTGGACCGAGGCGCGAAGCTGGCTCGAGCGAGAGCCGTGGCATCCCAACGGCGCGGTCGCGTTGACCCGCACCGGCGACGACCTCCACCTGGTCGCGCTCGAGTTCAACAAGCCCGGCGACCAGCGGCTCCATTGCTTTCGTTGGCCGCTCTCCGCAGACGCCCCCGATCGGGAGCAGCGGGACGTCGTGCGCCTCCAGTTCCCGGACTTCGCGATCCGAGGGGCGGCCTTCGCCCCCGCCGTGGACGAGGCCGGTCGCGCAGCGGCCGACCCCGCGCTGCTCCTTGAGCTCGAGGAACGGAAGCCCGGGAGCGCGGTGAAGCCCTACACGCTCGTCTTTCTGCGAAAGGACGCGGCCTACCGCCAGGTCTCGCGCTTGGACGAGGCGGCGGGGATCGACTGGTGGAGGAACTGGCGTACGGTCCGCTTCGAGGGACGAGAGGCCCTGCTGGCCGGGTGCGGGCAGGAAGGCGCCGGTCGGTTGCTGGAGGTGCGCGGAGAGTCGCTGGTCTGCCGTGCCCTGCCCCTTCCCGAGGCGAGCCAGGCGAGCCGCACCTTCGGCGCGGGACTCCTGAGCGGCGACGGCTGGGACCTCGGCGTGTTCGCCCAGATGACGAACTCGCAGCCCACCGTGGCTTTTTTTGCGACGCGCCGGGCGCGCGGGGCGGAGGGCGGGCCGTCGGCCTGGGACGCGCCGGTCGAGCTCACCCGCACCGACCCCGGGCACATGGGCCCCGATGAGCGGCTCGGCCGCATCGAGGCGGCGGCTGTCGGAGAGCGCGTCCTGGTCGGGCTGAACCACCTGCGGCTCGTCGGCTTCGAGAACAACGAGACCTGGGCGAAGGTCTTCGAGACGCTCGACCGCGGACGAACCTGGCGCGACACGCACCTGGTCCCGGACAAGCCGGGGGAGAGTACGTCCTTGCGCCTGCTCGCCCTCCCGCGGCGCAAAGAGTTTGTCGCCGCCTACGTCGCCAGTCGGCTCGACCGTGCTCCCGCCAGGACGGGGATCGACCCCCAGACGACCGTGCTCGGGATCGTGCTTCGACGCATGGCCGCCGGGCCCTAGCGGCCCGTGGAAGAAGTTCAGCCTGGCGGCCTTGGGGGGGGCGGGCCCGCGTCCCCGCGACCGCACGCCCTCCGCTCAATCCCCCGCGACGTACACCACCGGCACGTCGGTCGCCACGGTGGTCATGCGCACGTCGAGCTTGCCCTGGGCCGTCACGCGGATGTCGTAGCGCACCAGGTCGCGCCCCTTCACCGCCGTCTGACGCACGACGAAGTCCACGCCCTCCGCCCGCGCGCTCGCCGGCTCGATCTTCGACGCAAGGGCCTCCTTCGATTTCCGGATCCGCGCCGCAAGCTCCGTCTCCTCCGCCCGCGCCGGCATGTACGGCACTTCCCCCACCGAAGCGACCGGCCAGTACGCCGGCCCCTCCGTCAAGCGAAGCGTCCACTGCGCGTAGCGCAGGGCGGCCTCCGGGGTGCCCAGGGCGAATTTCACCTCTTCCCGCAGTCGCCGGAGCTCCGGCTCGCCGACCCGGAGCCGGTAGACCGGCTTGCCCGCCTGCAGCACGTAGTCGAGCACGTGCGGATGGTGCGGGTGCCGCACCACCACCCGCACGTAGACCGCCCCGCCCAGGAAATCGGGCCGGGTCTCCTCCAGGTCGCAGGGATAGGCCTCCAGGAGCTTCACCTCTCCCGCCCCGGACTTCGCAAGCTCCGCGATCAGCTCCTTGACCGTCATGGTGTCCGCTCGACAGAGGAGGGCGCCGGCCGACAGCACGAGCGCCGGCACGAACAAAAAGCTTGCGATGCGCGCACGAGGCGTGTCCATGGCTCGTCCTTCCGGGGCCCGCGCCACGTTACTTCGGATGGCGCTTGTCCCATTCGTCTCCGTAGAAGTTCGGGTAGGTCTTGTTGTTCGTGCTGGTGATCACCTTCCCGTCGACGAAGGCCTGCAGCACGGCCGCCGCGCCCGCCGCCTTGCCCGCCGCGTCCAGCTCGGCCGCGGTCGCCTTCGGCTTTGCCGCCCTCAGGTCCTTCGCCGCTTTGTCGTACGCGGCGTCGTAGGCGGCTTCGCTGGCTTTCATCGCGGTGACGCCCTTCCCCGCGGCGTTCACCTCGCGTTTCGTTTCGATCGCCTGCACGTCCCCCGCCGCTTCCTCCGCCAGCATCTTCCGCACGTAGTCTTCGCGCGTGTCCTTGTCGACGTCGGCGGTCGTGTGCTCCTTGTCCGCCTTCGCATGGTTCGCTTCGTGCGCGATCGTAAGCAGCATCTCCCCCGGGGACTTCTCGGAGCGCACGGTCATGTTGCCGGTGCTCGGATCGTAGAAGGAACCGTCGCCGCTTTGCAGCTCGATCTGGACGTTGTGGTCCTCCAGATATTTCAGCACTTCGCGGCCCTTGGGCGAGGCTCTCAACAGCTCCTTGGCCGCGGCGAGCTTCTCCTCCGGCGTGGTGGGCGTCTTCGGCGGGGCGTCCGGAGTCACCCCGAAAGGGCTGCCGGCGTCACCGGTCCCCGCGCCGCCGGACGTGCCTGAGGAGCCGGAGCCCTGGGCGAGCCCCTCGTAGGCGGCGGACGCTGCGGCCGCGACCGCGGGGGCCTCGCCGGTCCCCACGGCGACGGTCGAGCGCCGGAAGAGCTCGGAGACCTGGCGGCCGAAAGCCGTGAGGACGGACAGGCACGCGATCGCGACCAGCGACACGAGGATGATGTTCTCGGTGCTCGCGGCGCCGCGGCGATGACAAGGATGGGGCGGACGCACCGGCTTGGAGCTGTTCAACGCGGGACCTCTCCGGTTCGAGCGCGGGAAGCTGCGAAGGACGGGGGAGATTCTATCCGGCGGCGCGCGCCGGGCGCAAGGGGAAGTCGCGACCGTCCCACGGCGCTCGAGCGGCGCACGGGCCCCTTTCCCCCGCTCGCATCGCGAATGCGCCGGCGCGCGGGACTGGCGGCTCGGGCCGCAGGGTGCTAAAATGGGCATGGTTCAAATCCGGGTTACACTCGCCGAACGGCTGCTTGCGGTAGGGGCACGGCGCTGCCGTGCCCACGAAGCGAGACCCGGTGTTCAGCCGCGCGCGACGCCGGCGGCAATTTGAACCATGCCCTAAAGTGCGAGCGGCGTGGCCGGATCCAGAGCTCGGTTGCCGAAAGGACTCGCCGTTTCTCCATGCCTCCCTCCGTGCTGATCATCGACGACGAGCAGGGCGTCTGCTGGGCGCTCGAGCAGGTCCTCCGCGGGCGCGGGCTCGCGGGGCACGCGGTCTCGAACGCCGAGGAGGGGATCGCGGCCTTCGAGCGCTCGCGCCCCGACCTCGTGATTCTCGACGTCTGTCTCCCGGGCATGGACGGCATCGCCGCTCTCGAGAGGCTGCGCGCGCTCGACGCGCGCGTCCCCGTCATCGTCGTGACCGCGCACAGCACGCTGGACAACGCCGTCCGCGCGATGAAGGCCGGCGCACTCGAGTACCTTACGAAGCCCCTCGACCTGGCGGTGGTCGAGCGCGCCCTCGACCGCGCGCTCCATCGACCCGCGCCCAGCGCCGAGATCACGCGCCACCAGGCCGCGCCCTCCGGCGCCGGCTTGCTCGTCGGCCGCTCCCCCGCGATGCAGGAGGTCTACAAGAAGATCGGCGCCGTCTGCACGTCCGACGTCAGCGTCCTCCTCCTCGGGGAGAGCGGCACCGGCAAGGAGCTGACCGCGCGTGCGATCCACCAGAACGGGGCGCGCGCCGCCGGGCCGTTCGAGCCGGTCAATTGCGCGTCCATCCCGGAGGCCCTGCTCGAGAGCGAGCTTTTCGGCCACGAGAAAGGCGCGTTCACGGGCGCGGTCCGCACCCGCGTCGGGAAGTTCGAGCGCGCGGACGGCGGCACCGCGTTCCTCGACGAGGTCGGCGAGATTCCCCTCGCGTCGCAGGCGAAACTGCTCAGATTTCTCGAAGAGCACACGCTCGAGCGCGTCGGCGGCTCCTCGCGCATCTCCGTCGACGTCCGGATCCTCGCGGCGACGAACCAGCCCCTCGAAGAGCGCGTCCGCGCCGGTTCGTTTCGCGAGGACCTGTACTACCGGCTCAACGTCTTCACCCTCCGGCTCCCTCCCCTCCGCGAGCACGTGGAGGACCTGCCCGAGCTGGTCGCGCACTGTCTCTCCCAGTGCGGCGCACGCGGTCGGGACGTCGCCGAGGAGACGCTGGAGACGCTGCGCCGCTACCCGTGGCCGGGGAACGTGCGCGAGCTGAAGAACGCGCTCGAGCACGCCGTCGTCCTGGCCCGCGACCACGCGGTGCGACCCGAGCACCTCCCGGCCCACATCCAAAGCGGCACTCGCGCCTTCGACCATGAGCGCGTGGTGGAGTCGCTTGCGAAGGAAGTGGTCGACCGCGCGGACGCGGCGGACGGGGCGCTCTACGAGCGCTTCTTGGCGCTCTGGGAGGCGCCTTTTTTCCGAGCGGTGCTTGCGCGGACCGGCCGGAACCTCGTCCATGCGAGCCGGCTGCTGGGGATCAACCGCGCGACGCTGCGGAAGAAGATCCGGAAGTACGGGCTGTGACGGCCAAGTCGCAGAGGTTGACCAGGTCCAAAAAGGCGAAGCCGGCCAACGAACAGGGCGGGGGCAAGCGGGGCCACAATCATCGGTCCTTGACAGCCGCGATCGCGGGTGGGCGGACTACCCAGCTCCAGGCCGGTCCTCCCCCCCGAGCAGGCATCCGACCGAGAACGAGGCGACGGATCGCCATCGCAGGAGTCATCGGCGGGCACGGCGGGCACGACGCGATCGAGGCCGCTCTCTCCCCGCGCCTCAGCGCGGCGGGCCGACCGCTGCATTCACGAGCACGCCACGATCCACGCCGCGCAGTAGGTTCTGCATCAGTGCGAGCGTCCTCGGCTCCGAAAAATATGCGGAGTGGATGCCCGACTGCTCGGGCTTGAAGAGTGGGGAGCAGTCGAAATCCCAGACGTTGTCCGGCGCCATCCGCCCCCCGCGCGTGTCCCGCGCCAGCCCGCTCCTCCCCAGCCGCCGCGTGCCGAAGTGCTTCAACCCAGCCGAGAGACCCAGCACGGAGTCCCGCCCGCTGTAAAGCGCCGTCACCCGGTAAGTCAGGTTCGCGATCGCGTCCCCGTCCGAAAAGTCAATTTCCTCGCCGGCCGCGAACAGGTCGTTGTCCACGTCCGCCGCGACCATCAGGAGCTGGTGAATCAAGCTAACGCTCAACGGATGGTTCTTACGCGTCCACACGAGCGGCATCGCCTTCTGCACCACGTAATTCCCCATGCTGTGCGCGATGACTGAGGTCTTCAGCTTGCACGCGCGCTTCGGGTCCGTCGCCCCCTCCACCTGCTTCCTGAGCGCCCAATCATACAGCCGGCCCAGGACCTCCGCCAAGTCCGGTCCCGATTTCACCGCGTCGAGTCGGTCCGGAAGGTAGTTCGTGAACATCCCATCCGAGGGCCATGTGAAGAGGACGCAAATCCCCAGTGAATTGGCCCCCTTGTACAGCCCCCGGCAGATCCCCCGGTAGGTCGTCGCGGCGGATGCCCAAGTGTTGTCGTAGCCGTGCACGAAAACCGTGAGGTGCTTCTGCTCCTCGTTCCGGGCGGCGTCACCCGGGTCGGGCAATTGGTCGGCCGCCTCGATGAGCACCCGCTGGAACGCACTCACGCTCATCGAGGACCAGTTCGCGAGGTCGTCCACTTCCTCCACATCGGTCGTCCAGAAGGAGAGCGGTCCAAGCTTGGCGCTCAGGTTGCCGGCCTCACGTTTCCGGTTCGTGATCATCCAGTAGCGGGGCATTTTGTCCACCTCCGACTCATGAAGGGAGAGGGGGCGGCAGTCGCAGGCCTCACCTCGAAGCGCATCCAAACTGCGCGGAACGGGCTCGCCGGGTGGCGGAGGTCAACTCCCTCGAAGCCGCGGGTAGACCTTCGATCCGCTATCTCGGGTCACCCGAATTAGCAGTCTGGAGCGCGGCGAGGCTGTTTCGGTGCGCCGCTTCGATCAAGAGCCGCTCGTCCATCACAGCCTGAATTTGGGCATCGACCACGTCGCGAAACCTGGTTCGGATGTCCGCAAGAAGTACTCCCCCTGGCGCAAGGAACCGGTTCTTCGCCGAAAGCGCCGCCTTCCAGGCGGCCCAGGCTTCGTCGCCGCTTTTTTTCGCATCCTCTCGCTGCTTTTCATTCGGGTTCGTGAGAGCCTCCTCCTCGGTGGATTTCGGCCGGTCGCCTACGTATGCGGCGACGTCTTGCACGGTTGGGAAGAGCCTCTTGCCCGTCGCAATTTGTCCCTCGATCTGACCCTCTACACCCTCCGTGGTCAGTCGCGCGAGGGCGTTGATCGCGAAGGACCTGAGCGTATCCAGCGCAGTGTCCAGCCCTCCGGATTCGGCTGCATTCGGGTCCGGTGCCGGCGGAAGTTCGCGGTTTGGGTCCAGGATGCGGCTGAAAAGCCAGCGAGCGTCAGCCTCGGCCACACCCTTGCTGAAGAGCCACGCGGTGAGGTAGCCCGGCTGCCCTTGTTGCAACTCGCCGCGAAGGGTATCCACCCATGAGCCGTGCTTTCGCAGGGTCTGGGCCAACTTTTTTCGCCGCTCCTCCTCGAGACGTTTGATCTGCTTCTCCAGCAGGCCCGCGTCGTCTGCCTCCTTCTTCTGCCCGGCCTCGGCGGCCTTGCGTTCGTTCGGCGACAGGCCTTTAAGCTCGGTGGGCGTGAGCGGCACCGGATCCGCGCCGAATCCGCCACCAGCTCCGAATTTGGCCAGGCTCTTCATCGAATCGATGATCACCTTCGGGTCCGCGGAGTAGTTCTTCACGTACCAGTTTCCCACGTCGTCTTTGGCCACTACGTAGTTTGTGCTGCCCGCGCCGCCCAGGCGAACCTGGTTGACCCGCTGCCAGAACTGCTTATCGATCTCCTGGATGCTCTTCAGGGCCTGCTCATCCGCCCCGCATCCACCGAATAGCGACCGCTTCCAGTGCTCGTCCAGCATGTTCTTCCAACTCACGGGCGAGTCCGGCTGTAGCGAGCTGGCCGGATAGCTGCTTCGCAAGTAGGAAGAGGCGGGTCTCAGAAAGACCATGCCGGAGCGCTGCTCCATGGCTACTCGCAGGGCCGCCCGGAGGTTCTTGGCCTCAAGGGTGTCATCCCCGCTCCTCCGGACGCAGTCGATGAGATCGTACCGGAGCTTGGCGACCAGTCGATCGAGGACATTTCGAGGGTCGCCTCTGGCGATAGCGTCGTCCGCATGAAGACCGGCTGAGAGCTTCGTAAAGTAGCCCTTCTTTGAGGAGGGGGAGTTACTAGAGTCCTTCGTACCCGTCGTCGGGACCTTCGTGGTCGTCGTGTCGGCGTCGGAGGGACCCTTCTCTCCCTGTTTGGTGGGAGCCTCCTCCCTTGGCACCTTCCCGGATTCGGCCGGATGCGACCGAGCCGACTCCAGACCGATTCGCTCGATCTCGCCCTGCCGCGGCAGTTCGCCTTGATACCGATCCTTGCTACGTAGGGCATCCGCCTCGGCCAGGATGGAGTTTGCGACGGCTTGGAGCACGTCCACGTATTCCCGTAGATTCAAGTCCTTTCCAAGAAGAGTCTGAAATCCCGCGATGAACCGGAGTTTCTCCGCAAATCCAACCAAGCTGTCCAGGAGCTGGGCGAACTTCTCTCGATCCGCGTCCGGATCCTTGGCACGATCGTAGTTCGCCTGGAGGTAAGCGTCGATCAGGGAGGTGAGGCCCTGGGAGAGGCGGCCGCGATCGAGTCCGAGGTTCGCCAGAAACAAGACCTTGCGAAGCTGGGCGAGGAACTCCTCCCGACCTTCGGAGAGCAGCGTGTCGCCGGCGTCGGTGGGCCCTCGGACTAACCCGTATTTCCGGCGCAGGGCAGCTACCCTGGCGCTCCCGGAGACCCTTCGGAAGTGCCCCGAATAGGACGCGTCAGCATCAGAGCGGGCAAGACCCACGGCATGGTCGAGGTTTTGGTACTCTGATTGGGCGTTGGTTTCTCCGAACCTCTCGACAAAGAACTCGTCTACCTGCAAAAGGGCGGATGCAACGGCCGCCCGCTTGTCGTGGAGGGCCTGCGACAGGGCGTGGCGCCAGGTACCGTGATCGACCGCATCCCGCCAGGCAGCCATTCCCGTTTCATAGTTCTGCCGGGCGAGGGAGTACAGCGGTCGCACCACCTGCAAAAGGGCGGATGCCACGGCCGCCCGCTTGTCGTGGAGGGCCTGCGACAGCGCGTGGCTCCAGGTGACGTGATCGACCGTATCTCGCCAGGCAGCCAGCCCCGCTTCATAATTCTGCACGGCCTGGGCGTACGCAGCCGGGTTCGGCTCCCGCGGTTCCGTCTTCAGAATCAGGCCATTCCTCGCACGCTCGAGCGCGTCCTTCAAGGGCACGGCCACCAGGAACAGCGACTCGACCTCGGGTGCCGGCTTGCCGTTCGATGCGGCGGACAGAGCCAGGAGGAGGAGATCCGTATCGACCAATTCCGCGGCGCACTTGAGGGCCACCTCCACCAGGTCGGCGGCGCGCCACTCCAGGTTCTCCGGACGGTCGACCAGACTCAAGTAGACGAGCGAAGCTCGCCAAAGACGTGCGCGGGCCTCCCTTGCCCGTGCGAACGCGTGGGCAATGGTGGTCACGCGAGCGACGAAGCGATCCAGGATCTCCGGCGGGGTCGATGGCAGGAAGAGCAGACGGGCATGTCCTCGCGCCACGGCGGGATCCTCAAGGAGGGCGAAACGGGCATTCGCGCCGATCTCCTTGACGAGGTTCCGGCCAGTGCTTCCCAGCGTGAGTCCCTCGATCCGGAGGGGTGGGAGGGGTTTCGTTGGATCCTGTGTCCGAGACGAGGCTCCCCCGGAGTCAGCCACGAAGAGTAGATGAGCCTCCAGCACGTCCCGGTCCCAGCGCCATTCATGCCTTTTTGGATCGCTCTGCTTTTCCGGATGGAGGAACGCCAAGTATGCGTTGCGCAAGACCTGAAAAGGAGTCGGGCTGACCTTCGGGTCCTCACCCGGTTTCACTTCCGGTTTGAAGTGTTTCTCCAGTTCGTCCCATAGCTCAGAGTCGGCCGTCTTATTCGGGCCTACCCACGTCCTGGCGTCGTCGTACTCTAGGTAGGCCCTCCGCGCCTCGGCCACGATCTTACCGATCGGCTGCAGAGGCAGATCTTCGTACAGGCTCAGGATCGCGTTGACTCGAATCGCCTGCTCATCCTTGAATCCGTCATACTCTGGATCCAGGAGACTCGCCGTCGTTTCTGAACCTACGTAGCCCGCTCGATACCACGTCTTGCTGCGAAGCACCCGACGCTCCTCCTTGTCGGGCACTTCCAAGATATCCCGAAGCTGGATCAGCAGAGGGCGAGCGCCGATGGCCATCGCGGCAATCTGCTTCATCTGCACTTCATCGTGGTTCGCGAGCGGCCCCTTGTACACGTCTACGTCAACGGTCAGGACCGAGCAGCCTCCTGCCAGGAGCGTTAGCCCGGCGCAGATCAGTCGGACGACCGCCCGAGAAGCGCTTGGACGAGAACCCGGACCCCGTGCTCGGGCATCGGTGTAGAATTCTCCCCCGGCTCCGGCCCCGGGGCGGCTCTTCCTTAGAACACTCGGGCACGCGAGCGAATCAAAGCCGGCCCAACGAGCATTCGAAGTCGGCGGCACGGAACCCTCCTTACCTGGACACTTGACGGCATCCACGGTATCCCCATTTCCCCACTCATCTGGCTCGACGCTTCGGCCCCTACGGCGTTTTCGGCAGGGCAAGGTCAAGTTTCATCTTCTCCAGCCGGTCTGTCTCCTCCACGGCCTTCACGATCGCCGAGAGGATCCGCTGGTTCTGCTCCTGGATGGTCATGGTGCGCGCGCGCTTGGCCTCCGCCAGAACGCCGAGCACCTCGTCCACGGCCTGGAAATAGGCCGACGGATTCGACCCCATCACGATCACGAGCCGGTAGTCCCGAGGCGCCTCCCGGAAGCCCTCGGGTCCGAACATGACGAGCCGCCGCCCCGTCTGCAGCGTCGCGCTCTTGCCGCTCTCCGCGTCGGACATCTTGAGGCTGCCCGTCTCGTCGTCGAAGTGAATGCGGGTGTTGAGGGAGTCTACCAACTGAGCCGGCGCCCAGCCCGATGCAAACTTGGTCGAGCTGATGAAACTGGCCTGACCTCGGACCGTGACGCGGTAGAAGCTGGGCGGGAGCTGCTCGGCCGGATCAAAGACGCCTAGGTAATAGATCTGCTCGATGTCGTTGGAGGCCGTGCGACCCAACACAAAAGTAGTCGCCGCGATCCCCGAGACCGTGCCCACGGCATACCCCTGGGGCGTACTGCAGCCCGCCGCAAGGGCGGAGAGGACGGCAAGGGTTGCGAAGCGGCAGCCAATGCGAGCGGGGCAGAGCGGCGGCATGGACTCACTCCCCGGCTGGAGTAAAGGAAACGAGGGGCGCGCCCCCGGGCCGACGACCGATCGCCGGCTCATCGAACACACAGCAGCGAAGGGACTTGCGGGCAGCAGGCCGGCGCACTTGACACCCATCCGTGCCTTTCCGCGGGCAGATCGAACCCGAGTCGTGAGGGCCTGCGAAGCGGGCGCTAATCCGGGTCGAACATCAGATCCTCGGGGTAGTACCGCAGCTTGATGCCACCGCGACCGACGTTGTACAAGTCGTGGAGGTTGCCCACCTCACCCGTCGGCAGGAGGGCCCGATCGTCTCGATGAGTGTCGGCCCGGACCCATGCATCGAATTCGCGAAGGCCCTGGTAGCCGGCCTCGAAATGGGCGATCAGACGACGGTAGAGCTTCGGAAAGACGACGAGCTGTGCCAGGTCCGCCATCCCGTTCAATTGCAGCCGGCCCGTGCGCTTCAGGCTCTCCTGCGGCCAGAAACCCTTCCCGGCAGCCCGAGCCGCCTTCACGAGTTTGCGCATGTGCCGAATCAGGTCGATCGGCATCGTCGAATACAGTTCGGCGTACGCAAGACCCTCGCGAATCAACAGGGCGTTCACGCTGGAGTCGAGGCGCGCCTCGTCCACGACCACCTGTTGCCCATCGCTCAAACCCCTTGCCGGTTCACCGGGGTGGACCTGGGCCAAGATCCGACCGTTGCTCTCGATACCGATGGCGAAGATATGCCCTCGCACGGGATGGTGCTGCGCCTTCTTGACGTTGTTCGGCTGGGTCGGCCAGAACTGCACGCTGCCAAAGCCCAGCTTCGCCAGCATCTTGTCGCGGGCGGCCTCGGCGAATTGAGGGTTTTGGTGCTGGCCGTGGAAGTGCGTTTCCAGGGCGTCGATGCCCTCGAAGCGGACACTGTAATTGCCGAGGTGCTTTCGCTCCGCGGCCCGCCCCTGGAGCCGCTTGAGGCTCTGCACCAGACCGTCGTCGTCCGGCAGGATGTTGACCGTGTCTCCGTCCGGCTGCGGACCATTCCTGGGCAGATCGGGATATAGGATATAGAAGGAGCCCTTTATGAGCGTATAGCGGGGCCTGCGGATGTTGCTCGTCACCGTCGCCTCCTCGTAGTTAGCCATGCCCACCGAGAGTTCGTTTCACACCCCCTTGGCGAGGTTCGCCGCGGTGCGCAGCGCCAATGCCGCCAGGGTCAGGGTCGGATTTGCCGTTCCGGAGGTCGTGAAAACGCTGGAACCGGCAACGTACAGGTTCGGCACGTCGTGCGACCGGCCGTCGGCATTGACGACGGAGGTCTTCGGGTCATCCCCCATGCGACAGGTCCCCATGATGTGCGCGGCGGTATTGAATTTCTTCTTCCATTCAAGCTCCTCGATCGCGCTCTGGTCGATACCCGGGATGCCGCGGGCAAGGGCGAGGGCAAGCTCATGGCCCTTGCGGAGGCCGTCGTAGGTGTAGTTGCCTACTTTGAAGTGCAGCTCCGGCCGCGGAATACCGTAGCTGTCCCGAAGGTTGTTCGAGAGCTCGACGCGGTTGGCCTCGTCCGGAAGCATCTCGGTCGAGAAACCGATCCTCACGAGCCGGCTGAGGGTGTCCTCGAGCCCATGGTGGAGCGGCTTGCCGAACGTGTTTTTGGCCAGGAGGTTCGCAAGTACGTCCGAAATCGAGCGGCCTGGCGCGCGTCCGGCTCCGTCGTTGCCCACCGTCATGCGGATCGCGCTGTGCTTCCCTCGGAACGGACCGTCGCGGAAGACTTCGATCGACGCCAGACTCTGGGGACCTCGGAAGGGATAGAGAGGCCTGGGGAAAAACAGGGTTATGTCGTCCTGCAGATGGTCCATGAGGTAGGACCCAACCCGCTCGCTGGAGTTCGCGACATTGGAAAGCAGGAGGAGCTTGGGCGTCTCGATGGCATTCGCCGCCACGACGATGGTCTTGGCGGTGACCACGCGCTCCGCGTCGATATCGTCGGAGTCCCACCGCTTGTAGAAGACCTGCGTGACAAGCGCGGGATTGTCCGCGTCGCGGGCGAGTCGAGTGACCACCGTTGCCTCTTGGAGCACCACTCCCAGACGAAGCGCCTGGCGCAGATGCACGGAGGCGTCGTACTTTGCCCCTATCGGGCAGAGAGGAATGCAATTGGAATTCCCCTCGCACGCGGGCCGCTCCTCGAAGCTGGGATCCGGCCTGTAGGCCCGGGACGTCCTCGCCTGCGGCGTGTGGAAGACCCGAACGGGGAGAAGGTGACCCTCGAGTTCGACGACCTGCTTGTTCAACTCCGCCCCCATTTGGGCATCCCCGGAACTGAAGACGATCGGGGACATCGGGAAGGGTTGGCTCCGCTTGCCGAGGTGCTGCTCCATCGACTTCCCGAATACTCTGGTGATCGGGTCGCGCCACTCCTCCGTGTCCCCGGACACGCCGAGGTGCCGCTCCGCCTCGAGGTAGAAGGGTTCGAGCGTGTCGTAGGTGATGGCTTTGGGCCAGTCCTCGCCGACGCCATAGACCTCCTTCAGACGGAAGTCGTTGGGTACGAATCGGGGCGTGTTCCCGCGCCAGCTCCACGTCGAGCCGCCGACCTGGCGCAGATACTGCGCCTTGAAGAGATCGGGCCCGCGCTGGTCGAAATACTTGGGCCCTCCCGCTTGTTCCGCGACCGCGTCAGGGACCGGCGCGTACTGGCGGCTCGCCAGCTTCGCATAGGGCGCATGCATGTCTCCTCGATTCACATTCGCGAGCATTGCGGAGTGGAACTCGCGACGTTGAGCATGGTCCAACCCGTTTTTTCCCGCCTCCAGGATCAGGAGTTTGCAGCCGGGCTTCTCACTGACGATTTTCCAGGCCACCAGCGCTCCGGCCACTCCGGAGCCGATCACGATCACGTCGTAGTCGTAGGCCATGACCCCCTCCGAACTAGGAATTGTGCGGCGGTTTTGCCCAGTAACCGTGGCGACCGAAGGAAAATGCCGGCGGATGCGCGTCGATCAGCCGCCAGAGGAGCCCGCGTTCGAAATGACCGGCCAGGATGGGCGCCTTATTTGCCGGGTTGGGGTCGTTGAAGAGTGACAATAGCCAGATCGTGACGATCTGGCGAGCGGCCACGGCCAGGGCAGCTTTCGCAGTCAGCTCGACGTTGAGGGCGGCAAGTGGGTCCGCCTCGCGGATGTTTTCGTAATACAGCTTGCAAAGCTCGCCAATCTCTGCCCCGTACAGCGGCTCGAGCCTCTGCAAGTAGTCCTCGCCGAGAAGCGGATCGAGGTCCTCGAAGCCGGTCAACAACGCCGAGAGCTTGAGAAACACCTCGCGCTTGTCGGTCCCGAGGAATGGGTCAGCGGAGACTGTACTTCCATTCACAGCCTACCTCCCAAGCAAACTGAGGATCCGGATCGATCCGTCCGCTCCCCAAGCTACCCCAAACTCACTGCGCTCAGAGAATGGACACCAAAGCGAGAACCCTTTCGGCACGCGACAGCCGGCACAACCCCTGAGTTCCACCCTGCTTCGATCATGCGGTTCACCCCGATCACTTTCCCAGCAGCGCAAGGGTTCCGTGGCGACGCTATACACAACAACCGTGCCCGAAAAAGGCTGCTCGGGCGAAATCGCACAATAAGCGGCAGCCATTCGTCTTAGGGGATCGAAGGACCCCGAACACGTCGCTGCCCAACCGGGTTCACCCTCAAGCGGACTTGAGGGTGTCAAGTTCCGAAGGGGCCCTTGCGTTGGCGCCGAATCGAGATGTGAGCCTGCCGGCCATTCGACAAGGAGGGAGGGGAAGAACATCGAAACGGTGATGCAAGTAAGAGCGGCGCTCAAGTCGAGCTGTCGGACCCCGGAATGGATCGATCGTTCGGAGGTAGCGCAGGCCTCTCCCGCGGCAGCGCCCCCGATCGCCACGCGAGTCGGATCATCTCCTCCAGCCAGGCGAGGCGCTGCTCGGGCGTGGCCGACAGCCAGAGGTCCAGGTGGTCGGCGCGGCTGTCCTCCCAGTCGACTCGCCATGAATCGCAAACCTCTTTCGTTTCTTCAGGCTCCGCCATGTCCACCTCCCCGCCGCCGTTCGATCGCCTCCAGCGCCCCGATATCCGACAGGTCTTGCGGCCGGCCGGCCTGACGCTTCAACTCAACGAGATCGCGAATGGACGCGATCCGGATCGGAACGCCGCCCATGGGCAACAGCAACGACCGGCTCCAGAGCCCGTCGAACGGCATCGGGTGCTCGGCGAAGATGTCCACGACAAGCATCGGGTTGAGAGGATTCCAAAAGGTGAAAACGCGCATACCCTTTTCGCGGATCCAACCGGCACGAACTGTCGAATCGGCGAAGAGGCGCGGGTCCACGGGGGCGCGCGCCCGCAGTCCCAACCCGAGCATCGCCTCCACGGCCGCGGTCGCGGGGAGAGGGTCGAGGTCCACGATCAGATCCAAGTTGGCCGTCAGGCGCGCATGGCCGTGCAAGACGACCGCAACGCCGCCCACAACGACGTAGCGCACTTGGCCGCGATTCAGGGCCTCGAAGACCGGCTCCAAGAAGGACATCTCGCTACGCTCTTGAGAAAGAAGCCTCTCGCGCCCCGCTTGCTCCGCGGTCCATGCCCCTGCCGGTCAACGCCCCGCCTGAAGGCAGAACTACGAACGGGTGCCTCGGCATTCCAGGACCGTCTCCGCGCGTGGTCAACCGGCCACGCGACTCCCGCGGCGCGTGAAGGGGACGAGGGAGTTTCGGCACCGCGAGCACCGGCCAAGCTCACTCATTGTACTCTCCATGCTCGCCGCCGAGCAACACCGGCTTGGCGCGCGCCGGAAGTCCCGCTCGGGAAGTCGAACGCCTGCCGCGGAACATCCGTGCGGCAGCGCGAAGCTGCCGGGACCCGAAAACGCCCCTCACCGCGCCTCGACCTCCGCCGCCGCGCCCCCTCCAACCTCGCGCAGGATGACGCGCAGCCCTGCTCCCGCGGCCGGCACGCCGGCTAGCGGAAGTTCGACCGCGCGGCCTTCGCCCGGCACGAACGACCCGAGGTCCTGCTCCGCCACTCGCCCGCCGGGCATTGCATAGTGCGCACGAAGCGTGAGCCGGCGGTCCGACCGATTCGTCACCACGCCGACGATCGCGGCCGCCCCGGCTCCGCCGCCGCCTCCCGGACGGATCGCAAGGGCCGCTTCGAGCACCGATCGGGCGTTCACCGCAATCGTTCGGGTCGTTTCCAGTCGGCGATCGCCGAAACGTCCGGTGACCCGCACTCGCACCTCGCGCGTCGGCTCCGAGCCGGGGGCCACCCACACCCGAAACCCTACACGATCGCCCGCGGGGACCGCGCGCGCAGGCGCCTCCGCAAGCTCGCCGCCGGCAAGGAGAGCGACGGTCAGGTCCTCGAGCACTCCCGGCAACTCGTTCACCAGGCTGAGTTCGAGCGCGCTCGGACGGTCGATCAGGTCCAGGCGCGGTTCCGCCGGCTCGAACCGCAGCCGGGGCTTGAGCGCGCGCCGGTCCACGTCGAAGAGCAGGAACGGCCCGGCCTCCGCCGGAAGCGCCGCCCGCCCACCCCGTGCTTCGACGCCGCTCGTGCGCCGAAGCAGCGTACGACCGCGCGCGTCGAACACTCGAAGCGCCTCCCCCTCCGGCAGGGGCACCTCTCCCGCCTCCCCTTCGCGCCAGCAGACCACGTCCACACGCGCCGGGTGCACGAACACGTACTCCCGCAGGCCCGGCCGGTCCAGGACCACGCCGTCCGACAGCGTTGAGCCCGTCACGGCCAGGAGCAAGAGCCGCAGGCCATGGAAGGCGTCCGTGGGGTCGCCGAGCGCATCGAAGAGCGGGCCCGCAAGCACCCTCGTCTCCGGTCCCGTCGGCTTCTCAGACACCGGCACCAGGAGCGCGCGCGCCCCGGCCGCGTATGCTTCGCAGCCGAGCCGCACCCATGCGCCCGCGTCGGACGCGGGCACCGCACGCAACACGGCCTGGACCTCGAGGCCCCGCACCGCGGCGGCCGCAAGCTCGACCGGCTTCGCGGCAGGCAATTCGAAGGAGCGGAAGCCGCCGGCCCCCAGCGCCTCCGCCAGCAGCACGGACTCGACCGGTCCGGTCCGTCCCGCGAGGCCGCAGGCAAGCCGTGGATCGACCGATCGAACCGCGGCTGCGAGCGCGGCCGCCTGTTCGAGGCCGTCGCCGGGCACCGCTTCACCACCATCCACGCAGGCCACCGCATCGAGGCAATCGGACCAGCCGCCGCGGAGCGCGGACAGCAGCGCCGTCACCGCTTCGCCTGGAAGTCCCGCCGCCCCATGCGTGGGGACGCCGCGGCCGAGTCCCGCTCCAGCCCCCGTCACCGCCGGCCGGCTCGCGGGCAGCGACCGCCCGCCCGCACGAACCATTCCCACGCGCCGAAGGCCGCCCCGTCGCCCAGTGTGCGTCGCAGCAGGCATCTTCCCGCGGCCGAGCGGCGCGCCCTGGATCGGCACCAGGAGCGTGCCCGCGCCCCACGCGCGAGCCAGCCGCTCGAAATCGGGCGAGGAGGAGAACGCCCCAGGGCCGTCCACCACAAACCCGCCGATCCGCCCGACCTCCCCCGCCTCGCCGGGCTCGCCCGGCAGCACGCCGAGCCGAATCCGGCGCGCGCCGACTTCGCCGGAGGGACCGGTCAGGGAGAGCCGCAGCTCCCTGCCGCCGCTGAAGTCCAAGGGCAGGGACGCGGAGGCGGAGAGGCCGCCGTCCGGACCGACGCGCACGGCGCGCGAACCGAGGTCGCTCGCCGCATCCGACCAGCCCCAGGAGAGGACGTGGTCCCCCGCGGAAAGCCCCCGCGCCCGGAGGTCGAGCACGGGCCGCGCCCCCTCCGGAAAGAGCCGCTGCGCCGTCCCTCCCAGCCGGACTTCGAGCCGGGCGCTTTCCAGGAACTCAAGGTCGTCGAACCAGACCCGCGCGCCGAGGTCCCCGTGGACGACGCGCAGTTCGAGCAGCGCGGCGGCGGCCCGCAACGGCGCGCGCTCCAGCTCCAACTCCTGCCGGGTCCAGGGGTGCTCGCCGACCAGCGGGCCCGTCACGGACTCCCCGAGGACGAAGCCCTTCGCGTCGAGCCAGACGACGGCGATCGACGCCGAGCCCGCGGACAGTCCGACGGCGCGCGTCCAACCGGCGACCAGGTAGGCGCGCTCGGGCGAGACGGGAATCGACGGCCGGCGCCGTAGCACAGCGCCGGCCCCGTTCGGCTCGATGCGGATCGCGGCCTCCCCCGCGTGACGTTCGGCGCGATCGGGGAAGGCCACGCGTGCGAGCCGTGGATGCTCGGCGTCGTGGAGGGGAACCCAATGGTCCGGGAGTCCGTCCTGGTCCACGTCCGCATCAAGACCATCGCGGAGCGTGTCCGCGCGCGCCGCCGCGCCGCCCCCACCGGCGAAGCCGACCCCGCCCGCTACGAGAACGGCGGCCAGCCGGGAGATCCAGTCTCGGCGCATGCGGGAGCACCTCGCTTCAGTTGTCATCACCGGGGCCGTCGTTCGGCGCCCGCGCAAGAATTACTTTGCATTTTCGTCGATCGACCGATGCCTGGGGGCGCGGGCCCGAGGGCCCCGCCCCCGTCCGAGTCTGCGCATTTATTTTTGCGCGGGCGCCTAGCGGCGGCGCGTGCGACCGACCGGGGTCTCGCGGGCCGTGCGCTCGGACCTGGCCGGTTCAAGCACGCACCCCCCCTCCTCTTTCTTTCGGCAGTTCGGGGCCCCTGCCTTTGGCCCGTCTGCTTGACACTTTTCTTCCGATAATGGTATAAAATCAGACTTTGGGACGCCCCGATGCGGGTAGCCGCAACCAGATTCGAACGAGGGTGCTACACTTGTGGCACCCCTCAGCCCGCCTTCGCGGGCCGTAGCCCGCTTCGGTGGGCGAAGGCCCGACCCTCTCCGCTGCGAGGGGAGAGGGTGCCTATGCCTCCGCCTGCTTTGCGCCGATCGCGCAAATCGGGCGGAGGAATAGCACACTGGAGGCCGGAGTGAGGATCGCCGCGTTCGAAACCTCGGGCACGCTCGGCAGCGTCGCCCTCGCCCAGGACGGCGCCCTCGTGTCGGAACGGGCCTTCGAAAAGGGCCTGGTGCACGGGCGCGAGCTCCTGCCCTCCCTGCGGGACCTTGTGGCCGCCGCCGGCTGGGTCATCGGGGACGTCGACCTTTTCGCCGTGAGTTGCGGTCCGGGCTCGTATACGGGCGTCCGGGTCGGCGTGGCGACCGCGAAAGCCCTTGCCTGGGCCCTGGGCAAGGGGATCCTCGGCGTCCCCAGCCTCGACGCCCTGGCCGAGAACGCCCCCGCGGACGCGGGGGAGCGGGTCTGCCCCGTGGTCGACGCCCGCTGGCAACAGGTCTACGCCGCCGTGTATCGCCGCAACCCGGCCCGGGACGCGGGCGCCTCCGGGGAGGTCCGTCGATGGCTGCGCGACGGCGAGCTCCTCGCGGTCCGACCCGAGGAGCTGCTCCCCCGGCTGCCGCCAGGCACTTTTATTTTCGGCGACGGCCTGGACCGGTACGCCGCCCTTTTTGAGCGGCCCGACCTCCGGCGCGGGCCGGAGCCTCCTCGCCACGCGCGGGCCTCCGCGGTCGCCGCCCTGGCCTGGCTCGACGCACGGGCTGGACGACGCGACGACCCCTTCCGTCTCGTTCCGCTGTATTTGCGGCCCACCGAGGCCGAGGTGAAATTTGGCTCGAAAGCGAAAAACTGAGGACCCGGACCCGGGACCCGGCAAGCAGGACCCGCCCGCGCCGCCCTCCAAGCCGCGCCTCCGCCCCCTCCAGATCCAGGCCTTCCGCGAGGGGGAGGAGATGCTCCTGCTCCTCGAGGACCCGTTCAAGTTCACGCCCCCCGTCTCGATGAAGGCCAACCCCCTCGTGCTTCTCGTCCTCACCTCGCTCGACGGAGAGCACGACGCGCGCGACATCCAGGCCGGGATCCTCAAGCAGACCGGCCAGATGGTGCCCGCGGACATCATCCTCGACGTGATCGGGCAACTCGACGAGCACCTCCTCCTCGACTCCCCCACCTTCACGCGCGCCCGCGACCGGATCGTCGCCGACTTCCGGGCCGCGCCCACGCGGCCGGCCTGCCACGCCGGCGGGGCCTACGAGAAGGACCCCGAGAAGCTGCGCGCGCAGCTCGACGCGCTCTTCGTGCACAAGGACGGACCGGGCGCCGTGCGGGACGGGACCCGGCGGGACGACCTCGTCGGCCTCGTCTCCCCCCACATCGACCTCCACCGCGGCGGACCGTGCTACGCCTGGGCCTACAAGGAGCTGGCGGAGCGCTCCACCGCCGAGCTTTACGTCATCTTCGGGACCTGCCACGCCCCGACCCCCGGCCTTTTCGCCATGACGCGAAAGGCGTTCGACACGCCCCTCGGCGTCGTGCCGACCGACCAGGAGTTCATCGACCGCGTGGTCGCCCGGTATCCGCGCGCCGACCTCTTCGCAGGGGAGTTCGCGCACCAGGCGGAGCACTCCATCGAGTTCCAGGCGCTCTTCCTCCAGTACCTCTTCGGCGGCAAACGACCGTTCGCCGCGGTCCCCATCCTCGTGACGTCGTTCCACGAATACGTCGCGGACGGGCAAGAGCCGGCGCAGGCGGCCGACGTCGCGGAGTTCGTGACGGCCGTACGTGAGGCGGCGGCCGCGTCGGGCAAGCGCGTCTGCTACGTGTGCGGGGCCGACCTCGCGCACATGGGCAGCCTTTTCCAGGACCGGATCCAGGTGACCCCCTCGTTCCTCAAGGACCTGGAGAAGGACGACCTGGCCATGCTCCGCACGGTCGAGGCCTGCGACACCGACGGGTTCTTCCGCTCCATCGCGGACGACAAGGACCGGCGCAAGGTGTGCGGCTTCCCCCCGCTGTACACGATGATGGCGGTGCTCGGCCAGGCGAAGGGAAAGCTGCTCAGGTACAGCCAATGGGCGGACCTGGGCGAGGTGAATTCGACGGTGACGTTCGCTTCGGTTTCCTTTGAGCGACAGCCGGCGTGAAGAAATACCGAGTCTGGGCGGAGGTGGACCTCAAGGCCGTGGAGGAGAACCTCCGCCTGGTGAAGAACGAGGTCGGGCCGGAGGTGCGGATCCTGGTGGTGGTGAAGGCGGACGCCTATGGGCACGGGGCCGTGCCGGTGGCGAAGACCGCCCTGGAGAGCGGGGCGTCGATGGTCGGCGTCGGGGACTCGACCGAGGCGCTGGAGCTGCGACACGCGGGGATCCGGCACCCGATCCTCATCCTCGGCGCCCTCATCGAAGAGGAGCTGGGCTGGGTCGTGAGCTTCGACATCACGCCGACGATCCACGCGGCGGAGATGGTGGGCCTGCTCGAGCAGGAGGCCGCGCGGCAGTCGAAGCGCCAGCGCGTCCACGTGAAGGTGGACACCGGGATGGGCCGGCTCGGCGCTTCGCCGGCGCGCGCGGCGGAGATCGTGCGGCGCGTGTCAGCGGCCCCGCACCTGGAGTTGGAGGGGATCTCCACGCACTTCTCGTCCGTGTGGGGGGCCGACCCGGAGCGGACGGAAAAACAGGTCGGCCGCTTCAACGCTCTCCTTTCGGAGGTCGAAGGGCAGGGGATCCGAGTGAAGTATCGGCATGCGGCGAACAGCGCGAGCCTATTCAAGAACCCGGCGTCGCGCTTCAACCTGGTGCGCCCCGGCGGGGTCATCTACGGGATCGACACCTCCAACCTGCGCGGGGCGGGCGTGCCGTTGCGGCCGGCGCTGGCGCTGAAGAGCCAGATCGCGTTCCTGAAGGGCGTGCCCGCGGGGACGCCGATCGGGTACAATGCCACGCACGTCACCACGCGCAGGACGAGGATCGCGACGATTCCGGTCGGCTACAGCGACGGCTATCCGTACAGCCTGGGCAACCGCGGACAGGTGCTCGTGCGCGGGCGGCTCGCGCCGGTGGTGGGCACGATCACGATGGACTACGTGATGGTGGATGTCGGGCAGGTGCCGGACGTGCGCGCCGGAGATGAGGTCGTGCTGATCGGCCGGCAGGGAGACTCGGAGCTCAGGATCGAAGACCTGGCGCGGGTCGCGGACACGATCCCGTACGAGATCACGTGCTCGCTGGGGAAGCGGGTGCGGCGGGTGTATCTCTGAGCGGTGTGGGAGTGCGGGCGACGGCGAGGCGGTTGGACACGGCGAGGCGGTCGGAACAGATGCGCCCGGACGAATTCTCAATGATCCATGCTCAATTTTCAAACAAGGTCCCGTAAGAAAATCACTTGCTCGTTTGACCCGCAGGGGGGGCGACAAGAATTCTCAATGCTCAATTTTCAAGACTCAGAGAAGGCTCAAGGTTCAATTCTCAATGACCACCACGGAGCGTAGCCCGGGCACGGAATCGCGGACTCTGAGCCTGTAACTTTGAGCCTTGCCTGAAAATTGAGCCTTGAGCCATGAGCCTTCTCCTGCAACGACCCGAACAAAGGCTAAACGAGACCGAGGACGGCAAGTGGCTAGATCATGGCTCCGCGTCCCAACTAGCCGCGGGCGAAATTTGAAATTTGAAATTTTGCAATTTGAAATTCGGACCGGTCGTGTGGGTCGAATGCGGGACTTTTACACAGAGACGCGGAGACGCAGAGGCAGGGCGCCGAGTCCACCCTCCTCTACCGGCGATAATCGCTGGCAACGCACTGAGAGATCGATTTTAGCTTCATTTCGGCTTGTTGTTTTCCTGAGGAGCTCCCCGGTCTCCGAGCGGCATGAGTTGTTTCTTTACGGGCCCCAAGGCTCAAGCATCAAGGCTCATCGCCGGTCCGGGCGAAGGCGAGCTGTGCGGCGGGCGAGCCGACTCTGGGCATCGAAACCTTGAGACTTGGACCTTGAGCATTGAGACTTGAAAATTCGTCCTCGGGCTGGACCTCGAACCACGACAGAGGTTCGCGCCCGACCTCCCCGCTCAGCGGTCTTCGCCTGTGGCGGCGTCCTCGCCGGTCTGGTACTGCACGGAGAGGTTGATGGTGCCTTCGGTCTGGACGGTGGCGACCGACTCGCCGCGGGCCCCGATCTCCGCGCCGGTGGCCTTCAGCTTGCCGCCGAGCCGGAAGGAACGGGGCTTGCCGGTGGAAGTGACGAATTCGAGCTGGCCGGCGAGATTCGCCTCGAGTTCGTACCCGCCGCCGGCCGCCTGCCCGCCGGAGCGACCCGAGAGGGTGAGGACGACCGTGACGATGGCCGCGCGTCGCGCTCCGTCGCCTTCCAGCCGTTCCAGCGTGCACCGAACCGTGCCTTCCTTGGGGGTGACCACGTAGTCTCCGACCAGAAAGCGCGCCGCTTCGCCGCCCTCGGGGCTCCAGCTTTCGCCGACCTTCACGGGGGTGGGCGGCAGGAGCTGCTCGTACGACTCTTCGAAGCTCATCTCGTTCATGCGGGCCTCGGGGTAGGCCGCGTCATTCAGGCACTCGCGATGCAGTCCGCCCTCCGCCCGCTCGAACCGGAACACCTTGCCCTCGAGGGGCAGCGTCTCGGACTGGAGCTGGACCTGGCCGGAGCGGGCCCGCGTCTCGCGCGCGAGGATGTAGTTGAGCTTGAGCCGGGTCGCCGTGCCGTCGGCGGCCGTTTCCACTTCGCGGACATAACGATGGTTGCGGCTCGTCACCAGGCTCTGGCGGCTTTTCTTTCCCTCGGCGTCCGCCACTTCGAGATCGAGGCCGACGCGACGCTCGCTGGTGACCGTCCATTTCTCACCGTTCTCCACTCGCGTCCGAAGCACAAATGCGCCTTCCGCGGGGGCGTCGGCGGGGGGAGCGGAGGGTGGATCTCCGAGGGCGGAGAGGAGGGGGAGGAGTCCGGCGAGGAGGGCGACGAGGAACGCCGGCTGACGAAGGAAGCGGTTCGTCATGCTGGCGCCTCCAGGGGGACGTGGGAACCGAGGTGCGCGCGGCGCAAGGAAGAAAAGCGTCGGCCGGGGGGCGACGGGGGCGCGGAGGAGGTCGCGAATTCCGAAATCGAAGGGGCACCGACCCGCGCGGGCGCGATCCTGCCACAGCCGCACGAGGTTGTCAAATAAAAATGAACATCGAGTGCCAGGTCTGCGGTGGGCAAACCGCACCGGTGGCGGAACGCTGCGGCCGATGCGGGGCCCGCCGGCTCCCCGAGGGGCATCGGCGGCTGGAACTCCTGAAATTCCTGCTGGCGGAGGTCGTCCGCTGGCGGGAACAGGGGACGTGCGAGGGCGTCTGGAGCGAACGCGTGCTCGCGCCCTACAAGGCGGAATACGACGCGATCGTCGAAGGGCTGCTGGCCGGCGAAGGAGCGGGGGCTCGTCCTCGTCCGGGCCCGGGAGCGATCGAGGGAGGCGCCGGGCTCACGGCGGAGGACTTCGTGCGCCGCGCCGCGCGAGACCTGCGGCGACGCTGGGAGGCATTGGGCGGGGCGCCCGGCGCCGGGAAGGGCGAGGCCGGGACGCCGCGGCCGGAGGAGGACTACTTCCGGAGGCTGATCGAGGCGAAGGAGCGGCGGCTGGGCCCGTCGGCCACGGACCGCGACAAGAGCATTGCCGCGGGCGCGGGCGCGAGTGTGGGTGTGGGTGTGGCGGCCGCCGCGGACGACATCCCGGTCGCGGAACTGGTGACAGGGTCGTCCGCCTCCACGATCGCCGACGACGCCCCCGGGTCGGGCGTCGCGGCGGACGTCGTCCCCCAGGGTCCGGTCGCCGCCGCCCCGCGGGCCGGGGTCGCCGCGGACGGGGTGGAGGCGACCGGCGTTGCGCCCGACTCGGCGGGCATCCGCCCACCGGGCGAGCCGCGCGCACCCCAACCCCGAGCTCCCGGCCGCGCGCCCGCTCCGGCCCATCCCCCGCCGAGGGTTCCGACGGCCGCCGACGCCGTGCAACGCGAGGCCGACGCCGAGCGAAAGCTGCGCTGGATCCTCAACCTGGGCATCTACATCTTCGCGGTAGCAGCGACCGTCCACGTCTACAACCAATGGCAGGAATGGACCGCCGGCCAGAAGATGGGCAGCCTCGTCTTTGCCACGCTCGTGCTCTGCGTGGGCGGCGCGTTTCTCAAAAGGACGAGTCTGCTCCGCACCACAGGGTCGGGGATCTTCATCCTCGGCACTCTTTTTTTCCCAATCGACCTCTTCGGCGCGGTCCGCTTTGGGCTCATCCCACCCGCCCAGGCGGACGCGACGGGCTTGCTGGGCGGCCTCGTGTGCGCGGCGGCCTACGGCACGCTGGCCCGGCTCGGCAAAGAGTCCTTCTTCGCCCACCTCGCCGGCCTGGCGGGGCTCGGGGCATGGCTGTTCGGGCTACGCTGCTTCGGCGCACCCGCCGGGCATCTGCCGGCGTTCCTGCCGCTCCTCGCGCTGGCCTACCACGCCGTCCCCGTTCGCCTGAGGGAGAGGTCGGGGGGCGGCGAGGAAGTGGAGCGCCTGCTCGTCCAGCCGTTACGCTGGATCAGCCTCGCGGCCTGGCTCCTGGCCTTCCCCGCGCTCTTTGTCGCGGTGCTCGCGGAGTGGCTGCCCTTCGACTCGGCCTTCGGCGTGCTCGCGTTCGGCCTCCTGGGCTGCGCCGCCTACGCCCTCGAATTCGCGTGGGCGGAACGCGCGCCCCTCGCGCTCTGGCCGGCGGCGCTCACGAAGGCCGTCCTCGCCTTCCTGGCCCTTTCCCATGCGGACGTGCCCGTGCACGAGTGGGGGCTGTGGCTGATGCCGCTCGGGACCGCCTTCTGGGCGGGCGCGGCGGTCGCCACGCGCCGCCTGGAGGCGAGCTACCTTCAACCGTACTTCGTCACAGGGGCCCTTGTGTCCGTCGTTGCACTTTTCTTTTCGGCGGAGGGCTACGGCGAACACTTCGACGCCGCGCTGTTGCCGCCGCTCATGGGCACGCTCGCCTGGCCGACGGCGGCGTTCCTCGCGCTCGCCGCACTGGGACGCAGCGAGGCGCCGGCCTACCCTGGCCTCATCGGCGTCGTGCTCGAGTACGTCCTCCTCCTCGTGCTCCAGGGCCCGCCGGTGGAGCACTTCCCGGCCTGGCTCGCCGTGGGGCAGATCGGCCTGACCTTCGCCTGGCTGGGCTTCCGGCGAACGGGCTGGACCTTCCTGGAAAGGCCCGGGCTCGCGACGGTCCACTTGCTGGGGATCGCGTCCGCCTGCACGCTCCTCGCCCGTGTGACCGACGTCTACGAAGCCCACCCTGGCGCGGGCGTGGCCGGGTCGGCGCTCCTCGCCGGCTCCTACTGGATCTGGACCGGCCTGCTGAAGTCGGAAGGGGTCGCCTGCCTCGCCGCGCTCCCCTCCGCCGCCGCGTACGTCTTCGCCCTCCGCTGGGCGGGCGTGGAATGGCAACATTTCATGCTCTGGTTCGACGCGGCCGCGCTGGTCCTCCTCGGCGTCCGCGCACGTGGACCCGCGTTCTTCGGGCTCCCCTCGATGATGACCGGCCACCTGCTCGTGGCGGCCGGGATCGTCCTCGCCCTGTACGACCTGGGGGAGGCGGCGGGCAGCCAGGCCGCCGTGGCCACGGAGTCAGGGCGCGCCGCGCTTTCCGGGCTCCTCGCCGCCGCCTTCTACGCCTTGCAGTCGCTCCGCGGGGAGCGGCGACCGGCCGAGGTCGCCGCGCTCGCCGTCCTGGCCTGCGCCTGGCCGCTCGCGCTCCGCGCGATCGGGGCCGACGTGGACACGATCCGCCCCTGCGTCATGCTCCTCGCGGCCGGCTACTGCGGGCTGTCCTTCGTCGCGCGTTCCCTGCCCGGACAGCCGTTCGTCGAAGCCTCCATGGGCGTGGGGATGCTCCTCGTGTACCTCGACCTCGGGCTGACGCTGTTCGATTTCGGCTGCTATGGAAAGCCTCGTCTCTATTGCCCGATCCTGACCTGCGGGCTCGCGGCCGCGCTGCTCACCGGCCTCTGTTTCGTGAAGCGACCGACAACCTGGCCGGGAGGCGGCGCCCTCGCCCTCAGCGGCGCGCTCCTCCTTCTCGTGACCTACCTGCTGACGCTCGAGCGGTTCTCGACCGGGAGCATCTACGGCGGCATCGCGGTCTTCGCGATGTCTCCGGCCCTCGCAGGCGCGGGCTGGGCGATGCGGCGACGGGGAATGGAGGCGGAGTGGCGGCCGTTTGTGGGCGTGGCCGTGCTCACAAGCTACCTGGCGCTCTTCCTGTCGCTCCCGCACGAGTGGGTGCGGATGATCGTCTGCTTCGCGTGCTCGGCGTTCTACGGAGCCATCGCGCTCTTGTTCGAGTGGCGCGCCTTCTCGTTCTTCGCTTCGCTCTCGGTCGTCGGCGGGTACTTCTCGATCCTGCAGGGGCTCCACGTCGACCCGCGGCTGTACCCTCCGTGGCTGGTCACGCTCGCGCTCGGGAAGGTGGTGACCGGGTCGATCCTGGAGGCGCAGGGCGGGGAGGACACGCGGCAGCGGCCGATGGTCGCGGTCGGGCTGGGGATGTCCTTTCTCGCGCTCGGCGCGCTCGTCATCAACGTGCGCAGTTACGTGGGGCAGGACGTGTGGGTGGGGATCGGCGTGGCGCTGCTCTGTTCGGCGGTGTACGTGGCCGCGTGGCTCTTCCAGAAGAAGGCGCTCTTCCTCTACCTGTCGTGCATGAGCCTGGTCGGCGCGTACTACATCTACGCGTTCCACAAGGAGTGGACGGCGTGGGAGGCCTACACCCTGCCGATCGCGGCCCTGATCCTGGTCTGGGGGCACCTGGTGGCCCGAGGGAAGTGGGGGCCGGAAGACGCGCGGAGCCTGGAGGGCTTTGGCATCGCTGCGCTGGTCGGGCCGTCGATCCTGCAGTCGCTCGACGCCTCAAAAAAAGAACACACGCTGGCGGCGGTCCTGCTCGGCCTCGGCGCGGTCTTCGTCGGCATGCCGCTCAAGAAGCGCGCCTACGTGTACGGCGGGACGGTGGGGTTCGCGCTCGCGGTCCTGATCCGCGCGGTGCACGTCCTGATCGACGCGCGCCTGTCCACGACCGCGTACGGCATGCTCATCGGCGCGGGGATCTTCGCGCTCGCCGCGCTCCTGGAGATCGCGCGCCGCCGCCGCGAGCAGGCGATCGCCCGCGGCGAAGGGGGCGTCCGCGCGGTGCTGGACCGGTGGTTCGAGGGATGGGAGTAGAGGCACGCGGACCAATAAGGGTTGCGAGCAAGTCGCCGCGGCCCCGTCGTAGCCATGAAGCACCCAGTTCGCGTAGGGCGCCGGCAATGAAGGACGGTGGCAACTCCTGCCGCAAGCTCTGCCGGATGCCGAACCGTGCGTTGGGCAGGTGGATCCCGTATTCAAATTCGATTTCAAATGGGTGTGGCTACTTTTCGACGACAGCGCCCAGACCGCCTGAAGGCGGTACTACGAACAGTAGGTTCCGAGAGCAGCACCCACTGTTTGTAGTACCCCCTTCAGGGGGCCTACGAAAAGTAGCCACACCCATTTCAAATTGCAAAAGATCGCACGGACCAAGCCCCTTGCCATCGCAGGCCCGGATTCGCGCTGCCTTCAGCTTCAAGACAGCAAGATTTGCTCCCCTGATCTCTTGCCGGCTCTCCATCGGCGCAATTCGCGGTTTCGTCAGTCCCGGCCCCCGCAACGAGCGCACACGCCCCTCGGTTCATCGACTTGGCGGTACCAACGCCGACGGCATTTCGGCGAGGGCGTAGGCCGCGCCGGCCATGGTCGCCACGCAGCGGGCAAGCTTCGAGGGCTCGACCTTGTCCACGGTGTCGGCCGCGCTGTGGTGGTAGTCGAAGTAGGTCGACTCGTCCACGGCCAGCCCGAGGCAGGGCACGCCCGCCTCCTTGAAGTGCCCGACGTCCGGGGCCGAGCCGCCGGGGAAGACCGCTGCCGCACCGAGGACCGCGAGAGGGGAGATCGCATCTTTCAGCGTGGCGGTCGCGCGCTTGAGCGCGTCCGGGTCCCGGTGGTCGAGGTGGAAGCCCCGCGGAGCGAAGGCGCCGCTGTCCGCCTCGATCACCGCGACATGGCGCGCCAGCTCCCCGGCGTGGGCGGCCAGGTACCCCTTCACGCCGGCCATGCCATTTTCCTCGTTGGTCCAGAGCACTACGCGAATCGTCCGACGCGGGCGCAGGCCGAGCCGCCGGAGCAGCGCGAGGGACTCCATGGCGATCACGCAGCCGGAGCCGTCGTCCTGCGCGCCCTGCCCCACGTCCCAGGAATCAAGGTGCCCGCTTACGAGGACCACCTCCTCGGGCTTCTCCCGACCGATCAGCTCCGCCACCACGTTCGCGGACGGCGCCTCCCCCTCGTCGTGCGCCTCCATCGACAGCCGCACCACGACGTGCTTTCCGCGACGGGTCAGCCGGTCGAGGCGTTCGGCGTCCTCGACCGACACCGCGGCCGTCGGGATTCGCTTCGGGGCGTCGCCGTACTTCATCATGCCCGTGTGCGGGGAGCCCAGGCTCCGCGCAGTCACCGAACGGACCAGCGCCGCGACCGCACCCCTTTCCGCCGCCCAGACCGCGCCGTTCACGCGGTACTCGACCGTCTCGCCGTAGCGCGTGCCCTTCGCCTCATCGAAGGGCGGCATCGCCCGGTTGAAGAGGACGATCTTCCCCGTGGCGCGTTCCCCGAGGGCGTCCAGCTCTCGCCGGTCGTGGACCACGACGAGTTCCGCGGTGACTCCCTCGGGAGGCGTGCCCACCGAGCCGCCGAGCCCGAGCATCGCGAGCGGCCGCTTCTCCGGCTCGACCAGGGCCAGCGACTCTCGTCCCCGGACCCACTTCGGCACGCGCACCGGCTCGCGCCGGACGTTTTCCTGCCCGTCGGCCTCCAGCGCGTGCACGGCCCACTCGACCGCGCGCTCCAGCGCAGGGGAGCCGGACAGGCGATTACCCACGTCGTCGCACAGGGAGACGAGCTTGTCGTAGGCGCCGTTCGAGGCCAGCGCGGCCTGGACGATCCGGGCCGAGGTCGGTTCGTCACCGGAGGGCCTGGGCTCGACGCCGCGCCCAGGTCGCGCGCCCGCGCGTCCGGCCGTGCAGCCGGCGACCAGGGCGCACCCCAGCGCAAACGCGAGCAGGAGAGGGAGCGGCCCGCGGCGCGGGACGCGGACGGCGGGTGGGGCCATCGGACCTCCGAAAATGGCGTGCGAGCGGGCGCCTACGGTGCGGGCGTGGGCGGCGCGGGCGCCTCCAGCGCCGGCGGCGCGCTCGGGGGCGGGCAGAGGACGGTCGGCGCCTGGGCGGGCGTTCCGCCTGCCGCTCCGTGCGCGCCCGGCCCTGTGGACGCGGCCGCCGCCAGCCCCGGCAGCACCGCCGACGCCGCCGGCGAGCGCGCGAGCCGCGGCCGGAAATACAGCACGGCGAGCGGCACGAGCGTGAGCGAGGAAAAGAGGGCGGAGGCCATCGCGAGGGCGGTGAGGACCCCGAACGAGATCGTGGGCCGGAAGTTCGAGAGCGCGAGGACGCAGAACCCGACGATGATCGCCACCGAGGTGTCCCAGATCGCGGTCCCGGTCGTGGCATGGGTCCGCACCATCGCCGCGTCATAGTCGCCGTCCCGCGAAAGCTCGAGCCGGTACCGGCAGAGGTAGTGGATGGCGCAGTCCACCGAGATCCCCATCGACACGCTCGCGATCATGATCGTGATCATGTCGAGGTTGATCCCCAGCCAGCCCATGGCGCCGAGGATGAAGAGGATGTGCATGACGTTCGGGATGACCCCGATGAGCCCGACGCGCCACGACCGGAACAGCAGGCAGATCGTGGCCAGGATGAGGCCGAAACCGGCGAGCACGATCCAGATTTGCGACGTGATCAGGCTTTCGATCATGTCCGTGTAGAGCACGAAGAGCCCGGTGAGCACGCGCTGGTCCTTTTCCAGGTCGGCGAAGTCCGGCCCGGCGAGATAGGCCTCCAGCTCGTTGATGATCCGGCGGCGCTCCAGGCGCGGGTAGGTCTCCAGCATGCGCGCGAAGATCCGGACACTCGACCGGTCCTCCGTGACGTAGGAGCGCAGGTTGTCCTTGCCGAGGGTGTTCCGCAGCACCCGCAGCGCGGGCTTCGCGGCGAGGGCCTTCGGCCCCGGGGCGGACGAGAGACCCGCCGCGGCCACGACCCCCCGCAGCTCGTCCACGAGGTTCGTCACGGTCATGACCTTGCCGACCTCCGGCTTCGCCTCCAGGAAGGCCTGGATTTTCCGCACTTTGTCGAGGTTCGCCTCCTTCGCGAAGTAGTCGGGCTTCTTTCCGTCCAGGACGACTTCGAGCGTGATCGTGCCGCCCAGGTTCCGGTCGATGAAGCTCATGCCCTGGTAGAAGCTCGTGGACGCGCGGAAGTAGTCGATGAACTTCGTCTCGACGTCGATGCGGAACGTCCCCCAGACGGAGAGGACGATGACCGCGAGGCTGCCCGCGAGGATCCAGCCCCGATGGGCCTGGGTCGCGCGCGCGAGCCAGCGCACCGGGGCTGGGGTTTCCCGACGCGCGTCGGCGAAGAGCGGCGCGGGCGGCAGGAGCGCGAGGCCGGCGGGGATGAGCAAGAAGGAGACGACGAACGAGACGCCGACCCCGAGCGACATGAAGATGCCGAAGTCCCAGATGGAGCGGATATCGGAGAGGAGGAGGGAGCCGAAGCCGGCGATCATGGCGACTGAAGTGAAGAGGCAGGGCTTGAGCAGGTCGCGGCACGTGTGGAGGATGTGTTCGGGGTTCGAGCGCTCCGGATGGTGGAGCTGGCTCTCTCCGTAGACGACGAGGAGCTGGATGGAGTGGACCATCGCGATGATGAAGAGAAGCGACGAGAGATTCGAGGTCGGGATGGTGATTTTCCGGTCGCAGGCGACCATGGCGCCGAGGACGACCACGACGGTGACGGCGCACGTGGCGAGGGGAAGGGCGACCCACCGGAGGCGACGGAGGACGAACCAGAGGATGGCGACGAACGCGGCCGCGACGCCGAGCCCGAAGACGCGCATGTCGTGCGAGATGTAGGCGCCGATGTCGGAGATGACCACGGGCACGCCGCTCGTGAAGTAGGGCACCTCGCCCGGATAGGGGTGGGCCTTCAGGACTTCGCGACAGGCGCCGACCAGGGTCTCCCGCCGCTGGCGCCGCGCCTGGTCCAGCTCCTGGTAGCGGGCGCGCTTCGCCGCGAGCGCCGGCGCGCGCTCCCGGGCCAGCCGCGCGCAGCCGGCCGCGAGCTCTTCGGCGGGGAGCGCACGCCCTTCCTGGACGCCGCTGAGCCGACGGTAGACACCCTCCTCCCCACGCTCGAGCGCGGCGAGGTCGGCTTCGTCGTCGAAGACTTCGTGCTGGAGAGGGATCAGCTCCGGGTCCGCTTCGAAGTAGACGAGGAGCGAGACGGTCTTCCCGTCGGCGCTGATCAGGTTTTTCCGGTAGAGGGCGTGATGGAGGATCTCTTCGCGGGCCAGTTTCCGATCGCAGTTCGGCGAAGAGAGGAAGAGGGGGAAGGGGGACCGCTTGTGGAGCTCGCGGCGGAGGCGGAGGCGTTCCGCGCGGGACACGCGCACGCCGGCGCGGCCGCCGGTCGGCTCGGGCAACTCGCGTCCGGCGACGGCGAGCGCGAGGCTCAACGCGAGCTTGTTGGGCGGGCTCTTGAGGAGGGGAATTTCCGTGAGGCTGAGGACGGAATCCACGCCCGGGAGCTCGAGGAACTTTTCGGAGAGGAGTTCGGTATGGCGGATGGCCTCGTCCGAAAACGGATCGCCGGGCGAGAAGGCGACCATGACGTAGTCGTCGCTCCCGAAGATCAGGTGGGAGCGGTCGTAGAGGACGAGGCTCGGGTCGTTTTCGAGGAGCAGGGACTCGGAGGAGGCGTCGATGCCGAAGCGGGGGACGAGGCGGCCGAAGCCGACCGCGAAGAGGAGGACGAGCGCGATCGGGAGCCAGGGCCGGCGGAGGACGAGGGCGGAGAAGATACGCATGGATTCCGGCCCCAGTGAAGAGTCCTGGAGGTCGTCAGGCTTGGTACTATTCTAGCCGGGGAGGGGGCAAATTCAACGAATTGCCTACCGCGAGTCTCAAGACAAAAGACTTCGGCGGGTGCTCGCCGACCGGGGACGTCGGACGACTCGGCGGATCCCTCCAGCGGGAGGCGCCCCACGGACGGGCCACCACCCATTCCCCGAGGGCGGACGCGGAGTCTCCAAGGATTTGTTCCGCCGGGGAGGGGAGAGGGGGCGCGGGGTGGGACGCCGCGCAAGGGGGACAGGCAGGGCACCGCGGACGGGGGGGCGGCGCGGGACCGCGAGGAGGGACGCGACAGACAATGATCAATGACCAAGTTCCAAGGACCAATCAATGACCAAGTGACCAATGACCAAGGGCTTGCGCTCCACCAGCGAAGAAGGATGACGGCGCCGTGGCCCTGACGCCGGTCACGTGTCCAGTTTGGTCATTCGGGCTTCGTCATGGCTTGGTCATGGATCATTGGATCCCTACTGCGCAACTTCTGGAAGTCTCTTCGAGATATTCGCGAGGCCGGATTTTCGAAACCACAGCTTTCACGGATTTTTCGGGATTTCACAGATTCCGAATCTGTGAAATCGCCGTTAGTCTGTGAAATCTGTGGTTCCCTTTCGGTTTCGGGCGCGTGCCTGACTTGGACCCCTACCGGTGAACTTCTTGAAAGCGTCTCCAGATTCGCAGGCGACGAAACCACAAAGACTCGAAGTCACGAAGACCACAAAGGCGCTTTTCGGCCGAGCCAAACTCGCCCCCCTCAGTGACGGTCCTTCGTGGCCTCTCCCCCAGGGCGAATGCGCCTTCAGCTCAGGCTCGCGAGGTCTAGTAGCGGGAGGACTTCACCTTGCTGTAGCAATCGCGGCAATAGACGGGGCGGTTCTGCTTCGGTTCGAAGGGCACATCGGCCTTGCCGCCGCAGGAGGCGCAGGTCGCGGTGAACATCGGCCGGTCGCTGCGGCCCATGCCGCCGCCCATGCCACCGCCGCCGCCACCACCACCGCCACCCCCCTCCGCGCGACGACGAGCCTTACGGCACTCGGGGCACCGCTTCGGTTCGCTCGTGTAACCCTTCTTCTGGTGGAACTCCTGGTCGTCCGCAGTGAAGACGAACGAGGTCCCACATTCCACGCAGGTCAAGTTCTTGTCCTGGAACAAAGTACTACCCTCTCAACAGGTCTCGACCCCCTCTCGGGGAAAACAGATCCCAGCGGACTTGCCTCTCCCCAGGAGGAAGGAGAGAACCAAATCCGCAAGGATCGAGGGGACCGATAATCAATCCCCGGCCCCCGGGGCGGGCCGGAATTCGCTATTTACCGCGGCTGGATGAAACTGGAAATGATCAACGCCCAATTTCCAAGGACCAATCAATGCCTAAATACCAAATGACCAAGGGCTTACGCTTCGGCAGCGAAAAAGGATGAGTGCGCCGCAGGCCTTACACCGATCACATGTCCAGTTTGGTCATTCCGGCTTGGTCATTGATTGGTAATTGGACATTGAACCTTGGTCATTCGTCAGCGGGCTCTGGTTGCGGCCACCGCCTGCGGCAGGGCACCCCTCAGCCCACCTTCGCGCGCTGCGGCCGGCTTCGGAGCGCAGGCCCGCCCTTTGCCTCTCGTCTCTCGCCCCCACACGCGGAGCGGGCGGCTATTGACCTGGATCTTTTGCGCTCTCGCGCAAAGGAGCCAAGTCAATAGCACTTCCCCACGTTACCGCGTGAACCGCGGAATACGCTTTTTTTTCTTCTTCTGGAGGTTCCGGATGTTCTTCTCGCGCTGCTGTTCCTCACGCCGGCGACGTTCGCTCGGCTTTTCGTAGAAGGACAGGCGCTTGATTTCGCGGAAGAGGCCCGCGTCGTTGCAGATGCGCTTGAACTGACGGAGCGCCTTTTCGAGGCGGTCGCCCTTGTCTACCCGAATACGAATCATCGACCCGCACCACCTTTCAGGACCGGGAGGAGAAGCCGCGCTAGCGGCGGGAATCTTTCATCTTGACGAAGCAGGCCCGGCAGTAGACCGGCCGGTCCTGTCTGGGCTCGAAGGGAAGCTCGGCCTTGCCGCCGCACGCATCGCAGGTGGTTTCGAAGAGGACGCGTTCGGAGGAGCCGCCCGCGCCGCCACCACTCCCGCCACCGCTCCGACTCCCTGCCCCGCCGCCGCTCCCTGGGGCCCCGGCCCCTTCCCCGCCGCCCCCGGCGGAACGAGCCCCCTTGCGGATCTGGCGTCGCCTCGCCTCGCGACAGGGCGCGCACCGCTTCGGCTCGCTCGCGTAGCCCTTCTTCTGGTGGAACTCCTGATCCTCGGCGGAAAAAACGAAGGTCGAACCGCACTCGATACAGGTCAGGTTCTTGTCCTGGAACACCGGCTTCTGTTCTCCACCTCGGCGCCCCTCAGCGGGGCCAATTCGAAAAAAGTCCCAGCGGATCTGACTCTCGCGCTCCCGCTCCGCGCCTCGCGGACGACCACCGATCGGACGACTGCGGGAGTCGAGGACCAGCTCCGCTGGGACTGGGCTGCCATCCGCTTCGAATTTCACTTCTACGAGCGGCCCACATTTTACCGGTGGCAGGGTCCGTGTCAAGTGAAAAATTCAGGCCGCCAGGGCCGGCGCGGGCAGCCGCTTGGCCCTCGAAAACGTCTTCACCGCGCGCGCGGCGGCCATGTCGCCGCCGCGGCAATGCCGTGCCGCAGCCCCGTCAGCGAGACGCCCACGCGCTCCACCCCGAGACCCGCGAGGGAGAAGGCCAGCACCGTGAGCCCCGAGACGATGATGTCCGCGCGCGCCGGATCCATCCCGGGCACCCCCCGCCGCTCTTCCACGCTCATGCCGTGCAGACGCTCGAGTAGCTCCTCGACGAACGCCCGTCGGACCTCCACAGGCCCGCCCGTGGCCGGCCGCACCGCCCTCGTCTTCGCAGCGAAGAGCGCGCCGCCCGTCGCGACCTGCGCCAGCGTCACCGCGGTCCCGCCCACGAGCAGGAGCGGCGCGCCCCGCGGCACCGAGCGGAACGGGCCCGCCGCCAGTACCCGTCGCACGTGGGCCTCGAGCCGGGTCCGGTCGGCCGGCGGCGTCGGCGCCGTCGACAGGAAACGCTCGGTCAGCCGCACGGCCCCCAGCTTGTAGCTTCGGCTCCACTGGATCGCAGCGCCGGCCCCTACCGTGAACTGGGCGCTCCCGCCCCCGACGTCCAACACGAGGAGACGAGCGCCGGGACGGGTTCTGCCCGTGCCGCCGGCCTGTGCGCCCGTACCCGCGACACCGCCGGCCACCGCGCCGAGAAAACCATAGCGCGCCTCCTCCGCGCCGGACAGGATGGCCACCTCGAGGCCGGTTTCGCGGCGCACGCGCTCCAGGAAGGCCTCGCGATTGTCCGCGTCCCGGATGGCGCTCGTGGCCCCGCAGCGGACCTCCGACGCGCCCAGGCCCCGCGCCTCGGCCGCAAGCTCGGCGAGCACCGCGATCGTCCGCGCCATCGCGTCCTCGCGCAGCGAACTCGAGGCGCCGATCCCCTTCCCCGAGCGGGTCGGCAGCACCCGCTCCGTGAGCGTCCGGCCCAGCGCGCCGCCGCGCCCGACCTCCGCCACCAGGAGTTTGGTCGTGTTCGAACCGAGATCGATGGCCGCGCGAATCTTCTCCATCCGGTCCTCGCAAATGACACCAAGCTTTTTTCGAGCCGGCGAGGGTCGAGCGGGCCCTTCGCGGCAGCGCACCCGCGTGCGACCCTTCGCGTCAAGCCGCGGCCGCGTACGGCGGGGTCATCGCAGCACCACCACCGTCCCGAACCGCCCGCCCCGCGCCCCTTCGCGGCGGTACGAGTAGAAAAGTTCCGGGCGGCATCGCGTGCACGCGCCCGCCACTTCGATCCGCTCCGCCGGCACGCCCGCGTCCAGGAGCTGCCTTCGATTGCACGACCAGAGGTCGAAGGTCCTTCGGTCACCCGCTCCCGTTCGCAGGTACTCGTCCGCGTAGGGAAGGGCGGCGCGCATCGTCGCGACGAAATCCTCCCGGACGTCAAAACAGCACGGCCCGATCGACGGCGCGATCCCGACCACCAGGTCGCCGGGCCGGCTGCCGTAGCGGTCGGCAAGCACACGCACGAGGCTCCCCGCCATGTTCGCCGCCGTCCCGCGCCAGCTCGCGTGCGCGGCGCCCGCGACGTGCCGCGCCGTGTCATACGCCGCGAGGCACGGGCAGTCCGCCGACATCGCCGTCAGCGCCACCCCCGGCCGGTCGGTGACCAGGCCGTCCACGCCCGGGACCATCCACGTCGCCGGCTGCGGCGCCGCGACCGCGCCCGCCGCGCCCGGCATGCCCGCCCCTCCTGCCTCCACGACGGCGATCCGGCTCCCGTGCACCTGCTCCGCGAACACCTGTCGCTCGGGCGCGTAGCCGACGGCCGCGGCAAGTCGCCGCCGGTTTTCGAGCACCGCCGCGGGATCGTCCCCGACCGACCGCGAGAGGTTCATGGAGGCGAAGCCCCCGCCGCTCACTCCCCCGCGCCGGGTCGAGGTCGCGGCGGCGACCCCGGAGGCCGCGTCCAACAGCGCGAACCGCACCAGCTCTACGCGGTCGGCTTCGGTCCTCGCCACGGTGCTATTCCCCCTCCGCGGCCGGCGGCTCCGCGGCGAGCTGCAGAAGCTGCGGGGCCAGGAATTCCGCCCAGAGGATCTGGCAGATCGACGCCACCGGCACAGCGAGCAACAGACCGAAGAGGCCCAGGAGCTGCGCCCCGATGAGCAGGGAGAGGATCAGGACCACCGGGTGCAGCCCAGTCTCCTTACCCAGGATCCAGGGGGTCAGGACGAAGCCCTCCAAGCCTTCGGCGAACAGGAACACCACGACGCAACCCAGCATCGAACCCCACGCGAAGCCGTGGTCGAGCGCGACCAGCCCCAGGGCCGGCAGGAGGCCGACGATCAGCACGAGGAACGGAACCAGGCTCGCCCCCGCCTGGATCAGGCCGAAGAGCAGGGGGAACCGGACGTCCACCAGCAAGAGGCCGATGTACGTCAGAAGCCCCTTCACCAGGCAAATGGTCAGCTTCCCGCGAAAGAAGCTCGACAGGGCGCGATGGATGCGCTCGAAAATCCGCAGGATCCGTGCACGGTTCCGGCCCGGCAGGTAGCCGCGAATCCGGTCCCGCAACCTCGGCATTTCCCGGAGCAGGAAGAAGGTGTAGATGGGCAGCAGCAGTAGATAGGAAACGACCGAAAGCGTGCCGAGCACGCCCGATTGGAGCAGGGAAAGCCCGCGACCCGTCAGATCGAGGCTGGTCGCCGTGATCTCCTTGGGCGTCCCTCCCAGCGTTTCCCGCACCTTCGCAAGCACCGTGTCGAGGTCGAGCCTGCGGTCGGGATGGCGTTCGTTCCAGCGCTCGATCGTGGCGGCGGCCCAGTGCCGGACCTTTTCCAGGTAGGAAACGTCGTATTGGCCATTCCCGTTCGTGTCGCGGACCAGGGGGTCCAGCCCCCGCTCCCAGGTCCCGTTGCCATTCACGTCCATGAACTCGTCGCCGAGAAAGGTCGCGTTGTAGAGGTTCACGGTTTCGTTGACGAGCCCCGGGATGGCGAAGAACACGAGGATGGAAGCCGAGCCGCCGAGGAGGAGATACATGCAGAAGATCGAAACCCCGCGCCGGACGCGGAGCCGCTCGAAGTAGTCGACGATGGGGTTGAGAATGTAGGCGAAGAGCAGCGAAAGCAGGAAGGGATTGAAGATCTCCCTCAGGGCGTAGCAGAAGCCGAGGAAGAGGAAGAGGAGGAGCGTGAGTCCCGCGACACGCAAGCTGCGCGGTTGCATCATGCCTCCGCAGGGTCCACGTGAGGTTCGCGCCCGAAACCAAGCAACGAAGAGTCAGCCGCTGGAGACGCCGAAGACGTCGGACGACGAGAGGCAAGGGCCCGTAAAGGAATAACTCATGCAGATCGGAAACCAGGGAGCTCTTCATGAAAAGGCTCAAGACTCAATGATCAATTTCCAGACAAGGCTCAAAGTTCAAGGCTCAGAGTCCGCGATTCCGTGCCCGAGCTGCGTTCCATGCTGGTCGTTGAGAATTGAACCTTGAGCCTTGTCTGAGTTTTGAAAATTGAGCATTGAGAATTCAATTCGCTCCCCTGCCCGTTACGCGAGCAAGTTATTTTCTTACGGGCCCTAAGAGAATCGACGAACGCCGGCGGAACGAACCGCGACCGTCCGAGAGCGGTCTCGGCGCGTGCTTCGCTTGCGTTCAGTCCCCCCATCGTTCGGCAACGACCCAACCGTGTCTTGCGCCGCTCTCGGAGGCGCCATTCTATTCGTGCAGGTGAGCGGAGTCAAGCCGCGTCGCCGCCGCGCTTTCCGATTCGCGGCCCATTGACAGACCCAGGTTCCTCAGGTAGGATGGCCGCCGAATCGCTTTCCTGGCGCCGCTCTGCTCCCCCCTTCCGCCACCCCTCCAAACGGAGTGGACGTTCGAGACATGCCGCCGCCTCTCCTGGCAGACCTCTCCACGATCGACTTCACCCACGTCGAGGCGGGCCCGGACGAGATCCGCAAGTACCTGCAGCAACGCTTCGAGATGGAGCAGCTTGACGTGGTGGTGAAGTACGACGCCGCGGCGCATCTCGTCGTGGGGTACAAGGACGTGAAGCCCGACGAATTCTGGGTCCGTGGGCACATCCCCGGCCGGCCGATCGTGCCGGGCGTCCTGATGATCGAGGCCGCCGCCCAGCTCAGCACGTATTACATCAAGCGCGCACTCGGGGACGCCTTCGGCAAGTTCATCGGGTTCGCCGGCCTCGAGCACGTCCGCTTCCGCGGGACCGTCGTCCCGGGCGACCGGCTCATCCTGCTCTCCAAGAACCTCGACCTGCGCGCGCGCACCTCCCGTTGCGCCACCCAAGGCGTCGTCAACGGCCGGCTCGTCTTCGAAGCCGAGATCCTCGGGACCGCCGTCTGATCACCACTCCCCGGAGAACGTCTCCTCGGCCGCGCCGGTCATGTGCACCGGCCCGTCGTCCGCCGGCCACTCGATGAGCAGGTCCCCCCCGGCCAGATGATTCGTGATCCGGCGGCCGGTCTTGCCGTTGAGCATGCAGGCGACCCCCGTCGCGCACGCGCCCGTCCCGCACGCAAGGGTCTCCCCCGCACCTCGCTCCCACGTCCGCTGGCGCACTTCCCCCGCGCCCAGCACCTGCACGAACTCGACGTTGGTCCGGCGCGGGAAGGCGGCGTGGCGCTCGACCTGCGGACCGACCTCGGCGACCGGCCACGCCGCCACGTCCTCCACGAAGACCACGCAGTGCGGGTTCCCCATCGACACGCAGGTCACCGAGAGGGTGCGGCCGGCGGCCTCGAGCGACTCGGCGACCACGCGACCGCCCGCGGGTTCGCCGGTCATCGGAAGCTCGGCCCGGGTCAGCCGCGGCCGGCCCATGTCGACGCGGACGCGCTTCACTTCCCGGCCCGTCCCCCGTAGCGAGAGTCCGATCGGGCCCGCGAGCGTTTCCACCGAGAGCTCCCGCTTTCGGGTCAGCCCGTGCTCCACCGCGTACTTTCCCAGGCAGCGGATCCCGTTCCCGCACATCTCCGCCTCCGAACCGTCCGGGTTCCACATCCGCATCCGCAGGTCGGCCGTTCGGGACCGGAGGACCAGGATGAGCCCGTCGGCGCCGACTCCGCGTCTCCGGTCGCACATCGCCCGCGCGAGCCGCGACGGGCCGACGAGGCGTTCGCGCAAGCCGTTCACGACCACGAAATCGTTCCCGATGCCGTGCATTTTGGTGAAGCGCATGGGGCCTCCTTGGAAGCGGTTCCGGGCATGTCCGGTAATTCTGCCGCAGGTTCTCGCCGCGTGCAAGATATAGTGTAAGGCCCTCGGGTCCCCCGGCCGAAATTCCTTGACACTTCGGGGGGAGCCGACTATCTTGACTGGACTTGTTTCCCTGGCTCGGCAGCCGCACCCGCGGACCGCCCCCGGTCTTCCTCTCGCACCGCGCCGCCGTCGAGCGCTGGAGCCCGCGGGCCTGGGCGAAGGTCCGCCACACTGCGCGTGGAAGGAGCGGCGGAGGGCGGCGAGGGGTCGCGTTCCCCCCAAGTCAGGCTCGCACCCGGAACCCAAAAGCGAAGATTCAGCCACCGAAGGCGCCGAAGCCGCCGAGAGTCATTACGAGTCGGTCGGAGTTTTCGGCGAGTTCGGTGGCTCGTCCCTTTCTGGCCGGCGCGCCGGGGCTCCGAAAGCTTCAGCCGAGGTCGCGCAGCCGAACGGCGGGGATCCAAAGGGCCCGAGGCACCCGTAGGATAGCGGGAGAAGCACGCAGATGAGCCGTTCGTCCCGATGCCGAGGTGGGTGGTGGCGGAGGGCCCAGGTCCGCGCGCTCCTCCTCGCCCTGCTCCTCCCCTGCATGTCCCCTCTCCTCGCACAGGACTCGCCGGCCGACGATCCCGCCGGCGGGACGCCCAAGAGCGACAAACCCCTCAACCTCGACCTCAGCTTCCTCTGGGACTCGCGCGGGCAAGGGGAGCCCTCGTGGATCGTGGCCAAAGTGAACAACGAGATCGTGACCCGGGGAGAGGTGCTGAACCGCATCCTACCCGAGTTGGAGGGGCTCGTCCGCTCGTATCCCGCCGAGCAGTTCCAGCGCAAGGCGGTCGAGCGTTGGCGGCGCACCGTCAAAGAGATCGTCGAGGAAAAGCTGCTCCTCCAGATCGCGAAGACCGAGGAGATCACGGTGTCGGAGGCGGAGATCGACAAGGCGCTCGCGGAGGAGACCAAAAAGAGCGGCGGCCAGGCGAAGTTCGAGCAGAACCTCGTCCAGATGGGCATGACGCCGACGAAGTACCGCGAACGCATCGCGCGGGAGCTGACCATGCGGGAGGTGATCCTTCGCAAGATCGGCGCGAAGGGCTCCCTGAACGTCATGGCCGCCACGCGCATGCCCAAGGACATCTACGTTCCGCCGGCGGAGATCCGCGCCTTCTACGACGCGCACAAGAAGGATTATTACATCGAAGAGAAGGTCCAGCCCCGGCAGATCATCCTCAAGTTCCGGGACAGCGAGTCGCGCTCGGTCGCCGAGCAGGAAGGCCGCTCGCTCCTCAAGCTGCTGGAGGCCGGCGCGGACTTCGCCCTGCTCGCCCACTGGACCTCCGCGGTGCTGTCGAACCAGGACGGGCTGTCGCAAGAGGCCGGGCGCGGGACCTACCCCGAGGACGTCGAAAAAGTGCTCTTCTCCCTGAAGCCGGGCGAGACGAGCCCTCTGCTGGAGTCCGAGGGCACCTTCCGCATCATGAAGGTGGAAAGCCGCACGCAGTCCCAGCAGAAGACGTTTGAAGACGTGCAGGAGGAGATCAAGAAGCATCTCCAGAACAAACGCGTCATGGACAACGTGGAGGACGTCAAGCGGGAACTGAAAAAGGGGGCCTACATCTGGCCGCCCGAGCTCGCCAAGTAGCCTCGGCCGACGCCGGGGCGACCCGAAAATCTTCCGGAGGATATTGATGCCGGTCCCGCTTCTCGTGCTCGACATCCCGGGCCTCTCGCCGCAGCTCCTGAAGCGCGGCGACCGGATGCCCACCATCAAATCCCTCGCCGATAACGGCATGTCCTGCGCCCTCCGCCCCCCATTCCCCGCGCTCTCCGCCACCGCGCACGCGTCGATCTTCACCGGCACGCACGCGATGGAACACGGCATCGTCGGCAACGCCCTTTTCGATCGCACGCGGTACGAGCTCGGCTACGCGGAACCCTTCGCCAACCTCACCACCGGCGCCCGTCTCTGGCAGACCGCCAAGAAGCGCAAGCCGGACTTCACGGTCGCCGCCCTCTTCTGGAACGGCCTGCTCTACGGCGACTGCGACCTCTACCTCAGCCCCGCTCCGTTCAAAACCGAACGCGGGGACTTCGTCTCCGACTGCTTCTCCCGCCCCCGCGACCTCTACACCAAGCTCGCCAAGGCCCTCGGCCCCTTCGACTGCAAGTGGCTCTGGGGCCCCACGCTCACCTTCCAGGCCTCCCAGTGGATCGCTCGCGCCGCACGGCAGGTCTTCGAGGAGAACCAGCCGAACCTGACGCTCGCCTACCTCCCGCAGCTCGACGCCTCCATCCAGAAGTACGGCGTGAACTCCCCGCAGGTGCTGATCGATCTCGGCAAGATCGACACGCTCGTCAAGGAGTTCATGGACATCGTCGCGAAGAAGTCCGGCGTGCTCATCCTGATGTCGGATTACGGGATGACCGACGTCAAGGGGGAGATCGCGATCAACCGCATCCTCCGTTCGACGTACTTCCTCGAGGTCCGGGAGATCGCGGGGAAGGAGTACATCGACTTCGGGTATTCGAAGGCGTTCGCCGTCGTCGACCACCAGATCGCGCACGTCTTCGTGAACAGCAACCTGACGAAGCCGATCAAGGACCTGCTCGTGGAAGTGCCGGGCATCGAGTCCGTGCTCGACGAGCAGGGAAAAAAAGACTTCAAGGTCGCGCACGGGCGCTGCGGGGACCTGATCGCGATCGCCGCGAAGGACAAGTGGTTCCACTACCCGTGGTGGGTGGACGACGCGAAGGCGCCGGGCTTCGCCCGACGGGTCGACCCGGCCCGGAAGATGGGCTACGACCCGCTGGAAATGATCCAGGATCCGCGCACGAAGCAGATCGAAACGAATCCCGCGCTCATCAAGGCCAGCCACGGGCGGCCGCCGCGCGACGTCTCCGAGATGGGGGTCTTCCTCTGCAGCCGGCGCTCGGCGGACAAGCCGCCCGACGTCCTCAGCGCCGTGGAGCTGGGCGCGTACCTGCTCAAACTCGCCGGGATCTGAGAAGCGTGCGCGGCGGCGTGCCGAAGCCGTCCCTCCGCCCCGCAACACGCGACTTCCGCGGAACCCGCCGTTCGTAGGGGCCCGTTGACGACGTCCAGGTACGAGGCCTGGGGGCGCGGGCCTCCGGCCCGCGCGAACGGTCGCAGGGGTTACGACTCACCGTGGCAGGGTCGACGCCTGCGTCCGAAGTTTGTCAACGGGCCGGCAATTCCGCCTTCCGGCGGCCCGTGCCGCGCCTGGTCGTCGAAAAGCGGTCACACTCGTTCGCAAGCAGTGGTTGCCGTCGTGCCCCTGTCCCGGCGGACAGGCACGTAAAAAAAGAGACTGCTTTCCATCGGCAGCCCAGGGGTCGGTTTCCGCCATGACCAGCGCGCAGGGCGCCTCCCCGACAGGTCCTGGACCCACGCCCGCCCCCGCCCCGGCACGGGTTCGACGCCCGGCCGCGCGCAGCGCCGCTCCCGGCGCCCAGGCCATCATCTCCAGCGCGCAGTGGTCCGCGCTTCCTCCAAGACCCGGCGTGAACGTCGCCCGCGTCCGCCGAGTCGACGCCTCCCCCGCCGCGGGCGCCGCCCCCTTCTACCGGCGGCTCGGCGGCACGTTCTTTCCTCTCGTCGCGCTCGCCGTCGCCGCGGCCTCGACCGGCATGGCCTACGTCCAGGGCCGGCCGGCCGCCGAGCCCGCGGGAGCCACAGGTCCCTCGGGCCCGCATTCCCGACCCGCCCAGGCCGTACACCGGACCGGAGGGGGAAGCAGCGCGGGTGGCGGCGCGGCACGCACCGCCTTCGGCCGGCCGCCGGCGCCGGGCGAGGTCCAGGTCCCTCCGGTGAAGCCCGCGGTCCGCGACAAAAACGCCCGCGAGCCCCTCCTCGCGCTCCGGGACGCGCAAAGCCTGGAGGAGGGGCTGGCCGTGGTCGACGGCCTCCGGGACGCGGTGGACGCGGGCCGCCTCCGCCCGGAGGACCTGTCGGCCATCCTTCGCGACGACGAGGAGCCCGGCCGCGCCTACGTCGTGCTCGTCGCGTTGGATCGGTGCAAGTCGCGTCTCTTCGCCTGGGAGGACCTCCTCACGCTCGCGGCCGGCCAGCGCGCGCCTCGCATGCGCGCGGTCCTTTTCCAGCATCTGCCCTGGCGCGGCGAGGCGCCGCCCGCGGCCCGCGAAAAGCTCGCGGCCGCCCTGGCCTCCGACCCGGACGTGGACGCGCGCCTGGCCGGGCTCGAGACCCTCGCCTCGATCTCCCCCGGTCCCGAGGTCGTCCCGACCTGCCTGCGCCTCGCCCGCGAAGATCCCGAGTTCGACGTGCGCGCGGGCGCGATCCGCGTCCTCGGCGGCGTGCGCCCGCCGACCGACGAGCTGCGCCTCGCGTTGACGGCCTTCGCGGAAGAGGACCAGGACCCCCGCCTCCGGGAGGCCGCCGCGGCCGCCCAGGCCCGGATGGACGCGGGCCGTTGAAGCGCAAGGCCGCGTCCCACCCCTCCACCGCCGCGCCGCCTTGACTTCGTTCCGCGCCGCGTGGTAGAACGACAGCATCGGGAGTCGCGGCACGCACGGCGCCCACGCCTCGCCCCCCGCGGCGTTTCAGAGCACGGTCCCCGGCACCTCGGAGGCGGCGGACATGCGGGAGAAACTCCTCACCGAGTGCTTCGAGAGCCTCGAGCTCCGCTCGCCGTCCCTGCCGGAGACCGCGAGGACCATCGCGCGGGTCGCGGGCCTTGTCGCCGGGCGTGAAGTGCTCGAGCTCGGCGCCGGGACGGGTCGCACGGGTCTCCTGCTCGCCCGCGAGTTCGGCTGCCGGGTGACGATCACGGACCTCGACACGGCGGCGCTTCGGACCGCCCAGCGAAGGGCCGAGGTCGAGGGGCTCGACAAGCGGATCGTCGTGCGACCGGCGGATCTTCGCCAGGTCGCTTTCCCGCACTCCTCCTTCGACCTCATCGTCGCCGAGGGCGCCATCTACCTCCTCGGCTTCGAGGAGGGCTTCAAGGAATGGCGGCGGGTCCTTCGTCTCGGCGGCTACCTCGCCGTGACCCATCTCACCTGGACCCGCACCCCGCCGCCGGACCGCGTCCGCGAGTTCTGGCAAAAGGAGTATCCGAAGCCCCTGCACACGCTCGACGAGAATCGGCGGATCATCGACCGCGCGGGGTATGAGCCGATCCACGAAGAGGTCCTCCCACCCGAGGCATGGGACGCCTACTACAAACCGCTACAGGCGAGCCTCGACAAGCTGCGCGCCCGGCACGCGAACGACTCGGAGGCCCTGGGACATTTGCGACACCTCCAGGACGAGATCGACTGCCACTACCAGTGGGGCGGGCGCGAAAGCGTCGGCTACGTCCTCTACGTCGCCAGAAAAATGCTCTGCTGACGGGCGAAGGCGCTTCCCGGTGCTCTCGCGTGGGGAGCCGCCGGCGCGCCGCTGAGGACCCGTAAGAAAATGACTCGCTCGTTTCACGCGCAGGGGGGCGACAAGAATTCTCAAGGCTCGATTTTCAAGACTCAGACAAGGCTCAAGGTTCAATTCTCAATGGGTGTGGCTACTTTTCGTAGGCCCCCTGAAGGGGGTACTACAAACAGTGGGTGCTGCTCTCGGAACCTACTGTTCGTAGTACCGCCTTCAGGCGGTCTGGGCGGCGCCTGTGGCCGGGCCGCCGAGCTCGTCTCCGCGCCCCACGCCCGCGCGCTGTGCCCGGCCTGCGGGGGCCCCCTCACCACGCTTGCGGGCCCGCCCACGCTTCCGCCCGACGGACCCGCCTCCGCCGGCCGGGCCGGGCCGGCGTCAGGTGAACACCCTACCTCGTCCGTGCAGGTCCTCCGCCCGACGGCCGACGCCCCGCCCGAGGAAGGCCCCCCCGCCGTCGACCGTCGAGCGAGGACCGAGCTTTTCCCACCCGGCCCGGCGCCCGCCTCCGCGAGCGACCGCGCGAGCGAGCAGAGCAGCCCACCTCCCGCGTCGCACGCGGCGCACGCCCCCGAGGGCACGCCCTTCGGACGCTACGTCCTTCTCAGCGAGCTCGGACGCGGCGGGATGGGCGTGGTCCATCGGGCCTTCGATTGCGAGCTGCGACGGGTGGTCGCGCTCAAGACCTTCCTCCCCGAAGCCACGCCCACGCCCTTGCAGGTCGAGCGGTTCCTGCGCGAGGCGCGCGCCGCCGCCCGACTGCGCCACCCGGGCATCGTCCAGGTCCACGACGTGGGCACCTCCCCGGACGGGCGCCACTACTTCACGATGGACCTCATCGAAGGGGAAAGCCTCGAGGCGGCAGGACCCAAGCTCCCCCTGCGGCGCGTGGTCGAGATCCTGCGCGATGCGGCCCTCGCCCTCGCCGCCGCGCATGCGTCGGGCGTCGTGCATCGGGACGTCAAGCCCGCGAACATCCTCCTGGACGCGAGCGGGCGCGCCTACCTCGGGGACTTCGGGCTGGCGAAAGAGGTCGCCCAAACCGAGGGGCGCGGCGTCACGGTCGCGGGCGCGATCCTCGGCACCCCCTTCTACATGTCCCCGGAACAGGCCCGCGGCAGGAACGAGGAGATCGGCCCCACGAGCGATCTCTGGAGCCTGGGCGTCATCCTCTACGAGCACCTCGCCGGCCGCCCGCCGTTCGAAGGGGAAGGTTACCTCGACACTCTACGCAAGGTGCTGGAGGAGGAGCCGTCGCCGCCGTCGCGCGTCGCCGCGGCCGCGGGGCGGGACCGACGCGTCCACCGGGACCTGGAGACGATTTGTCTCAAGTGTCTCGAGCGCGAACCGACCCGCCGCTACTCCGGCGGAGCGGAGCTCGCGGCGGACCTCGGGCGTTTCCTGGACGGCGAGCCGATCCACGCGCGCACGCAGTCCGGCGTCGGACGGGCCGGCCGCTGGGTACGACGCCGTCGCCTCCCCGTTGCCGCCACCGCCGCCCTGGTCCTCGCCGGCGGGGTGACGGGCGTCTCCGCCTGGCGCGCCCGCGTCGCCGGGGAGGAGCGGGAGCGCTTTCGGGCGCGAACCGTAGGGGAACTGCGCGCACGCGCGGGACTCTATCTGGACGTCGCGCTCACGCTGCGGCGCGCCGGGGCCCCGATGCGCAAGGTCGAGGAGGAATATCTGCCGCAGCTCGCCGGCATCGCGGCCGAGGTCGAGCGGGAGGCCCCCGAGTTGGCGGAGCCGCGCTACCATCTCGGGCGCATGCTGCGCGCACTGATGCGCTTCGACGACGCGCTCGCGGAGCAGGACCGCGCGCTCGCCCGCAACCCCGAATACTCGCCGAGCCTGTACGAGCGGGTCGTCCTCACGGCGCGCGCGTATGGCGCGCGCATGGTGCTCTTGCGTGCGCGCGCCCTTGCCGTGGAGGCGGCGCGGTCGCTCGAGCTCCGGCCTTCGCCGGCGGAAGGGTCGGGCGTTGAGGAGGCCCGGCTCGTGCTCCCCGCGGACGAAGCGCTGGAAAGGGAGGATCCGGAGGCGGCGGCCCTGAGAGGTCGGCTGGACGCGGATCTCGCGCGCCTCGAACGCCGCACCGCCGCCGACACGGCCCAGGGCCTCGCCGTGTCGCTCACGCCCGCGCGCTCGTCGTGCGCCCGCGGCCTGGCCGTCGCGTATCGCGCCACGGGCACCGAGACGGCGGAGCGGGCGCGAAAGCCCCTGGAGGCCGCCGTCCGGGCGGACCCGACCATCGAGGAGGCGTACGAGGGGCTGGCACGCCTCGAGGAGCTGGCCCGCGACTGGGAGAAGGCCGTCGCCGCCTACGCGCGCGGCCTGGAGCAGGACCGCGGGTACATCCCGTTCTGGATCGGGCGCGCGAAGGCGTACGCGAACTGGCTGGCCCAGGAGGCGGGCCGGCCGGAGGCGTGGAGGAAAATCTGGGACCAGGCGGCCACGAGCCTCGAGCGGGTGGTGGAGGTGGCGCCCGCCTCGGCCGAGGCGTGGACGACGCGCGGCGAACTCTGGATGCACGGCGGAAACCTCGTGGCCCGGCAGGGCAAGGACCCCTCGAGTTTCTACACCCGGGCCCTTTCGGACCTCGAGAAGTCCCTCGAACTCGCCCCCAACGCGCCGGGCTCCTGGGCGACCCGGGGCGGCGTGCGGGTCCGCTGGGCTGCCTTCGAGCTTGCGCATGCGCAGGACCCGACGCCCCGCCTGCAGGCGGCGCAGGCCGATCTCGACAGGGCCCTAGAGCTGAACCCCGGGCTCACGGAGGCCTGGCTCTCGCGCGGCTCGTTGCGTCGCGGACGCGGCCATTGGGCCGCGCAGCACGGCGAGGACCCCGAGGCCGAGTATGGCCGCTCGCTCGCGGACCTTGCCCAGGCGCTGCGGCTCGCGCCCGGCCTTGCGCCGGCGTGGCACGCGTCGTCGCAGACGCGCAGCGCGCTCGGCGACTGGCGCCGCGACCACGCCGGGGAAGCGGCGTCGTGTTACGAGGCGGCCGCGAGCGACCTCACCCGGGCGGCGGACCTCCTGCCGGCCTCCTCGGAGTACCGTCGCGACCGGGGACGCCTCCACGCCAAGTGGGGGGACCACGTGGCGAAGACCGGCGGCGACCCGATGCCGCTCTATCGTTCCGCGCTCGCCGACTATGACCAGGCGACCGACCTGGCCCCGCTCGACGCGCTCCTCGCCTGGGAGCGCGGCGCGCTCCGACGGGCGTGCGCCGACCAGTCGGTGAAGCGCGGCGAAGACGCTTCCGCCCTGTACCGCGACGCGCGCGCGGACTTCGACCGCGTGCTGCGGGCGCTCGTCCGTTCCACCGCCGGCGCCGAGGTGCGCTGCCAACGGGGCATCGTGGGCGTCAATTGGGGCCGCGCGCTGCGCAAGACCGGGGGAGATCCGGAGCCGGTCGAGCGGGAGGCGGCGGCGGACCTGTCGAAGGCGCTTGAGTTGAAGCCCGGCTACCCCGACGCGCTGGTATGGCGCGGGATCCTCCGGCACCGGCGCGAAGAGTGGCCCGGCGCGGTGAAGGACTTCGAGGAGGCGCTCCGCAAGTCTCCCGCGCTGGAAAAGACCGTGGGCCGCCTGCTGGCGGAGGCCCGGGACCGGCTCGCCGGCCGCGCAGGGAAGGCGGCGGGACCGCCGGCGGAAGGCCCGAAGTGAGTCCGGCGCTTTCCCTCCCGTCCCGCCTCGTCCGGTCCCCGCGCTCCGTACCGCCCCACGCAATTGGGTGACCAATTTTCTCGGCGATTTTTGCCGCCCGAGTCGTTGCGCTCGCTCGCCGTAGTTCTCCGTTACTACGCCTCGCTCGCGCGCCTAGCGGGCGGCCAAACTTGCCTTCACCTATGGGTCACCGACTTCCGTGGAGCGGTACTCAGATATCGCGTCGCGAAAATAAAATATAGGCGAGCCCGAAGCCGGCGGCGGCGAGCAGCGCGAGGACCTCGAGGTGGCCCGCGGGCAGGTCCCGGCCGAGGATGAGGTCGAGGGGGCTGTAGTAGCGGAACGGGGAGAGCCACGCCACGCACTCGGCGGCCTGCCAGATCCGGCCCACGTAGTCGAGCAGGAAGAGGACGAGCGCGGCGAGGCCCACGAGCGAACCCGCCACGCTTCGGCGCCTCGACGCCGCCGCCACCGCGAGCGCGATCCCGGCCCAGGCGAGCATCAGGAGCCCCAGGTTCAGCGCGAGCAGGCCGACGACCCGCGGCGTCGGCCATTCCACCCCCTCCGGCGCGAGCCCCCGCAGCCCGCCCCAGGTCCCAAGCACCATCATGCCGAGCAGCCACAGGGCGCACGCGGTGCACACGACCACGGACCGCGTGACCACCCAGTGGCGGGCCATCGACCGCGCGAGGAGGAGGTCCATGAAGCGCGACTCGATCTCCCCGGCGAGCTCCGTCGCGAGGGCGATCGAGATGCCGACGAGCCCGCCCATCACCGCCACGTGGAAGTAGCCGATGCAGACGACGCCGCGAAAGGACATGACCGCGACGAAGGACGGGCCCAGCAGCTGGCGTACGAACTCCGGGATGAGCGACGCGAGCTGGTCGAAGGAGTTCGTGCCCTGCAGGGAGCGCGCGAAGAGGACGAGCACGACTTGGAAGAGCGCCAGGATCGCCCCCATCACGAGGACGAGGAGGCGCGCACGACGAAGCGAGTGGTGGATGAGCCAGAGGGGAGAGCTCACGGCGCGCCCTCCCGGTAGAAGCGCAGGAGGACGTCCTCGAGCCGCGGCTCCTCGACGAGGAGATCGGCCACCGGCAGCCCGGCCAGCGCGGTCACGAGCGGACCGAGCGGACCCTGCGCGCGCAGCCGCCACGCCCCGTCCCGCGTCTCGAGCACCTCGTACCCCGGCGGCAAACCCTCGGGCCGCTTTTCGATCGGGGTGGTGAACGTCACCTCCACCCGCCGCGGGGCCAGGCGCCGCACGTCTTCCACGGGGGACAGCAGCACCAGCTCCCCCTTGCGCATGAGCGCGATCCGGTCGCAGACGCGCTCTACCTCGGAGAGGACGTGGGAGGACATGAAAATCGTGCGCCCGCGGCGACGCGTGTCGAAAAGCAGGTCGTAAAAGGCCTGCTGCATGAGCGGGTCCAGCCCCTCCGTCGGTTCGTCCAGAACGAGCAGGGGCGGATCGGCCTGGAAGGCCTGGATGATGCCGAGCTTTCTCTTCATGCCGGTCGAGTACTCGCGCAGGCGGCGGTCGAGGTCCGAGGCCGGCAGCTCCAGCCTCTCCTCCAATTCCGCGCGGTACTCCGGTGAGACCGTCGCGCCCCCGAGTCGTGCCAGGACCGCGAGCACGGCGCGACCCGTCATGTCCCCGTAGAGCCCCATCTCGCCCGGCAGATACCCGACCTTGGAGCGGACGCGCAGCCCTTCCCGCTGGCAGTCGTGCCCGAGCACGCGGACGTGGCCGGCCGTCGGCCGCAGGAGATCGAGCAGCGTCCGGATCGTGGTGGTCTTCCCGGCGCCGTTCAACCCAAGAAAGCCGAAGATCTCCCCGGGCGCGACCGTGAGGTGCAGGTCCCGCACGGCCGTGAGCCGGCCGTAGCGCTTCGTCAGCCCCTGGATCGAGATCGCCGCCGCGTCGGCAGGCACGGGCGCGGACCCATTCCCTTCCACCATCGGTTCGGTCCCAAACACGGGAAGCGCGGGCGCAAGCGGCCTCGGGCCGCTTCGAGGCGCCGAGGCTCGGCGCCCGCGCAAAAATAACTGCGCAGCTTCGGACCTCGAGGCTCCTGGGGGCGCGGCCCTCTGGGCCGCGCTGCGCGGGCCGGAGGCCCGCGCCCCCAGGCATCGGTCGATCTACGAAAATGCAAAGTAATTCTTGCGCGGGCGCCCGGCGCAGACTACCGGGACGCCCGCGATCGCGCCAGAAAAATCGGGCAAGGTCCCAACCCGCGCAACCTCTCGCAACCGGCCGGCGTTCGTAGGGACACGGCGCCGCCGTGCCCTCGTGGCAAGCATTCGCGCCCGCCCTTGCGCGACGGCAACAGCGGCTTGCAGGCTGCAAAAATTCGGGAGCGAGCGGAGGCGCACTCGAGGGGACCGCGCCTGCGCGCCGGCGAAACCCGTTGCCGCACGGATCAACGAAGGAGTAGAATCCTGCCGACATGCGGGCCGGCTGATTTCAAGCGAGGTAGCGCGGCAATGGGAGCCCTGGACGACCTGGACGGCCGCAGCGGGGACACGGTCCTCATCTGCTTCGGGTGCGCCGAGACCTTTCGGCGGACCGCGGAGTCGCCGTCTCTTCCCGGCTCGTGTCCGCGGTGCGGCGGGCGGCTGGATCGACCGCGAGAGCCCGGGACCGTCGTGTCGGACGAGCCGAACGCCGACGCGAGGGCGCCGGCCGCGCCCCCCTCCCGTGGAACCGGTCCCCCGCCTCCCGTCGCCCTCCGCCGCGTGCCGGCGGGCCCACCGGGCGCAGCGCAGCCCCGGCAGCCGGCGGCCGATGCGCCTGCGCACAACTACCCGCCCACCCCTCCAGGCGCTTCCCCTGCCACCACGCCGTGGCAAGACGGCGAGCGGACGCCCGCGCCGGACGCCGGCGAGCCGGTCGGTACCCCGTTCGGCCGCAGGTACATCCTCGTGCGGGAACTGGGCCGCGGCGGCATGGGCGTGGTCTTCTCCGCCTGGGACCGGCAGCTCCGCCGCATCGTGGCCCTCAAGACGCTGCTCCCCGAGCTGGCGCCGACCCCGACAAAGCTCGATCGGTTCCTCCGGGAGGCGCGCGCGGCCGCGGGGCTTCGGCACCCGGGCATCGTCTCCGTGCTGGACATCGACAAGGTCGAGGAGGACGGCGTCGAGACCTGCTATTTCTTCACCATGGAATACGTGCAGGGGGAAGCGCTCGACCAGGCGGGGCCGAAGCTCTCGACCCGGCGATTCGTGGAGACCCTGCGGCAGGCGGCGCTCGCGCTCGCCGCCGCGCATGAGGCCGGCATCATCCACCGCGACGTCAAGCCCGGGAACCTCCTTGTCGACACTGCGGGGAAGGCGTTCCTGACCGACTTCGGCCTGGCCAAGAAGCTCAAGGAGGCCAGACCCCAGGGACTGACCGCGGCGAACGCCGTGCTGGGCACGCCCTACTACATGTCGCCGGAGCAGGCGCAGGGCCGCATCGAGGCCCTCGGTCCGTCGACCGACATCTGGAGCCTGGGGATCATGCTGTACGAGCACTTCGTGGGGCGAACGCCCTTCGAAGGCCCGAGCTACGTCGAAATCTTGAAGGACATCGTCTACAAGGACGTGGAACCGCCGACGCGCGCGACCCGGCGGACGGGCACCGGCCGCCCGGTGCCGGCGGAGCTGGAGACGATCACGATGAAGTGCCTCGAGAAGGATCCGGCGCACCGCTACGCGAGCGCGGCCCAGCTCGCGGCCGATCTCGGGCGCTTCCTCGAAGGCGAGCCGATTCAGGCCCGCGCACCGTCGGCGGCGTATCGCCTGCGGAAGTGGGTCGTGAAGAAGCGGCTGCTCGTCGCCTCGGCGGCGACGTGCGCGCTCTCGGTCGCCGTGGCGGGGGTGAGCGTGTGGCGGGAAAGGGCGGCCGATCGGGAGAAGGCTCGGGAGCGCGCGGGTAGGGCCGAGGCGGAGCTGGAACACCTTCGGCGGAGCTATCAACTTGCCGAGTCAAAATTCGCCCAGGGCCGCGAACACCGTCGCGGGATGAAATTGCGGCAGGCGATCCAAGACGAGGACGAGGCCCTCGCCGCGGAGCCAGCACACTTGGGGGCGCTTTACGAACGCACGGTGCTTGCCGCCCAGGCATGCCAGGAACGCGTAAGAGCCTTGCGGGACCGAGCGCTGGCGGAGACCCTCTTCCCGTTGGTGCCGAATGTCGCTCCCGCCGATCCGGGTGCACTCGCTCGGAGTCTTGCCGCATTCGCGGAGCAGCGAGGACGGAGCGATTCGGAGCTTGTCCGACGACGAGCTGAAGCAACGGCCTTTCTGGCTCGCTTGGCAACACGGTGCGAGGCCACGCACGCCGACCCGGCGCCGGACCGACGACCATTCGATGCCCACCTGCTCGCGGCGCGCGGTTTGATCCTGGCTTGCGGCGAAAGCGGAGCCCCGCCGGGGGAGGCTCGCGACCTGCTGGAGAAGGCCATCCTGGCCGACGCCACGCTCGACGAAGCCTACGAGGGTCTCGCCTGGATCGCGGAGGTGGAGGATCGACAGGGAGAGGCGCTCGCCGCATACGTCCGCGGCCTGCAGAAAGACCGCGCGTACCTTCCCTTCCTGATCGGACAGGCGACCGCGTTCAAGAATCTCGGTGTCGAGGGCCTTCGGCGGCAAGAGGACCCGACCCGAAGCTGGGATAGCGCCGGCAGGAACCTCGGCAACGAAAAAAAAGCCGCGGAAGGTTGGACCACCTACAGAGTGGCACGGGCGGACATTCACAAGTGGTGGGGGTTGTACAAAGCATTGACCTTTGACACGCGTGGAAGTGGCCGCGGCAAGGGAGAAGGGGGGACAGGCGGCAAGCCGACCAACCAGTGGAGTCTTGGGATCGCTGAAGCGACGGAGGCGATCCGGTGCGAGCCCGGGACCGCCGACACCTGGCTTCTCCGGGCCCAAATCTCGCTCCTTATGTCCCAGCACGACAAAGGACGGACCGGCGGTCCGGAGGTGGACTTGTCCAGCGTGCTCGAGGACGCCTCGGAGGCGTTGAAACTGGAGCCAGGCCTGCCGCTCGCACTCCGCGTTCGGGCGGCGGCGCGGGTGCGTCTCGCGACTTTCCTCCGCAAGCGGGGGGGCAACGCTTTGGTGCAGGAGGAACAGGCCGCGATCGAGGCGCTCTCGGGCCTGCTCGACGTGACGCCGGCGGCCGCGGACGCGCATGTCGCGCGCGGAGTCCTCAACGGGCAACGCGGTGAGTGGGCCACGGCCGTTTCCGATCTCGAGGAGGGCGTGCGCCTCGACCCTTCGCTCGCAAACCTCTGCGACAGCACGTTGAAAGAGGCGCGTTCCCGCGCCCCTGCCGGTCCCACCCAGCCCCCCGCCGGGGGGGCTCCGAGCGGAAAGTGATCCGGGCTGACAGGCTTTTCGCGGGGTGCACCCCCTATGACCTTCCGCCGTTCCCTCCGGCCGTCGCCGCCATCTCCGAGCGCCCGCGCAAACATAACTGCGCAGATTCGGACCTCGAGGCTCCTGGGGGCGGGGCCCTCTGGGCCGCGCTGCGCGGGCCGGAGGCCCGCGCCCCCAGGCCTCGGTCGATCCACGGAAATGCAAAGTAATTCTTGCGCGGGCGCCTAGCGCCCCGTCACGTCGATCGCGTCGCGCAGCCCGTCGCCGATCATGTTCAGGCAGAAGAGCGTGGCCGCGAGCATGCCGCCCGGAAAGACGACGAGCCACCAGAAGTCGAGCGCGCTCGCGCCCTCCGCGATCAGCACGCCCCAGGAGGTCTCCGGCTCGCTCACCCCCAGCCCCAGGAAGCTCAGAAAGGACTCCTGGAGCATCACCGACGGAACCGTGAGCGTCGCGTACACGATCACCGGACCGAGCAGGTTCGGCACGAGGTGCCGCGCCAGGATGCCGACCCAGGTCACGCCCATCGCGCGCGCGGCCTCGACGAAGGCCAACTCCTTGAGCACCAGCACCTGCCCGCGCACGATGCGCGACGTCGTCATCCAGGAGAAGCAGCCCAGCACGAGAAAAAGCACGACGAACGAGCGCGGCAGAAACGTCATCGCGATGATCACGATGATCATGTAGGGCAGGCCGTAGAAGACGTCGACCACGCGCATCATCAACAGGTCCACGCGTCCGCCCGCCAGCCCCGAGATCGCCCCGTAGGAGATCCCGAGCCCGATCGCCACGCCCGTGGCGAGCAGCCCGACGGCGAACGAGATCCGCCCGCCCCGGAAGACCCGCACCATCAGGTCGCGACCGACCCGGTCGGTCCCCATCCAGTAGGTCGGGTTCGGCCCCTTCCGGATCGACTTGTAGTCCTGCTTGCGGTAGTCGCGCGGCGACACCCAGGGCACGGCGAGCGTCGAGAACCCGAGCAGCGCCAGCAGCACGAGACAGACGACCGCCGGGCGGTTCCGGCGGAACCGCCGCAGCGCCAACTGCCACGGCGACCGGCTCTCGGGCGCGCGCGGCTCCCCGCCGCCCTCCCCTGCCGTCTGCCCCAGGGTCGAACCCGCCTCGGTCATTTCACTCCAGCCGCACGCGCGGGTCGAGCCAGCAGTACGCCAGGTCGACCAGCAGGTTGAACAGGATCACCAGCGCGCTGTAAATCAGCGCCGCGCCCATCAGCACCGGGTGGTCCCGGTTGAAGGCCGCGTTCACGAAGTGTTTCCCCATCCCGGGCACGACGAAGATCTTCTCCACCACGACCGAGCCGGTCACGACGAGCGCGGCCATCGGACCGGCGTAGCTCAGGACCGGAAACACGCCGTTGCGCAAGGCGTGCTTCAGGACCACGCGCCACTCGGTCAGCCCCTTCGCCCGCGCCGTGCGCACGAACTCCTTGCGCAGCACGTCGAGCATCCCGGCCCGCCCCAGCCGCGAGATGTACGCCACATGCACAAGCGACAGCGTGACCGCGGGCAGGACCAGCTTCTGCAGCTCCTCCCACCGGTCCCAGCGCTCCGGCCAGCCCGCGGGCAAAAGCCAATGCAGCCAGGTGCAAAAGACCAGCATGAGGAGCGGGCCGAGCAGAAAGTTCGGGATGCAGATCCCCGTGACCGCCAGCCCCATCGCGACGTGGTCCTCGACCCGGTGCTGCCGCGCCGCCCCCAGCACGCCCAGCGGGAGGCCGAGCAGGACCGCGAGGAGAAAGGCGATCGCGCCGAGCGTGAGCGAGGTCCGGAGCGCCGGCAGCAGCAGGGCGCTGACGGTGCTGTCCGAGTAGAAGATCGAGGGGCCGAGGTCGAGCCGCGCGTACCCGCCCATCGTCGTGAGGTACTGCGACCAGAGCGGCCGGTCGAAACCCCAGTAGGCCTCGACGTTCTTCCGCACTTCAGGCGAGAGCTGGCGTTCGGCCGAGAAAGGGTTGCCGGGGGCGAACCGGATGAGGAAGAAGCACAGGGTCGCGATCACGAAGAGCGTGAGCGCGCCCGCGAGGAGGCGCCGCAGGATGAAGCTCAGCATGGTTTGCGCCGGTCACTCCGAGAGGCGGGGCGCGGAGTACCCCTCGAAGACCGGCGGACAGACCGACCACGCCGGCTGCTGGCCGCCACGCATGATGTCCTCGCAGACGACCTTGCGGTCGAAGGCGAGCGCGAAGGCGCGCCGCACCCGCTTGTCGTTGAAGGGCGGCTTCGTCACGTTAAAGGAGTAGAAGTAAGTGCCGAGGTACGTGTCGGTGTGAAAGTCCGGCCGCTTCAGGATCGCGTCGATCTGGTCCAGGGGCACGGTCACGAGCACGTCGCACTGCTTCTGGTCGTACATCGTCAGCGCGGTCGCCGCGTCGTCCACGGGCAGGAACCGGATCTCCTTCTGCTTCACTTGCCGCGCGTTCCAGTAGTTCGGGTTCGGCTCGACCGCCAGGTGGGAGTTCTTGACCCACTCCTTGAGCTGGAACGGTCCGTTGCCGACGAATTTCCCGGGCTGGGTCCACTCCTTCCCGTGCTTCTCCACGACGTCCTGCCGCACCGGGGTGTAGGTGGCGAAGGGCATGAGCAGCGGGAAGAAGGCCGTCGGGTTCTCCAGTTCGACGACCAGCGTGCGCTCGTCCTTCGCCTGCACGCCCAGCTCCTCGAGCTTGGCCTTCCCCTCGTTGACCGCCTTGCCGTTTTTCACGTAGTAGAGCTGGTGCGCGTAGTCGGAGGCGGTCTTCGGGTCGACGACGCGGCGCCAGGCATAGACGAAGTCGCCGGCGGTGAGCGGCTTGCCGTCGCTCCAGGCGCAGGCGCGCAAGTGGAAGGTGTAGACTTTTCCGTCGGGCGAGACGTCGAACGTCTCGGCGACGCCCGGGATCGGCGCGAGCGTCCGCGGGTGCCAATTGAGCAATCCTTCGAAGAGCGCGAGGTCGACGCGGTGCTCCGGCACGCCGCGCGCGAGCCCCGGGTCGATCGTTTGCACCTCCGCGTCGTTGTTGATCACCAGCCGCCCGCTGCCGTCCCCCTTCACCAGTTCGTTCATCGGGTGCACGTTTTGCAGGTTCGGGTACCAGCCCTTCACCTCGTCCCGGTACATGTTCTGCGACACGTAAAAGTAGATCGGGAGGATCGGCGCCTCGTCGAGCAGGAGTCGCTCGGCCGCTGCGAGGAGCTGGAAGCGCTTCGCTTTTTCCGTCTCGCGCCCCGCGGCCTCGACCAGCTTGTCGTACTCTACATTCTTCCAGCCGGTGTTGTTGTTTCCGCTCGACGACGTGAAGAGCTCGATGAAGGTGTTGGGATCGACGTAGTCCCCGATCCAGCCGCGGCGCGCGAGCTGGTAGTCGAGCTGGGTAAGCTGGTCCAGGTAGACCTTCCATTCGGTGTTGCGCAGCTCGACGTCGACGCCGAGATTCTCATGCCACATGTTCTGCAGCACGGCCGCGACGCTCTTGTGCGCTTCGGAGGTGTTGTACAGCAGCTCGACCTTCGGGAAGCCCTTGCCCTCGGGGAACCCCGCCTCGGCGAGCAAGCGCTTCGCCTCCGCGATCCGGTCCTCTTGCGACGGCCCCGCTGCCGCGATACCGACCGCGAACCACCACGCGCCAAGAGCCAGAGCAAGCACCACGCACGGACGCCCCAGGGTGCGACGCATCAAGGGAGATCTCCCACGGGGAATTGAGATTGGAGACTGGAGATTTGAGAATCGCGGCTTCCGACGATCACGGATGCCGGGATCGAACGCCACGACGACCACGGATGTCCCAGGGCAGCCACCGGCCGAAACCCAAGGAACTGAAACTTGGAGTCGGAGTCAAAAAACGAAGACAAGCCGGCAGGGTTCAAATCGGGCGGCGATGGGGTAACACTCATCGACGTCCGCTCGTAGGGGCGGGCCTTGTGCCCGCCCTCGTGCGAGCACCGCGCATTCTAACGGCTTGCGGCCAGTCGTGGGCGCCCACAAGGGGCGCCCCTACGGCAGGCGGCCGACGGCAGTCTGTAACCCACGTTTGAACCATGCCCGTTTTAGCGCCCGCGCAAAAATAACTGCGCAGACTCGGACCTCGAGGCTCCTGGGGGCGCGGCCCTCTGGGCCGCGCTGCGCGGGCCGGAGGCCCGCACGACCACCCCGCCGCCGCCGATGAAGCTGCGCCGCTGGATCTGCTGCTCCGCGACCTTCAGCTTCAGCTCGGAGGCGATCTTGTCCTGGGGGTCGATCGCGAGGGCCTTGTTGAGCCACTTGATCGAGTCCCGGAAATTCAGTTCCATGGCCCACAGGTGGCCGAGGCTCGAGTAGATGATCACCAGCCAGCGGTCCACTTCCGAGACCTTGTCCTTGCCGGCCGACTTCAACTCGTCCACTTTCGTCTGCGCCTGCACGTCCACCAGGGCCGCACGCGCCTCCAGCAGCCTGGCCACGCCCCGCTCCCACGTCTGGTGCGCCCTCGTCACCCGGGTGTTCCCTTCGTGGTCCAGCCCCTCCACGTGGAGCTTCTTGGCCTCTTCCACCAGCCTGCCGGCGAGGTCGAACCTCGCCTTGATCGCGTCCTCCCCCTTCGCGGCCTTGTCGTCCGCCTTCTTTTTTTCGAGAGCGGCGAGCTGCTTCTCCCGCTCCTCGTTGCGCTTCTTGATCCCTTCCGTCGCGTCGGTCATCACTTTTTTCGCCTCGCCCGCCTGCGCGCTCTGCGGGTACTTCTCGAGCAGCACCTGGAGCCGGCGGAGGGCCTCGTCGTACTTCGAGTCCTGGAGGAGCGCCCGCCCGGCCTCCAGGAGCTCCGTCGCGTCCTTCGCGACCGCCGCGGCGATCGCGCGGTCCGCGGCTTCCTTCCGCGCGGGCTCCAGCTCCACGGCCTTTTCGAGCAGCCGGATCCCCTGCGTCACGAGGCTGTTCGCCAGGCAGAACTCCCCCAACGCGAAATGGCCGCGCGCGTCCTTCGGGTCGAGCCGCTTGGACCGGAGCCGGTAGACGTGCTCCGGGGAGACGGACGACAGGGGGATGGCCATGTCGGCGCCCTGGATGCGGAGCGAGACTTTTTCCTCCGTCACTTCCAGGATGTCCCCTTCGAGGATGCGGCCGTCCTTCAAGGCGACGATCTCGCCCGAGGCGAGACCGCCGAAGGAGGCGCAGAGGGAAGCGCACAGGAGCAGGGCCGCGGCAAGAGGGCGGCGGACGGGAGGGCGGGGGTTCATGCGTTGGGCTCCTCAGGTGGAGATGCCGGCCGTGGTCAGGGCCTCCAGCAGCAGGTCTTCACGGCCCGCGTTGGCGAGCACCGTCGCGTTCCACGCGACGGCGTGATAATCGACGGTGCGATTGCAGAGGGTCATCAGGGCCTTCCGCGCCTCGTCGTTCGAGATGCCGCGCGCGGGGCTCTTGGACTTGCGCTGGGCGAAGAGCTGGCTGGTGCCCATTTTTCCGACGAGGCACTGCACGATGATGCCGTCCAGCTCGGGGTTTTCTCGAAGCGCCTCTTCGGTCATGCCCCGTTCGCGCTGCCAGTTCATGTAGGCGACGGGACCGAGCGCCTCGGCCAGGCACTCGCCCAACGCGTCGTACAGGCACGCGGCGCCCCGGTATTCCAGGGCGTGCTGCGTCTTGGCCGCCCTCTTGAACCCGAGATACGCGAGGTTCGCGAGGTAGCGCAGCGTGGACAGGTCTTGCGAGTTCATCTTGGCCATGCGCTTTCCTTGAAGGGCACCACCCCCGGGGCCCGGCGAGGACCCTCCCACTATATCGGAACCAGGCCCGGGGATGCAAGCCTAACGCAGCCGAGCCGCAACCGAAACTTCGAACCCGAGCCGACGCCCGCCGCCCCGCGTGCGTGGTCACGCCCGAGCGGCTCGACCCGTCCTCTCAAGCGCAAGGGAGGCGGCGAGCGCCGTCGCCGCGGCCAGGAACAGCGCAGGCGCGACCGCGAGGCCGGAGCCGCTCGCGGCGGCGGCGAACGGAGGCGGAGGAGGCCCGTGCACGCCGCGGTTGTCCGAAGCCTCCGGGTCGAGCACGTTCACCGGGAGCACTTCGGAACGGCCGGAGGAGCGGATTTCGTACGTGCCGGCGCGGAGAGGCACGAAGGCGGCGGCGCCGCCCGCGTCCCCGGTGGCGACCTCCACCTGGCCGGGGCCGAGGACCCGAGGCGCCGGCCAGCGCGCGGCGGCGAGGCGTACCGTGTCGCCGGTCCGCGCGTAGGGCCCGAGCCGCGGGCCGGTGAGCGCGTGCACGACGTTGTCCCAAAAGAGCGCGAACTCCGGGAGGAGCGGCCAGTCCGTGGCCCCGGCGTCCCCGGACGCGGCCAGGTCGACGCCGACCACGAGCAGCGGGAGGGGACGGGCCGGAGTGGTTTCCCAAAGCGCCAGAAAAGGGGACCCGTCGGCGGCCGCCAGCACGCGAGGCGGGGGCGCGTCAGGTAAAGACCCTAGGGTGCTTGCGCGCCGAAAACGCACGCGGCGGAGGTCGACGTGACGGAGGAGCGGGTCGTCCTCCGCGATGCGCGTCAACGCGCTCACGTCGCGCGCCGGCTCCACGACCCCCGGGCCGAACACGCCGGGCGGGGGGGAGACGAGGGCGGCGGGCAGGCCCGGAAGGACGCGGGGGAGGCACCCCGCGAAGACCACGAGCTCGAAGCGCCCCGGCGCCGGGGTTTCCCCCTCCGGGACGCGGACCGGAGGGTCGCCAGCCGCCACGGCGAGGGCCTTTTCGAGCGCGGGTTCCGCGGTGCCAACGAGGGCGATCCTCGGCCCGCGGACGGGACGGAGGCAAGCCTCGACGTGATCGTCCTGCGGCAGCTCGTCCGCCGGCTGGAGCTCGGCGCGCAGCCGCTCGGAGACGGGGGCGTCCACCTCCAGCGACAGCCATTGGGAGCCGCCGGCGGCGAGCGCGACCGGGACCTCGGCGAGCACGGGCCCGCCCTCCGCGTCCATACGGAGGCGGCAGGCGGAGGAGGCGCCGGCGAAGTTCTTCACCCGGGCCTCGACCCGCAGCCGGCCTTTCTCCAGGGCGGCGACTCCGAAGGAGACGATCGCCCGGTTGTGCGACGGTCCGCCGACAAGGCTGCAGGCCTCTCGCTCGCCCGGAGCGGCCGGCTGAACCGCCGGCTCGCGAGCCGCGAGGACAAGCAGGCGACTCGTCGCGGAAGCGGCAAGGAGCGCGCGCGCACGCGCAAGCGCATCCGGGAGCGGCGCGGCGCAGTCCAAGGGGGACAGGCCGCGGAGGCGGGCCAGGACGGCCCCGGGCTCGCCATCCACGGACTCGGCGTCGCCCCGGGCGCCCGGGAGGAGCACCAGCAACCGGTCGTCGGATCCTCGCGGCGCGGTCCAGGCGTCGAGGCGGTCGAGCGCCTCGTTCCAGCGCGTCCGGCCGTTTTCGTCGCGGGTCGACATCGAGAGGGAGCGATCCAGGACGACGAGGCTCTCGCGCGGAGCGGGGGCGAGCGGCAGGCGAGGGGCGGCGGCGGCGAGGAGGGTGAGCAGGAGCGCGAGCAGCTCCAGCAGGAGGCGGGCGGCCTGGCGACGGCGGGAGGCGCGGGCGGCGCCCGCGTCCTCGGGGAGCCTTGCCCAGAGGAGGAGGCTGGAGACCGGCACTTCGCGGGGCCGGAACCGGTGGAGGCGGACCCAGGCATAGAGGGGCAGAAGGACGAGGCCCCAGAGGGCGGCCGGGAGAGTGAGGGTCATGGAAACCGGAGAAAGGGGTGGAGCGAAGAGTGAACGCGGGGAGGAGGAAACAACGAGAACACTGGGAAGACTGAGGCACAGGAGGCTAGGGTTGGCGGTGGAATTTCAAATTTCAAATTTCAAATCGCAAATCGCAAATCGCGAGAGGTGAATCGAACGATGCATGCTTCGATGCGGCAGCGCTGTAACCCATGGAAGGGTTAACGAAACGCAGAGGCACAGAGGCGCAGAGGATGTTCAATCAAGTGAACGTCCTCTGCGTCCCCGCGCCTCGGTGCAAAACAAAGCTGACACCACAGTACCTGTCTTTCACGCCTGCTCACATGGGGGGGAGCTTCGGAGTGCTGAGAGCGCCTCACTGGGCACCCAAATCTCAAATCTCAAATCTCAAATCTCAAATCTCCATTCTCCATTCGTCCTCCCCCCTCATCGTGCCAGCGGCGCGAGCAGCCGGCCGCGATCGAGGAGGGCGAGCACGACCTCGTCCATCCGGCGCTCCGACGACGAAAGCAGGTAGGCGGCACCGTGCGCGTCGCAGGCGCGGCGCCACTCTTCGCAGAAATCAAACGCAGCCCGGCGATAGGCCTCCCGACGGTCGTCGTCCAGCGCGACTGCGCGAACCGCGCCGGTCTCGACGTCCTGGAGGAGCGCCCGGTCCTCGTGGGGCGGTTCCTCGTCCTCGCGCGCAAGGAGGTGCAGGACATGGAGGCTCCCGCTGCAACGCGTGAGCCCCGCGAGCCGGGCGGGCGGGAAGGCCGGGTCGAGCAGGTCGGAGACGAGGAGCAACGCGGCGCCGTGCGACAGGCCCGCGGCGGCGGCCTCCAGGCCGCGGGCGAGCGCGGCGCCGCCGGTGGGCGCGGGCGCGAGTTCCAGGAAGCGGAACGCGGCCGGGACCTGCTGCACGCGGTCGTAGGTCGGGGCCTCGCCCCAGGCGCCGTCCCGCAGCCAGCGCAGCCGCACGCTGCCGCCCGCCTCGAGCAGCAGGCACACGAGCGCCGCAGCGACGCGGCGCGCAAGCGTGAATTTCGGCGGGTCGCCGCGCGCCATCGAGCCCGTTGCGTCGAGCGCCAGCTCCAGCCGGAGTCCCTCCTCCGCCGCGAACTCCTTCACGAAGAGCCGTCCGGTGCGGGCGTACGCGTTCCAATCGACATAGCGGAACTCGTCCCCCGGCGCGTACCGGTGGTGGCCGACGAATTCCACGCGCCCGCCACGACGGGCGCCCGCGCGTTCGCCGGCGCCTCCCGCGAGCCGCAAGCGACCCGCGACCCAGGCCACGTGCGCGACCTGCCGGCGAAATTCGTCGTCGAAGAGCCCGGAGGGCATCGGCGTTGACTTCCACGGGGGAGCGGACTTTGCTAGAGTAGGGCGAGACCGCAAGGTCATTCGTAACCGTTCACCCCGGGGGCACGGAAAAACGGAGGCCTCACGGAGGACCCTCGCCGGCTTTACGAACCCACGAGGGTCCACAAGCAATCGCGTCGGGTTTCTTTCTGACAGGATAGCAGGATCAACTGGATACGGCATTGGAAAAGCCTGTTGATCCTGTTATCCTGTCCAAAGAGAGTCGCCAGCTTCCGGAATCCACCTGTCAACCTCCCCGCGCCTCGGGGGTCATGCGTCCCTCCCCGTGAACGGTTATGGTCATTCTAGCGGGCCGGCGGCACGCAAGGCGAACTTTTTTTTCCAGCGACGAGGGACGCATGGCCGAGCTTGCGCTGCTCTTCTCCGCGGGGATCGCGCCGACGCTCTGCCTGGCCTTCCTCCTGGGCCACCTGATGGGGGTCCAGGACGTGCGACGGCTCGCGACCTCGACCCGGGGCAGGCTCCGACTGGGGCTCGTGTTCGGCCTCCTGTCCGCGGCCGGCGCTCTCTTCGGTCTCCGGCAAAGGGGCGTGTACGTGGACACCGCGCTCTTCGTGGTCGTGGCCGGCGGGCTCGAGGGCGGACCGATGACGGGCCTGGTCGCGGGCCTACTCGGCGCTTGCGTGCGGTTCCTCGACGCGGAGGCCATGCGCGGCTTCGCGCCGATCACCTTCCTCGGCGCCGTGGCCGGCGGCATCGTGCACGAGGCGGCGCGGGGCCGACCGCTGCGGGCCGGGCCGGCGTTCGGGCTCGGCGTGGCGGTCGGCACGGGGCAGGGTTTGGTCACCGCGCTCCTCCTTCCCCACTGGCCGGGCATCGGCCGCGTCCTTCAGGCCATCGCGCCTCTCTCGCTCCTGACGGGGCTCGGGCTCGTCGGCTTTCTTTTCGTGCTCTCCCACCTGGAGGCGTACGCCGAGAGCGCCCGGCTCCGCGCCGAGCTGGCCGAGACGCGCGTGCGGTTTCTCCAGGCGCAGATCCGGCCCCACTTCCTTTTCAATGCGCTGAATACGCTCGGCTCGCTGGTCCGGACCGACGCCGTGCGCGCACGCGAAGTGGTCCAGAACCTCGCGGAATTCCTGCGGGCGACGTTTCGGCCCACGGCGCCGCTCGTCCCTTTGTCGGAGGAGCTGTCGCTGGTGCGCGCCTATGTCGACGTGGAGAAGGCGAGGTTCGGGGACCGGCTGCGGTACGACGAGGGCGTCCCTCCGGCATGCGTCGGGCAGACCGTGCCCGCGCTGCTCCTGCAACCGATCGTCGAGAACTCGGTCCGGCACGGGTTCCGCGCGGACGGCGGGTCGCTCGCGATCGGGCTGACCGCGCGCCGGGACGGAGAGTGGCTGCTGGTCACGATCCAGGACGACGGGGCGGGGATCGCGCCGACGCGCCTCGAACGGATTTTCGTCTCGCCCGCTTGCGACGGCGTGCAGGCCGACGGCGCGGGGATCGGGCTGCGAAACGGCCGGGAGCGGCTGGAACGACTTTATCCGGGCCAGGGCGCGACGCTCACGCTCACGTCGGAGGTCGGACGCGGGACGAGGACGGAGGCGCGCGTGCCGTGGCGGGCCGCACCGGGCGAGAGTGGCCCTCGGGCGGAGCCGGCGCAGGTGGGAGGAGCGTGACGGCGATGCGCGTGGCCATTGCGGACGACGAGCGACCCGCTCGGGAGGAGCTGCGCCACTTGCTCGGGGAAATCCCCGAGGTGGAGGTAGTGGGCGAGGCGTCGACCGGGGCGGAGACCCTGGCCCTCGTGGAGCGGGAGCGGCCCGAGCTCCTCCTGCTCGACCTGCAGATGCCGGGAATGTCGGGCCTCGAGGTGGCGGAGCGACTGCGCGGCCGGCCGGACGCGCCCTGGGTCGTGTTCGTGACCGCCTACGACGAGCACGCGCTCGCGGCCTTTGAGCGCGAGGCGGTGGACTACGTCTTGAAGCCGCCGAACCCCGCACGCTTCCGCAGGAGCATGGCTCGGGTGCAGGGCCTGCTTCGGAATGCGGGGAGGAAGCTCGAAGCGGAGGCTCACGCCGCGGCCCAGCCTCCCTCGGCCACGGCGCCGGCGGGCCCCGCGCCGCCCGCCTCCTTTCGACTCCTGGGCCGGCGGCCGCAGGAGCGGTCGCAGGTCGTCCTGCGCCCGGATGAAGTGCAGTATGTCGAGGCGCGGGGGGACGCGTGCTTCGCCCATCGCGGCGACGAGGAGCTGGCCGTGCGCGGGACGCTCCAGGAGCTCGCGAACGACCTCGCCGCCCATGGCTTCTACCGCATCCACCGATCCTACGTCGCGAACCTGGACCACATCGAAGAGCTGGTGCCGTGGTTCAGCGGGACCTATCGCGCGAAGCTGAAGGGCGCGCCCTCCGGTGGACTGCCGGTCAGCCGCTCGGCAATGAAGGCGCTTCGCGGGCGGCTCCGGAGCGGGGGGAAGGCCGACGGGCCCGCTTGACGAACCCGGCGTGCATGCGCTTCGCGCAGCGGCCGCAGTTTGGCTTGCCTCCGCTTCGCGACGCGCGATACAATCCCGCCCCCGCCGCCCCCCCCCTCACCCGCGGCGGGCGTGAGGTTCGATCGGGCGCCCGCGCGAGGTCTCGTCCGTGCTCTTCAATTCGCTCGCGTTCCTGGTCTTCCTCCCTGCGACCTACCTCGTCTACGTGCTCCTGCGCCGCCGCCGCTACCAAAACCCGTTCCTGCTCGCGGCGAGCTACTTGTTCTACGGGTGGTGGGACTGGCGGTTCCTTTCGCTCCTCCTCTTCTCCACGGTCGTCGACTACGCGGTCGCCCGCGCGATCGACCGCTCCGACACCGACGCGGGCCGCCGCCGCTACCTCCTCGTGAGCGTCTTCGTCAACCTCGGCCTCCTCGGCTTCTTCAAGTATTTCAATTTCTTCGTGGGCTCCGCCCAGGCGCTCCTCGCCGGGCTCGGCGTGGACGCGGCCCCGTTCCGGCTGGGAGTCGCCCTCCCGGTCGGCATCTCCTTCTACACGTTCCAGGAGCTGAGCTACACGATCGACGTGTACCGGCGCGAGCGCCCGGCGGCGAAGAGCCTGCTCGATTTCGCGCTGTTCGTTTCGTTCTGGCCCCAGCTCGTGGCGGGACCGATCGAGCGCTCGGGCGCGCTGCTGCCCCAGATCGAAGGGGAGCGCGAAGTGACGCTCGACGGGCTCTACGCAGGGTTCAAGCTCATCGCCTGGGGCATGTTCAAGAAGGTCGCCATCGCGGACACGCTGGCGGAGACCGTGACCGGCGTTTTCGGCGCCCCGCCCCCGCACGCGGGCGGGATGACGCTTCTCGCCCTCTACGCCTTCGCCTTCCAGATCTATTGCGACTTCTCGGGGTATTCGGACATCGCGCGCGGCTGCGCCCGCGCGATGGGCTTCGAGCTGATGGTCAATTTCCGCCGGCCGTATTTCGCGACCGACATCCAGGCCTTCTGGCGGCGCTGGCACATCAGCCTCTCGACCTGGCTCCGCGACTACCTGTACGTCCCGCTCGGCGGAAACCGGTCCGGCGCGACGCTGACCTACCGGAACCTCTTCCTCACGATGCTCCTCGGCGGCCTCTGGCACGGCGCCTCATGGACCTTCGTGCTCTGGGGCGGCTATCACGGCGCGCTCCTGGGACTCACGCGCGCCTGGCACGAACGGCGTGAAGCGGCCGCGGCAAGGCGGGCGGCGGACGCCCCGCCGCCCCTCGACGGGTGGCCGTCCCGGGTCGCGCGGGTGCTCGTCTGCTTCCACCTGGTCTGCCTAGGCTGGCTTTTTTTTCGCGCGGGCACCCTTTCCCAGGCGTGGGAGATGCTCGGGGGCCTCTGCTCGCCGTCCCTGGTCACGACCCTCCCCTTCGGGCACCTCTCGCGGCTCCTCTTCATCGTCAGCCCGCTTCTCCTCGTGGAGACCCTGCAGGCGCGGAACGCGGACGACGACCTGCGCCCGCACGTTCACTGGGTCGCTCGCGGGCTCGCCTACACCGCGCTTTTCTACTATCTGCTGCTTCGCGGAAGGTTTGATGGGTACGACTTCATCTACTTCCAGTTCTAGCCCGCGGCCGAAAGCGTTTCTCCTGGCGCTCGCGCTCCTCGGCGTGCTCGAAGGGGGGCTCTGGCCCTCCTCGACGGCCGCGCGCTTTCTCTCGCGCTACACGCGCGTGGACATCGCGGATGCCTTGAGCGCGGTCAGCGCGGTGCGCGCCGGCCGGCGGGACCCAGCGCGACGGCCCTGCGTCCTGCTGGGCTCGAGCCGCATCCGGGAGGGATTCGACGAAGAGCTGCTGCGGCGCGCCCTGCCCGAATGCGACGTCCAGAACCTGGCGGTCGGCGGTTCCTGCCCGGCCGACCTCCTCTATCTGGTGCGGCGAAGCGCGTCCCTCGCCCCGGCCACGGTCGTCCTCGGCGTGTCGCCGGACGAGCTGCAGGGTGCGCCGAAGGCGGAGTTCCTCGATGCGGAAGTGGCCGGCCTGCTCGCGACCCGGGCAACGGCCGGAACGCTCGCGAACGCACGGGTCGCGGAGAAGCCGTTGCTGTCGGTCGTGTTGGTGGGCCTCGCGGGCGAGTGGTTGCCGACGCTGCGCCACCGGCAGCGGCTGTGGCGGCGCTTTTCGAACTACAAGCGCCTCGCGGTCCGGCAGCGAGGCCTGTGGCCCAACCCCGACCCGGACCGCACCGGGCGCTTCGGCTGCACCGACCCCGCGCCGGCCGACTACTTCGCGAAGCAGCTCGCCGTACCGGCGGACCAGCTCCTGGGCGCGAGCGAGTGGTGCGCGTTCCAGGAGGCGGCGCTCGAGCGGGCCGTGGACGCGTGCGTCGGGTTCGGGGACACGGTGCTCCTGGTGGACTTCCCGAGCTACCCGGGGTTCGAGACGCGCTACTCCCCTTCGTACAGGGACGAGTACCACGCGCTCCTGGCGCGGCTCGGCGCGCGTCCGCGCGCACGGGTGGTGGGCCAAGCGGATTTGCCGGCGCTCGCTCCGTCGGAGTACGCGGACTACGCGCACCTCCTGGCGCCGGGCCGCGAGCGCATGTCGGCCCGACTGGCGGAGCTGGTGCGCGAGGCCGAGCGGCAGTGAGAGGCGGGGGCCGAGGCGGGAGGGAAGAGGCTCTGCTGCTCTGCTGAAAATGCCGGTGCCCGGGCGCGAGGCTGACCGCGGAAGGACGCTTCGTGGGCACGGCAGCGCCGTGCCCCTACGGCACGGTGGAGCGCTGCTTGCGAGGCGGAGTCGAACGATGCGGAGACCTCGGAGGACGCTGTGACGGGAGCCGGCGACGAAGCCGACAGGCCGGTCGCGCCGAAAGCGGAGGCAGAGGCGGCCGCGGGTCCGGGCGCCGCTCCGGCGCGCAGCAGCGACGCGCCTGGGCCCCCTGAAGTGGAAACGGCCGGGGGCGGTCCGCGCGGACCCACCACGCAGCAGTTGGAGCAGACCCCAAGCGGTGTGGGCGGCAAGCCACGCCTCCTGGTGCGTGTTCAAGCCGTCTCCAGGCTTCGTCGGCGGGCCCGCTAATGGATCTTACTGCGCAGGTCGTTGGCCAGCTTCCGATCCGCGGCGAGGACCTCGTTCACCTTCCGGGTCGTCTCCTTCAGCAGCTCGGCCTTGTCGCCGAGCGCGTCAGGGTAGCGCTCCTGGAGCGCCTTCGCCTTGCGGAAGGTCTGCTCGGCCCGATCCGCCTTGCCGAGGAAGGCCTGCAGGTTCTTGTTCCATTCGGTCACCACTTCGCGCGCGTACTTCCCCTTTTCGCCGGGCGCCGGGGGCGTCTTCGCCGGGCAGTCGGTGTCCGCCTCTTCGGCGTACTTGCCGGCGAGGGTGAGGAGGAAGGGCAGGAACTGTTTCGCGCAGCCCGCGATGGCGTCATTGCCCGCGTCGGCCGCGAGGCAACTGGCGCGGGACGCCAGGTCCATGACTTCCTCATACAACTTGAGCGCGGGCTCCCCGTCGGCTTCTTTCGCGACGGCGTCGGCGATCTTCGACTTCGCGTCGGCCGCGAGCCGGAGCGCCTCGCCCCGGACCGCCAGATTCATGACGCGTTCGTCGACGAGCGGATACCAGCCCGGCTTGAGCGGGGGCTTCCCGTCCTCGAGCTGCTCCGCCCCCGCCAGTTGGGCGGCCGTGAGCTCGATGGCCCCCTTCTTACCGGCCTTCATGCACTCCTCGATCTTTTTTTTACGAGCCCTCAGGATCTCCTTCTGGCCCGGCTCCGCGAGTTCCTGCATGGCCTCGTAGGTCTTCCCGGCGTCGGACAACTTCCCGAGCTTGAGGTAGGCCTTGGCCGTGGCATCGAGCGCGAGGAAACGGTCCACTCTCCGCAGGTTCTTGTCCCGCGACGCGACGAGGGGGGCGAGTTTCGCGATGGCCGGCTCAGGCTTGTCCTCGGCGAGGAGCCGCCCGGCGGCGCTGACCAGGTCCCAGGGGGCGACGAACTGACCGTCGAGCAGCGGATGGCCGAGGGCCCGGTGGGCATCCTGATTGGCCGGGTCTTCCACGACGGTCATCCGGTATTCGTAGGCGGCCTTGTCGAGGAGGTTGCCGGCGATGCACCACTTGGCGAGCAGGGCGTGGCCGATGGGGTCCTTGGGCTTCCGCAACGCCAGCGCGCGCTCCTCGTATTCGAGGTCCGGGGTCTTCGGGATCTGCGCGACGTCGGCCTTCCGGATCACCGTCTTGTTCACGCTCGCGCGCGCGGTCTTGAGCTTGATCTCCCAGGTATCGCCCTTGTCGGTAAGCTCGCCTTGGAGGGAGCGGCCGTCCTTCATGAGGACGGTGACGGTGCGGTCGATGAACGGCGGGGGTTGGGTGGGATCGGACACGAGGCCGGCCAGGAGATCGACCGCGGCCCCCGCGGTGGGGGGGGCCGCCTCGGGAGTCTGGCCCGTGGCGCCGCCCGGATTGGCGCCGGGGTCGGGGGGCGTTTCACCGCCGCCGGCCGCCGGGTCGGTGCCGCCGCCGGGTGGGGTCGTCGCGGGGAGCGGCGCCGGGGCGACCGGGGTCTTTGGATCCGAGGAGCGCGCGCCGGGTGCTTCCAGGTAATCGACGTCCGCCTTGGGCACGGACACCTTTCCGCCCTTCTCCGAGATGGCGAGCGCATCCGCTTCGGCCTCCACCGGGCCTTCATGGCGAGGTCCTGAGCGGGGGACGACGACCCACTTTTCCGAGCAGGACGGAGGCGCCGCGCCCGCGGAGTCGTCGGGAGCCGGCGGTGGGCCGGGCTGGACCTCGGGCTGGACCGGCCCTGGCACGGGGGGCTTGGGCCCGCCGCCGAGGACGAAGGGCAGGCTTGCGAGGCCGAGGAGGAGCGCGCCCGCCACGGCGAGGAACCGGGGGTCTTTCCAGTGGAACTGCTTGGCCGAGCGCTCGACCTCGAGCTCGGGCCAGTTGAACCCGCACTGGGCGCAAATGATCCCGGGAGGGGCCACGCGGTGGCACTGGGGACAGATGCGGCCGCCGCAGCCAGGACAGGACGGGGAGGGCGTGGGCACGGCCTGGTGGCAGAGGGGGCAGATGCCTTGGATGAGGGTCCCTTCCGCGGTCATCCCTCCGCTCGCGCCGCCGCCGGCCTGGGCATGGGCATGCGGGTCCGCAGGCAGCATCTCGGTGGGGAGGCGCGTGGTGCGGGGCGGGGGCGCCGCCGGATGCGACGGCGCCGAGCGCGAGGAACCGCCGGCATTTCCGCCGGACGGGGCGGACGCGCGTGCGGAAGGCTGGGCGGCGTGCGCATCGGCGCCGCCGCCGAGGGGCGCCTGGCAGCTCTCGCAGGTGGTGGCGCCGGGCGAATTCAACGTCGAGCATGCCGTGCAGACGACGGCGCCGCTGGAGAAGGCGCCCATGTCCTTCGCGGGGGAGGGCGCGGGTGAGGGAAGCACCGAAAGGTCCAAGCTACCGAACGCGCCGCCGGCGCCCACGGCATCCGCGCCGAAGTCGTGCGCGCCGCCTGGCGGCGTCCCGAAGGCGGGGCTCGGCGCCGGCGCGTGGCTCGGTCCGGAGGCGAAGGCCGCGAGCGGGGCGTGGCAGTTTTCGCAGGTGGAGGTCGTGGACGGATTCAAGGTCGAGCAGGAGGAGCACACCACGCCGCCCCCGAGGAAGGCGTCGAGCCCGGAGGGGGAGGGCGCGGCCGGCGCGGGCGCGACCTCGGCGACCGTCTGCGCGGGACTGGGGGCACTGAGAAGGCTCGGGTCGAACATGGCGGAGGCGGGGCTCGAGGGAAACAGGTTGTTTGCCGCGGATGCGGACTCGAGGGACGGTCCGCCGAAGCCCGGCGGCGCGGCCGGCGCGGCCGCCGGGGCGGGCGTAGGCAGCGGAGGGGGAACGGACTGGGAGGGCACGGCGGAGGTGATCCGCTGCTGGGCCGTGATCACGGCGCGACGCTGCTGCTCGGTGATCCAGCCTTTTTCAAGGAGGATGTCCCCGAGGCGCCGGGGCACGCCGCCGCCGCGCACGGATATCTTCTGCAGTTCGAGGGCCTCTTTGAGGGCCGCTTCCGAGAGGAAGCCGTTCCGCACGCAGAGGCTGCCGAATTTCTTGTCCTCTTCCCGGATGGCGAGGATCTGTTGGAGCCGGAGGATCTCGCTCACGTGGGCGGCGGTGAGGTAGCCTTTGGCCTGGAGGATCTCGCCGAGCTGGCGCGGCTCGCCCGCGAGCCCTTCGGAGTCCTGGACCTGGAGGGTTTCCTGAAGCTGGGCATCGGTGATGAGCCGGTTCTGGACCGCGATGCGACCGAAGACCAGGTCTGCTTGTGAGGGCATGGCGCATCCTGTAAAGGTTCGTGTGGAGGAGCGGGCGGTGGAATTATAGCGGGCGCGCTTGGGCCGAGTCAAGCGCAGCGGCGAAGCAGGCGGGTCGGGCCGCGGGCGGCCTCACCGGGGAAAGGTCAGCGGGATGCGCCCATTGTAAAGCGCGACGGGGTCGTGCCGCTCCAGGTAGGCGTCGAGCGCGAGCCGGGCGGACCACGACACGGGCGCGTTCCAGAGCTCGCGACCGTTCGCCGTGACGAGGACGGGCCGCGTGGGATCGACGAGGCTCTCATTCAGCAGCAGGTCGCACTGGAGGACCCGCTGCGAGGTGAACTCGAACCGGTTGCCGTCGATGCGGGCCTCGAGGGAAGGGACGCCGTCCGCAACCTTGAGGTCGAGCCAGTGGAACCGGCCTGGACAGCGACGCCACCAGGCATTCATGAAACGAAGATGGCGAGGGAAGGAGGCGCGGCGGCGATCCGCCATCCAGCGGAGCGCGCTCGGCCCTTCGCCCCGCGGCCATTCGTGCCCGCCGTGAGGGAACTCGCGGTAGACGAGCTGGGGGTGGCGGAGGCGGCGCAGCTCCGCGACGGGGCGCCGGGCGACGTCGACCGGGGTGTCGCCATCCGCGACCCCGTGCATGACGTAGAGGGGGCAGGTGAGGAGGTTGGGGAGGCACGGTTCCTCCGGGGAGTCGGGCGCGTAGCCCGCCACAGGCAGACTGCCGGCGAGCCAATCGCCGCGGAAGGCGGCGTCGTCCCAGGCCCAGCAGCCCCCCTGCGACAGGCCGGTGACGAACACGCGATCGGTGTCGGCGTGGAACGCCTGGAAGACCTCGCGGAGCATGAGTTGGAAGACGAGGTTTTGGGTTTCGGAGGCCGGGTAGCCGTGTCGGGTCGCGTGATCGGCCGGCAGGTCCGGCGAGACGACGAGGTAGTCGCGGGCATCCGCCCACACGGGGGGGCGGGCGCGCGCGGGGTCACTGCCCTGGGCGCGAAGACGGGGGCCGACATGGGCACGCCAGACCTCGGCGAAGTCCGGCGCCGCCACGAACACGCCGAGCCCTTCGATGCCGTCGGTGGACGGGCCCTGATAGCTCACGAGGACCGGCCACGAGCGATCGTGCGAGTACGCGGCCGGCGCGTAGACGTGGACCAGGAGGTCCCGATCCTTGAAGGAGAGGCGCAGCGTCTGGTACCCCGGGTGGCCGGAAAACGTGCGAACGCGGCGAATCGACTCCGCGAGGGCGCGGACAGGAAGCGCGTCGAGCGGGCGGAGATCGTCGGCGAGCGCGTCGCGTTCGGCGGGTGTAGCGGCGGCGAGGTAGCTGCGGACGATGGGGTCGATGGAGGAGGGGGCGGGCGGTGCAGGGGCGGGCGCGGTCGGGGAGGGAGCGGCGGGCGCAGCGGGGAGGGGGCCCGCGAGGACGAGGGCGAGGAGGGAAGCGGGAGCGCAGAGGAGCGCCGCGAGGCGGAGGCCGCGGAGGAGGGGAGACGCGGCGAGGGGTTGGGGCTGGATGCTCACGAAGATCGGTTCCCCGATTCGACAGGTTTTCGGAAATCGGATAGTCTTTTTTTACCGCATAGACGCGGAGACGCAGAGGACGTTCACTTGCTTGAACATCCTCAGCGTCTCTGCGCCGCTCATCGTTCGAAGATTGTCTTCTTGCGACCATTTTTGCTTGGGTCGAACGCCACGAAAACCACAGATTTCCCAGGGCAGCCGCCGACCGCAACCAAAGGGACGAGCCACAGAAGACGCCGCAAACACCGAAAGACGAACCGCGAATTCCGCCAATTTCGCGAATTTTCTACGGAGAATTCGTTTCCAGAAAAACAAACTTTTGCGAGCTTGTATCACAGATTACGAAGCTGTGAAATCGTCGTTAATCTGTGACACAACAGCCCAAAAGCTTGTTTTTTTGGCAACCTTTCTCGGTGATCCCGGGGTCGACGAAACCACAGATTGCACAGATTTCACAGATTAGAATCGTCGCAATCTGTGTAATCTGTGACATCTAATCTGTGGTTCCGTCGTCGCTTGGCTGCGGCCCCGCCGCGCTGGGCCGCTGCGGTTCGACCCCTCGTCCATCGGCCACGGCCCATCCACGTCGACGACCGTCTGTTAAAAAACCGTGGCCGATGGGCGCATTGTAGCTTCGCAACCGGAGCCGGGTCAACGTGGATCTCAGCCCGCGGCCGACGCTCCGGACCGCGCCCACCTGTTCTTCAGCTTCGCCGTTGACCCCGCGGGCCGCATCGCTATAATACTCCCCTTTCCCGGGGCCGGTCAGAGACGCCCCCCCATTCTTCCCGTGTCCCGTCGTGGAGGCACCCAGCCCATGCACCCGAGCATCCTCACCCGCCGGGCGGGCGCAGCGGCACGGCTCGCGCTCGCCTTCGCCCTCGGCGCGCTGCTCTTCGCCGCGCCGGCCGCCCTTCACGCCGACGACGACGTGATGCTGCAGGGCTTCTGGTGGGACTGCCCGGGGAACGGCACCTGGTACAACACCCTCCGGCTCAAGTCGACTCAGCTCAAGAACGCCGGCTTCAAGGCCGTTTGGCTCCCGCCCCCCTCCAAAGGCGCCTCCGGCGGCTCGTCGATGGGGTACGACGTCTTCGACCACTACGACCTCGGGGCGTATAACCAGAAGGGCACCGTCGCCACGCGCTTCGGGACGCTCAGCCAGCTCCGGTCGCTCGTGCGCTCCCTTCACCAGAACGGGATGCAGGCCTACGCGGACATCGTCCTCAATCACGTGATGGGCGGCAATCTGGAACAAAACCCCATCACGGGTACGCAGACCTGGACGAAGTTCCTCTTCCCCCACCACCAGTTCGAAAAGGACTGGCGGGACTTCCACCCGAACCTCGTACACGGGGACAACAACGGCCCCTATCATGACAAGCCGTTCGGGGAGGACCTCTGCCAGGCCTGGCCGCACTGCGCCACCGGGCTGAAGAAGTGGGGGGATTGGCTCACCTCCAAAGTCGGCTACGACGGCTATCGGCTCGATTTCGTGAAGGGAGTCGATCCCAACTTCGTCCGCGACTGGCTCGCCTACGGGCGCATGAACGGCAAGTTCGCGGTCAGCGAATACTGGGACGGCAACACCGACGCGCTCGACGCCTTCGTCGGCTCCACAGACGGCCGGTCCAGCGTGTTCGACTTCTCGCTCTTCTACACGCTGAAGGACATGGCGAACGACGGCTCCGGCGGCTTCGACATGCGCCGGCTGCACGCGGCCGGCTACGTATCGAAGAACCCGTTCCGCGCCGTGACGTTCTGCGAGAACCACGACACCGATCGTTCGGACCCGATGTTCCGCGACAAGATGATGGGCTACGCCTACATCCTCACGATGGAAGGCCGCCCGTGCGTCTTTCTGAAAGACTACGACGTCTACGGACTGAAGCCGCGCATCGATAAATTGATCTCGATCCGACGGCAGTTCGCGGGCGGGAACACCACCGACCTCTACTCCGACCCCGACCTCTTCATCGCGCAGCGCAACGGCTACGGCGCCCTCCCCGGGTGCGTGCTGGTGCTGAACGATCATCCGACGGCATGGCGCGGTGCGTGGGTGACCACGAAGTGGCCGGGCGCGGACCTGAAGGACTACACCGGCCAGGCGCAGACCAAGCACGTGGCCGCGGACGGTCGCGTCGAGCTGTGGGCCCCGCCGCGCGGGTACGCGGTCTACGCCCCGTAGCGCCGCGATGCGCCGCAAGCGCGGTGGCCCCCCATGACGATGCGGATCCGGCCCCCGAGCCTCCGCCCGCGCGACCTCGTCGCCGTCGTCGCCCCGTCCGCGGCGCCTCCCTACGACGACCTCATCCAGAAGGGGGTGGAGTTTCTCGAGGCGGAGGGGCTGCGCGTCCGACTCGGCGAAAGCGTCCTCAAGCATCGAGGGTACATCGGCCGCGACCGGGCGCTCCGCGCGCGCGACCTCGAACGGCAGTTCGCCGACCGCCGCGTGAAGGGCATTTTCTGCCTCGTGGGCGGCTTCTCCGCGTTCGAGCTCCTGGACCTCCTCGACTACGCGCGGATCGCGCGCAGCCCGAAGATCTTCCTCGGCTTCTCGGACAACACTTCCCTCCTGAACGCGGTGCACGAGCGGACGGGGCTCGTGACCTTCATGGGGGAAAACGTGCTGTGGGGCTTGTCGGAGCGGCGGGAGCGGTCGAGGGAGCAGTTCGCGCGGGCGCTCTTTGATCCGCGCCCGCTGGGGCGGCTGGAGGGCGGGACGGAGGCGTGGCGGGACGGGCCGCCGCGGAGCGGTCGGACGGTGGCGGGAAATCTCTGGACGCTGGTGAGCCTGGCCGGGACTCCGTTCGCGCCGCGCTACCGGGGTCGGGTGCTCTTCTGGGAGGACGTGCGGATCAACGTGGACGACGTGAACTGCGCGCTGTGGCATTTGCGGCTCGCGGGCGCGTTCCGCGGCCTGACGGGGATGGTGGCGGGCCACCTGGAGGGGGTGGACGAGGAGGAGTTCGGGTTGACCGTGCGGGACGCGCTTTTGCGCGTGTCGGAGGGGGAGGCCTGGCCGATCCTGAAGACGGAGGCCTTCGGGCACCGGGTGCCGAGCGCGGTGATTCCGATCGGCGTGCGGGCGCGGATCGGCGGCGGCGAGGTGGTGCTCGAGGAGTCGGGCGTGGAGGCGCGGTGACGGACCGCGAACGCGGGCGGGCTCGGAAGTCGGTCTTGACTTTCCTCCGCGCGGCGACTACGGTCGTAGCGTCAGGCGGAGTCTTCGCTGCCCCATCGGTGTCGAATGGAGACGCAAGCATGTTACAAACAACCAGGCCCATGCCGCGCACGCGTGCCGGCAAGGGAAAGGCCATGGATCGAGTCGGCCTGAAGAGAGTTGAAGCGACGGCGTTGAAACTGACGATGCAAGAGCGCGCACGCCTTGCGGAGACGCTTTTGCTCAGCCTGGACGCGCCCGTCGAGGTGGAAGATCTACGCTTGTGGGTTGTCGAGGCCGAACGCAGACTCCGCGACCTGCGTACGGGCAAGGCGAAGGCGCGGTCGAGTTCCGATGCCTTGAGGCGAGCGCGGGCCGCGATCTCATGCGAAAGGTGACGGTCCACGACGAGGCGGTGGCCGAAATGATCGAGGCCGCCATCTTCTACGAGTCGCGCTCGCCGGGACTGGGCGAGCTCTTTCTGGACGAGATCGAGCGTGCCCTGGGACAAATTGCTCTTCACCCGGGGAGCGCGCCACGAGTGGGCAAGGATATCCGCCGGAAAATGCTTCGGCGATTTCCGTATGGGTTGCTCTACGCGGTCGCCCCTGGCGGACTCTCTGTCCTGGCGGTCGCGCACCAAGGACGCAAGCCAGGGTACTGGCGCCATCGGAGGTAGGCAGGGAAGCTAGTGGCCCGTTGACGAACTTCGGACACAGTCGTCAGCGCTGTCACGGCGGCTCGTAGCCCCTGCGGCCGTTCCGCGGGCCGGAGGCCCGCGCCCCCAGGCATCGGTCGATCCACGAAAATGCAAGATAATTCTTGCGCGGGCGCCTACTTCGAAGGCTTTCTTTCTGCCCCAGTGGAACGGTCCCGGCTAGATTGGGTGCCATGAGCGAAGCGACACCGAAATTCGACAGCACCGTCCGGCGGGACGCGGAGACGCTGGTCCCGGTCGGCGCCGCGGAGTTCGCGGTGCCCCCGCGCTACCGGCTCGTGCGGCAGATCGGCCGGGGCGGCTTCGGCGTCGTTTGGCTCGCGCGGGACGAGGACCTCCAGCGCCCGGTCGCGCTCAAGTTCCTGACCGACGCCCGGCCCGCGGACGTGGAGCGGTTCCGACGAGAGGCGCGATTCGCGGCCCGGCTCGCCGACCCGGCCTTCGTCCAGGTGTACGAGCTGGGCGAGGCCGGCGGACGACCCTTCATCGCGATGCAGTTCGTGGACGGCGCGAGCCTGGCCGAAGTCCGGCTCGGGCGGGCGGAGGCGCTGCGCGTGATCGCGACCGTCGCGCGCGCCCTGGGCCAGGCGCATGCCGGCGGGATCGTGCATCGCGACCTCAAGCCGCAGAATCTGCTGGTGGACAAGGAGGGGCGGGCATACGTGACGGACTTCGGCATCGCGCGCGACCTCCGCGCGACCGAGGGGATGACGCTCACCGCGGACGGAGCGGTGGTCGGGACCCCGTCCTATTTGCCGCCGGAGCAGGCGCGCGGCGATGCGCGGGCCGTGGACGGACGAAGCGACGTCTACTCGCTCGGCGCGACGCTCTATTTCCTCCTGACCGGCCGGCCGCCCGTCCAGGGGGAAAACCTCCTCGAAGTCCTGCACGCTGTGGTGCATGCCGAGCCGCCCCCGCCGCGGACCCTCGACCCTTCGATTTCGGTCGAACTCGAAGCCATCGTGCTCAAGTGCCTGCGCAAGCGGCCGGCCGACCGGTACGACGGGATGCCGGCGCTCGCCGAGGACCTGGAGCGCGTGCTGGCGGGTCAGCCCGTAGCGGCCGCCGCGCCGCCGGCATCGCCGTCGAGGGCGACCGCGGCCGCGACCGCGGCGAGCACCCCGCGCACGGACGTCGGGGGCGGCGATCCGTACCTGGCGGAGGTGCTGGAGGCGGCCCGCGACATTGCCGACTGGGACGCGGGCCTGTACCGCGTCTCCTCGAACATTTGTCGCACGTACCCACGGCTCGACGCCGTCGTGGCGCGGCTCGACCGGATCCTCGCGTCGCGCCCGGACCACGCAATGGCGAGGTTTTATCGAGGGCTCGCCCTGTTCCGGCGCGAACGGCTCGCCCTCGCCCTGGAGGAGATGGAGCGCGTGATCGGCCGGCTCGGGGACATGGCGACGGCGCATTTCGAGCTCGGCCGGCTCTACCTCGCGCTCTATCTCCGGGACGCGCGCCACGCGCACCAGCACCTGAGCCGCTCCGGCGTCGGCGACCACCTCGCGGACGCGCGCGGCCGGCTTGACCAGGCGCTGCTGAGCTTCCAGGAGGCGCAGCGCGGCAAGGCGGACCTCACCCTGTGGCAGCTCGATTTCGCGCGGGCGATCGAGCGTCTTGCGGACGGCGACGTGGAAGGCTGCGTGGCCGCGTGCGACGCGATCCTCGAGCGCGACCCGGACATCGAAGAGGTCTGGCGCACGCGCGGGGACGCGCTTCGTTTGGCGGGGAAAGACCCGATCGCGAGCTACGATCACGCGCTCCAGGTGAGGCGGAGCTACCACGAGGCGCTCGCGGCGAAGGCGGAGACGCACCTCGCGCGCGGCGCGCACGCGGAGGCGCGGGAGGCGCTCGGGCAGGCGCTTTCGGTCTGCCCCGAATCCGTGGAGGCGATGGTGCTCGGGGCCCGCGTGGAGCTCGCCGAGGCGCGCAGGGCCGCGCCTGCCGGCGGCGCGAGGGAGCACGGGTCGGAACACGACGCGGACCCCGAAGCCGGCGGACACCACGGGCACGAGGATTCGCACGGCGGCGGGCCCGCGGGCATGGGGTGGGAGCGGGAGCTGACCGGTGAGGCGGTGCGGCGCCTGGAAGCGGCGCTTGCACGACTGGCAGCGGCGCGGGCGATCGAGCCGGAACACTACGAGGCGACGGTGCTGCAGGCGGACGTGCTCACGGCGTTGGGCCGGCTGCCGGGCCGTGGGGGGCGGGTGGACGAGGCGCTGGAGTTGCTGCGTCCGGCTCGAAAGCTCGAGGGTTGTCAGAACCGGGTGATGTTCCTGACCGCGCGGGCGCGGCTCGTGCGAGCGCGGCTGCAGGCCGCGGCCGGACTCGACCCGCGGCCCGACCTCGACGTGGTGCTTGGCTATCGCGACGAGGCTGCGGCGAGCGCGCCGGACAACGAAGGCTGGCTGGAAGTGCTCGACGCCGCGCAGGCGGAGAGGGAGCGGCTGGGGGGCGGGCCGGCGCGGTGAGCCCGGGGGCGGGCGGAGAGCGGCTTGCCTACCGACCCTGGCACACGATACAATGACGGCCGACGACGCACCGACGCTCTGGACTTGGGAGTGTGAAATGCCCTCGCCTTTCCCCGGAATGGATCCCTACCTGGAGCACCCCGATCGCTGGACGGACGTCCATACACGGCTCATGGTCGAGCTTGGGAATGTCCTTGCGGAACGCCTGCGTCCGCGTTACGTGGTCGCGGTCGAGCAGCGCACCTTCATCCAGCAACCGGACGAGCTGGTCTTCATCGGTCGACCGGACGTCACCGTCGCCGAGTCCGGGGCGGCGGAGCGCGGCGCGAGCGGCGAGGATGCAAGCGCGCCCACGGCCGGCACGGGAACCGTCGCCGCCGCGCCGCGGGTAGTCACGATCCCTCTCCCCGAAGAGCGGCATGAGCGCTATTTGGAGATGCGCGAGGTCTCCTCGGGGAGGGTGGTGACGGTCCTCGAACTGCTGTCCCCCACCAACAAGCACCGCGGCGCGGGCCGCCGTGGCTACCTGAACAAGCGTCGTCAAGTACTCGCGGGCCGCACCCATCTCGTGGAGATCGACCTCGTGCGTGGAGGCCGGCGGCCCCCGATCGAGCCTGAGCCGCGCGCCGACGCGTATTGCATCCTGGTGTCCCGTGCCGGGCGGCGGCCGCGCGCCGACTTGTACGAATTCGGCCTGCGCGATCCGATCCCCGTCTTCCCCCTCCCCCTCGCACCCCAGGACCCGGAGCCGGAGGTGTCCTTGCGCGCGGTGCTCGACACGGTCTACGATCGCGCGGGCTTCGACCTGCGGATCGATTACGACACACCCCCGGTTCCGCCCTTCGCGCCGGCGGACGCCGACTGGGCACGCGCGCAGCTCGCGAGCGCCCGGCGGTCGTAGCGGCCCCTTGACGAAGTACAGACACCATGCCTGGGGGCGCGGGCCTCCGGCCCGCGCGAAGGGCCACATCAGCTACGACACGCCGGGACTCGGTTGACGAATTTGCGCGAAGCTCGTCAACCGACCCTGACCAGCCTCGCTACCGGATGCCGAAGAGCGGCCCGAACTTTCCCCGTAGGTGCTCCATGAGCGCACGGTGGCTCCGCGGCTGCCCGGTCACGCGCTCGACGAGCTCGACCGCCCGATAGCGCGCGCCGTGACGGTAGACGTTCCGACCCAGCCACTCCTTGAGCGCCCCGAACTCCCCGCGGGCGAACCCATCCTGCAAATTCGGAAGGTCCTTCCGCGCCCGCTCGAACAACTGGGAGGCGTAGAGGTTTCCGAGGGTATAGGTCGGGAAATAGCCGAGCAGGCCGCAGCTCCAGTGCACGTCCTGCAGGCAGCCATGCGCGTCGTCGGGCGGCGTGAGCCACAGGTATTTCCGGAAGCGCTCGTTCCACGCCCCGGGCACGTCCGCCGGGGCCAGCTCCCCGGCGATCAGCGCGCGCTCCAGTTCGAAGCGGACGATGATGTGCAGGTTGTACGTCGCCTCGTCGGCCTCGACCCGGATGAAGGACGGGCGGCAGTCGTTGATCGCGAAAAAAAAGTCCGCCGGAGAGACGCCGGTCAGGGACTCCGGGAAGGTCGCCTGCGCCTGCGGATAGAAGTGGCGCCAGAAGCCCTCGCTCCGGCCGACCAGATTCTCCCACAGCCGCGACTGCGACTCGTGGATCCCCATCGAGACGTAGCTGCCGAGCGGGCTGCCGAAGTGTTCGCCGGGGAGGCCCTGCTCGTAGAGCCCGTGCCCGGCCTCGTGCAGGATCCCGAAGAGGGCCATGCCGAAGAGGCGGGCGTCGAAGCGGGTCGTGATCCGCGTGTCGCCGGGGCCGACCCGGTCGCAGAAGGGGTGGGTCGTGACGTCGAGCCGGCCGGCCTGGAAGTCGAACCCGATCGCGGCGGCCGCGGCGCGTCCGAAGCGCTCCTGGCGGTCGACGGGGAAATCGCGCTGCAAGAGCGCCGTGTCCGGGCGGCGGCCCGAGCCCTGGATCGCCGCGACGAGCGGCACCAGCTCGTCGCGCAGCGCGGCGAAGAGCGTGATCAGGCCGGCCGAGGTCTCCCCGGGCTCGTAATCGTCGAGGAGCGCGTCGTACAGGTCGCCGCCGGCCGCGAGGATCTCCGCCTCGCGCCGCTTGAGCCCCACGATCTTCTCCAGCCACGGGCGAAACGCGGGAAAGTCCGACTTCGCGCGCGCCCCGGCCCACGCGGACTCGGCCAGCGTCCGGGTCCGCGCGATTTCTTCGACGAGCTCCTGCGGCAGCTTGCGCGAGCGATCGTACGCGCGCCGCACCTCGCGCACGCAGGCGACCTCGGCCGCATCGGCGGACATGCCGCGCAGGGCCTCCTCGCTCCGGTCGAGCAGCTCCCCGATGCGGGGGTCGGTCCCCTTCTGGTGGACCATGCCGGCAAGGAGGCCGAGCTGTTCGGCGCGATGGGCCGCGCCGTTGTGCGGCATGTACGTGCGCTCGTCCCATTCGAGCAGGCTCATGCAGGAGCTGAGCAGGCGCGCCTCGCGGACGCGGGCGAGCAGGTCGCGGTAGGGCTTTTCCCAGGCTTCAGGCATGGGCACGCTCCGTGGAGATTGCGGATTGGGGATGGCTGCTTGCCGAACGGACGAAGCGAAGCGGGGAGGCGAGAACGCGCGGGGTCGGGGGCCGCCACGCGCGGAGGGGCATTATAGTGGGAGCTCAGCGAGCTTGCAACCAACCCGTTCCATCCCCCCATCGCCGATTTCAGCGTCCCTCTGAAATCAGAAAACAGCGATCCCTCCGGCCCTCGGCGTGTACAATGGTCTTCGCGCCCCCTCTGAAGGGGGACCCATTTGGCCCGACGAGCGAGGAGAGTTCGCCATGAAGCTGACCTTCTGGGGCGCTTGCCGCACGGTGACCGGCTCGATGCACCTGCTCGAGGTCGGCGGGAGACGGATCCTGCTCGACTGCGGCCTCTACCAGGGCCGGCGGGCGGAGGCCTACGAACGCAACCGGAATTTCTCCTTCGACCCCGCCTCGGTCGACGCCGTGGTCCTCTCGCACGCGCACCTCGACCACTGCGGCAACCTCCCCACGCTCGTGAAGCGCGGCTTCCGCGGCACCATCTACTGCACGGCCGCCACCGCGGACCTGTCCCGCTACCTGCTCCAGGACAGCGGGCACGTGCAACAGTCGGACTGCGAGTTCCTGAACAAGAAGCGGCGACCGGGGGAGCCCCTCGCCGAGCCGCTCTACACCCTCGAGGACGCGATCGCCTCTCTCTCGCACTTCGTCGGCGTCCCGTACAACCGGGCCTTCACCGTCGCGCCGGGCGTGGAGGTCACGTTCCTCGAGGCCGGCCACATCCTCGGCTCCGCGCAGGTCGTGCTCGCGCTCACGGAGAACGGCCGCTCGCTGCGCCTCGCCTTCACCGGCGACCTCGGCCGAAAGGCCTTCCCGGTGACGCGCGACCCCGAGCCCCTCCCGCTGTCGGACGTGCTCATCACGGAAAGCACCTACGGCAACCGCCTTCATAGCGAGGTCAGCGACGTGCAGGGCGCCCTCCTCGCCGCCGTCAAGCGGGCCGCGGCCCGCGGCGGAAAAATCGTCTGCCCCGCTTTCGCCCTCGGCCGCACCCAGGGCCTCGTCTCCATTCTCCACGATCTCTTCGACCAGGGGAAGCTCCCCCCGATCCCCATCTTCGTGGACAGCCCGCTCGCCACCAACCTGACGCACGTCTTCACGCTCCACCCCGAATGCCTGGACGCGGAAACGCTGGCGAAGATGCGCGGGGCCGGCGATCCGTTCGGGTTCGCTCGCCTGACCTACGTCTCGTCCGCGGAGGACTCGAAGAAACTGAACGACCGCCCGGGCCCGTTCATGGTCATCTCCTCCTCGGGCATGTGCGAGGCGGGGCGCATCATCCACCACCTGAAGCACAGCGTGGAGGACCCGAAGAACCTCATCCTCTTCGTCGGCTTCCAGGCGGAACACACGCTCGGACGCAGGCTCGCCGAGGGGGCGAAGACCGCGAAGCTGTACGGCGTGGAGCACACCGTGCGCGCGGAGGTGGTGCGGATCGACGGGCTCTCCGCACACGCGGACCGGGACGACCTGATCGCCTCGGTGCGCGCGGCCGGCGGCTCCCCACGCGTCTTCGTGGTCCATGGGGAGGAGGCGCAGGCCCTCGAGCTCGCCGCAAGCTTGCGACGCACCGGCCTCGCGCGCGTCGACGCGCCGGTGCGCGGGGAATCCTTCGTCCTGTAGCGCGCCGCGCGCGCGGGGCCGCGCGAATTGGGTCTTTACCCACGCGGCGCGCGAGGCTAGAATAGGGCTTGACTTTTCAACAAGCCGGAGTGAGGCTAAAATGGATCTCTCCGTCCGTTGCCAGAGATGATCGCCGGTAGAGGACGGTGGACTCAGCGCCCGGCCTCTGCGTCTCCGCGTCTCTGTGTAAAAGTCTCGCGTTCGACCCACACGGCCGGGCCGAATTTCAAATTGCAAAAAGTC
>JACPWG010000149.1 GCA_016197205.1 Planctomycetota bacterium
AGCAAGCGAGACGAAATCCTCCGCCTTGCCCAGAGGCATGGCGCGCGCAACATCCGGGTTTTCGGTTCCGTCGCGCGGGGAGAGGCCGACGACCAGAGTGATTACGATTTCTTGGTAGACCTGGAGCCCGGCCGCAGTCTTTTCGACCTGGGTGGCCTGCTGACGGAGCTCAGCGACCTCCTTGGGCGGCCGGTAGACGTGGTCACGGAGAAGGGGTTGCGCGCTCGGATCCGCGAGCGGGTGCTCGCCGAGGCCCGCCCACTATGAGGGATCCCCGTGAGCGCCTACGCGACATCGTGGAGGCTATCACCCGAATCCAAGCGTACGCGCCGCGCGGGCGGGCCGCCTTCGACAGCGATGAGCTCTTGCAGACCTTCATCGTCCACCCTCTGCAAATCCTCGGCGAGGCCGCTTCTCGGCTTCCGGTACACATGCGCAACAGGTATCCGGAAGTCCCCTGGCCCAAGATCCTGGGCATGCGGAACATCCTGGTGCACAGCTACTTCAGGATCGGCTTGGATGTCGTGTGGGCAGTTGTAGAGAACGACCTGTCCGACCTGAAGCCCCAGATGGAGGCGATCCTGAGGACGGAGGGTGTTCCGCCAAGCGCATGACCGCGGGCGAAGTCGGAATGGAATTCTATGGGGCCGATGGGGTCTTCACCTGAACCTTCCGTGCTGCCAGGCCTCCAGGAAGTGAAACAGTGCATACCCGGTCACCACCGTCCACGCTGGTACATGGTGCGGCGCCCCCGGCACGACCACGCGCGCGATTCGAGCCATGCAGGTGAGGATGTCTTCTAGAACAGGAAGTGTAAAGATAAATAAGGTGTCCCCGAACTCGCGCCGCGAGGCGTGCGATTGAAAGGAAATTCGCCATGACCGGCCCGGAACTGGTTCGGTGGGGCTACTGGGGACAGACCGCTCGCCGGATGGGTTGGTGGGGAGCCCTGCTCATCGTCGTCTGCTACGTCCTGCCCCTCTTTTGTCTGCGCGATCGCGGTGGGATTTCGACTCCGAAGTGCGCCGTCAGACCGTGCTCCTACCTGATCCTCGCGGCCCAGAACCTCCCGATCATCCTGGCGAAAGACAAACGGGAGGAGCTGTTCGGCACCAGCATGCACTGGTGGTGGCGCACCCTCGCGTGGGAGGCGGCCGTGTTGCTCCTGGCCCACCTCGGCGCCCTGCTGGTCCTCCTCCGGTTCCGCGGCCCGGAGATCGATAAATTCGGGACGCCGGGCCCGCGCGTCTACCAGGTAGGGTCCGGCCGCCCCGGAGGGAACGCCGCCGCCTGGAGGCGGGTGGTGCGCTTCGCGTTCGAGGCGCTTTTTGTCGGTGCCGCGGTGGTTCTGGTTCGCTTCAAATTCGGCGCCGCCTGGAATCCCCAGGGTGTGTCCCTTACCGAGTTCGGCGGTTTCTCCGGAAACTGGGCGAAGAGCTATGAGGCGATCACCTGGTTGCTGCCGCCGCTGATCCTGGCCTGGCTGGCGAGCGCCCGCCTGCGCCGCTGGCCCCACGAACACTTCAACCTCATGGCGCAGCAGGTCTGGGGCGGGCTGTGCCTGCTCTGGTTCGGCCACTACTTGGGCGGTGCGCTCCTCGGCGCGACGGCTCACCTCGACCGGGCGCTGGCCTCCCTGCCGCCCGCCCTGGCATTGGCGATGTTCGGCGCGCTGCTGGTGGCGGTCGGAGGGGTGCTGGAGGGGAGGACCGCAGTCGGGGGCGCGAACCCCCGGCTGCCTGACACCGCAGTTGCGGCGATGGTTCCTTCGGCACCTCCGGCCGATCCGGCGCTCGGGCACGAGCCGAGTGCGGCGGCGTGGCGTCGGCGCCAGCGGGCACTGGGGATTACCGCGGCCGGCATCCTCGGCCTCTTCCCTCTGTTCTGGGGTTGGTCCCTGGTGAACCACTGGCGCGCCCGACTCGCTTTCGCCGCCGCATTTACCCCCCACGAGGGCGAACCCGAACATCAGGGAAAGCCCCTGTCGGTCTGGCTCCTGACGTTCCGAGCCGACGGTCCCAGCAGCCAGCCGGAGCGGGAGCAGGCCGTCCAGGCGATGCGCCGAATGGGCGCCGCTACCCTCCCGTATCTCACCCGGCGGATTCTCGAGTCCGAAGCGCAACCCGAGGGGCCCGGGTGCATGGGAGAAGTCGCCCTCCCGGTGTGGTCGGCGATCGTCGCGCTCGGCTCGGTCGCGAGTCCGATGATTCCCGACCTGCTGAGCGGCATCAAGGACCGACGAACGGCCGTCCGTTTGGCGTTCAGAGGCTCGTGTTTCGGCCCGGAAGCGATTCCACTGCTCATTGAGGGCCTGCGTCGGGAGGACTCGCGGGTCCGGCTGGCCTGCGTCATTTGGCTGAAACGAAACCATGCCAAAAAGGCCTCCGCCGCGGTCCCGGAACTGGTCCGCTGCCTGCAGGACCCGGATCCGGAGCTGCGCGAGGAAGCTCGGAACGCGCTCAGAGCCATCGCTCCCGGCACCCCGCTCACGCCCCGGGGCGAGCCGGCCCTGGCGCCGAAGAGTGCGGATTCGGAGGGCCCGGTCGGCCCTGCTTCGTCGGTCCCGGATGCGGTTTCGACTGCGCGGTGGCCCACGGCGGTCGGTCCCGCCGCGCTTCCGGCCTCCGCCGCCCCTCTCGGGGAGGCGGCGGGGAGGCCCGAGATTTCGTTCGAGGAGAGGCTGCTCGCGACGATTCCGGAGGGCCTCGATTCACCGCTCGGCGGTTCCCTCCCCAAGGTCGTTTTCGGCCCGGACGGGAGGAGCGTAGCGTATGCGGCGCGCCGCGGGGCGAGGCAATTCATGGTCGTTGGGGACCGGAAGGGCGAAGAGTTCGATTTCGTCGATCCCCCAGACTTCAGTCCGGATGGACGGGTCGTGATGTACCGAGCCAAGAAGGGCGCACGCTTCGTGCTGGTGGTAGGCGATAGGAAAGGCGCGGAATACGACGAGCTCTACTACCCCGTCTTCAACCCGCGCAACCACGAGGTTGCCTATGCGGCGAGGCTGGGCCCGAAGTGGTCGGTCGTGGTCGGCGACAGAAGCGGCCAGTTGTTCGAGAAGAAGGTGGGGGCCCCGGTCTTCAGCCCGGACGGAAGTTCCGTGGCGTATGACGTGGAGCTGGGCCGGAGGCAATTCGTGGTTGCGGGGGACACCGAGGGCGAGGAGTTCGACTGGGTCGGCACTCCGCTCTTCGACCCGGCCGGGAGCGGCATGGCCTATCACGCGAGTCTCGGCCGGAACCACTTCATGGTCATCGGAGGCAAGCGGGAGGAGGAGCTCGACCGAATCGACTCCGCCGTCTACAGTCCCGAGGGGAGCATCCTGGCGTATGGGGCGGAGAAGGGGGGCAAGGTTTTCCTCGTCGTAGGCGGGGAGAGGGGCGAGGAATTCGAGCGCTCCGAAGTGAAACTGCATTACGAGCTCAGCTTCAATCGGGATGGAAGGGTCGTGGCGTACGTGGCGCAGAAGCATGTTGGGCAGGCGGTCGTGGTGGTCGGGAGACGGACCGGCCCAACCTTCACTTGGGTCAAGTCGGCGGAGGAGTTCGATTCCATATGGCACCCTACGCTGGGCCCCGACGGCTCGGTCGTAGCCTACATCGGGCAGAAGGGTCGGCCCGGGAAGCAGCGCCTCGTCGTCGGGGATCGGAAGGGCGAGGAGTTCACGCACGTCGGCAGGCCGGTTTTCAGCCCGGATGGACGGACGGTAGCCTACAAGGCGGCGGACAGCAACTGGAAGTGGTCCGTGGTCGTCGGCGGGCGGAAGGGAACCGAGTCGTTCGACGACACCGGCCAGCCGGTCTTCAGCCCGGACGGGAAGAGGGTCGGTTTTGGCGCGCGCAAAGGGCGCGAGCTATGGTGGAAGGTGATGCCCGTGGAGTAGGCGAGGAAGCGTTCCCCGCGTTGCTCCTAGGGTATCCGCCGGGTCGGCCCGGCCGGCTCCCCGCCGCCGCTCGGGGCATGAAGCCGAACCGCACGAGCCGGCGCGGCGCCGCGAAGAGCGCGCGCGTCGGGCTGCCCGCCGCGCACCAGGTCGCGCGAGAACCAGTCGCCCGAGCCGCCTCCCCTGCCGCCGGGCGTCGGACTGAGCGCCATCCCCGCGACGTCACACCCCCGTCGGAAACATCTTGCCTTCCCGGTTCCGGACCGATAATCTCAGGAAGATCCCACCCGAGACCGCTCCATCACTCTCCTACGGCAAAGGCCGGACTCTCGCGAGCCGCTGCATCCGCCTTAGCCGCAGGCGTACCGAGAGTCGATGTAGCGGCGGGTCTGTGCGTACACCGGCAGAAGGAGAGAGCTCGCTCATGCGCACCGTCGCGCTCCGTCCTTTCGTTCTCTCCGCACTGCTCGGAGTTGCCGCGCTCCTGGCGGAATTCGGGGGACACTATACTGATCTCGCACTTCAATTGAATAACGAGATCAGTATGGTGTCCCCCGATCTCCGCGCGACGTGATGACGGGCAGCATCCTGGTCGTCTCGCCGCGCGAAATCCGGAACGCCGCGCTTCTGTACGCGCTCATCGGCGCCTTCCATTGGGTCCTGCGCGACCGCTTCCTCAAGATCTCGCTCGATCCCGACGGGGCGGCGAAGGACGGCCTCTCGGTGCGTTGGTGGGACTTCCTCTTCTACGTCACGTTCGCGTTCGTCATCACGATGTCGGTCCAGATCGCCGGCGTCCTGCTCGTCTTCTGCCTCCTGATCGCGCCGGCGGTCTGCGGGGCGCTCTTCGCCGAGTCGTTCCGCGCACGGCTCTTCATCGGCTGGGGCTCCAGCGTCGCCGCCGCGGTGGGCGGGCTTTTCCTGTCGTCGTACATGGAC
>JACPWG010000027.1 GCA_016197205.1 Planctomycetota bacterium
GGGCTGACAATCAGCGAGTTAAGCGCCCCGCCAGCCTTGCGCTCATTTTGGCGAATGCCAGTTCGCCGCTCCAAGTTGTTAAAGAAAGGCTTGGTTTCGATTACGTCATTCAATCAGATTCGCCGCTTCATCGCCAAAGAGAAGATTGATTTGCTATTGCTCTACAACTTGCCGCAAGCCCCGTTGCTGCATTTAGCTGAATGCCACACACATTTTGATCTGGCGGATGACCTGGTCGCGATGATGGAAGTCGAGCTTGGCATCATCGCCAAAGCTGGGATGATGGCGGCGGCCAACGCCGTGCAAAAACACATGCTAGCTAAAGCTGAAACAGTCACGGTTGCTTCCAGCGTGTTGGCGGAGCAGATCAAACGCCCTGTGTTAATGCTGCCGAATGGCGCTGATGTGGACGAACTGGATCAAATTGATGACAGGGAATGGCGAGCACATAAGCCAGGGCCGACGGTCGGTTTTGTCGGCGCATTTGAATACTGGGTGGATTTTGAGCTGGTTCTAAAAACAGCTCGCCGCTTGCCTCACCTGACTTTTTTGCTGGTTGGCAGCGGCAGAAGATTGGCGGACATCAATCGCATGATTGCTGAATTCAATCTGAAGAATGTCGTGTTGACCGGAGCAAAGCCTTACCGCGAAGCGATGAGTTACGTTGCCGGTATGGATGTCTGCTTGCTGCCGTTTACCAAAGATGCAGTTTCGGATGGCTCGTGTCCGTTGAAACTGTTCGAGTACGCTGCGTTGCGAAAACCGATTGTCAGCACCCCGACTCGTGAAGTTTCCCGAATTGGTCAGGGTTGGATTTCATTTGCCGACGACGATGCAGGTTTTGCCGATGCCATTGAATCCTTACTTGCCGACCGCCGCGCCGTTATTCAGGCAGGCGAAGCCGGTCGGGCAATGGTCGAACAGCTTTATAACTGGCCGAATCTGACGCGGCAATTTGAAGAACTGCTGCTCAAAGGTGCAGTGCCGAGCTTTGAACCGGCCAGAACCCGCCGCCTGGTATTGGAAACCCTGGCGTCGGATTTAGAGCCTCAGCCTTGAACGCTCCTTATTTAGTCTGATCTGTAAATTTCAAAAAACTCGGAGGTCTGAAATGAAGAAAGCTGTTTTAGCCTGCTTCCTGCTGTCGTTGTGTGCATCGGTGAACTCCGCTCAACAAAGTAAAAAACAGAGTAAAACTCAGGTTGTGTTACTCGGCACTGGGACGCCGAATGCCGATCCCAATCGTTTCGGGCCGGCAGTTGCCATCGTCGTGAACGACGTTCCATACGTGATTGATAGCGGAGCGGGAGTGGTTCGCCGTGCAGCGGCGGCGGCTCAAAACGGAGTAAAAGGTTTGGCTGTGGCAAATCTGCGGAGGTTGTTCATCACGCATCTGCATTCGGATCACCCACGCCAGCACCCGCCGCAGGTCCGCGCGCCCCGTGCGCGCAATCTCCGCCCGCAACTCGCGCACGGCATCCGCCGCCTCCACCGATGCGCGCGCCTCTTCGCCGAGCTTGCGCAACAGGTGCGCCCGTCCCAGTCGGGCGGAGGCGAGGCTCCCCTTCAGCTCCTGGCGGCCGCCGCGATGCACGAGGCGTTCCAGCAGCTCCACGGCTTTGTCGTGGCCGTCCAGCTCGCCGAAGGACTCCGCCGGCGGCGGCGTCGCCGTCTCGTGCCTCGACGAATAGGCGGCGAGCGCCAGCAGGCCCCCAAGCGCGAGCGCCGCGCCACCCGACATCGGCATGGCGAGCCAGAGCCCGCGCCGAACCATGCGATTGCTCACCGTGGGAAAGAGGCTCCGCGGTCGCGCGATCGCCGCGCCACGCCGCGCGAGGACTTCCGCCTTCGACCGGTACGCCGACGCCAACACCTCCGCCAAGTCCATCCGCCCCTCGTTCAGCACCAGGTGCTCCAGCATGCCGATCCCCCGGCCGTACTCCAGCCCGCCTTCGTCCAGCTCCCCCTGACTCGCGCGCGCGGCCGCGCGCGCCAGGCACGCCCGCGCCAGCTCCCCGCCCGACCGGCCGCGCTCCCCGCCGGACCGCTCCAAGAGGTCGATCGCGCGCCCCTGGTCGAGCACGGCCACGCTCGCCAGGTCTTGCGCAAGCGAGACCTCCGCACGCGCGAGATACGCCGCGGCCAGGGAAGCCGCCGGCTCCTGCCGCCCCTCCTGCCGCCCCAGCTTTTCCAGGAGCCCCACGGCGTGGCTGCAATGGGCAAGCGCCTCGCCCGGGCTGCCCAGTTCGAGAAGCACGCCCGCCTTGTGGACATGGGCCGCGGCAAGCGGCTCCCGAAAGTCCATCGCCGACCGCCCGCGCCCCTCTCGCTCGAGAAGCGCGATCGCTTGCTCGTAGTCGGCCTTCGCGGCCAATGCGTCCCCCTTCGCCTTTCGCACGTGTCCGCGCCGAAGAAGCGTCCTCGCGGTCAGTTCGCCCAACTCCGCCCCGGTGTCCCGCTCCCCAGAAGCAGCCAGCAACTCTAGCACGCGGTCGTAGGCGGTTTCCGCGGCCGCCAGGTCGCCGATCCCGGCAAGGAGCTCCGCCCCCTCCGAGCGCGCGAGCGCCAACTCCGCGGCGAGGTCGACCTGGGCCTCGTCGTTCACCAGCCGCTCCAGCAACTCCACCGAACGTTCAATCGAGGCGCGCGCGCCCGCCAGGTCCCCCGCGATACCCAGCAGCCGGCCCTTCAGCCCGAGCAGCGTCGCCAGGAAACCCTCCAGCTCCGACCGCCCCTCCGCGACGCTCCACTCCAGCAGCGACTCGGCCTCCTCGCAGATCACGAGGTCGGCGAGGGCGAGACTCCGACGAAAACCTGAGCGCGGCGCTGAGGCTGCCTCGCCGCGCGGCTCGGCTTCGACCTCACCGCCGGCGAGGGCCGCGGCATCGTCGGCGGCCCCCGCCGCGAGCGCGAGGTCGAGCCACTCCCGAGGGTCGTCCCACGACTCCTCGGCGGGGAGCGGCCCGTCCGGGAGCGCGGGCAGCGGGGGCTGGAAGCGGAGGTACTCCCGCCGCGTGGCCTGCGCGTACGCGTCACGGAGCGAGGCGGCCGCATGCCCCAGGCTCGTCCACCGCTTTTCCGGCCGAGGCTCGAAACAGCGGCGCAGCACCTCCGCCACTTTGGCCGGCATCGGCACCGGAAAGCCGCCGCCGGGTTCCGCCCGCAGGCGCTCCACGAGAAACTCCCCGGCCTTGGGACCGACGCCCCAGGCCGGCCGGCCCGTGAAGAGCTCGAGCACCGAGGCGCCGAAGCTCCAGACGTCCGTCGCGCGCGTCAACCGCGGCAGGTCAGCGCCCGCGGACTCCTCCGAGGAGCGGAGGGCGATCTCCGCCTGCTCCGGGGAGCAATAGGGGGGCGAGAACCCGCCGGAGAAGGTCACGCCCGAGTCTTGCGAATACCGGTACGGCGAGCGGGCGGCCGGCCCGCGGTCCAGACTCGCGCGCGCCCGCGCCAGCCCGAAGTCCGCGACCTTGGCCACGCCGTCGCCCGTCAGGAGGCAGTTCCCGGGCTTCACGTCCTGGTGCACCAGTCCCAGCTCGTGCGCCGCGTGCAAACCCCACGCGAGTTGGATCGCCACGTCCAGGATCGCTTCCAGGGACGCGCAGCGGCCGGCCCGGAGCCACTCCAGGAGCGAGCCGCCATCCACGTACTCCGCGAAGAGCAGCAGACGGTCGCCGTGGCTGCGGAAGAAGCGACACGACGTGAGGTGCGGATGCTCGGGCAGTCGGGTCCAGGCCTGCAGCTCGCGGAGAAACACGCGGCGGGCGGAGGCGTGGTTCATGCGGGCGCTTTTCACGGCGAAGGGTTCCCCGGTCAGGAGGCTCCGGACCAGGTGCACCTCCCCCATGCCTCCCTGTCCGAGCTTCCGTTCGACCACGTAGTCGTCGAGGAGAACGTTGCCGGGCGCCCATCGAAGTGAGTTCCCAACTTTTTTTTGCGCAGGCCCCGCGGCCGAAGCGGGTGCGGGTTCCCGGACCGTCGCGCGCGCGGGGCGGCGCGGGGGCGGGGGCGGCGTAGCGGCGCTCGGCGGGCCGCTCAGGCTGGGTAGTGTCTCGTCGTCGCGCGCCGGAGCGGGCAGGGTCGCGACGAACCGGGCCCCGCAGCCCACGCAGGTCGCACGGCGGCCGAGGCTGCCCTCCTCCGCGTGAAAGGTCTCACCGCACGAGGGACATTGGAGACGGAGGAGGCCCATGGCCGGTCCTTGGAGGGTTGGGGGCTGCGTGGGAAAACACCGGTCATTTTACACCCGGGTTGGGTCCAAGGCCATATACTATTCCCCCGCAGGATTTGCGCGTCAAGCGCAAATCTTGCGGGGACAATGCCCAATGACCAATTTCCAAGGACCAATCAATACCCAAATGACCAATGACGAAGGGCTTGCGCTCCAGCAGCAAAGAAGAATGACGGCGTAGCGGCCCTGACGCCGGTCACATGTTCAGTTTGGTCGTTCGGGCTTCGTCATCGATTGGTCCTTGGTCATTGTCGCTTGGTCATTCGTCAGCGGGCTTTGGTTGCGGCCACCGGCCGCGTTAGGGAACAGTGACCCGAGCTGAGGCTAGACTCGACCGAGGGCGGCAAATGGCTGGATCATGGCTCCGCGTCCCGCTAGAGGCGGGCGGAATTTGAAATTTGAAATTTGACTTTTTGCAATTTGAAATTCGGTCAGGCCGTATGGGTCGAATGCGGGACTTTTACACAGAGACGCGGAGACGCAGAGGCCGGGCGCTGAATCCACCGTCCTCTACCGGCGATGATCTCGGGCAAGGCACGGAGAGATTGATTTTGGCTTCACTTCGGCTTGTCGATACGGAATGCCCCTCCAGGGGGCAACGGCGCTGCCGGCCATGCTTGCATGGGGAGGCGGCCCGCGGGTATCATGCTGCCGGCACGGCAGACTGCGGAAACCTCCGGCAAGAGCGGGAGAGGCGACCAGGTGACGGAACACGATCGCCTGTTCCTGCGACTCGCGCTGAACGCGCGGTTTCTGACGCAGGGACAGATCGACCGGGTCATGCGCGAGCTCGGTCCCACGACGGATCCGGCGGAGCCTCTCGCCGTCGCGCGCGCGTGCAGTGCGCGAGGGCTCATCAGCCTCCCACAGTGGCAGTCGGTCCTGACGGCGTTCGAGTACACGCTTGCGCGGCGGGAAGACAAGCTCCTGGGACACCTCGCGGTCAAGCAGGGCCGTGCCGCGCAACCAAACGTGCAGCTTGCGCTCGACGAGCAGAAGCGCGCCTGGGAGGTGGGGCGCGTGCCGATCCCGCGGCTGCTGGACATGCTCGCGGCCCAGGGGCAGCTCTCGGCCGGGGCCGCAGCGGAGCTGCTCGCGGAGAGGGCGGGAGCGAAGGCCGCCACGCCCGAGGAGGACGAGGGCCGGGAAGAGGACACGCCGACCCTCCCCTACCAGTCCCTTTCCCCGGTGGACGCGGAGAGCGTTTCCCAGACGGACACCACGGGTTGGCTTACGCAGGAAACCGGCCAGGACGCGGGTCGCATCTTTCCCGTCGCGTGCCGGAGCATGATCGGCCGCCAGAACGGGTTTCCCGTCCCGCTCGCCGATGCGCAGGCCTCTCGCGAACACGCGCGAATCGACTTCGATCCCGTGACGGGGACCCACCTCCTTGCGGATCTGAAGAGCCGGAACGGGACCCTGCTCAACGACAGCCGGGTGGACGGGAGTCGAAGGATCGTCTCCGGGGACCGCATCCGGATCGGCGACACGACTCTCAGGTTTCTCGCCCGCGCCGGTCTGGAACCTGGGTCCGCGCCGCCTCCGAGCGGACCTGGCGGACAGGGCCTGCAACCGCCGGGTCCTCTCGGCGCAGGCGAGACGGTCGTGCGCCGGCGTGCGCCCGAGCCGGCAGCCCCCGCGTTTCCCGCGTCTTCGCCGGGCGCGACCTACGCACCCGACTCGCAGAGCGCGCACCCGGTGACTCCTTCCCAAACGCCGGCTCGCCCTTTGCCGACGGGCCTCGTCGGACGGATGACGGTCTTCCCTCCGCCTGCGCAGCGCCCGAGCTCATCGCCCGTGGTGAACCCGGGCCCGTCGCTCGTGCCACCGCCGACTCCAAAGACGGCGGGGGCGGCTGCAGCAGACTGCCGGCCCCCCGAGCCCCTGCTTGCACCGCCGCGGCCCCACGCCCGGCCCGAAGTGCACAGCCCGATTGCCGCCCTGCTCGCCCGAGTCGCCGTCGAACGCGGCTACCTGACGCGGGAGGGTTTCGCGTCGCTTGGGGCCGGCGTGGCCGACGCCTCGGGCGCCGACCTGGCCGACCTCCTGCTCGCGCGAGCGCTCCTGACCCCGGCGGCGCTCACCGCCGTGCTCCCCGCGCTCGTCGCCGAATTTCAAGCGGCCCTCGAACCCGCCGAGGCGCGTCGGGACGACTCGCGGCTGGCGGGCGACGCCGTGGAGCGGGGCTGGCTCCTGCCGGAGGACTTCGCCGAAGTCGTGCAGCGCCAGGCCGCCGAGAACGCCGCGGGGCGGGCCACGCCCCTCGCGGCTCTGCTCTGCGAAGGCGGCTTTCTCACGCCACGTCAGGTCCTGAGACTGCTCGAGGGCCCGGCTTCGGGCCCGGGCGGCAGCTCGACCGCCCCCTCGACCGCCCCCTCGACGCCGAAGATGCGACGATAGGTCTCGGCGTAGTACTGGGCCGCCTGTCCGACGCCCGCGGCCGGATCGACGCGGGCCGCGGCTTCGAAGCAGGCCACGGCCTCGCGCGGCCGACGGACGTCGCCATAGGTGAGGCCGAGGACGAAGAGCCCGCGCTGGCGCGTGGCGCGGTCGTCGGGGGGGAGGCGGGCGAGCGCGCCGCCGAGCAACTCGAAGGCGAGGTCGATTTCGCCGAGGAGCTTTTCGACGATCCCCAGTTCGACCTGGAGGGCAGCGTCGGCCGGTCGCTCGGTCAGACGCCGACGCAGGTCAGCGCGCGTGGCATGCAGGGTCTGGAGCGGGGAGGGATCGGCCTCGCCGGCGCCCGGGCGGACTTCCTCGTATTCGGCCATGGGGCTCCTCGCAAAATTCTCCGCGCTGGAACAGCACCGTCAGGAACCCGGGGACGCGGCTTTGGCGGTTGCGACGCGGGCCTGCTGAGCAGTCCCCGCCGGCACCCGGCGCGCGGCGGCAAGCGCGACGGCATAGCACAGCCCGCCGAGGACGAGCACGCTTCGAAACCCGGCAGCCAGCGCGAGGACGAAGGCGAGGATCGTCCCGAGCACCGAGGCGGCGGCGTTGACGGCCCACAGCCAGGGAAGAGCGTCGGGTCGAGCGGTCGCGACGGCGCGCAAGCCGAGCGGGTACGGCATCCCCAGCGCGAAGCCGAGGGGGAAGAGGGCCAGGACGGTGAGGCCGATGCGTGCCGCGAGCGGCAGCCCGAGGGTGGCGTTGAGGAAGGCTCGCCAGGTCAACTCGTGGGCGGCGAGGAGCGCCATGGCCAGCCCGCAGGCCACGCGCATCGCGCCCGCGCCCGCGCAGACGGGCTCGCCGCCTTCGCCACGGCGGCGGGTCCAGGCGCTGCCGAGGGACGAGGAAGCGAGGAGGCCGGCCAGCACGACCGCGAGGCTGTAGACCGGGTGCCCGAGATAGAGCTGGAAGCGCTGCAGGAGCACGACCTCGACGAGGGAGAAGCCGAGCCCGACGGCGACGATCGAGCGAGCCGGGTCCGCGACGCCGCGCCGGGCCAGGGCCTCGCGCGCCAGCGTGACGACGCGAAGCGTTTGCTGGGGCGGCTCGAGGAAGAACCGGTTCACCGACAGGAGCCCGCCGGGGGCAAGGTGCGCAAGGTAGTCGTCGAACGCCTCGGCGGTGTACAGGTTGTTTTCCGAGAGCGCGTAGGCGCCGGCCGCGGTCGCCGCGAACGTGTCCACCATCGAGAGCTGGAGGATGTCGTAGCGCTCGTGGGTGGAGCGCAGAAAATTCCGTCCGTCGTCGACGACGATCCGAACGCCGGATCGGTCATACAGAAACCCAGCGAACTCGCCGCACCGGCCGCGGACCCAACCCACGATGTCCGCGTTCAGCTCCACGCCCGTCACGTCCTTCGACCCGAACCAGAGCGCGGTCAGCACGTCGCGGCCACCCCCCGCCCCGAGCACCAGCGTCTTCGCGCCGGGGCGGAGGTGGTGCGGGAGGGCCGTGATGTCCCATGCGAGGTATTCGTGGGCGTGGAGGTCGCTTCCGAACCGCGTGATGGGCGTCTCGGAGGCGCCGTCGATGGTGACGAGGTATTGGCGCGGCAGCCAGCCGTCGAAGCGCGCGCTCAGGCCCCAGGAGAGGAAGGAGTAGGCGGAGGGCCGCGCCGGATCGTAATAGTCGAGCAGGGCGAGACGCGAGTGGGCGTTCCACTTCACCTCGAGGACCGGCAAATCCTCCTCCCGCTCATTCAGCTTGACGGTGCGCACCTCCATGCGAACGCCCGCGTGCCGGGCGACCAGGGCGGCGGCAAAGAGCACGACGGTCGCGAGCGCGAGCGTCGCGCGAGGGGAGCACGGATCGCGCGGGGCGAGTGCGAGTGCGAGTGCGCCAACCCCCGCCGCGAGGCCGACCCCGAGCAGGCCGCCGACTCCGCCGAGCCCATCGAGGATCGGGATCGCAGCGACACAACCCAAGGATGCGCCGAGGAGGTCGACCGCGTAGAGCGAGGAGACGCGGCGCGGATCGGAGCGGAAGATCGTGGCGGTGACCCAGCCGCCGGCGCAAAACGGGAGACCGCAGGAGGCGAAGTGCGCTACGAGGAGGAGCGCGCCGCGCGGGGAGAGGCTCGGCGTTTCCACGACGAAGAGGAGGAGCGCGAGCGGAACGGCGGCGGCGACGGCGAAGAGGTTCAGCCCTTGGCCGAGCGCGAGGCGGAGCGCCCGGGCGTCGATCGCGCCGCAGGGGAGGACGGCCACGGGGCGGACGTAGCTCCGTACGGCCCCGATCGCGATGCCCAGAAGCGACACGGAAAGCACCGCGAACGTGAAGTGATACCACATCACGACGGAGAGAACGCGCGTGAGGAGGATTTCGAGCAAGAGGGTCAGAAAGCAGGCGACAAAGAGCGTCCCGTGGAGGAGGGCGGAGGACGGGCCGGGTACGGCCGCGGCGGGCCCTGAAACCGGAACGGCGGACGGTGACGCGGAGGCGTGCGTGACCGAGGTCGACGGCGAGGGGTCCATGGTCGCGGCCCTTAGTACCGCCCCACGCAATTGGGTGACCAATTTCCTCGGCGATTTCGGCCGCCTGCTTCGTTGCGCTTGCTCGACGTAGTTCTCCGTTACTACGCCTCGCTCGCGCGCCTCGCGGGCGGCCGAACTTGCCTTCGGCTATTGGTCACCGACTTCCGTGGAGCGGTACCGAGGCAACCGAGGGCGAGGCGGGTAGCAAGCCGGCGGCGGCCTTCCGGCCGCGCGGGGACTCTCGAGACGATTCTACGCTTCGCGACGCCAGGCGGAAAGACAATCCCCGCCGGCCCGCGCTCAGGCCTTGACAGGACTCGTCGCCGGGCGCTACAGTGGGTAAACGCAGGGGTCGGCTCGGCCAAGGAGTCCCCCGCGAGGCCGTTCTTTTCCCGCAGGTGAGGCAATGTCCCGACCGAAAGACCGGCCGCACCCCACCCCGCAAATCGCCGGTCTTGTCGCCGGCCTGCGGACGACTCTGTCCGTGTATCCTGAGCTCGCCGCAGCCTATCTCTTCGGCTCCACGGCGAGAGGAGACGCGCGGCCGGACAGCGATCTCGATGTCGGGCTCCTCCTGCGGCGCCGCGGCGACACCGCGCTTTCGCATCACCGACTCGTCGGTGATCTTGCCGGCCGCCTTGAAAGCCTCGCCGGTGGGCGGCCGATCGACCTTGTGCTGCTCGAACCCCAGGGGCCCATCTTCTGCCACCGGGTCCTGCTGGAGGGCCTCCTCGTGTACGAGGCCGATCGGGACCGGCGGCTCGACTTCGAGTCGGACACCTTGAGCCGCGCCTTTGATTTCCGACCGACCTACGAGCTCGCGACGAAAGACAAGCTCGAAAACATGCGCTCCTGGCTCGGAACCTACCGATGACGCCGGAAGAACTACGCGCAAAGCTGGACGTGATCCGCGAAAACCTGGAGGCGATGCCTCGAATTCCGCAGTCCAGCTTCGACGAATTCCGCGCGGACTTCCGCAACCTGCCGACCGCCCTCCACCTCCTCCAAACCACCATCCAGGCGCTCATGGACCTTGGGGGCTATGCCTGTGCGCGGCTCGGAGTGCGCACACCCGCCACCAGCCGCGATATTCTCGAAAACCTGGAGTCGGCGGGGCACCTTCCGGCAGGCTCGGCGGCGCGGTTCGGTCCGATCTTCGGCTTCCGAAACCGGGTGGTACATCTGTACGATCGCATCGAGCCGCGCATCGTGTTCGGCATCCTCGTCAACGAGCGGCACGACCTGGCCGCGTTGTGCGACCTTCTTCTCGTGCTCTTGCAGCGCCCGACGCCGTAGGCTCGGTTCCCGAGCGCAGCACCTGCCTTTCGCGCACGCCGGTGGCGGACGCCGGCCCCCCCCCCCCCCGCCCCTGCGGCTTCGCAACTCGAGGCTCCTCAACGCCGTGCCAGGATCCGGTCGGCGATGCGAAAGGCGTTGGCGAGTATGGTGAGCGTCGAGGCGACGCCCCCGGCGTGGGGCAGCGCGCTCCCATCCGTCACGTAGAGGTTCGGGCAGTCGTGCGCGCGGCCGTCCGCGTCCAGGACCGAGGCCGCGGGATCCGTCCCCATCCGACAGGTCCCGTGCACCAAGTGACCGGTCACCGCCCCGGCCTCCCCCTCGTGGACCTCGTCCGCGCCTGCGGCGGCCAGCACCTCGAGCCCGCGCGCGCGCAGGTACGCGCCGGCCTTCGCGTGCTGCGGGGGCTCCGCAAGGTGGATCCGCGCGGCCGGCAGCCCCCACCGGTCGCGGGCCGTCGGGTCCAGGTCGACGTAGGTCGAGACGTTCGGCAGGAAGTCCGCGAAGGTCTCGAACTCCACCCACCGCCCTTCGCGCCAGAATTCGCGCAGCCGCCGCATCAGGAACCCGCCCCACGCCACGCGTCCGCCCCCGCCGCCCGCCTGGTGCGCGAGCTTGAGGGCCGAGAAAATCGGGTTCGCGTGGGGAAAGCCGAACCGGATCGTCCCCCCCTTCGGCAGGTCCGCTGCGCCGGCCGGCAACAGGTAATGGTCCTGCAGCGATCGCGCGAGGAAGGGCGCACGCGACGAGAGCACGCCGTCCGGGACGCGGCCGGAGCCGAAGCGAAAGAGCCCCCGCCCCGTCGAGTTCACGGAGAAGTGCAGGTTCCGGCCGACCTGGCCCGAGGAGTTGGCCAGCCCGTGGGGAAAGCGCCGCGACCGCGAGAGCAGCAGGAGCCGCGCGGTCTCGACCGCCGAGCAGGCCACGACCACGAGCCGGGCGTTCACCCGCCGTTCCCGCCCCTCCGCATCGAGCCAAACGCACCCGTCCGCGCGGCCGTCCCGGCCCACGGTCAGCTCCCGGACCATCGCGAGGGGCACCACTTCGCAGCGGCCCGTGGCCTCGGCCGCGGGGAGCAGGGCCTCGAGCGAGCTGGACTTCGCCCCGACTTCGCAGCCGTAGCTCCCGCAGAAATCGCAGTAGACGCACGCGCGGCGGCCGTCGTACTCGCGGGAGAGGATCGCCCGCGCCTCAGGATAAGGGTGCACGCCGAGTCGCCGCCCCGCGTCGTCGATCCGCTCCGCGAGCGGGTGTGCCTCCACCGCGGGCATCGGGTATTCGCCTGAGCGCGGTGCATCGAAGGGATTCACGCCCGCGGCCCCGGAGACGCCGGCCACACGTTCGGCCAAGGCGTAGTAGGGCTCCAGCGTCTCGTAGCCGAAGGGCCAGTCCGCAAGCGCGAGCCCCGCCCCCGCTGTGCCGCGCCCACCACCCCCGCCGCCGAAGAGCGTGGCCATGCGGAAGTCTTCGACGTGGAGCCGATAGAAGTGGCCGGCCATGTGCACCGTGCCGCCGCCGACGCAGCGCGCGATCCAGCCGAGCGAGGTGAGTTGCGTCGGGGTTGACCCGGCGGGCCCGGCGGGGCCGCCGCCGCTGCCGCCGCCGCGGGTCGGAGAAGCCGCCGCGTCGAGCGCCTCCTCGATGAGCGTGTGCGGGTCGTCCTCGAGCGCATCGAGAAAAAAGTCCCGCCGGCAGGTCGCGACCTCGTCATGCACGAAGGACGGTCGGGCGTGACGCGGCCCTTTTTCCAGGACGATGCAGCGAAGCCCGGCCCGCGCCAAGGTGTAGGCGACCGGGCCGCCGCCGGCGCCGCTCCCGACGATGAGCGCGTCGTAGGCCTTCATCGCCGCCCCTCCCGCCCGTTCGGCAAGCGCCCCGGCCATGGCTGTGGCCGCGCCGCGTCGCCGCCGCCTCCGCCATTCTCTTCGCACGGCGCCAGGCACGCCCCCGGACGCGGCCCCTCAGGTGAATACCCGATCAGCCGCCAGCCGACCTCGTCGCGGTTGCCGCCGTGCACGGGATCGCCCAGGAAGCCCTCAAGCGACAGCTCCAGCAGGTCGTGGAGCCAGCCCTCCCCCTCGAAGTCCGCCTCTGGCGCCCCCGTGGCCTCCGCGGCGTCTTTCGCGGCAGACACGCCGTCCTCGCCGCCTCCCTGGATGTAGACAAGCACCTGGTCCTGCGCAGCGGCATCCAGGGTCTCGAATGGGCGTCCCCAGTCGCGGCGGGCAACGAGGTCGAGCCGTCGCGCGCCTTCGAGGATCCGCGCGCGGCGAGTCTGGTAGTAGGGCAGCGTGAGCGCGCGTCGCAGGTACTCGATGACCCTGGCCTCTTTCGCCCCCGCCCCTACGATCTCCGCTTCCGTCGCCCCCTCAACCGCCCCCGCGACCACCGCCGCAAGTCCTCGCTCGGCCGGCAGCAGGCGATCGCACGCTGCGGCGAGCGCGGGTTCGAGGGCGGCGGGTATGCCGAAGCCCCCCGCGCCGGCCGTGGCCGCGGCGGCCCCTCCGGTCCCGGATGAAGCCGAGCCCGCAACGCCGCCACCGGTTCGCGTCCCCCCTCGGCAGCCCGGCAGCGACAGAAGCGCACCCGCAGCGGCGAGGAGCCGGCCGAGGAGCGACCGTCGAGAAAGGGGCACGTGCTTCCCTCCGCATCGCGCGGTGAGAGTGGGCCCGGGGGGCAGCCCTTCCAAGGTGGCTGCGCCGCCCCGGTGCTGGACGCAAGTCGCATGGTCACTTTAGGATGTGCCTTGAGCCCGTCTTGTGGTGCAGGGCTTCCGCCCTGCACCCGCTCTCGCACGGAACGTCCGAAGCTCCTCCCCGACTTCCTCTGGCCGCTCCCGCACTCCTGACCCTCGGCGATTTTCACAAGGGGCGTCCCGTCGGTGCAGGGCGAAAGCCCTGCACCCCAAGGGCTCGTGGCCGGCGGAGGAGAAATGTGGGAAGATGGCTCCTTCCCGCACTCGGCATCTGCTGCTCCATTTCACAACGGTCGAACAGCCCTCCCCACCTTGCAAGGGCTGGCCCGGGGGGGAGGGCGGTCTCTGGGCGCCGATTCCTTTCCTCGACGAAAAAAAAGCCTTCGCTGTCAAGAGACGAAAGCAAGACGGGCGACCGAGGGAAGATCCCACGGTCGCCCGTCGGCGTCAAGGCTATTTTGTTTTCGACTCAGGCGCCTGCCGACGGCAGGCGGGCCCCACGGCTACTTGCCGTGGCCTCAGCCACCACCGCCTCAGCCCTTCCCGCCGCCCGCCGGCTTCTTGGGCGGTTCGGCCTTCGGAGCGGTCCACCACACGTCGCTGACGCCAGGCATCTCGCCGCCTTCCTTGACCCCCAGGCCCTTCTTCAACGCCGCGACCACGTCGCCGATCGACGCGCCCTTCGCGCCCTTGAACGTGAGCGCGTAGGTGCCGCCGGTGCCGGACGCCTTGTCCACGTTGGGCACCGACTGCAGCGCCTTCAGGATGGCGTCGTCCTTGGCGTCGCCCGTCCCGGAGAGCATGATGGAGCAGCCGCCGGCCAGGGCCACGGCGTCGGTCTCGACCGAGAGGGGCTTCTTGTCATTGGAAGCGCCCTTCACCGCGTCGGCCACGGCCGACAGCTTCAGCGTCTTCTCCGCACGCACCTGCACGGTGACCTTGCCGGCCTCCGCGCGCACGGCCTCCACGGCCTCGTTCCCCTTGAGGGCGGCCTCGAGCGCGCCCTGCTGTTCCTTCCCGTCCAGGCCCTTCACGCCGACCGTCACGTGAGTGGGGCCCTTCGCGTCCTCGGCCGCGACCGGCACCGCTCCGCCCAGGAGCAGCGCGGCGGCGAAGAGCGCTCCGGACGTCGCCATCCGTCTCGCGAGCATACGACCTCCATCGCTTGCAATCAGAAAAACCGATCCACAGGTCAAGATGGTATCGGCTTCGGACGGCCAACGCAAGAGAAATGGGCCGTGCGCCGAGGGGGGCTTCAGCCTCGTTTCTGTAGGTTCTTGGTGTCTCCCGTGGCTCCGACCCGCCTCGAAAGCCCGGGGGCGGACGAAGTCTCCATTTCAAGGCTCAAGACTCAGGGTCAGCCCTTTCAAGGGGACAGGAACCGGTCTACCCTTGCGAAACGGGGCATCGGAGGCATGAGCGCCGGAGGTCGGGCACTTCCCAGCGCTTTTCTCACTCGACCACGAGCCCTTGTGGTGCAGGGCTTCCGCCCTGCACCGACGGGGCGAGCGGGTTGAACAGTACCGAGCCCGTTGGGTGCGGGGGTGGCGCCGGGAGAAGGCGGGGAGGTGATTCTTACGATTCGTGCGCGAGCGGGCGCAGGGCGGACACGTCCACCGAAGCGCCGCGCGCGAAGGCGGAAGCCCTGCACCACAATGTGGACCCAGGCTGCAGAGTGAAGTGATTAGGCCACTTGCGGCCGACTGACGGGCGGGGCAGCCACCTTGAAAGGGCTGGACTCAGGGCTAAAGACTCAACGCCTCGTTCGCGAGGGGGCCCGAAGCTCCGGAAACCCGCCGCCGAAGCAGCTCGGTGAGGCTCGGCGTTCACGTTTCCGTCCACCCTTCTCACTGGCCCCGCGGTGGTCCCCGCGCCGGGGTGTGCGCTGAAACGCGAGTCGGCCCTGCGGGCGGTCGCGCCGGGATTGCGTGACGTGGCTTCCCTTGACGGCTCGCCCGCCGCGTCACACCCGACTCCGGCCCTCCATCAGCTCCCGCGCCCACGTCGCGTCGGCCGCGTTGAGGGGTGGGTCCGGCGGCTCGGAATAGTCGATGTCGTCGTAGCCCCCTTGCCGCCAGCACGCCGCGAGGAGCGGCTGGAGCTCGAGCACGACGTCCGGGTCGGCCCTGCGCAAAGGGACGCGCAGGGACGGCAACGGCTCGCGCAGGGAGATGGGGTAGACCTCCGCCTTCCAGGAGGGGAGGGCGTGCCTGACGATGGCAAGGTAGGGCGCCCGCCGCACCGCGGGGACCTCGTCCACCGGCGAGGGCAGCTTCCTCACGCCGAACCGCAGGAGATCGATCTCGACCAGGTTCACCGAGCCGCCCACCAGCTCCGCCCGCGTCTTCAGGTACAGTTCCTGGCCATCCCCGGGGAGCTTGTTCGACGGGCTGAGGAACTCCACGGCGGTGATGAGCCGACGGCCGGCCGCCACCTCCCGGATTTCGACGTAGGTCTGGATCTCGGGGTCGTCACGGAGGTCGATCACCAACGGCTCGGTCGCGGCCCCGCCGCGGGTCGTCGCGCTTGCACCGCCGTCGACGCCGGGGGGGAGCGAGGTCTCCACGATGCGCACATCCGGGGCGATGCTTCGCGACTCGCCGTCCGGAGTGTCGACCATGACGCGCTCCTCGACACGCGCCCGCAGGTCCGGCGGCAGCCTCGGTTGGAGCTGATCGCAGGCATAGATGATCAGGCGGCTATGGACGTCGCGCCAGTGCCGCTCAAGGTAGGGGTCCATGCCGGGAAACGGGCTTGGCATGACGGCCTCCCGCGGAAAGCGCCTGGACCGGGCCGATCGCGCCCCGAGACGGCGGACGCGCGTTCGCCACGACCTCCTGGTCTACACGTAGTCTAGCATCGGCCAGGGCAGCGAGCAAGGCCCGCCGGGCGCGGCGCGGCTCCGCGGCGGACGCACTTCACACTCGCCTCTCCCTCCACGCAACCCGGTCGGTCGGCGAGCCCGCACGCCGTGCCGGCCCTTGCGGAGGACGCCGCCGGTTGCGCGAGACCCCCTTCGACCTGCGCCGGTGTCGCGAGGGACCGCCGGATTGCGAGCTGGGCGACGCAGAGGTCGCGGATCGCCCCGTTGGGCATGGGCGGACTCCGATTGCGGAGCGACGGGCCGGTCGAAAGATCGGGCGGGCCGGCGGCCACCGCCCGACCATCGACGGGAACCCCAGAGCAGCCGATGGCCGCAACCAAAGGGACAAGCCACCGAAGACGCCGAAAACACCGAAAGAAGAACCGCGAATTTCGCCAATTTCGCGAATTTTCTGTTGGGAATTCGTTGCCAAAAAAAGCAAGCTTTTGGGCTGTTGTGTCACAGATCGAACGGGCATGCAGGCGCGGCTGCGGGTCAGGACCCTTCTCCGCCGCAAACCAGAATACGCTCCGGTCCGTCCTCGCGCAAGCCATCCCTTCGGAACCGGCGGCGGGACTGATGCAGGCCTTAGCCACTTGACAGTGGTGAGCGGAATGTGGCTAATGCTTGCAACGACGCAAGGAATGCGGCCGAAGGGATCCTACCCCGCGCCCGCCCCAACGTGGGAAGCGTCGCTTCCAAGGCGCGAATTCTTCTGGAGGAGCCTGCGCGCACTCTTTCGGAAAGCAAGGAACTCGTTCAGGAGTTGGAGGCACGACCCGACGACGGCCCGCTCCGCATGGCGCTGGACACCGGGGCAGCCTCGTCGCTCACCAAGGTGGGCACACTCGTCCCCCTGGGCTGGGATCCGGCGCTTCGATGAATCGAGTTTCATCTGATCCTGGGATGCCGGCACGTGGCCGGTATTCGTTCGGACCTCCGGCCCTGCCGCTGCGGAGCCCGCGCGCCGCCATGTTTTCAAAGTCCTGCCCCGAATTCGCCATCGACCTGGACCGCCCGGAGCCCGACCGATGGGCCGAGGTGATCCGCGACACGAGGGAACCCGCCGCCGCCTTGATCCGGGAGGCCGGGCAGGCGCTCACGCTCGTACCCGAGGTCTTGCAGCACATCTTCGCGCAGGTATACAAGCGGAGCGGCGGACTGTACGTCGGCGAGATCAACGCATGGGCCGAAGGCCTCGGTGTGCCCCTGGGGACGGCGACCGTGCTCAACTGCGCCTACGAACTGAGCCACCTCCACCTGCCGAACCCCCTCGGCTGCACGGCCGGCGCCCGCTGGGTCGAGGGGCGCGGCATGGTCCACCTCCGCACGCTCGATTGGCCGCTGCCGACGATGGGTAGGGCCACCTGCCGGTTTCGGTTTCGAAAGGGATCGCGCGAGTTCCTGGTCGTCGGCGTACCGGGCCACGTCGGAGTCCTGTCCGGCATGTTCCCCGGCGGCTACTCGGCGACCATCAACTGGGCGCCGCCCGCCGCGTTTCCGACCTTCGATTTCGGTCCCGCGTTCCTCCTGAGGAACGTCCTGGAGACGTGCGATACGTACGCCGCCGCGGTCGAGGCCCTGCGCGACACGCGGCTGTCCACGAGCGTGTTCTTCACCGTGTGCGGAGTGGAGCCGGGCGAAGCCTGCGTCATCGAGCGCACGCAGCGGGCCGCTTTCGTGCGCGGTCAGGCGGGCAGCTCGGTCGTGCAGGCGAATCACCATCAGGCGGCCGACTTCGTGAAGCACAACGCTGCGCTCGCGACACCCGGAAACGCGGAGTTCCTGACGGCAAGCTTCCGCCGCGCCGAAGTGCTGGCCGAGGCCCTGGAGCGGGGCGGGACGCCCCATGGGCAGAAGCCCGCTCCCCTCGCGCAAGCGCTGGACCTGCCTCCGGTCCTGAACGCCGACACGGTGCAGAAGATGGTGTTCTGCCCCCGTACGGGCGAAGCGGAGGTCTGGCGGCGCGACGGGCCCGCCTCGGGTGCGCCTTGACCGCTCCGGATGCGGTCCGCGGTCTCGGGACCGCGTCTTGCTGATTGACGATGTTGGCGACACGGCGCGACTGATGGGCCGCCCGGCACCCAACAAACGCGGCGACCGCAACAGTAGTTAATGATTAAGCGCAGTCCCGACCGTCAGGGTAGACGTCGATTTCAATCCGCGTTGCACGGCTCATGAGCGCGAATACTCAACCCGGGGCGCCTGGTCAAGCATGAATGATCAAGAGTCAAGAGACGGTGCCGAATCCGGTAACACGGTCCCGAATCGATGTTGACTTCGAATCGACGACCGCCATAGAATGCTTTTCGCAATCCCGGCCCTCTGCATCGGAGCCTCGCAATGCGCTCAACCCGCCCCTTGGCGAGCCTCCTTGCAGTCCTCGTTCTGGTGGCCACTTGCCCTACCGCGGTTCGGGCCCAAAACGTCGACCGGGACAAGCGCCTCCGCGAAGTGACCGAAGGCTCGATCGCTTTGCTCGAAAGGTACCTCGCGGCCATCGACCGATCGGAATTCGAGCTGGACGCCCTCGCGAAGACGCTCGGGAAGGACGTGTCGGAGATCTACACGTTCGTCTCCTGTGGGATCCGCAACCAGGCATATGCAGGGGCGCTGCGGGGGGCGGCCGGTTGCCTCCGGAGCGGGGCGGGAAACAGCGTAGACAAGTCGATGCTCTTGAGGAGCCTCCTGGACCGCGCCGGCTACTCCACGCGGCTGGTCGTTGGCGAGGCCGGCGACGAGCTGCTTGATGACATCTATGGCTGCACGCAGGTGGCGGACCCATACCGGGGTGACCTCGACTTCCCCTACTCCATTGAGAGCGCAACGATCCAGGCGGAGCGTACCCGGGCGCTGCACGAGATGGAGCGGCGACTCGACACGCGACTTGGCGTGCTTCGGAAGATCCTGGGTCCTATCGAGGAGGGACTGAGCGGCGCCGTCGAAAACGAGGCGACCGGACGCCCATGGCGGGCCGATGCCCGGCGGCACGTCTGGGTTCAGGTCGAGCGCGACGGAAAGTGGATGGACCTGGATCCGTCGTGCCTTTGGGGCGAGACGGGCGAGGTGTACGGCGGGGAAGGACGAGCGGTCCAAGCTCTCCCCGACGAACTATGGCACACCGTGACGCTGAGGGGCATCGAGGAGTGCTTCGAAGGGGGAAAGAGTCTCCCTCGGGAGATTTTCCTTTGGCGAACACGCGCCTGCGACCTGGCTGGCCGAGCGCTGGTCCTGTCCTGGCGAAAGGGATCCGCCGGCGGGGCAGCCGCCCTTGGCGGCGCCCTCGGCGGTGCACCTGGTGGCGGCGAAGCGTCTCGCCTCGTGCTGAGACTTGACGGAGAGCAGGTGGCCACCGGGGCGCTCGACTTCCACCGGTCCGGTGCATCCGGGGGAGGTCTTGGGCTGGGAGGTCTCGGCGGTCTCGCGGGGGGGTCCGGCGGCGGCGCCTCCGGACCCTCGACGGTAGCGGTTGGAATCGAGGCCATCCTGGAGGGACCGGGCCGGGAGCCGCTCACGGCCCGCCGCTATTTGGTTGACCGTTGGGGATTCGCTGCCCGCGCCATGGGCGACCTGGAGGCGCTGAAGCGTCTCCGTTCCGACGATGGCGCCGCGGATGCCCTGGAGCACACCGCTCTCTGCTTTGCTTGCGAACCGGGTTCGATAAACCCGGCGGAACTCCAGGCCCGCACGTTGACCGCTGCGCTTGAGAGCTGGCGTGCCCTCGCCGTTCAGAATGGCCGGCTCCACATCGCGGGGCGCCTGCCGGGAGATGCATCCGCCCGTCTCCTGGGCGACGCCTACTATCACCTCTACGACCGCACATGGGAAAGGCTGTCCCCGGTAGAGCGGTATGCGACATCGCCGCGACTGGTCATGGTACGCCTGAGACGGTCGGCCGGTCGAGTGCGCATGGACTTCGACGTCACCCATGAGGCTCTTCGATACCGCCCGCGGCAGCCGGAGGTCGCCCCGGCTCGGTGGCGCTTCATGGCCGGCCTTCTCTCGGCGATCGCCGAGGAGGAAATCACTACCGATCCTCTCGCGAGTCTTCCCAGACCGGCCTACGGCGCGGCTCGCGCCCTGGAAGCGTTAGGTGTTGGGACGACGGCCCGAGGCTTCAGCGCAGGCGCGGAACTTCCGAAGGCATTGCCGGCGGCGCTGCGGGGGTACTTGAGCTCCGCTGCCACCGGCGGGAAGACCATCGTGCTCCCCGGCGAGTTGCCGGCGGGGGACTCGCTGGGGTGGTTCGAGCTGGACTCGGAGAGCGGCGACCTGCGGGCCTGGATGGCGGACGGGCTTCACAGCGGGACGGAGTACGGCTCCATCACCGGGGGGAAGGGAGAGGAGGACACGGCGGAGGCGAGCGGCCTGGGCAATGCCGCGAGGGGAATCTACCGTTGCGCCGCTCAACACCTCGATACGGTGCTGGAGGCGGTCGCCACGGGCAGCATCGATCCTCTGGACGCCGCGCTGGGCGCGGCGGAATGCGTCGCGAATGCGAAAGATGCGAACGTCAAGCGAAAGTTGGAGCGCCAAGCCCGCCGGGAACTTGAAAAACGGATCAAGCGGGCAGAGCGTGAGTTTCGCAGGAATGACGACTTCCGCCGTTGGTTTCATCGGGAGTTTAAACCCGGCCAGGTGGTGAGTGGCGGCGGTCGTCACAACCCGGACCTCAAGCCGGAGCAACTCGCCGACGCGCTTGACCTCTGGGAGAGGCTTGGTCGGCCCTTCGTGAAGTAGAACCATGTACACCGTCATCCGCTTCCTCGCGGAAGAGAGTGGCGAAGCGCTGTTGCCTACGCTGAAGGCTCGGCTGCAAGGTGTGTCCCCTGGCGAGAGTGGCGAGCTGCATCCGGGGCCCCCGCCGCGCTTCAGCGTGTCGCTCAGTCGGGCGCGGACCTGGGAGGAGCACCTGGCCGCCCTGCTCTCCTTCCTTGCTCGCGGCGCCGAAGTCATCGCGACGGCCCGCGCGAGCGGGATCCGGGTACACATGGACACGGCGGTGGAGCCGGGGGATTATCAGGGCCGGATGCTCACCTGTTTTCCGGTCCCCCTGGAGCACCTCCGCGCGCTCTCCGACCAGGGGGTCTCGTTCGAGCTTTCGTTCTATGCCGGCCGCGCGAGGCGGCGTGGCGCCAAAACAAGAAAAGCATGATTTGACTTGAGACGCAGCGTGGAGGGTGCGCGCGCCGTCACGGGCGCCGCGGGACGAGGCGCTTCACCGGCGCTCACGTCCTCCGCGGCGCCGTCCGCCTGACTTCCCCTGAAATCTAGGGACATGAAATCTAGGGACACGTACATATTGCTCCGCGGATAATGGGTACGTGTCCCCACTTTTAAATTGCGACATTTGTAATGCACCCGTCCGGATTCGCAGTCAACTACAGCAACCGATCAAGTTCAGGGAAGCTTGGACTCAGGATCGAAGGAAGGTCTCTCTCGAACTCGGCCGTTGAGCCAGCGAACGCAACGGTCCCGAGTACAAGGACTACCACATGCTGAAAGGGCGCGAGCAAAGAAGGGCTCTGCAGGAATCCCGGCTCGATACTTGCGATGATCGTCGTGGCTGGCGCGGTCCGGGCGAACAGATCCGACAATCGTTTCGGATCTCCGCCATCGACCAACACCAGCCGATGGTGTGGTTCAACATCACCCGGGTCGTTTGCCCTACCGAACGCTCGACCGGTCAAGTCGTCCGCGACCCACACGCCTCGAATGGCTTCGCCGTGAGCGGCTCGATCAATCTGGCAAGATAGCTGAGTTTTCCCCCCTGCTGCGGGTGCGAGCACGACTGTCCGCTGTCCCCGCGCGAACTGCAGTTCGTCAATATGGAGCGCCCAGACTCGGCCATCGCGACGGTCAGGGCCATGGGCCGCCGCGTTTAGAACGCGAAGTGCGCAAATGGAGACGGCCGAGTTTGGTTCCACCATAGCCTCCGGGTGTTCCGCGGACATTCATGCCCCATCCGTCGAACGCAGTCGCCTCAAGCATGTACGCGAATTGACGCCGCCGCCTCTCCGTCGTCACGCGCGCACGATTGGGGGCCGTGTTTTAATGCCTTGGTTTGGCTTCTGCGCTTCTGGGCGAGGGCCGCGAGGCCGGCCGCCAAGTCACGATCGCGTGTGGAGGCGCGGTCCAGGTCGCGTACGGCGAGCGGCGCGCGCTTTCCGGTGGACGCAGGCTCGAGTGCAACCTCTGCGCGTAGAGGAGCAGGCGACGTCTTCGCGCCGTGCGCTCCCGTCCGAAGACCTTGTTCGCCACCTCGTGCACTCGCCTCGCGTCGGCCCTTCCCAGCCTGCGGATGGCCGCGGATTGGGGGCCGTGTCTTAATGATTAATCTTTCGCTCTTTCAGAGCGGAGGGATCGTTAATGGTTAAGACACGGCCCCGCTTCCTAAAATCTAAAGAGCCGGTCCCGATCTCGGAAACGGTCCCGACAATGGTAGTGGTTGGGCATGCGGCAAAAGGCGTGGATCGTCAAGGCGCACGCCTCGACCTTTTGCACCAGGATCGCGAGGAAACCCGTGCGATCCGCATCCTCCAAAAACGTGGGCATGCGCGCCACGCCCCTCGAGATGAGGTGGTAGATCGCTCCCGGAAATTCGACGCGCAGGGCACGACTCATGCCGCCACGATAGCCAGCGAGGCACCGTTTGTCAAGTCATAGTTAATGATTAAGACACGGTCCCGAATCTCCAAGATAGTTAATCATTAAGACGCGGTCCGCAAGTCCCCAGGTCGACGGGCTACCGGAGCGCCGCGCGCACACCCCATCGGTACTTGCTCTCGCTCGGCGCCTTCGACACCCAAAGCACGGCGCGGACTCCGAGGGGTAGATCGAAGTTCCACGGCCCTGACGTCCTTGGCCTGACGGGTACGGCAGCGGGCAAGAAGCGCTGGACTGGAGAGCACACCGTCCAGCCTCCACTCTCCGTCCGAACGTGGGTAGACCATCCGAGGCCGACATCACAGAGCTGCCACAAGCTTCCGTCCTCTGCCTCCAGGACAAGGGCTCGAACTGAATCCGCCAAGGCAACTTCCCATGCAGAAACGACCGTGATGTTCCCCTTGGGAATGCGCCGATCTGGGAGCGGCTCGGGAGGACCGTCAAGTGCGCCTTGCTCGGCCCCAAGCTTCCTGAACTCCTCTGGCGATGGAAGGCCGAGTTGTTCACAAACGGTGCGCCCAAATCGATCAATCTCCCCGTCGACCTGCTGGAACATAGTTACCGCATGTTGCAACTCGCGACGAAGTTCACTTCGGCCAATCTGTGTGAGAACAAGGTGGATCTTCTCGAACCAGAATCCATGAGCGAGGAAGTTACGGACCTCCACCGCTCGATCAAGCTCTTGTCGTAGAGCTTCTGGCATCGAGCCGCTCATTTCCCGAACGAGTTGGCCAAGGGTACTATCGAAAGCGCGCTTTTGCCTTTCTTCGATGCGAGGGCGGGTGATGTCGCACTTCGACTCGAACCCCATCAGACAGTAGGTGTTCGCAAGTCCCGTGTGGATGCACTCGCTGAGGTAATAGGCCAGCCCGAAGAGTGCGTAGATTTCCTTCATCTCCGCGTCCTCGGAGTCCTCTGGAAGCGGTGTCTTGAGCACCTACACCTCTCCTATGTGCGGGACCGCATCTCAATCGTTAACTATGCGTTGGCGTCAGTTCGCTGCAGTGGTGCCTAGCGGGATGCATCCTGCGTTTCGTGTCGCCACGATAGTTAATCACTAAGACGCGGTCCGCATTTCGCGCGGCCCGCATTTTGTCGGCACCTTTTCAAGCTACGCTACAACGCACTTTCCGGATGAACCTGATTTAAACGCGCTCCGCAGGCGCCTCTGTCTAATCAGGCAGGTGCCAATGGTCAACTTTCCCATGCGCTGAACCGCAACTCCTCGGAAGCGGAAGGCTCCCCTAAGTTCTCGGACCTCGAAAGAACGCTACTCCCGGCCCATGTTGTCGACGAAGATTGACGTGGAGAGATCGTCGATGATCGGAGCTGAATAGTAGGCTCTGATGCTTTCCAGGGCCGCAAGGGCGGTGGGCTCCTGCTGATGAAGGGCCCGTTTGAGAAGCGCACACCAGTGGTCTACCACCGACATCGCCTTGTGCCGCCCCCTGTAATCGACGGAGCACGTCGACTCAGTTGCACGGTAGAGCCCTGCAGCTTCCAAGAATCGCTTCTCCTGGTCCGTCCCCGGCATCTGCATATATTCCCTGATGTCCCCACGCAGCGTCATCCGGACACCCTCTTCGAAACACGATTTCTCATGGGCATTCAGGGACTTCTTGTCAACATGGAGATCCAGCCCTGAAATTTCAATGCCGCAGTCAACGATATGAGTCAGCGCCAGCGCGATCGTGACCTCAATTTGCCGAGACCAGACGAAATTCCGGCTGCCAATTTCGTCCGGAGGGACCACTCCGCGACCTACAAGCCAGTTGTCCTTGCGAGTGTCGATGAGGAATTTGATCCTCGCTTCAAGTCGATCACGACTGTCCTTGTCCTCCCAGTTGGTGGTCATGGCGGTCGGAATCGTGGTCGTTTCGCGCACGGCCTGAGCGAAGGCGGGCCAAAATTCAGGAGGAGCCTTGTTTCCCTTCCGGCATGATCCCCGCTCAACCTGACCGAACCGAACCAAGAGCTTGTTCCACAAGGGCTCGAAGTCGAGCCAAGCCTCCTCGCACTCAAACAGGATTGCCCCGGTCGTGAAGCGCCAAGAGTCTTCCCGCCCGGTGAGCAGCGACCCTACTTCGTCAAGTAGCATGAGTACCGGAAAAGGCGTCGGGCTCAAGTTGCTCATCTCCGAGTACCTTCACCGTCAGGCGTGACCCATTCCTCACCCTTGACGCGTGCCAAGTCGGCCTTCGAACGTGTTGACCATGGGCCGCAGTTTCCGGAAGAAGGACTCGCACCGCCGCCTGATCGGCATGGAGCGCGGGAGGACATCTATGCCTCGACGAAGTACTCGTCGTCGGCTTCCTTGACCTCGTATGCCGCCTTGGGGCGCACGCCAACTTTCGTGATCAAACATCAGCGCCACAAGCTCCTGCCCGTCGATGAGCACGATTTTCTTTTCAATTCGTCCAATATATTCTTTGGCCTCTGCTGAGAACCAAGAAGTGGTGATGAACAAACCTATTCTGGCGTGCTCCCTCCAAGTTTCCCGCGAAGGCTTAGACGGATAGGAGTTTCAATCCGGAGCCTACCGGACGGTGTCCCCGGAATCAAGCGAAAACTCCTCCCCGACTGTCGGCTCCCGGAGCCGTGGGGGAGCATCGACCCCGCTGCCGGAGGGCGGGCGTGGGCACCTATGTTGCGTGCGAAGTCTCTTCAGTCAGCCCCCCGCTTTGAGACTTGACGAGGTCAGTCCGCAACATCCACCGGAACAAAGTCTCGCACGGTGGGCTGATCCCGCCCGTCGTGAGGATCGTTCGCCCCATTGTCGGCAAGATGCCGCAGAATCCGGTCGACGACTTCCGTGTGCGGGACCGCGTCTTTAGCGAATGGTTGGCGTCAGTTCGTTGCATTGGTTCCTGGTGGCATGCATCATGCGTTTCGTGTCGCCAAGATGGTTAATCATTAAGACGCAGCCCGCATTTCGCGGTCGGCATTTTGGTGGACGGGACCGGGTCTTTAGATTTTAGGAAGCGGGGCGGTGTCTTAACCATTAACGATCTCTCCGCTCGGAAAGAGCGAAAGACTAATCATTAAGACCCGGCCCCCAATCCTGGTGATCGATGTGCGGGACCGCGTCTTAATCGTTAACTATTGGTTTGCGTCAGTTCGGCGCATTCGTTCCGAGCGGCATGCATCATGCGCCTCGTGTCGCCAAGATAGTCGCCGTCCGCACTTGTGTTGTGGGCCGCGGGTGCCGCGCCCGCGGCGCCCCTCGCCCCGACCCTCTCCCCCACCGGGGAGTCGCATCGCGCCGCGCCCGCGCACCCCTATCCGCCCCGGAGCCGACCCCGCGCCTCCTCCAGGTACGACTTGAACATCTTGTCCAGGCCCGGATTCAACCGCAGGGCGGCCTCCAGGTCCGCCACGGCCTCGGACCAGCGCCCGGTCTCGCACCGAATCTGGCCGCGACGCGCAAGGGCCTCGACCTGGCGCGGATTCAGGGCGAGCCCCTTCGCGAAATCCGCCAGCGCCGCCTCCCAGAGAGGACCCGGGGCGAGGCCGGCCTTTTTCAGGTGCAAGCCCCAGACGGTCCGGAGCAGCCCGCGCCGCGTCCAGATCTCCGCGGAATTGCCATTGAGCGAAAGGGCCTTGCCGAAGTCCTCCAATGAGCGCTCGAAGAGAGAGAGCGGGTCGGCGCCCGCGCCGCTCCGGTACATCCCCCAGTTCATTCGTACCAGCGCGCGATCCTTCCAGGACTCCGCGGACGACGGGTTGAGCGCCAGCCCCTTCCCAAGGTCCGCTTCTCCCTCCGCGTAGAGTGGCTCCGGGTCCCGCCCCTGGCTCCGGCGCCAGGTCGCGCGGTTGCAGCGCAGGAGGCCGCGCCAGCTCCACACCTCCGCCGTAGCCGGATTCAGGCCAAGGGACGTGCCGTAGGCCGCCTCCGCCTTTTCGAAGAGCGGCTCCGGATCGCGCCCGCGGGCCCGCCGACCCAGGGCCCAGTTCCCGTACGCCATGCCGAGCGTCATCCACGCCCCGGCGGATTTCGGGGCCAGCTCCACGGCCTTCTCCAGATCACCCGCACCCGCGGCGTAGAGGTCGTCCGGGTCCTCCCCGTGGTTCCGTCGATAGTTGGCCCACTCGGCCCGCGCCTGGCCCCGGGAGAGCCAGGAGCCCGCCGCGCCGGGGTTCAGCTCCAACGCCTTCCCGCAGTCGGCGATCGCGCGCTCATAGGTCGACGTCGGATCCTCCCCCGTCCGGACCTTGTGGTTCGCCCAGTTCGCGAGCAGGACCGAGCGCGCCCGCCACCCATCGATGGCGGCCGGGTTTCGCGCAAGGGCCTTCTCGAAGTCCGCCAGGGCCTGCTCAGTCGTCGGGCCCGGGTCTTCGCCGCGCGCGGTGCGCGCCTGCGCCCAATTCGTGTAGAGGATCGCGCGGAGCATCCATACGTCCGCCCAATCGCGGGCGAGGGCGAGGGCGCGTTCGAAGCAGGTCTTCGCCTCGGCGTACGAGGCGTCCGGAGGCTCCCCCCGGCCGCTGAGGTAAAGACCCCAGTCGCTCGCGATCATGCCGCGCCGGAGCCACGACTCCGCGGAGCGCGGCTCCAGCTCCAGGGCGCGGGCGTAGTCGGCGAGGGCGTCGCGATAGACCGGCTGCGGATCCGCGCCGCGGCGGGACTGCTCCAGGCCCAGCCGGCCTCGCATGCGTCCGCGGCCAACCCAGAACGGCAGGTAGCCTTTGTCCATCGCCGCGCCTTGGCCAAGGGCCTCGATCGCGCGGTCCCAATGCCCCGCCCCCTCCTCGACGCGCGCCAGCCCTTCATACGCTTCCTCCAGCTTCGCGTCCCCGCGCAGCGCCTCCGCAAGCTGCGCGCGCGCCTCGTCGGCCCGCGCGGCCGCCTGCGCCCCGAAGGCGAGCGCGAGTCCCTTCGCGCAGGCGAGCCGCGCGGCGGAAACCGTAAGCCCGGACGCGGCGGCCGCCGAACCGGCCCCGGCGCCCTCCGCAGCCCCGGTCCCGCGCTCGACCGCCGGCGCCTCCACCCGCTCCTCCAGCCGGGCGATGTCGGCGGTGAGGCGCTCGCGCAGCGAACTCGCCTCCGCGTCCCCGGCCTCGAGCGCCGCGTCGTCCGGGACGTCGAGCTTCTCGCCCGCCAGTCCGCCCGCGGCGAGCAGGCCGGAGCGCGCGAGGCTCTCCCCCTGCCTCGCTAGGACCCGGTCGCGCACCTGTTCGAGCCGGTCGCCGAGGGCGTGTGCCGTCAGGACCGACCGTTCGTAGAGGGCGGGGGCGAAGTCCGGGTTCGCGGCAAGCGCGCGGTCGAGCTCGCGCCGGGCGTCCTCGAAGCGCAGCAGGGCGCGGTACATCCGCCCCAGGTGGAAGTGCGGTTCCGGATTCGACGGCGCCTGCGCGAGAACGGCCCGTGCGGACTCCTCGAGCGGGCCGAGGAAGGCCTCCTCCGCGTCCGCCATGCGGCCGCCGGCACGGCGCAGGAGGAGGGTGGCCTTCACGTTTCCCGCCGCGATCTTGCGGAGGGCGCCGAGCGTCTCCTCCTCGGCGCGCCGCTTCTCGAGGCGGGCCGTGCGGGCATTCCAGACCGCCGCCCCGGCCACACCCGCTGCGGCCAGGACCAGGAGAAGGCCCGCGGCGGCGAGCCGGCGTCGACGCCCCCAGCGGAGGGCGCGCTCCGGCCACGACTGGCGGCGCGCCCAGATCGGTTCCCCTTCGAGGAAAGCGGCCAGGTCGGCGGCGAGGACCGCCGCGGAGGGATAGCGCCGGGCCGGCTCCTTCTCGAGGCACTTGAGGGTGATCGTCTCGAGGTCGGGCGGGACGGCGGGGTTGATCGAGCGCGGGAGCGGCGGGTCCTTCTGGAGGATGGAGTAGAGGGTGGAGGCCGTGCTGTCTCCCTCGAAGGGGCGGCGGCCGGTCGAGAGCTCGTAGAGGAGAATGCCGAGGGAAAAGAGGTCGCTGCGAGGCCCGAGGGCGTCGAGGTGGCCGTCGGCCTGTTCCGGCGACATGTAGGCGATCGTCCCGAGCGCGCCCCCCTCGCGGGTGAGGTGCGTGGAGGACTTCAGGTCGCGTGCGAGGCCGAAGTCCGTCAGCTTGGGGGTCCAGGGCAGGGCGTCGGGCGGCAGCGGGGAGGCGGGAGCGGCGCCGACCGGGAAGGGGGGCGCCACAGCTTGCTCGGAGGTCGCCAAGAGGATGTTTTCCGGCTTGATGTCGCGGTGGAGGATGCCGTGCTGGTGTGCGTGCTCGAGGGCGAGTGCGACGTCGCGGACCAGTCGGACCCGGCGGCGGATGGAGGCCCGGGCCGTCGCGACCGCCGCGGTGCCGGGGGCGGGGGCGCCGAGGAGGCGCGGGGTCGACGCTCGGGGCGCGTCGGTCCCCCCCGAGGCGCCGTGCGGGGCGGCGACCGTCCGCTCGACGGAGGGCGGCGGCGGTGCCGCGCCGTGCGGTCCTTCCGCGAGCAGGAAGTCGCGCAGACTCCCGTGATCGACGTACTCGAGCGCGAGGAAGGGGCGGTCGCCATGGACGCCGACTTCGTGGACCTGGACGATGTTCGGGTGGGAGAGACGAGCGAGGGCGCGGGCCTCCCGCAGGAAGCGCTCCTCCGCCTCCGCCATGGAGCCCAGGGTGACGGGGCCCGTGTCGCTGGTGAGCCACTTGAGCGCGACGAAGCGGCGAAGGTCCAGGTCGTAGGCCTTGAAGACGACCCCCATCCCGCCTCGACCGAGCGGGCCGACGACGACGTACTTTCCGTGACGATTTTCCGGCGAGAGGGCGGCGACTCGGACCTCCTCCGGTTGCGGGTCGTGGGTGGCGTGGCCGGCCGGCGGCGGGAACGGGGCGGACGCGGTCGGCGGGACAAGCGGCGCGGTGCGAAGAGAGGCGAGGCCGAGCGGCGGTTCCGCGACGGTCTTCTGCAGGTCCGGGCCGACGGGCGGACCGGGGCTCGGTTCAAGCGGTGGTTCGGCCATGGCGACGACTCGGGCCTCCGAACGGCGGCGGGGAGCGACGGCGACGGCTACGCCTCCTATTATAGAGGTCGCGGGGGTCGGGGAGCAAGGCTCGGGGCCCGACGCCCGAGGATGGCAATCGTCGGGGGGAGGACGGCGCCACGAAGGCGCCGTCCCCGGATCGCCGCGATCCGCCGTCCCTGTCAATCCACGTCGGAGGCGACCACCCGCTCCTTTTCGCCCTTTCCATCCGTGCCTTCGCTCGGGCCGGCGACGCGCCCGGTCCGCACCTCCTGCTCCAGATGCTGGACGATCCCGTCCGCGGCGAGCTTGATCACCTGGTCGGTCGTGCCTCCAAGATAGGGGAAGTTGGAGGAGCGCGACTCGGAGGCGAAGACCCCAAGGAGCCGGCCGGCGGCAAGGTCCCAGATCTCGACCTTCAATTCGAGCCTCGCGCGTCCGGCCCAGATTCCAAACCACAGCCGCTCGAAACCGTTGATCGCGCGCACGGCGACGATCGTGGCGCGCAGGCGCACGTCCGAGGGCGGACCGTCTCGGTCCGACGCACGCGCGACCCGCCCGAACAGGTTTCGCTCGCGCAGCCGGGCCACGATCTCCCCCTCCAGCCGGGGGACGACCTCCGACGCAGCGGCGAGCGGGGAGACGACCTCGCACGAAACCGCGCTCTGCTGGGGCACGCGGGACGTGAGGGGCGTCTCGGTCCGGACCTTCGACGACGACGCGCAGCCCGCCAGGCCGGCCACCGCCAGGGCCGGCCCGATCCAGCGGAAGACGTGGCTTCTCGCACCAGCTCGGGTCCTCATCGCAGACCTCCGATCAAAGGGGCACGGCCGCCCATCGGGAGGCTGCGCCCGAGACCAGATCCAAACGGAAGATACGAGGTCGAGGCTTGCGTCCTGGATGCCTCGTGGGCCTTCCATGTCGTTCCGGTAGGTCCTTCGTTTCCGTCGCAGGCGCGTCCCGCGTGGAAAGCGAACCGCGACCGTGAGAGAGCGGTCTGGGGGCGTTCTACCATGACCTCCGGTTCGAGGCCGCCGACCCGCATGGGGGCGCCCTGCGAACGCACCGGGCAGCGAGGTCGAATCCGCGGCTCTGGAAGAACGCGCGGAGACCGCTCCCTCACGGTCGCGGTTCCGTGTGTCCGTCGCGGACCCGTTCCGCTTCCATCGTCCACATGTCGTGCACTCCCAGGATCGATATCGAAGGCCCGCTGGGGCCCGCGCCCCCAGGCAGCGCGCCTGGACTTCGTCAACAGGCCGCTAGTCGATCGGGGGACGTCCTCCCGTCCCAAAGAGGGTCGGGTACTTGTCCTCCAGCAGGCGCAGGGGCAGCTTCCCGCACTTCCAACAGTTGTCCCCCACGACTTCCGAAGCCACCAAGGGGTGGAGCGCACACCCCAGGTAGTGTCTCCGCCTGATCAGGAGGGAGGAGCACTTGGGGCAGTAGCCCGGTTCGTCGGCCACCACCTTGTCCTTTGCACAGACGTACTTCGCGATCCGCGCGATCTGGAAGGGCACTTCCAGGACTACGTTCGTCTCCTCCTTTCCGGGAAGACCGGCGAGGCGCACGAACGCCCGGGCCGCCCCGTGTTCGATCCGCGAGAGGTCCATGCGCGCCGAGAGCCAGTCGCGGAAGTGCGTGTCCACGAGGGCGAGGTCCGCGTGCATGCCCGTGCGCTGCTTGTCCCTGAACACGAGGGCCACGCTTCCCGCGGCGCCCTGGATGGACGCCCGCGCCTGCTCCCGGTCGTAGAGGTACACTTCGATCCGGTCGTGGTGAAAGGCGATTTCGAAGACGTGCTCCTTCGTCGCCGTCACCAGGCCGCCGTGGATTTCCGCGGACAGGTCCTTCTCGTCGAGCGCGCCGCCGCCTGGAGCCGGCGGCGGGGTCACGGCGCGCCCGGCCGGCTTCACCGGATCGTCGGCGGCCGACCGTGCAGCGGCGACGGACAGCAACGCCGCGATCGCGAAGGCAGCCGCCGAGCCGCCCTTGCAAAGCGTGTTCATGACCGAGCTCCTTCTCTGAGAGCTGGACAGGACCGGGGAAGGAGCGCAGGCGCGCGCAGTCCGGCCCGTGGTTCCGCCCGGCCACGACCCCCCAGTCCAAACGCGGGTAGCCGCGACCAAAGGGAGAGACGTCCGCGACGCCCGTGGCACCCCTCACCCCTCCCGCACGAGCGTCACCAGAATCGCGCCAACGAGTCGGCTCTGTTTTGCTCGTCCCATTTTTGCGCTACTCCCCCTGAACGCCAAGCCAAGCCCATCCTCGCGGAATACATTGGATCCACATGTGCGAGTTTCGTTTTTTGCGAAAGTTTCGATATATTATACACCGAATAGAGGCACATGTCAAATCGCAACCAGAGGGGGAGATGGCACTCGTTTTGAGCAGCGCGTACACGCCGGACGATGTGGCGCGAGGGATGGCACCCACAAACTGCTTGAGGTCAAAGAGGTTGCGCTGTCTTTTCGCTACGGCAGACGGGGAGCGACCACGCCTCTCGCGCCCTTCAACCGTGTGGAAAGAGTGGTGGTCGCCAGGGAGTGGCTTGGCAGGCCTTCAACGAGGCATGGCTTCGGCGCAGGACGTGCGTCCGAGGGGGCCGGCTCGTGACGCAGCGCGTCATGGCCCGCAAGTGTCCATCGGGTCCGACCGAAGCCCTGGAACTCGCCTCCCGCTCACAGCAGTGGCGCCGGCACCCGGCAGCACGCCTCCAGCAACCGCCGTCGCCGGCTCCGGCTCCCTCCCGACTTCACTACCGTCGCGCCCTTGAGGTCCTCTTCGAACTGCCGCTCCAGCCCGGCCGCCGGCTCGCGCCCGTAGATGCCTCCTCACCACTCGACCGAGCCGAGGCCCGGCTCGATTTCTTTCCCTGTCCGGGCTCGCACGTTCGTCACCGCGGCTCGAACACGAAACCGGGCTTGCTCGCGTCCGTGCAGACGTGTAGAATCGCGCGCAGGGGACGCCGTTGAACTCTCGGGGCCGAACCGGGGCCTGCCGTGCCGGTCACATCGCGGCCGGGACGGGTGCGACGCAGTTCCTTCTCGCAGCCGGGACCCGGCGAGCCGAAGATCATTGGCATCGAACAGCCCCTACGTTCACCCCTCCGCTTGAGAAGACGGGCCCGAGACGGCACCTGAGCACCGGGAGAGGTCAGCCGTGGCTGGTCTGTCGATCGAGTGGGTTCGCGCCCGGGTCAGGGCGAGCGAGTACCTCTTCACGCTCCACGCCGATGAAGAGCGGAGAAACGACAGCCTGGACATCCTCGAAGTGGAAACGGCCATGCTGTCGGGTACGATCCTCGAGGACTACCCGGGAGTCCGCGTGGGGCGTCGTGCCTCGTACACGGGCGGGCTGGGGAGACCGACCTGCACGTCGTTTGCGGGCGCAATCGGTCGGGATGGCTCGTGCTCATCACCGTTTATCTACCCAGGCCGCCGAAATGGGAAACGCCGACACGAAGAGGAGTGAAGACATGACGCCCTATGATGACTGCGTCTACTGTGGGGGCGGAGTGGAGGAGCGGCAGATCAGCGTTGACTATCGCCATCACGGCCAGCTTTTCATCATCGAGGGCGTGCGGGCCGGGGTCTGCGTGCAATGCGGAGAGAAGTTCCTGACGGCTGAGACCGCGAAGAAGTTGGAGCAGGCCAGCCAGAGGCAACCTGCCCCGGTCACCACGGTAGCTGTTCCCGTGCTCCGAGCGCTGGAACGATTCTCGGCATGATTCAAACCTGGGTCGCAGCCTGCCGTCGGCCACCTACCGTAGGGACGCCCCTTGTGTGCGCCCACGACTGGCCGTAAGCCGTTGGGGTGCGCAGTGTCGCCAACAGGGCGGGCACAAGGCCCGCCCCTACGTCCGGACATCGAAGCGTGTTACCCACCCGCTGCCCGATTTGAACCATGCCGGAATTCCGCCCGCACACCTGAGGCGACGGTCGTGCCCGGTTAATAATCTACAAGCCGAAGTGAAGCTAAAACCGATGTCTCCGTACGTTGCCAAAGATCATCGCCGGTAGAGGACGGTGGACTCACCGCCCGGCCTCTGCGTCTCCGCGTCTCTGTGTAAAAGTCTCGCATTCGCCCCACGCGGCGGGGTCGAAATTCAAATTGCAAAAAGTCAAATTTCAAATCTCAAATTTCGCCCGCGTCTAGCTCGGACGCGGAACCATGATCTAGCCATTTGCCGCCGTCGGTCGAGTTTAGCCTCAGTTCGGGTTGTTGTGAATAATGGAGGCCACGCCCTCGGTCGCGCGTCCGAGGTCCGTCCCCCGCCCCCAAGCCGGCCCGCAAGCGTCCATCGGGTCCGACCGAAGCCCTGGAATTCGCCTCCCGCTCACAGCAGCGGCGCCAGCACCCGGCAGCACGCCTCCAGCAACCGCCGTCGCCGGCTCCGGCTCCCTCCCGACTTCACTACCGTCGCGCCTTTCAGGTCCTCTTCGAACTGCCGCTCCAGCCCGGCCGCCAGCTCGCGCCCGTAGATCACGGCGTTCGTCTCGAAGTTCAGGCAGAAGCTCCGGGTGTCCATGTTGGCGGAGCCGACCGTGCTCCAGCGGCCGTCCACGGTCGTGGTCTTCGCGTGGAGCATGCCGCGC
>JACPWG010000132.1 GCA_016197205.1 Planctomycetota bacterium
ATTCACCTCGCGGGCGAGGCCGAAATCCATCACGTAGATCTGTCCTGCGCGGTCGAGCAGGAGGTTCGCGGGCTTGACGTCCCGGTGCATCACGCCCTCCTGGTGGGCGTGCGCGAGCGCCTCGGCCGCGGCCCGCACCCAAGCCACGGCCCGTCGCAACTCGATCGGGGAGCGCATGCGCTTGTCGAGCGATTCCCCGTCGATGTAGTCGGTGGTGAAGTACGGCTGGCCGGCATGGACCGCGACGTCGTGGACCGTGAGGATGTTCGGGTGGCGCAGCTTCGCGGCGAGCCGCGCCTCGCGCAGAAAGCGCTCCACGCGCGTGTCCTCGGCGGACGCACGCGGGGCGAGGATCTGCTTCAGCGCGACCACGCGCTGGAGCTGCGTGTCGAGCGCCTTCCAGACGACGCCCATCCCGCCGCGGCCCAGCTCTTCGAGCAGGCGATAGCGGCCGAAGGGGATGTCTTTGCGGCCGCGCTGCAGGTCGCCCAGGTCGGGCGGCGGCACCACGCGCGTGGCCCCCGGCTCGCCGGCCCGCACCGTGTCGGGGAGTTGCGGCGCGAGGAAGGTCTCGCCCAGGAGCGGGCTTCGCTCGTCCACGGGCGTGTCGGGCGGATCGGAGTGCGCGGGCGGGCGCTGCGGCAAGCGGGTCGTCGGCGCCGGCATCGGCGGGCTCGGGCGCTTGGGGTCCGGGGAGGGTTCAGCCATGGCGCGTCCTTTCGCCCGCCATTTTCGGCTTTCCGGGCGGAGCGGTCAAGGGTTCGTGGTCGGCAGCGTCGAGGCGTGGATTCCGACGCCGATTCGGGGTATAGTCAAGGGACGGGTGAGCCCTTCCCGCACCCGACCTTTCGTCCCGACCTGCAAGCGGAGCCCGCATGAGCGCACCGGAAGCACGCCCGAAACGGCGCCGCTGGAAACTGATCGTGTTTCTCCTCCTGCTGGTCCTGGGCGGCGGCGGCGCGGCCCTGGCCCTGCGGGGCCGCCGGTCGACCGGCGTCGAAGTCTACGTGGAGAAGATCGCACGACGGGACCTCGAGGCCGTGGTGCGCGAGTCGGGCAAGGTGCGCGCGAAGCAGTCGGTCCTGCTGAGCGCGAACACCGTCGGCCAGGTGAAGGAGGTGCGCGCGCGCGAAGGCGAGCGGGTGACCGCCGGCCAGCTCCTGATCCAGATCGACCCCACGCCCTTCGAGACCGCGATCGCGCAGGCGGAGGTGTCGGTCCGGCAGGCCGAGCAGCGCCAGGAGATCGCCCGCACGCAGCTCGAGCGCACGAAGCACAAGCTCGAGCGCGAAAAACAGCTCGGGGCGATGGGCACGCGCGAGAAGCTCGACGAGCTGTCCGCCGATCTCGAGGTGCAGGGGAACGAGCTGGAGGCGGCGAAGCTGACGGTCACGAGCGAGAAGTCGCGCCTGGAGCGTGAGCGGCACGAGCTGACCAAGGTCGCCATCACCTCGCCGATCGACGGGGTGATCATCCGCTCGAACGTGGAGCGGGGCCAGACGACGGTCATGGGCACGATGAACGCCGCGGGCACGGAGCTGATGACGGTCGCCGATCTCTCGGTCCTCCAGGTCGAGCTGGAGGTGGGCGAGGCGGTGATCCTCGACGTGAAGCTGGGGCAGGACGCGCGGGTCGAGATCGACGCCCTCCCGAACCGGAAGCTGAAGGGCAAGGTGTCGGAGATCGGGACGAGTCCGACCACGGTCTCGACGGGCCAGCAGGAGAGGGGCGTCGCCTTTCGCGTGGTCGTCACGCTGGACGAAACCGTGGAGGGCGTGCGACCCGGTTTCTCGGCGAGCGCGGAAATCGTGACGGCCACGCGCGAAAAGGCGCTTACCGTGCCGATCCGGTCCCTCGTAGCGCGCGACCTGCCCGGCGCGGACGCAAAAAAAGAACTGAAGGAGGGCGTGCTCGTCGCCGGCCCGGACGGCAAGGCCCTCTTCAAGCCCGTCAAGCTCGGCATCACCGGCAAGGAGCACTTCGAGGTGCTCGAGGGCCTGGCCGAGGGGGACGAGGCCTTGACGGGACCGCACAAGACCCTGCGCGATCTGAAGGAAGGGGAGCTGATCGAGCGGAAGCCGGAGCCCTAACGCGCCCGGTGGGCGCAACCAAAGCCCGCTGACGAATGACCAAGCTTCAATGACCAATGACCAATCAATGACGAAGCCCGAATGACCAAACTGAACATGTGACCGGCGTCAGGGCCGAGGTGCCCTGATCCCTCTTCGCTACTGGAGCGTAAGCCCTTGGACACCTACCGGTGAACTTCTTGAAAGCGTATCCAGATTCGCAGGCGACGAAACCACAAAGACTCGAAGTCACTAAGACCACAAAGGCGCTTTTCGGCCGAGCCAAACTCGCCCCCCTCACTGACGGTCCTTCGTGCGCCCTCCGCGACGTGTCGATCACCGTCGAGCGCGGCGAATACCTCGCGATCATGGGACCCTCCGGCTCGGGCAAGACGACCTTCATGAACCTGCTGGGCCTGCTCGACTCGCCGACCGGCGGCCGCTACGTGCTCAACGGACGTGAGGTCAGCGGGCTCGGCGACGCCGAGCTGTCCGACATTCGCAATCGCGAAATCGGCTTCGTCTTCCAGACCTTCAACCTCATGCCGGACGCGACGGCCCTCCACAACGTCGAGCTGCCCCTCATCTACTCCCGCTCCGCCGCCCGCGGGGAGCGACGCGCTCGGGCGGTCGAGGCGATCGAGCGGGTCGGCCTCGCGCGTCGCACCAAGCATCGGCCGGTCGAGCTGTCCGGCGGCGAGCGACAGCGCATTGCCATCGCGCGTGCCCTCGTCAACCGTCCCAGCGTCCTCCTCGCCGACGAGCCGACCGGCAACCTCGACAGCACTACCGGCGCCGAGATCATGAGGGTCTTCGCCGATCTCTCCGCGGCCGGCAACACGATCATCCTCATCACCCACGAGCCGGACATCGCGGCGCACGCGCGGCGACTGATACGGGTGCGCGACGGCCGGATCGAGTCGGACCAGCGACGATGATCTTCGAGGCGATGCTCATCGCGCTCCGGACCATGTGGGCGAACAAGCTCCGCACGCTCCTCACCGTGCTCGGCAACATCATCGCCGTCGCGGCGCTCGTCCTCGTCGTGGCGTTCATGCAGGGCATGAACCGCGAGATCACCCGCGCGATCCTGGCGCGCGGCGCGGACACGTTCACGATCGAACGCTGGGGGCCGCTCCGCAGCGAGGAGGAATGGGAGCGGGTGAAGGTCCGCCCGCCCATCAACCTCTCCGACGTGGACGCGGTGCGGCGCGGGGTCCCCCTCGCCGGCCGCGTGCTGGCGCAAGGGGACCTGAACCTCCCCCTTCGCGCGGCCAAGCGCACCGTCGACAGCGCCCGCATCGAAGCGCGCTCGGGCGACTACGTCCACTTCCTCGGAGAGGCGCTCGCAGCCGGTCGGCATTTCACGGAGGCGGAAGAGCGGCGCTGTGTGCCG
>JACPWG010000028.1 GCA_016197205.1 Planctomycetota bacterium
AACGAAGGAGTAGCCACCGAAGACGCCGAAGACACCGAAGTTCTCGACGGGCCGTTCGGTGTCTTCGGCGAGTTCGGTGGCTCGTCCCTCCGTGGGCGGAGTGCACGGCTTCCGAAATCGCGACCAGCTTTCAAGAAGTCGAACGATAGGGACCCAAAGGAGCCATGACGGACGCACTGCCCAAAGCATCGCCCGCTCCGCCCGTGCCGGCCGCCCGAGTGCCGGTCTCGGCGCTGGTGCTCACGTTCAACGAAGAGGAAAACGTGCGCGAGTGCCTGGAGAGCCTCGCCTGGGCCGACGAACGGATCGTCGTGGACTCCTGCTCGACCGACCGCACGGTCGAGCTCGCGCGGGAGCTCGGCGCCCGTGTCGTCCAGCGCCCCTGGAACGGGATCAATGAGCAGCGCGCCTTCGCGCTCACCGAGTCCGTCCACGAATGGGTCTTCTGCCTCGACGCGGACGAGCGCGTGACGCCCGAGCTGGCGGCCGAGCTGCGCCGCGTCCTCGAGGCGGGCGCCGACCGCGACGGTTACGAGATTCCCCGGCGCACGTGGTATCTCGGCCGCTGGATCGCGCACGGCGGCTGGTATCCCGACCGCAAATTGCGACTGTTCCGAAAAACAAAGGGCCGCTTCGGCGGGCACGACCCGCACGACCGGTTCCTGCTCGCTTCCGAGCCCGGCCGGCTGCAAGGGGAAATCGTGCATTTCACCTATCGCAGCTTCTCCCAGCAACTCCGCACGATCGACCGCTTCTCCGACGTGGCCGCGCGGGCATGGGCGGCCCAGGGCCAGCGGCCGGGCCTGCTCAAGCTCCTCGTCCGCCCGGCCTGGAAGTTCGTGGAGACCTACGTGCTGAAGCTCGGCTTCCTGGACGGCCTGCCGGGCTTCATCATCTCCGTCTCCACGTCCTTCTATCTCTTCGCGAAGTACGTGAAGCTCTGGGAGGCCGCCGGCCGGTTCTCCGCCGCGCCGCCGAAGGAGCCGCCGCGATGAAGGTCGCGCTCGTCCTCTACCGGTTCGCGGGCGCCCCGGGCGGCGTGGAGCGGTACGCGCAGGACCTTTCCGCGGCTCTCGTGGAACGCGGGCACGAGGTCCATTGCTTCTCGCACGAGCGGCCGGCGGACGGCCCCCCGGGCGTCCTCTTCCACCCGGTCCCGGCGATCGACTTCTACGGACCGCTTCGCATCCTGTCCTTCGCCCGCAATTCCGAACGGGCCCTGCGGCGGATCGCCGACACGTTCGACGTGGTCCACGGCTTCGGTCGGACCTACCTGCAGGACATCTATCGGGTCGGCAGCGGCTGCCACCGGGAGTACATGCAGCAGACCTACGCGTCGATGCGGAGCCCCGTGCTGCGCCCGTTCAAGCTGGCCGATCCGCGGCACCGCGCGATCCTGCACGTGGAGGGAAAGATCTTTCGCGAGCGCCGCTACTCGCGGGTGACCTGCATTTCGAAACGGGTGCGCGAGGAGCTGGGCCGGTACCACGGCATCCCCGAGGCGGAGGCCGAGGTGATCTACAACGGCTTCGATCCCACGCGCTTCCACCCGGGCAACCGGGAGCGCTACCGGGAGGAGGCGCGTCGCGAGTGGGGCGTGCCCGCCGGGGCGTTCTGCGCCCTCTTCGTAGGCTCCGGTTTCGCGCGCAAGGGGCTCGGCTCCGCGATCCAGGGGATGGCCGGGCTCGGCCGGGACGCGGACTGGCGGCTTGTGGTGGTGGGGCGGGGCCCCCTCGGCCGGTACCGGCGCCTCTCGGAGCGGTGCGGCGCATCCGACCGGGTGCTGTGGCTGGGCCCGCGTTCCGACATGCCGCGCCACTACGCGGCGGCGGATGTCCTCTTGTTCCCGACGCTGTATGAGCCCTTTGGGACGGTTGTGCTGGAGGCGATGGCCACGGGGGTCCCAGTCGTCACGAGCCGGATCGCGGGCGCCTCCGAGGTGATCGAGGACGGCGTGGACTCGTGTGTGGTCCCGGACCCGAGGGTGCCCGCGGACCTCACGGCACGCCTTCGAGAACTGCTGGACACCGCGCGACGCGAGCGGATGGGGGAGGCGGCGGCCCGCACCTCGCTGGGCTACGTGATGGAGGCGAACGTCGAAGCCACGCTCCGCGTGTACCGCGAGGTCGCCGCGCGGAAGGGCAAGGGCCAGGGCCGGGAGGAGTCCGGATGAGCGGCGCACCCCTGGGCACGCTCCGGGTCCCGTTCGAGGCTTCCGCCTATCGCTGGCGGATCGAGGACGGGGTCCGCGCGCACTTCGAACGGGAATACGTGGGGCGGGAAGAGCGCCTCCGGGAGGCCGCGCGGCGCAGCCCGCTCAAGGACAATCTCGCGCGAGCGATCTTCCTCGTCCCCGGAGCGGGCGGAGAGCGCTACCTGGTCAAGTGGTTCAAGCCGCGCGGCCGGCGCGGGGCGCTCGCGGCCTGGCTGCGCGGTACGCCGGCACGGCGGGAGTGGGCGAACCAGCGCAGGCTGGCCGCCGCGGGGATCCCGACGGCGGACTCGGTGGCCCTCGCGGAGTGCGCGGGGACCGGCGGCGGCGGCGAGGCTTTTCTTTTCGTACAAGCGCTCCCCCGCGCGCGGAACCTCCGGGACGCGCTGCGCGAGGAGGCCGCGGGGCTCGGCTGGACGGCGCGCCGGTCGCTGGCCGAGCGTCTCGGCCGGCTGGTCCGGGCGATGCACGCCGCGGGTTTCGAGCACAGGGATCTGCACGCGGGAAACGTGCTGGTCGAGGGTCGGCTGGGGGCCGAACCGAAGCTCCACCTGATCGACTTGCACCGCGGCGTGTGGAAGCCCCGGGTGCCGACCCTCGCGCGTTTGCGCGCGCTGTCGCAATTCGTCGACTCCCTCCTGCCGATGTTCTCGCGCGCGGACGGCCTGCGGCTGCTCCAGGCCTATTTCGGCGAGGCGGAGGGCGGAACCGATCGGGGCATGTTGACGCCCCAGGAGCGGGCCCTGGGGCGGCGGCGGCTGACGCGCATCGTCTTCCGGCTCGCCGCGACCTTCCGGGCGAGGCTGCACGCGCGCCGCACGCTGCGCTGCCTGCGCCGGAGTTCCGTTTTCGGCGTCAAGCGCGGACCCGGCGGCGCCCTGTTCTACCGGCGCACGCTCGCTTCGCGCGACGTGCTCGAGCTGGTGCTTCATCAACTCGGGCCCCACGGAGACGGCGCGGCGGCCGCCGAGAAAACCCTGCCGGACCGTTCGCTCTTTCGAGCGCGGCTCGCGGGGGAGGGGCGGGTGTCGGAAGTGGCGGTGAAGGAGTTTCGCCCGGGCGGCGTGTGGGACTGGGTGAAGAGCGCGCTCGGGCACGGCCCGGCCCGACGCGCATGGGTGGCCGCGCACGGGCTCGCGGTGCGCGGGCAGCCGACGGCGCGCGGCCTGGCGCTCTTCGAAGAGGCCGGCGCGGAGTCCCCCGGTCGCAGCTTTCTCGTGTCGGAGTGGCTCGGCGGCGCGCTGCCGGCCGACCGGTACGTCGAGCGTACGCTGGCGGGGTTGGAGGGGCGGGCGCGCTGGCGGGCGCGTCGCGCGCTGATCGCGGCGCTGGCCGCGGCGGTCCGGTCGCTCCACCGCGCGGGGGTGCACCACCACGATCTGAAAGCGAACAACCTGCTCCTGGCCGCCGGACGCGGAGACGGCGGGCACCGCGTCTGGTTCCTGGACCTCGATCGCGTGAGCTTCGGGCGGCGCGTGACGCCGCGGTCGAAAATAAAAGCACTAGCGCAACTCAACGCCTCGCTGCCGGGAGCGCTTACCCGGACGGACCGGCTGCGCTTCTTCCGGGCCTACGCGCTGGGGGACCGGGACGTGCGCGAGGCGCGGGGGTGGATCCGGGAGATCCAAGCGCGCACGATCGCTCGACGGCACGTGTGGCCGTGCCCGGGGCCCCCGCAGCCAGGAGGAGCCGGCAAACAAAAGTAGGCTCACAAGTCTTGTGGTCGCTACGCCGGCTACGGTGCCAGGCCGGGCAGGCGAGGGCAGGGGGCGTGGTCCGTTGATTTCAAATGGGTGTGGCTACTTTTCGACGACAGCGCCCAGAGCGCCTGAAGGCGGTACCACGAACAGTCGGTTCCGAGAGCAGCACCCACTCTTTGTAGTACCCCCCTTCAGGGGGTCTACGAAAAGTAGCCACACCCATTTCAAATCTCAAATTGCAAATCTCAAATCTCAAATTTGACGGGGAGGGAAGGGGTGGAAGGGGGAGGAAGCGATCGAGCCACCGAAAACGCGAACGCACCGAAACGAAGCAAGCTCCGTCCGGTGCGTTCGAGGTTTTCAGTGCTCTCGTCGCCGGCGCGTGGGCGACTCCGGGCTCGGCGCCCCTCGTCGCCTACTTGGCGGGCGGTTCGACGACTTCGAAAATGCCCTTCTCGGCGTTGAACACGAGCTTGTGCTGGTTGCGGGACCACCATTCTTTCCAGCTCAGGATCGCGCCCATGTTCTCCTCGACGGACTTGTCGCCGTCGAAGTTGTAGGTCTGCTTGAGCATGTTGGAGAGCAGGCCGATCGCGGCCTTCCGGATGGTCGGGTCGTTGTTCTCCAAGGCTTCGATGAGGATGCGAACCGTGTCCAGGTCGCCGACGGTGCCCAGGACCTTGACGATCCAATCCTTCCGGACGAACTGGATGGGATCGAACTGGACGTAGTAGCGTTCGTTGGCGCGCTTGTACGAGAACTTGAGGATCTGGTTCTCGTAGGCGTACTTGCGCTTCGCGTCTTCCTCGTCCTTCGGCTTGCCCGTGCGGTACTTTACCGGGTCCATGAGGCCGGCGACCAGGAGGTCGATCGTCCGAAGGTCGCGGTCCACGTTCGCGAAGACGGCGATGCCCTGGAAGCTCTCCTTGGGCTTGAGGAACTTCTTCGCGCGCTGATCGCTGGTGTTCAGGTGGCGACCGGCGGCCTTCATCTCCTTGAGCCGCTCGTGGCGCAGGCCGGCCGAAAGGCCGACCAGGTGCTCGAGCTTGGCGACGATCTGCTCTTCCGGGCCGGGGAAGTAGCCGTTGTGCGAATAGCGGTCCTTGTCGGTCCTGAGCGTGAGGTCGATGATGAGCGGAACGTCCTGGTCGGTGGGATTGGTGACCTTGTAGACCACGAACCAGAAATCCTCGCGGTCGCCGCCCTCGCCCTCGTAGGTGATGAGGTCCGGCTTTTCGCACTCGAAGTCCAAGCGCCAACGCCGCTTGACGTCCGCGAAGAGACCGCTGGAGCAGAGGAAGAGCGCAAGGGTAGCGATCGCCCCGACCTTGGTCATCCGCATTGGGACCTCCCCGGAAAACGGCTCCGGTTCCTGAGCCCGCGCCGGCGCGGGCCCATCCAGACACCACGAACCAAAGCAGGCCGACGATTTCGACACCTGCCATCAACGCCCGGGGGAGCGCTACGAGTACGGTAGGCTCGCCCTTTCGCGTGAGAAGCGCGCGAATTATAGCAGCGGGCGGAGCACAGTCAAGGGATTTTCACCTTGACCCGTGCGGACTTCAGGAAATATGATACCGGACGCTGTCGCGGCGTGAAAGGACCCCGTCCACACCCGATGCGATGGGAACGCGTCGCGGGCGCGGACTCAGCCCTCTGTCCTCAACCCGCGTCGTTGCGCTCGCTCGCCCTAGTTCTCCGTTAGCGCCCGCGCAAGAATTACTTTACATTTTCGTGGATCGACCGATGCCTGGGGGCGCGGCCCAGAGGGCCGCGCCCCCAGGCGCCTCGAGGTCCGAGTCTGCTCAGTTATTTTTGCGCGGGCGCTTACTCCGCCTCGCTCGCGCGCCTCGCGGGCGGCCAAACTTGCCTTCGCCTATTGGTCACCGACTGCCGTGAAGCGGTACTCAAGGAGCGGTTCTCGTCGAAAACAGACTTTCCTCTTCGCACCGTCCGACGTCGCTCGGCCTGCCGGCGCTCGCGCTGCTCGTCGTCGCGGCGTATTTCAACTCGCTCTCCGGAGAGTTCGTGCTGGACGACCTGCCGGCCATCGCGGAGAATCCGACGGTGCGAGCGTCCGCGGGGGCCGTGGAGCTCCTGGGCTCGCCCTACTGGAACCGGGAGACGCCGCACAACGGTTACCGACCCGTGGTGCTTGCGAGCTACGCGGCGGACTGGCATGTCGGGTCCGGCGACCCGTTCCACTTCCACGCGACGAACCTCGTCTTGCACCTGGCCGCCACGCTTCTTGTCGCCTGGCTTGGAGCCTCGCTGCTCGAGTCGCGGCTCGCGGGGCTCTTCTCGGGCCTGCTCTTCGCGGTTCATCCCCTGCACGCGGAAGCGGTGGCCCACATCTCGGGCAGGTCGGACCTGCTGGCGACGACGCTTCTCCTCGCGGCGCTCGCGGCGCGCGCCGCCGGCCGGGGTCGGCGCGCGCGCACGCGGGTCCTCGCCGAAGCCGCGGCCCTGCTCGCGTTCGGGCTCGCGCTGCTCTCGAAAGAAACCGCGGCGGTGGGGCCGGCCCTGGCCCTCCTGGTGGACGCGGCGCTCGAGCGGTCCGCGACGCGAAGCGCCGCGGGCGGCGTCGACCGGCGGGCCTGGGCCCGGCGGCAAGCCGCACCGCTGGCCTGCTGGCTGGCCGTCCTCGCCGGATGCATCCTCCTTCGCGGCGCCGTCCTCGGGACGCTGAGCGTGGAGTTTCGCGCGTTCGAGGAGCTGGGCCTCGCGCCGGCCGAACGCGCACGGGTCGCGTTCTCCGTGCTCGCGGACGAACTAAAGCTATTTTTTTTTCCCGACCCGCTCCTCGCGCAACGGGCGGTGAACCTGCTGCCCCTGCGCAACACCGGCCCGGCCGGCGCGGCCGCGGGGGGCGCGCTCCTCGTGCTCGGCCTCCCGGCGGTCCTCGCGGGCTCGCTCCGTCGCGGCAGGGGGACCGTGGCGGCGTCGGCGGCCTGGACCGCGATCGCTCTTCTCCCCGCCTCCAATCTGCTTCTCCCGATCGGCGTGCTCCAGGCGGATCGGCTGCTGTACCTCCCTTCGGTGGGCATCGCCTGGCTGCTCGGCGACCTGGCCGCCCGGGCCTGGAGTGGACCCGGCCCTTCGCCCGCCGCGGCGCCCCCCCCCGGTCTCGCGGGCCCGGCCCGCCTGGTCTATGCGGCACGCGTGTTCGTGGTCGCGTTGTGCGCGGCCTCGTTCGGCGCGACGGCGGCAAGGAACGAGGCGTGGCAAACCCGGGCGGACCTCTACGCGGACTGCCTGCTCCAAGAGCCGGAGAATCCGTGGACGCACGCCGCAGCGTCCCGCCTTCTCCTGGAGGAGGGGCGCATGGTCGCGGCGGAAGCCGCGGCGACGCGAGCCCTCGAGCTCCTCCCCTCCTATCCGCTCGCGCTCGAGGCCCGCGGACTGGCGCGCATGGGCCGGGGCCTGACTGCGGAGGCGCTGGAGGATCTGACCCGGGCGCGCTTCGCCGCCCCCACGGCACGGCGCATCATGAACCGGGGAGTGCTGCTCGCGACCGCGGGCCGGGCGGTCGAGGCGGAGACCGAGCTCCGTGCCGCCGCCGCGGCAGCCCCCGGAGACGCGGAAGTCCTGAACGCCCTCGGCGCGTTCCTCGCCGCGGCACACCGGGAGGAGGAGGCGCTCCCGCTCCTCGAACGCGCGGCCCGACGCGACCCGGCGCACGCCGCGATCCGGGCGAACCTCGGACTGGCGCGCCTCGCGCTCGGGGACCTTCGCGGGCTCGGCGATCTCCGCGAGGCGGTCGCGCGCGCCGGCGCCGACGCCGGCGTGCTCTTCCGGGCCGGGGCTGCGCTGGTCCGCGCGGGAGCGGTCGAGGAGGGGATTGCCGCGCTCGAGCGTGCAAGCCGGTCCGCCGCGGCGCCGCCGGGCGCGCACGATGCCCTCGGTCTGGCCCTCGTTCGCGCGGGCCGGCCCGGCGAGGCGCGCCGGGTCGCGGCCGACATGAAGGCCGCAGGGCTCCGCCCCACCGGCGAGTTCGCGCGCTGGCTGGACGCGAGGTAGGTCCGCGAAGGCCCCGTTGGTGACCTGAAAGGGGGGCGGGTGGATGGAACGGACGAAACCGCGAATACCGCAAATCTCGCGAAGGGCAGGTTGGTGAAATGAACGAGCTGTGCGGCGGTGAGGAATCGGGCCAGGGGAAGGCACGGTGGGCGCTCGAGGCCTTCGGCGCCCAGGCGGCGCTCGTGCTCCTGCTTGCGGCGCTCGCGTACGCCAACGCGCCGGACTGCGACTTCGTCTGGGACGACGTCCCGGCGATCCGGGAAAACCCGCTTCTCCGCGACCCGGGTCGCATTCCCACGCTCTTCCGGACCCAGTATTGGACGGCCGAGACCGGGACGAGCCTCTATCGCCCGCTCCTGATGACCAGCTTCGCACTCGATCGGTGGTGGTTCGGACCTGAGGCGCGGGGCTTTCATGTCATGAACGTCGCGTGGCACGCGGCCGCATGCCTTGCCCTCCTCGCCCTGTTTCGCCGACTCGCGGGGCGGGGCCTCGTCCCGCTCGCCGCGGCCCTGCTCTTCGCGGCCCATCCGGTGCACGCGGAAGCGGTCACCGGCCTGGTCGGGCGTTCGGACGTGCAGGCTGCCCTCTTTGCGTTTCTCTCCCTGCTCTGCTACGAACGACAGCGCGAAGCAACCGGGTTGCGCGCGGCGGCGTGGATCGTCGCGGGCGCGGCCTCCTTCCTGCTCGGCCTCTTGTGCAAGGAAGCGGCCGTGGTCGCGCCCGGCCTCGCCCTCCTCCTCGAGTGGCGGCATCGACAGCCCGGCGGCGAGGCAGGGGGCGTTCCCGCACCGGGCGAGACCAGCCGCCGCATCCTGACGGCGCTGGCGGCCCACGTTCTCGCCCTGATCACCTACCTCGTTGCTCGGCATGCCGTGGTCGGAACCGTGGGCGTCCGGATGACCGTGTTCGAAGATGCCGGCACGGACCCCTTGTCCAGGGTGCTCTTGATGTCGCGAGTGCTCTCCGACTACGTCAGGATGATGGTGCTGCCGATCGGCCTCACGGGCTCGTACAGCCTGAACACGCGGCCGGACCTCCTGACCGTCCCCATCGGCGACGTCGGTTCCTGGGCCGCGGTAGCGTTCCTGCTCACGCTGGCGACGGCGGCCCTGCGCGCTCGCACCCGTCAGCCGGCCTTCGCCGTCGGCGTGGGCTGGTTCTTCCTGAGCCTGGCCCCGGTTTCGAATCTTGTCTTCCCGATCGGCGCGCTCAAGGCCGAGCGGTTCTTGTACCTGCCTTCCGCCGGCGCAGCCCTCGCGCTCGGCGCGGCCCTGGCGGCGGGGATCGGGCGCCTCCGTTCGCGCGAGCGCTCGACGGGGAGTGCACTCTTGGGGACGGCGCTCCTGCCGGCGGTGTTGACGTGCGCGGTGGCCGCGACGTTGATCCGGAATTTCGCCTGGACCAGCCCGGAGGCCTTCTGGGAGGACGTGCTTGCGAAGGAGCCCGGCAATCCGAGCGGCTACGTGGGGCGGGGGTTCAATCGCCTGGAGGCGGGGGAAGCCCATCAACTCCTCGGTCAGGCGGCCGAAGCGGAGGCTGCGCTCGGAGAGGCGGTCACGGCATTTCGCGAGGCCATCCGCCTGAACCCGGCGTTACAGCAAGCGCGCATTTTCGAGGGGGAGGCCCTTCGCGTCCGCGCGAGAGTCGATGCGGAGCGCGGACGGCACGCTTCCGCGCGGGCGCTTTATGGGGAGGCGCTTGCCGCCTTCGAGCGCGCGTGCCGGCCGAAGCAGCAAGTCGACGCGCTCCTCCATCGGGCCTTCACGCGGTTGGAGGTCGCGAAGCTGGACCCCGCCGAGAGAGCGAGGCAGGAGACCGAGGCCCGCCGTGATTTCGAGGACGCGCTTGCGGTTCGGCCCGACTCGTCGCGGGTCCTCTCGGGCCTTGCATTTCTGGCGTGCCGGCAGGGGCGTTTTGAGGAGGCGCTGGAGTGCGCGGGGCGGGCGCTTGCGCTGCAGCCCGACGACTTGCAGGCCCTTTACCTTCGGGGCCGGGCGCTGGTCGCACTCGGGGCGCAGGAGGAAGCGCTTCGTGTCCTGGACCGGTTGCTCACGCTGGAGGGGGGGCACGCGGGGGGGCGTCACCAGCGCGGGCTCGCAAGGCTTCGGGGCGGGGGAGACGCGCGGGCCGCGGCCGCGGACCTGCGCGAGGCCGCCCGCTTGGATCCTGGTGAAGAGGAGGTGTTCGAGGACCTGGCGAAGGCTTTGCGTGCGTGCGGGGACGAACCGGGGGCCCAGAGTGCGGAGCGGGCCGCGGCTGCCAGACCGACGCCCCGAGGGGAAGGGGGGAAATGAAGGCGTGATTCAAGTCGCCGCCTACGTAGAGCCCAGCCGACAGCCGTGCCTGACCACGTGGGCACGGCAGCGTCGTGCCCCTCCGGAGGTCGGCCGACGGCGAGCAGTGACCCGGAGTTGAACCATGCCGGGATGAAGCAGGCGGGCGCGCCCCTGACGCGGGAAAGTCGCCCTCAGTCCCGTGCCGTGGGGGTGGTGGGCGCGACCTCGAGCCCCGCGGCGGGGCGCACGTCGGAGCCACGCCCCGTCGCCCCGCGGGTGGAGGAGCGCTCGTGGCCCGTTGACGAGCTTCGGACACAGTCGTCAACTCTGCTACGACGGGTCGTAATCTAGGGGGCCGTTCGCGCGGGCCGGAGGCCCGCACCCCCAGGCATCGTGACTGGACTTCGTCAACGGGCCACTAGGTCGAGCGGAGTCCGGTCGTGCTCACCGTGTACAGGAGGAACTGGTTGGAACCCGGCTCGATCGCATCGCAATGGCCGTCGAATGCGAGCGTGTTCGTGGAGTTGGTCGGCGCACCGGACGGTCCACCGTGGTTGCAGTTGAAATTGGCGCCCGCCCCGAAAATGATGTCGCCACCGATGAACACATCCGGGCGGACGGCATCGCTCAGCCGGCTGGGATTTCCCGGGTAGATAGCGCCGGTGCCCAGCGCAGCGGGGAAGTTCGAGCCGAACCGTGGGCCCGTGTAATCGACGATGGTGGACGACAGGGCGGAGCCGAGCACCTTGCAGGCGAAGAGACCGTCCTCACCCGGGCGCTGGACGACCGCGTCGGTCTGGGCGGGGATTCTGTACAAATAGGCCCAGAAGTCCCCGTTTGGCGTGCCCGGAATGGGTGCGCCGCTCCCCTGCCCTGGTTGCATCAGCGTGATGGGAAAGGAACGGTTGTCGCCGTACCGCGTGAGGTAGGAGGCGAGGACCGTGCCGAGCTGCCGTAGATTGTTCTTGCAGTCCACCGTGCGAGCCTCGCGCCGAGCGCTCACATAGGCAGGTGCAAGCAAGGATGCGAGCACGCCGATGATCCCCATGACGATGAGGAGCTCGACGATGGTGAAGCCCTTGCGAAGACGTGCGATCACGAATCCCTCCCGCCTGAGCCCCGCCGCCGCGTTCGAGGGCCCAGGGAAATGCGTGTGCGGGTACATCCGAAAGGCCGGAAAGCCCGGAACGGGCATCCCGCGTTGACCAAAGGAGAAAGGGGCAACCTGGTTCTCAGGTTGCCCCTTCCCGTGAATGACCTCGATCTGATGACTCAGACCTTGTGTTCCACTCGCCCCAGACTACGTCGCCCGAGCGCCCGTGGTCCCGTTGCGGTAGATGGTGTGCTTCTGGCCGGAGGGCACAACCGCCTCAACGTGGCCGTCGAACGCCAGGAAGTTCCAGTCGTCGTTCGGGGTGTTGTTCAGACCGCCGTGGTTCGGGACCACCGCGGCGCCGATCGCGCAGTCGCCACCGATGGGCGTGTCGCCGCGCACGGCCTCAGAGATGCGGGTGTTCGGGTACATCGACGCGTTCGGCGCCGTGTCCCACGTGCCCTGGAAGCGGGGGGCGGTGTACTCCAGAGCAGTGGTCGTCGGCTGCGAACCGGTCACCTTGCAGACGTAGATGCCATCGTCGCCAGGCCGCTGCGACACTGCATTCGTCTGGTTCGGGTTCCGGTAGAGCCACGCCCAGAAGCAACCGTTCGGAGACACGTTCGCGACCGCGGCGCCGTTGCCGCTGCCGAACGTGTCCGTGATGGGATAGCTCCGGTCCCCACCGTACCGGCTCACGTACAACGTGAGGTAGTTGCCCAACTGCTTCAGGTTGTTCTTGCAGTCGCTCTTCTTCGACTGCTTTCTGGCGGACGCCAGAGCGGGCAGCAACAGAGCTGCGAGGACACCGATGATGGCAATGACGACCAGGAGCTCGATCAGGGTGAAGCCCTTCCTCTCGCGTCTCATAGGTTTCCACCTCCTTGAAAAAAGAACGCTGAGAACGGGAAAAACAGCAGATGACAGATATGAATAGGACTCCGATTAAGCTGGATTATACAGCGTGACGGGGACGTGTCAAGCTATTTTTCTAGAGTCTTTTCTAATCTTGGCTTCGGGCAAATCTCGATCACCACCGCGCGAGCGGGCAAACCCTCCCGGAATGCCCGCCCCTCGGTGTCCGCCGCCGGATCCGCGTCAAGTCCCCGAATTCCTCTCTGCCGCCAATTTCGTACGCAGCTCGTCCACATGCCGGCGCGCAGCCTCCAGGATCCCGGCGAAGCGCGGTTGCACCTCCGCCAGCCGCAGGAACTCCTCCCACTCCCGGATCGCCGTCACCAGGTCCGTCCCCTCCAGGAGTTCCGCAAGCTCTTTCCTAGCCTCCGCCAGGCCGCCCGCAAGCCCGATCGCTCGACGAAATTCGCGCTCCGCCTCCTCCCGCCGGCCTAGCCGCCGGAGCAGCACCCCCAGATTCTGGTGCCCCTCCGCGCGCCCCGCCCCCAGCCCGCGGTCGGCGAACGCGGGTCCATCTCCGCCGCTTCCGCAAACGCCTGTCGCGCCCCGTCGAGATCCTTTTTCCGCAGGCGGAGCCGGCCCTCCCCCAGCCGCAGCGCGGACGACGGATCCGGGTCCACGGCGGCCCCTCGCCGCAGTGCCTCCATCCCCTCGTCGACCCGGTCCAAGTTGAAGAGCAGTTGCCCGTAGTTGTACCAGACCACGCACTGTCGCGGAGACAGCGCGAGCGCCTGCCGAAAAATCGGGAGGGCCTCCGCGCCGCGCCCTGCCGCCGCGAGGCTCGAGGCCAGATTGCACAGGGCCATCGGGTTGTCCGGCGTCCTTTCCAGCATCCGGTCGGCCGCGTTCCCCTCGCTCGACCAGCCGCGCGCCCCGACCAGGGTCGCGCTCCCGAACGCGACGACCAGGAGCGCCGCCGAGACGCGCCCCGTTCGCGCGCCGGAGTCCCACGCCCGGCCCGCTCCCCATCCCAGGAACGCGCAGACCCCCACGGAAGGCAGGTAGAGCAGCCGCGCCGCCCCCAGCACTCCAAGCGGCGCCAGCAGGTGCGTGACCGGCAGCAGCAGGAGCGCGGCCATGAGCACGCCCAACCCGGCCGGTGATCCGCGCGCGAAGCCCCGGAGCGCGAAGGACAGGAGCAGCACCAGTATGAGGACCCCGGCCCAGGCCAGCGGGTCCGCCGCGCCGCTATCCGGGTACGACGGACGCGCGTAGTCCGAGCCGACCCCCGCGCCGAGCAGGCCCGGCAGGTACTCCGTCGTGAAAAAGCGCGCGACCGTGAGAGAGGCGTCCAGCCGGGAGACTCCGGCGAAATACCGGATCTCGGCCGGGACGCTCAGCCACCCGAGCACCGCGACGCGCACGCCGAGGTACGCAAGCACCACGCCCGCGTAGCCGGCGTACAGCCGCCACGAAAGGGTGCGGAGAAAGCCCGGCACGTGTTTGCCGGTTCCACCGACCGGCGCCGGGGGCGCGCCCGCGAGCGCCCCGCGCGCCTGCATCCAGGCGGAGAGATCGCACAACCACACGACCGCGGGGAGCGCGAGGCACGACTCTTTCGAAAGCAGCGCCGCGGCGTAGAACATCGGCCCGGCCCAGCGCGCCCCCGCACCCCGCAGATGACACGCCAGCGCCGCGACCGAGAAAAGCGCGGACAACAACTCCCCCCGCTGGCTCACCCAGGCCACCGCGTCCACGTGCGCCGGGTGGAGGGCGAAGAGCAACCCCGCGAAGAGCGCACCCGGCGGGCCCAGTCGCAGCCGCAGGGCCAGGTCCGCGACGAGCAGCGACACGAGGCCGTGCAGCAACAGGTTGACGAGATGGTAGGACCACGGGTCCAGCCCCCCCGGCGGGTCGGGGAGCCGCCGGCAATGAGGGCACACTGAGGGACCCTCCAGCCAGGCCGCCAGCGCGTGGTTGAGGGAGAGCGACGCAATGGTAAACGGTCGGTAGGAGGCCTTCATGGCCAGGTCGGTCGACGTCTCCCGGCCCCCCGGCCGTTCCTGATCCCAGAAACCGCGCCGGAAGAGCGTAGGGAGATCGCCGAGATGTCGAATCAGACGGTTGTGGGTGACGATTCGTTCGTCGTCCACCGCGAAGCCCGCCCCCAGCGTGGAGGCGTACGCGCAGCCGACGGCGAGAAAGATCGCGGCCGCGCCGCACCGACCCCGCCACCCTACTGCGCCAGGACGTACCTCGTTCACTTTTTCTCCCTGGCGTGTTCGAGTTGCTGTCGGACCCACTCCACCCCCTTTGCGTAACGGGCGGCATCGCCGGCCGCGCGCACGAATTCCTCCCACTCGGCGACCGCGTGAGCTGGGTCGCCTTGGCGAGCGAGGGCGACGCCGAGCTGGAGCCGGGCCTCCAGGAGCGCGGGATCCAGCCGCAGCGCGGTACGCAGCTCCCCCTCGGCCTCCCGCGGCCTGCCCGCCTTTAGCAGCAGGGCACCCAGGCCCTGGCGCAAGGCGGCCGAAGCGCCCGCGGAGGCGACCGCGCCACGATACGCCTGCTCCGCGCCGACGAGGTCCCCCGTCTCCTCCAAAGTGACCGCGAGGAGCCCCCATGCGGCCGTCAGCCCCGGTTCGGAAGCCACCGCACTCCGCAGCCGGCCGATCGCTTCCGCGTGCCGTCGCATGTGGCGCAGGAGGCCCCCGAGGTTGAGCGCGGCAATCGCGCGGTCCGGGTCGATGGACAGGCACCGGCGGAAATCGGTCTCTGCTTCCTCGAACTTTCCCTCGTCGGCGGCGATCTCGGCGAGTCGTTGCCACGCCTCCGCGGACTCAGGCGCCTCCTTGAACGCCTCCGCGATCGCCGCCCGGGCCTCCGCGGTCTCTCCCCGCAGGCGCAGGAAGTGGGCGGTTGCGATCCAGGGCAGCTCTCGATTGTTGCGCCCCTTCCCTTGCACGCGGCGCAGGAGGGCGAGGGCCTCGTCGCAACGCCCCTGGTCGCCGTACACGGCGGCGAGGTTGACCACGGGCAGCACGGCCTCCGGGGCCAGCGCCGCCGCGCGTTCGAGGAGCGGGACCGCTTTTCGCAGATCCCCGGAGCGATAGGCGACGAGGCCGAGATTGATGTGGGGGGTCGGGTTGTCCGGCGTGCGTTCGAGCATCGCGGCGTAGAGGGTGGCCCCATGACGCCAGAGCGCCGCCTCTTGCACGGCGAGAAGCGCAAACAGGGCAAGCACCCCTCCGAGGAACGGGCGCGCGAGCGGCGCCGGCCCGCCGCGGAAGGCCGTGCACGCCGCGGCAAGCGACACGCAGGCCCCGAGCGACGGGAGGTACAGGTAGCGCTGCGCGCCGAGGGCCCAGATGGGAACGAGGAGATTGCTGACCGGCAGGTAGGCGACGAAGGCGAAGAGCACGCCGAAGGCCGCCACGGAGCGTCGCCGCAGGGCGAGCCAGCCGGCGGCGACCACAGCCGTCGCCAGGCCCGCGGTTTCGAGCCAGGCGACCACCTCCCGCGGCCCGGCGTCGGCAAACGCGGGACGCTGGTAGTCGCACGAGATGCGAACGCCGAGGAGAAGGCCCGGGAGGCAGTGCTCGGCGAAAAACCGGCCCATGGTCAGCACGACGACGACGAAGGGGCAGTCCGTGAAATAGGCGCGGTCCCCCCCGGCGCCGAGCGCGCCCAGCGCCTGGTAACGAAGGGCGAGACAAGGGGCGAGCGGAAGCGCGAAGGCGGCGCACGCGACCACGGACCCGCGCAGCGAGCGGCGGCGGGGCTCGCCGGGAAACGCGAGATCGCCGAGGAAGAGCACCACGGGGAGGGTCGCGGCGTCCTCCTTCGCGAGAAGGCCCAGGCCGTAGGCTAGGAGTGCGCCGGCGAGCCCCGGCCGGTCGCCGCGGAGGTACAGCAGCCACCCCAGGAGGTAGAAGCCGGCGGAAAGCAGCGCGTCGCGTTGGGCGATGCCGGCCACCGGCTCCGCGTGCACGGGATGGAGGGCGAAGAGGAGCGCCGTCGCGTCGGCGAGTAGGCACGGGCCGAAGAGCTTGCGCGCGAGGAGGAGCACGAGGAGCGCGTTGACCGTGTGCAGGAGGACGTTCGTGACGTGATACCCCGTCGGGGCGAGGCCGTAGAGACGGTAGTCCACGGCGAACGACAACACGGTGAGGGGACGATAGCCCTGGCCGCGGAAGTAGGGCGAGGAGAAGATGCGACCGAGCGTCGTCCCGGGTTTGATCAGCGGATTGCGCTCGACGATGAAGTGATCATCGAAGACGAGCTCCCCCTGGAGGGCGACCGCGTAGGTCCCCCAAATCGCGAGGACGATGAGCGCGGGGACGGTCCACGCCTGGAGGCGCGAGGCGGCGGGCGCGCAGGAGGGAGTCATCGCGAGACTCGGATGTGGAAGCGAGAAGGCAAGCGAGCCATGACCGGCGCAATCGGCAATCGGCAATCAGCAATCGGAAATTTCAAATTTCAAATTTCAAATCGCAAAACGCAAAACGAACCACCAAATTCTCCATTCTCCATTCTCCATTCAAAAATCTCAAATCTCAAATCCCAACTCGGGCGAAGGCCCGAAACCCAAACGGACGACGAAACCACCAAGCCACCAAGGCACGAAGACCACGAAGGACCGTCAGTGAGGGGGGCGAGTTTGGCTCGGCCGAAATGCGCCTTTGTGGTCTTAGTGACTGGTATTCCATGGCGGTCGGAACGCGGTCCCTGAGCCAGGGTTGGCGCTGGGCGATTTCGACGAAGGCCATCCATTCGCGTGCGGCACGCGCGTCTCCGCCGCGGGTGTAGGCGAGCGCCAGGCGGTACCGGGCCTCGCCGAAGTCGGGCTCCGCGCGGACGGCGTCCTCGTATTCGTGGCGGGCGCCGTCCGGGTCGCCGGTGGCCTCCAATGCTTGACCGAGGCACGTGCGGGCCGCGGCGAGGCGGGGTTTCAGCCGAACCGCGGCGCGGCAGGCCTCGAGGCAGGGCTCGAGGCGGGAGTCTTTGAAGTGGGCCTGCCCGATCCCGGCATGGGCCTCCGCCATGCCGGGGTCGAGCTCGAGGGCGCGCCGGCAGGCGTCGATGGCTTCCTGCGGCCGGCCGCGAGCGAGACACACCTCTCCGAGGACCAGGTGCGCGAGCGCGAGACGGTCGCCGGCCCGCAGCGCCTCGCGCGCCTCGGCCTCGGCGGCATCGAGGTCCCGATGGAGAACCAGCGCGTAGGCACGCAGTGCGCGCACGCCGGGCCGGGGCTCGAGCCGGAGCGACGCGCCCAGGCAGCGGATCGCCTCTTCGAGCGCGGACTGGGCTTCGGGTCGTGCGAGCAGCGCCGCTCCCAACGCGGCGTGGGCGTCGGCATCCGCGGGCCGCGACTCGACGGTCGAGCGCCGGAGGGTCACTTCGTCCGCCCAAGCGAACGCGCGACGATACGCGGTCAGACCGTACCCGAGCACGGCGACCCCGAGCAGGCCGGCCGCGATCGGATTGAGGCGCCCCCGCCACCGCCGGCGCACCGCAGCCCAGCCGATCCCGAGCCACGCGCACCAGGCCACGGAGGGCAGGTAAAGGAGGCGCTCGGCGCCGATTTCCGCGCGCGGGCCGAAGAGGGGCGTCGTGGGCAAGAGGGTAAGGAGGAAGAACGCGGTCCAGGCCGGTCCGGAGCGCGCGCCCCAGGCCCAGGCCGCGGCGGCCGCGACGAGGGCGACGAGGATGCCGCCCAGGCACGCCCAGGCGAGGGGGTCGGTCGTGGGGCTGATCGCCACGGCGGGCCGGCCGTAGCCGGAAGCGAGGCCCAGCCCGGAAACGAGCGGCAGGAAAGCGTCCGTCCACGAGAGCCGCGCCCACGTCAGGAGCCGCTCGAGGGGGGCCGCGCCGGCCAGGGCGTCCACGGAGGGCGCGAGCGAGGGAGGGCGGCCCCCGAGCCAGGCCGAGAGCGCGGCCATGCCGGCGAGCGCCAGATACTTGGCGCCATAGCGATGCGCGGCGTACACGAGGCCACGCTCGCGGATCAGGTCCCAGGCGATCCAGGCGAGGGGCAAGAACGCGAGCCCCGCTCGGCACTGGCAGGAGAGGAGATAGAGCGCGAGGGAGACGAGGTGGGCGACCGGCCCGCCCAGGAGATGCGCATACCAGCTTGCGAGCCCCAGGAGGGCGCCGAGCAATTCGTCCCGCGCCGCGACGGAAGCGATCGCCTCGGCGTGCACGGGGAGGCAGGCGAAGAGGAGCGCCGCCGCCCCGGCGCCGGCGTGGAGGCGACCCGTGCCGCTGTGGATCGTCGTCCGCACCGAGGTGGTCGTGCCCGAGCGGGGGCCGACCTCCCGCGCACGGTCTTCCGCCATGCGCACGCGACGCACCAGCGGGAAGAGCAGGAGCGTAACGGCCAGGTGGAGACCGAAGTTGACCGCGTGGAGCGCCGGCGCAGCCGAGTCCTCCGCCTTCGCCTGCCAGCGGAGCGTCGCGAGAGGCACCGTGGCGTACTGCGGCAGCCCCAAGGCCGGCTCCGCGGGTCGGGCTGCCCGCAAATCGGTCGAGGCCGGCGGCGGACCGCCCGGGAGAGGGGAAGGCAGGCCGAGGAGCGCGCGGTCGGGCGCCAGCAGGCCGCCGGAAAGGACCCCGGACCAGACGAGCGCCCCCGCCAGCGCCGAGGCGCCCATCCACCCGGCGATCGCCGCCCGGAAGCGCGTCCGGCGCGTCGTGATCGGACCCTCGTCGGGCATGGGACCCACCGGAGAGCAGGGGGAGAGCCAGAGGCCGCGTGGGGGACGCTCCCTCGGGGGCGGCAGGGGCCTGCGCAAAAAAACTCAACAACCCGAACTGAGGCTAAACTCGACCGACGGCGGCAAATGCCTGAATCATGGCTCTGCGTCCCAGCTAGACGCGGGCGAAATTTGAAATTTGAAATTCGGCCCGGCCGTGTGGCTCGAACACGAGACTTTACCACAGAGACGCGGAGACGCAGAGGCCGGGCGCTGAGTCCATCGTCCTCTACCGGCGATCATCTCTGGCAACGGACGGAGAGATCGATTTTAGCTTCACTTCGGCTTGTTGAAAAAACTGCGTAGTCTCCGCGGACTTCACGGCGTCCGCGCGCGGTCACGGTGCTGCCGGCGAGGTCGCAAAGCCCCGACGTCCGGGCCGATTCTAGCAGGGAGCGCGGGCATCCGCCAGGAAAACGGTCGGGGCGCGGCGGTTTCGTCCCTCACCGCCCCTCACCGCGCGTCGGCCGCTGCCGCAGCACCTCGTAGACCGCGATGCCGACCGCGGTGGAAACGTTCAGCGAGATCCCCTCGTGCGCCCGCATCGGAATGGTCACGAGGCGGTCCGCGTGCGCGTCGCGGATCGCGGCGGGCAGGCCGGCACTCTCACAACCGAAGACAAGCACCGCGCGGGCCGGGAATACGGTCGCCCGCAGGTCGCGCCCTTCGCACGCGGTAAAAAAAAATGGCTCGCCGAGTTCCCCGAGCCGAGCCGCGAGCGCGGGCCAGGCGGGCCAGACCGAAGGTTGGACGTGCTTCCAATAGTGGACGCCCGCGCGACGCACCGCGCGCTCGTCGAGCGAGAAGCCGAGCGGCTCGACCAGGTGGAGCCGCGCCCCGGCGGCGAGGCAGGTGCGCCCCGCGTTTCCGGTGTTCCACGCGATCTCGGGGGCGACGAGGACGACGTGGAGGTTCGAGTCGCTCATCTGCTTTTCCTGCATCGGCTCGGCCGACAGGGAACCCGGCCGCGGAGAAATCGGAACCGCGACCGTTAGGGAGCGGCCTCGGGTCTTCCTCCGTCCCCCCCGGATTCGAGCCTCGCGCCGGACGCCCCGCTTGGAGCCCTCCGAGTAGCCCAGGAACTCTTTGCCCCTTGCGTCTCGGCTCCGCACGGTCACCCACGTGTGGAGTTCGAATACGCGCGGGCGGAAGAACGCGCGGAGACCGCTCCCTCACGGTCGCGGTTCGGTTCGAGTCGGCGGCCGGACGCGGAGTGGCGAGGTCGAACCCGCGCCGGCCGACGAACGCGCGGAGCCCGCGCCCTGGCCCCGGGCGAGCCCCCAGGCCGAGTCGAAGGGTTGCGGTTCGGTGGGGCGGCGACGGGTCCTGCACTTTTCAAAAAATCGAAGGGCGGGCCGCGCATGGCGGCCCGCCCTTCGAAGAGGCTGACGATGCGGCCGGAAACCGCGAGTCTACGTCCCTTCGTTCCAGCTCGAAAGGTACTTCTTCTGATCGTCCGTCAGCGTGTCGATCCGGACGCCCATGGTCTCGAGCTTGAGCGTGGCGATCCAGTTCTCCACGTCGCGCGGGACGTCGTGGACCTTCGCCGCCATCTTCCCCTTGTGCTTCACGGCGTACTCCGCGCAGAGGGCCTGCGTCGCGAAGCTCATGTCCATCACGCTCGCCGGGTGGCCGTCCGCGCAGGCCAGGTTCACGAGGCGCCCTTCCGCCAGGACGTACAAGCTCCGGCCGTCGGCCATGGCGTACTGGTCCACGAGCGGCCGCACGTTGCGCCGCACTTCCTTGGCCTGCTTCGCAAGCGCGGGCAGGTCGATTTCCACGTTGAAATGGCCGCTGTTGGCCAGCACCGCGCCGTCCTTCATGGACGCGAAGTGCTCGGCGCGCAGCACGGACGTGTCGCCGGTCACGGTGCAGAAGACGTCGCCGAGCTTCGCCGCCTCGGCCATCGGCATCACGGAGAAGCCGTCCATCGCCGCCTCGAGCGCGCGGATCGGGTCCACCTCGGTGACGATCACGCGGGCGCCCAGGCCCCGCGCGCGCGCCGCGAAGCCGCGGCCGCACCAGCCGTAGCCCGCGCACACGACGTTGATGCCCGCGAAGAGCAGATTCGTCGCGCGGATGATCCCGTCGCAGGTCGACTGCCCCGTGCCGTAGCGGTTGTCGAAGAGATGCTTCGTCGCCGCGTCGTTCACCGCGATCACCGGGTACTTGAGCGCGCCCTCCTGCGCCATCGCGCGCAGGCGGACGACGCCCGTGGTCGTCTCTTCCATCCCGGCGTACACGTTCGGGAGCTGCTTCGGGAACTCCGAGTGCAGGATCGAGACGAGGTCCGCGCCGTCGTCGAGCGTGAGGTTCGGGTTCTGCGCGAGGACGGTCTTCAGGTGGGCGTAATAGGTGTCCTTGTCCTCCCCCTTGATCGCCCAGGTCGGGACCCCGTACTCCGTGGCGAGGGCGGCGGCGACTTCGTCCTGGGTGGAAAGCGGGTTGGAGGCGCACAGGAAGACCTCGGCGCCGCCGGCCTTGAGCGTGCGGCAGAGGTTGGCGGTCTCGCTGGTCACGTGGAGGCACGCGGCGATGCGCGCGCCCTTGAGCGGTCGCTCCTTCTCGAAGCGGGCGCGGATGGCGCGGAGGACGGGCATCTGGCTCTCCGCCCACTCGACCTTCCCCTTGCCGAGCGTCGGTCCGAGGGCGGGGCTCTTCACGTCGCAGGTCACGCTTTCGGTCTTCTTCACTCGAGTTCCTTTCTTTTTTTCGAAAACGGCGGGCCGGGCGACGGGGACCGCTCGTCCCGGCCCCGAGGCGCGGGGAGTCGGCGGCGGGCGCTTGCCGGGGCCGGCCATAGGGAGTTTACCTTCGTCAAGTGCGGAGGCGGTGACTACCGGGCGCCGACGGGCTGGGCGGCGGGGACGGCCAGGCCCGCCTCGCTCCGCAGGGTCTCGGCCTTGTCGGTCCGCTCCCAGGTGTAGTTCGGGTCGTCGGTGCCGAAGTGGCCGAAGCGGGCGGTCTGCTTGTAGATCGGCCGGCGCAGGTCGAGCTGGTCGATGATCGCCCGCGGGCGGAAATCGAAGTGCTTCTCGACGAGTTCCAGGATGCGGGAGTTCGGGACGCGGCCGGTGCCGTAGGTCTCGACGAGCACGGAGACGGGGCGTGCGACGCCGATGGCGTAGGCGACCTGGAGCTCGCAGCGGTCGGCCAGTCCGGCCGCGACGATGTTCTTCGCGGCGTAGCGCGCGTAGTAGCAGGCGCTGCGGTCGACCTTGGTCGGGTCCTTGCCGCTGAAGCAGCCGCCGCCGTGGTGGCCCATGCCGCCGTAGGTGTCGACGATGATCTTGCGCCCCGTGAGGCCGCAATCTGCCTGGGGGCCGCCCTGGACGAAGCGGCCGGTCGGATTGATGTGGAGCTTCAGGTTCGCGTCCACCATCCCGGGCGGCAGGACCGGGTCGATGATGTGCGTGCGGAAATCGGTCTTCATCTGCTCCAGGGAAACCTCGGGCGCGTGCTGGAGCGAGAGGACGACGGTGTGGATGCGGGCCGGCTTGTCGCCGTCGTACTCGACCGTGACTTGGGACTTGCCGTCCGGGCGCAGGTACTTGAGGACGCCCTTCATGCGCACCTCGGCGGCGCGGTTGACGAGCTTCCGCGCGAGGCCGATGGGCAGGGGCATCAGCTCGGGCGTCTCGCGGCAGGCATAGCCGAACATCATCCCCTGGTCGCCGGCGCCGAGGTCCTTGGCCTTCGCCGGGTCCTCGTTCACGCCCTGGGAGATGTCGGGGGACTGCGGCTCGAGGCACGTCAGGACGCCGACCGAGTGGCAGTTGAAGGAGCTGGCCGGGTCCGTGTAGCCGATCTCCTCGATGACCTTCTTCACGAGGGTCGGGATCTCGACGTAGCCGCGGGTCGTGATCTCGCCGGCGACGATGGCGAGGCCGTTCTTGAGCAGGGTCTCGCAGGCCACGCGCGACGTGGGGTCCTGGCGAAGCAACTCGTCGAGGATGCCGTCGGAAATCTGGTCGGCGACCTTGTCGGGATGTCCCATGCAGACCGCTTCGGAGGTGAAAAGTCTGCGACCGGTGTTCGCCATGCATGCCTCCAGAGACGAAACAATGCGCGGAAACCCGCGGCTTGGGCCGCGGGGTCCCCTCCGGGCCCTCCGGGGTCGGGCTCGAAAGAAGCGGAAAAGTTTACCGTGAGAACGCCGGAAGGTCAAGAAAGATTTGGAGCTTCCGGCTGACGCCCCTCCGCAAGAGCAGCCAGCTCGATCCCCAGCCGTTGGAAGGAGGCCGCGAGTTCCGCAGCCAGCGGCCCGGCTCCGAGCAGCTCCCCCGCGCCCCCCATCGTCTCCAGCCGCGCGCACTGCTCCACGACCCCTTGGGCGGCGAAGATGGACACGGCCCCCTTGAGGGCGTGCGCCGCCTGGCGGAGGGCCTGCCCGTCCCCGCGGGCTGCCGCGTCGCCGATCGCGGCGAGCCGGACCGGGCCGTCCTCCAGGCAGACGCGGGCCAGCCTCCCTGCGAGCCGGAGGTCCCCTCCCACGCGGTCGAGCAGGGCCGCCCGGTCGATCATCGACGCCGGCCCGGGCCGCGGAGGCCCCCCGGCTTCGGTCGCCGGCGGGGACGGCGGCTCCGATCCCACGGGGGACGGCATGCCCGCGCCGACCGCGGGTTCCAGGCCGTGCGTGCGCGCTCGACCGGAGCCCGAGCGACGTTCCGGCCCGAGCAGGAACCTCTCCAGCATGTACAGCAACTGCTCCCGCCGGATCGGCTTCGCCAGGAATTCATCCATCCCGGCAGCCAGACACCTCTCCCGCTCCCCCGGCAATGCGGAGGCGGTCATCGCCACGATCGGCACCCGCGGCTCCGCAGCCCCGCGCCTTCGAAGCTCCCGCGTCGCCTCGTACCCATCCATCTCCGGCATGTGGCAATCCATGAGCACCAGGTCGTAGGGAGCGCGGTCGAGCGCCTCCACAGCCTCGAGGCCGTTGCCCACGGCGTCCGCGCGCAGACCCAGGCGTTCCAGCAACGCCACGGCCAGCCGCTGGTTCACGGCATTGTCCTCGGCCAGGAGGATCCGGAAAGGGACCGGCCCGGCAAACGGCCTTTCGCGCGTGACGTCCGACGGCGCGTGCCCTCGAGAGGGGTCCGTTCCCCCCGCGAGCAGTCCGGTCAGGCATTCCCAGAGGCGCGCGCGCCGGACCGGCTTGGGCAGCGTGGCCGCCACCCCAAGGTCGGCCGGCAGCGCCGCTCCCCCGCCGGACGTGAGCAGCACGATCGGCACGCCGGCCAGCGCCGCGTCCCCGCGGAGGGCCCGCGCCACGTCCACCCCGTCCAGGCCGGGAAGATGCATGTCCAGGAGGATCACCGCCGGCAGCCTGCCGACCCGCGCCGCTTCGCGCAGCAGCGCCAGCGCCGGCTCCCCGCCCGCGGCCTCCTCCCCCTTCATCCCCCAGGACGAGAGAAGGGTCGTGAGGATCTTCCGATTCATCTCGTGGTCGTCCACCACGAGAGCGCGCAGCCCCACGAGGTTCAGACGAGGGGAAGGGCGCATGGTGGCGTCCGCGCTCGTCCGGCCGAAACGGGCGGTGAACCAAAAGGTGCTCCCCTTCCCCGGCTCGCTCTCCAGGCCGATCTCGCCCCCCATGAGCGACACCAGCCGCTTCGAGATGGCGAGCCCGAGCCCTGTCCCCCCGAAGCGGCGAGCGATGGTTTCGTCGGCCTGCGAGAAGCGCTCGAACAGCCGCGCACGCGCCTCGGCCGGGATCCCCGGCCCGGTGTCGCGGACCTCGAACCGCGCGAGGACGTCCCCCTCCGTCCGCTTCTCCGGACGAACCGAGACCACGACCTCCCCTGCGGTGGTGAACTTGACGGCGTTCGACAGCAGGTTCAACAGGACCTGTCGGAGCCGGCCCGCATCCCCGCGCAGCCGCCGTGGCAGGTCCGGCTCGATCGCGGCTGCCAGCTCCAGCCCCTTCTGCCTCGCCTGGGTCAAGACGAAATCAAGCGCATCCTCCACGACGCTCTCGACGTCGAACTCCGCCGTCTCCAGTTCGAGCCTGCCGGCCTCCACCTTCGACAGGTCGAGGAGGTCATTGACGAGAGCGAGGAGCGCCTCGCCGCACCCGCGCACGGTTTGCGCGTAGTCCCGCTGTTCCGCGCTCAGGGCGGTATCCAGGAGGAGGCCCGACATCCCGATCACGCCGTTCAGCGGCGTGCGCAGCTCGTGGCTCATGCCGGCCAGGAATTCGGATTTCGCGCGCGTGGCGGCCTCGGCGGCGACCAGGGCTTCCCGCAGTTCCCGCTCGGCCCGGGCCGTGGCGCTGACATCGAGGAAGGCGGCGATCGCGAATTCGACGCGGCCGGCTGCGTCGCGAACGGGCCGGGCCGTGACGTGGAGCGCGGCCCGCCCTTCGGGCCGCCGGATTTCCAGGTCCCTTGCCTCGGCCACCTCACCCCCGAGCGCGCGCACGATCGGCATGCGCTCCGCCGGATACGGAAGGTCCGTGCCTGCCACGCAGACGGCGTAGACTTCGGCGAGGCGGTCGAGGCCGGCCTCGGCGACGATCCCCTTGCCGAGGATCTCCTGCGCCGCGCGGTTCGCGTAGTAGGGCATCCCCGACCTGTCGAGCACGAAGATGCCGACCGGCACGGCCTCCAGAAAGAGGAAGAGCCGACCTTCGGTCACACGAAGGGCCTCCTGCTGCAGCGCCTCGAGCCGGGCGTGGAATTCCGCGCCGGCCCGGGCGTGTCGGGCGACGGCCCGCAGCGCGGCGAAGAGGAGGGCGCTGGTCAGGCCCAGCCAGACCAGGTGCAGCGCGGTCGTCCCGAGCACGCCGTGCTCCGTGCCGTAGAGCGACTCCGGCCACCAGCCTCCCCGGAGGAGGTGGTCCGCGGCCGACACCGCCACAGCCGTGAGGAGCACGCCTTCGTCGCGATACGAGGCGAGGAGGGCGAGGGACAAAAGCACATGGTTATGGACATCGAGCCGCCCGGCGGCGAGGTGGATGAAGAGCGCTCCCCAGAGGGCCTGGGCGATCGCGACCAGATGCCGGGTGAGGCCCGCGTCGGGCCGCTTGCGGATCGGCGCGAGCGGCGCCAAGGACAGGATGCCGCCCAAAAAAAGCGCAGTCCAGAAGTGGAGCGACGAGGGGAGCCTCGCGCCCCAGGCCTCCGGGGAAAACGTGGCGGCGAGGGCGAGCGCCAGGCCCCACTGGAGGAGGAGGAGGCCGGCAAAGAAGCGATGGCAGCGGACGCGCAGCGCACGGAGCTGGGCGTCGTGGAGTTCGCGGACGCGGGAGGGCGGGACGGAGCCGGGCCCGGACCGGCCGTCCAGGGCGGGGGGGCGGGAGGCGCCCGCGTCCGAGGAGACGGGTCCGGAACTCGGCATGGGCATGGGGAGGCTTCCCTAGCGCGGGTAGCTGCAAAAAAAGAAAACAGGCGGAGTCACCGCACGGCCGGGAGCGCGTCCAGGTAGCGCTCGACGAGGGCGAGATTGCGCTCGGTCGCGCCCTGGCGACCGCGAAGCGCGGCCTCGCCCGCGGCGCCGGACGCGGCCGCGGCGGCCGGGTCGGCGAGCCAGGCGCGCAACGCGGCGAGCACTCCGGCGGCGTCGGCGACTTGCCGCGCCCCGCCCGCGCGCACGAGCAGCTCCGTGCCTTCGAGGAAGTTGTGCATGTGCGGGCCGCACACGACGGGCTTGGAGAGCGCGGCCGGCTCGAGGAGATTCTGACCGCCATGCGGGATCAGGCTTCCGCCCACGAAGACCACCGTGGCCAGCGAATAGACTTTGCGCAGCTCGCCGACGGTGTCCACGAGGAGGACGGCGGCGGCGGCCGCTGCAACGGCGGCACTGTCAGCCCCGGTCCCGGCCGCCGGCTCGCGATCGAGCTGCGTTTTTCGCAGGACGGCGAACCCGGCCCCGCGGACCAGGTCCTCGACGCGCCCTGCGCGTTCCGGATGTCGGGGGACCAGGATCAGCCGCAGCCGCGGAAATTCGCGGCGCAGCGCCGCGAACACGCCGAGGAGCGCTTCCTCTTCGCGGTCGTGCGTGCTCCCGCCGACGAGCACGGGGTCCTCCGGGCCCACGCCCAGGCGCGCGCGCAGGTCGCGAGCGTATTCGTCGAAGCTCCCTCCGGAGATCGCGTCGTACTTCATGTTGCCCGTCACATGGACGCGCTCGGCCGGGGCGCCCATGGCCCGCAGCCGCGCGGCGAAACACTCGTCCTGCGCCCCGAGCGCGTCGATGCCGCACATGATCCGGCGGAGCGCCCCGAGGATCCACTGATAGCGACCGAGCGAGCGCTCCGTGACGCGACCGTTCACCACGAGGCAGCGCACGCCCGCCTCGCGCGCGAAGAGGAGGAAGTTCGGCCAGATTTCCAGCTCGGAGAGGACGACGACGTCCGGCCGGATGCGTCGGAGGCAGCGGCGGACCGCTCCGCTGAGGTCGAGCGGAAAGTAGAAGACCTGAAGGTCGGGGAAGGACTTCCAGGCCACCTCCTGCCCGGTCTCCGTGATGGTCGAGACGACGACGTCCCAGTCCGGGTGCCGCTCGCGGAAGAGCCGGATGAAGGTGCGGACGAGCAGGACCTCGCCGACGGAGACCGCGTGGACCCACAGGCACCGACGCCCTCCGCGACGCGCGGGTACGTACCCGAGTCGTTCCGGGACGAGGCTGCGGAGCATCTCCGCCCGCCCCATGGCCTTCACGGCGTAGTACGGCAGCGTGAGGAGGAAGAGCATCGCGTACGCGAGATCGATGAAACCCGCGAGCGAGCTGTTCGCCGGCGGCGGGCGACGCGGGGAGGAGGGTTCTTGCATCAACAACCCGAACTGAGGCTAAACTCGACCGACGGCGGCAAATGGCTGGATCATGGCTATGCGTCCCAGCTGGACGCGGGCGAAATTTGAGATTTGAAATTTGACTTGTTGCAATTTGAAATTCGGCCCGGCCGTGTGGCTCGAACGCGAGACTTTTACAAAGAGACGCGGAGACGCAGAGGCCGGGCGCTGAGTCCATAGTCCTCTACCGGCGATCATCTTTGGCAACGGACGGAGAGAGCGATTTTAGCTTCACTTCGGCTTGTTGTCTTGCATGAGCCTTTCGCAAGCTGGGGTTGACGGTCGTGCGGCGAGGGCAGGGCAAATCGAGTAGAGCGTCGCAGGCAAGACCGCAAGCGTATCCCGCGGGAGGCGTAGCCGGTCGCCGAGGTCGACGGAGGCACCTTGTCGGCTACCTGCCAGGCCCGTTTTCTCTCGCCTCGCTCAGGGTCTCCACGAATTCGGCGATGATGCTCAGTACATCCTCTTCCTGCCCATTGAAAACCATCGGCTGGTGGCTCGGGTTTGTAGTATCGGGACGCAGGACCACGCCCGCATGGCGCCACTCACCTACTGGCTCCTGGACCCTCGTGCCCTCGGACGCTCCGCTCGAGTGCGGGGAGGTAGAACCCGCGCAGCCGATCATCGGATGCGCCGTAGCTGATTTGCCAGGCGTAGCTGGGGAGGAGGAGTGGCACGCGAGCACCTCCCCGACGAACAGTGGATGCGCCGGAGGGGCTACGGTGGCGGAGGGATTTCGGTCCAATCGCGCACGAGGACGTAGGGGGCAAGGTGCTTGCGGTTCCCCGTTACGACTGTCCCTCCCGCTTCTTCGGCCTGCGCGACAAGGATCATGTCGCCGTCGAGCGCGGCGTTTGGCGCCGTGGGCCGGCCGTCATGCCGCGCCCGGGCCCACAGCGCGGCCGCCCGCCGGAGCGTCTCCGTTCGAATCGGGAGGTAATCCAGCCAGGTCCCGAGCTGGTCGAGCCGTTCCAGGCTCGGGGTCGTCAGTCCCCCCGCTCGCAGCGAAAGCTGGAGCAACTTTCGTCGCAGCTCATAGTCCGCGATCTCTGGAAGGATCACGCGGTGTTCCTCGCCGCCCGCGCGTGCCGGGTCCAGGATCGCCGAGAGCCATGCGGCCACGGGACGGCTCTGCTCCGCGCTGGAATGGCAGAGCAGCCCCAAGACGCCGGTGTCGAGGACCAACCTCATTCCCCTTCCTCGCGACAGCTCATCCCGGGATCGGCCATCCCATCAAGGGCGCGGAGGGTCCGTTCGTCGTCGCCTCCGGGCTCCTGCATCCACTGTCGGAGGAGGTCGGCCGCCATGCGATAGCGTGTCCGCCGATCCGGACGCGGGTTAGGCTCAAGAACGGAATAGACACAGGCTGCGGGCCGCGTGACACCCGCGAGATCGCTCCAGAAGCGTCCCTGAAACAGCGGTTCCGCCCCTTCCAGGACGCTTCCCCCGGTCACGAAGACCCGGTACTCGAAGGCGGACTGTCCCCCAGGGGCCTGCCCAGGCGGCCCTGCGGGTGCGTGTTTTTTTGGGTCGATCACGGTGATCATGCACGACCCTCCCTCAGGCGGGTAAGGTAGCGTGGCGTCAGGGTCGAATCGAAGGCTGCCCAGATTCGGTCGTGGAGGCGATCCACCTCAGGATACAGGCAATCCCACCCGGATTGCAAGTCCGCCTCGACGATCGCGTCCAGGTCGAGCACGAATACCGGGCGCCCTTCCCCGTCGGTACCGTCCGCGACGGTGACGACTAGGCGCAGACCGGGAAGAGGATTGTGCTCAAAGCGGGACAGAAAGTGGGAGCTGCACCCCAGGATCTTTCGAGGGTAGTGCTCGCTCTCTGCAAGCCATGCGGACAGCAGTTCGTCGGTGCCGGCCTTCGGAAGGTGATTGATGTATCGGAGGCCGACGCGATGCACGGTCGCCTCGCCCAGAACCGCCAGCAGGTGGCTCCACCCGGCCTTCAGGTCTTCACCGAAACGACCCCATCCAGGGTACGGGCTCAGCTCGTTGACGGTGAACACACCGGGGGCGAGCTGCACTTGGTGCGCCCGCTCTCGGTGCAGGTAGCGCATTCGTAGGATCGGAGGGACGACCCGGTGTTCGAGTCCCCGCGGGCTCAGGGTCGCGCCGACGGCGACGATCTGTTCCGGCTCCATGCGAGGAAATTCCGCCTGAATTCGCTGGAACAGGTCTCCGTACCATCGGGGGACCCAACTTCGGCCCTCGGGTAGCCGGAAGTGGACCTCGCAGATCGCCTCCACCGCGGTCGGATGCGAAAAGGCCGGATGGGCCAGGGGCGCCCCAGTCGATGGCTCCGACGGGGACGGGACGGGATCAGTCATCGCTTTCCTCCGTGTCCTCCTCGTCGTCGACCTCCTCTTCCTTCGAACGGCCGCCGAGCATGGGTATTTCAAGTTGCTTCGCCCGGGCCTCCGGCAGCTCCTCCGGCGGGGTCGCGAGGTCGTCGAAGAACGCGAGCCGCAGGGCCTCGAGCACCTCCGCCTCCGGACAGACGAACTTCCCCTTCAGCCGCGCACGCGGAATCGCGTTGAGGAGCGCCTGGAGCGTGGACCTGAAGGTGGCGTCCTTGAGGAGACGGCTACGCTGCAGGAAGGCCTTGCAGGCCGGTGGCCCGTCCTCTTGGTAGACGAGCATTGCCGTGTGGACGGCGTCGATCCAGTATCTGAAGACCTCCTTCTCCGGATCCACCACGTCGCGCTTCCGACGCGCCCCGGGCTCTTGAAGCCGGACAGAGGAGCCCTTCTTGGCCACCAGCCGCTTTTCGCCGATCACCTGTTTTTCGAGGTCGAGGCCGAGGGCCAAGGCCAGTTTGCGGGCCTCGTCGGCCGGGAATTCCGCGGCCCGCAAGGCATCCCACGCAATCAGGTACCAGTCCGTGATCGGGTCGAACTGGACGGCTCGGCCGAGCAGGAGGCCCTGCTTGCACAGAGAGAGTACCTCGGCGCGGGCGCGGTCGAGCGCGATCTCGGGGCGGAGCGGCCTCGGCTGTCCCGTGCGGTCGTCGACCTCGCTGGTGAGCACGGGCCAGTTCTCGGAGAGGATGGCGAGGGTCGGGCCGAAGGTGGCGATGTAGAGATCGACCCCGCGGATCCTGTCCGAGAGATCAGGTGATATACGTAGTGAGAAAACCCACGCGGGAGCGATTCTAGCCTTGGCCGGAGCATGGCGTCAAGACTTTGGGCGGACCGAGGGATGCGCGAAGGGGGCGGTCCACCCGCTATCGGCGATTGACGAAGCCTGGGGGCGGCGCCTTCCAGTCGTCGGGCGTGCACTTCGGCTTTTCCGGCCACTTCGCGGCCATCGACTTGACAACGCTCCCAGCCTGTTCTTCTTGCGCCTTCAGAAGAGACGCAACTGGGAGTATGACATCCGCGGCCAGGAGCAGGTCCGGCCCCCGAAGGCGTGCGATCTCCTTTCGCTCGCGGTGCCGCGGAGTCCAGGCGAACGATCCGCCCGGGACACCGTGGTTGGTCAGGACGACGTTGATGTAGTTCTCGTAGGCCGGCACCCAGGTCATCGCGTCGAACAAGTCGACGTCCTGGTTGTAGGCCGGCAGAGGGACCGATGAGGCCAACGCCCTGTTTCTCCCCGGTACGTGAGGCCTTGAGCGCATCGAGAAGCATGCTCAGCACGATTCGCGTAGGGAGCGGGAGGCCAGGGGTCTGCCATGGCGTGATGGGCCACTGGCACAGGTCGGTGGATCCCACGGGGTCGCCCCAGAGCAAGCGGTACAGGGTCGGACCGGGTGCCTCCGCGTCTGATGCACGGTTTTTCGATGCTCCAGAAGGGTGAGCGCCTGCGCCGGAGAGCGCCAGCCGTCGGACTCGCCCATAGGTGGAGAGGCGCAGACTTCGTTCCAGCCACTCGGAGGGCCCCCCAGCGCGGCTTGTCCAGGAAAGCGACGGCCACTCCTTCTCGGCCACGGCAGCCCAGGCTGCGGCCAGTTCGCCAGGGAGTGTGAGAAGGATCGAAGTCGCTTCAGCGACACAGAGGCACTCTGCGCCTTCGCGAGAGGAAAGGTCCACAGGGGCACTCCCGTAGGCCCGACCCAGGGCAACTGCGAGGACCTTGCGCTCCTCTTTCAGGTCCTGCCCGGCGTCGCGCTCTCCGGCCCCATCAGGTTTGGCGAGTCCTCGTCCGGCGAGGGACAACAGTGCCCAACAGGGAAGGGCCTTTGCGGTATCTGGAGGAGTGGACGCCAGGGCCCCTGCTGAGCGCAGTAGCGTGCGGATCCGACGGAAGAATCCGAACAGCACGGGTGTATCGGGGAGGAGCAACCCGTCGGAGCCTCTCTCCTCGCCGAGCATCTTCAGGCGAACATCCCCTCCGACAGGCAGGAGCATGGGGAGTAGCTCGCCGGCGGACCTGCTCGCGAGGACCGCCACGGCGAGGGCCTGACGCTCCTCCGGGGGGAGGCCTTCCCCGCTGCTTGATGTCTCTCCGTAGAGAACGCCGGCCCACCTGTCCAATCGGGCGAGCCATGCCAGAACCGCAGGGATCCGAGCCTCGGCCAGTGCTCGATAGGTCCATTTCTCCGGACGCCAGCGATTGTGGGCCGCTGCTCGGAGGTCGTGCAGTGCGCGAGCGATTGCGAGCCAGAGCTCACACCGATGCCGGCTCGCGGCATGCCGGGCGATCGCGTCGGCACGGAGCTTCAGCACGGCCGCACCAAGGTTTGCGGCGGTTGCGGGCCAGCACTCGGGCTTCCAAGGACTGTCCTCTGGCCACTCCTGAACCCAACTGCCGCTCGACTTCGGCGAGCAACTGATCAATCCGAGGATCGATGAAAACCAGTCCTCTGCGACCTTGTTCTCCTCCTTCCATCGCGCCTTCACGGTACCGGACGGACGTCGCACCGCTGCCTGAACAACCGCTCGCCACAGGCTGGACTTCCATGGCGCCTCCTCCAAGGCGTGGCGGATCGACTGGCGGATCGCCGAGAGATCCACCTGCTGGCGCTCCGGGTCGCCCTCCGGGATCCACGCCTTGGCAAGGCGATTCGCCGCGAAGGCCAGGCGCGAATCCTTCTTCACCTGTCCATCTTCAAGATTCATGCGAGCGAGACCATGCAGGTCGACCAGCCTCTGCCGGGCGCCGTCCCCGAAGCGCTGAAGCAGGCCCTCGACGCGAAGATCGCTCATCCGCTCCACCAGGTAGGTGACGAAATGGCCGAGGCGGCCCCGCCGAATTCCATCCGAGTCCAGGCTCCTCCGATGGCGCTTCCTGTCGTCTTCGCTCAACGTGCTCCACCAAGCGTCCAATGACGCCGGGTGGCTTCTCGGAAGCTCCGACACCGTGATTCCTTCGCAGCCCGGGCACTTGATTTTCTCGAGCGGAGTCGCCCTGTCCCCATCGACTCCCGGCGACTTCGAGTACTGCGCTTCAAGGTACAACCGGAGGACCTTCTCCAGGGACGGGGGCTCGACCTTGGACCAGTTGATCTGCAGGTTGCTCTGTGTTGGTTCGGCCGCGAGCCCGGCTACGGTAGCTTCTCCAGGTGCGGCGATGCCGGAGCAGACGACGTCTACCAGCCTGAGCAAGGAGGGCACATCGTTCGAGAGGAGAATCATGTCGTCCGCAAAGCGCAGAAATGCGCCATGGCCACGGCTTGCGTTCTCGTTCAGATGGGACGCAACCGCCTGGTCAAGAGTGAGGAGGTACGCGTTGCACAGGAGGCCCGAGATCGCGAGGCCTGTTGGCAGACCGGGATGTCCGGCGCCGTCGCCGTACGGGAGCTTCCACTCCAGTTTGCGATGCGGCGGTTTTGCGTGGGGTGGACACCAGAGGTCGTTGGGCTCGCTCTCATGCCCACGCGGAAGCTCCGCGTATCGAACGGCGGCGAGGTGGTCACAGAGCAAATCCACAAGGGCCTTCCGCCCGAGTTTGGGCAGCAACGCCAAACCCGATCGCACGGGAAACCGGATGGCCAACCGCTGGTTTCAAGGCGTCAGCGGAGCCGGTGTGCGTGATGAGCATCGATGCTGACCACCTGTCCGGAGGATCCGTCGAGTAGGCTGCGGATGAGCGCTGGCCATGCGTCGCATGCCGGCACGCGCCGCGCGCGGGCACGACGGCGCTCTCGCCCGACGTGCACGGCGCGGGAACGGCGCCGCGACGCGTCACTTGAGCGCCGCGGGGACCTCTTCGTCCTGGCGCCACCAGATCAGGACGCGGTGGAGCGAGACCTCGTTCGGGGGGCGGGGGAAGTACGCGGGCGGGGGCGGCCAGACGAGGCGGTAGCGTTCGTCGAGGTACGCGGCGAGGCGGAAGGCGTAGGTCTTGCCGAACGCGCCGAGGCCCCGCTGGTCTTCCCAAAGCGCGGCGTTGGAGAGGAGGACGCAGCGCACGCCGCGGGCTTCCATCGCCCGGATGCACTCCTCTTCGTCTTCGAGCGAGAGATCGGACTCCTCGAAGACCTCTTCCGGGTAGATGCCGTTTTCGCGGCCGGTGAGGTAGTAGTAGAGCGGGTCGAACGGGAAGGCGACGATCGGTTCGTCCGGCCGGGTGGCGCCGCGCACGCGACGCGCCACCTCCTCGATGACGGCGAGGGTGTCGGTCGGTCCGCAGTAGGCACGGATGCCCGGGCCGTCCAGCCACCGCTCCGCGTCGACGGGGACGCGGACCGCGTGCGCGACCAGGAGCCCCGCGCCGAGGGCGGCGCAGAGCACGGACGTCGCCGCGCGGTTGGCGGCCGCGAGCCGACCCGCGCCGGTCTTCGCGTCGCCGCCACCGCGGCGCAACTCGCGGCAGCGCGCGACCAACTTGTGACCGAGCGCGAGGACGAGCGGGTTTACGGATGGAGCGACAAAGTAGAACAGACTGTAGTGGGTGGAGAGTTGGAGGAACTCGTGCGCGGCGAACGCGGCCTGCAGCGTGAGCAGGAGGAAGGCGGCGCCGGCGGCGTTCGCGCTTCCGAGGACGTAGCGGGCGGAGAGGACGAGCCCGCCGGAGACGCCGAGCACGAGGAGGAAGGGGCAGAGGCAGTCGCGGGAGAACACGAGGTCCCAGGGGAGGAGCGAGGTCCCGAACGCGTGCGCCCACAGCTCTTCCGGGAAGCGGAAGGCGATGTCCCAGGGGGAGCCGTGCTCGACGAGCTGGCGCGTGCCCCAGGGAAAACACTGGAGCAGGTGGGAGCGGGAGACCCCGGCCACGAAGGGCAGGTAGGCGCACAGCGTCGCGACGAGCCAGGAGAGGCCGTAGGCCACCGGAGCGCGAAGGGCCTGCGCGAGGGCGGCGGCGGGGTTGGCCTCCCGGTCCCGTTCCCGCCAGCCGACCCTGAGGAGGAAGAAGCAGTGCGCGAGGGAGACGGCGCCGGCCATGTTGAGCTTGACGAGGGCGAAGACGACCTGGGCGGCGCAGGCGCACGCGAGCGCAAGCCGGCGACGCGGGCGACGCGGGTCTTCCAGCCAGCGGAGGAGGAAGAGCGTGGCGACGGACCCGGCGAGGGTGCCGCCGACATGGTTGAACGTATGGAACGGCTGGCCGTGCGCGAAGGACGCGATCGAGGCGAGGAAGGCAAGCGGTGCGGGGAGGAGGCGGCGGGCCACGAAGTAGAGGACCAGCGCGGACGCGGTGAGGAGGGCCAGGTACGCGGCGCGCAGGGTATCGAGCCCGCGGCCGGTGACACGCCACGCGCCGCCGAAGACGTACGGCATGAGGGGGCCGTACTTCCACTGATAGTCGCGATAGGGCGTGCGCCCGAGGCGTCCGAGCTCGTAGGCGTGGAGGTCTCGGCCGTGGTCGCCCGGCACGAGGCTCCCGTGGCGGTCATAAAGGAAGAGCGTGAAGAGCGCGCAGGAAAGGAGGAGGCCGAGGAGCCAGGCAACCTCCTCGGAGCGAGCGAGGGGCGAAGCTGTCACAATCACCCCGGTGCTCTCGGAGTCCTGGGGGGAGTTCGACATCGGTCAGCTTCGGCTCGGCCGGAGTGCGGCGTGGCGGCGGAAGACTCGCGAGCGTGGGCGGGACGCCGAATTCGGCACGGGTACTCCACGATCGGACCTCGGAACAGGCTTCTCCGCGGACTCGGCCGAGTGTGAGCCGCGTGCGGGTTCTCGCGGGCCGGAGGCCCGCGCCCCCAGGAATCGTGGCGGGACCTCGTCAATGGGGCGCGAGGACCAGGAAAACTCCGTTCATTCGTCCCTTCGGAGCCTTCAGCTCGTCTCTTCGTCCCTTCGGCGTCTTCAGCGTCTTCGGTGGCTCGTCTCTTCGTCCCTTCGGCGTATTCAGCGTCTTCGGTGGCTCGTCCCTCCGTCGCTCCGTCTCTCGGTCTCTCCGTCTCCCCATCTCCTCGGCGTCTACGGTGGCTACTATACCCGGCCGCAGCACTTCTTGTACTTCTTCCCGCTGCCGCATACGCACGGGTCATTCCGGCCGATTCGGTCGCCGCTCACAATGGGCTTCGGCTTTTCCCGCGGCTGCGCGGGGCCCCTGCCCCCTTCCTCGCCGTTCTCGCCGCCGTCTCCACCGCCCCCGGCGGCGGACGCGACCGGCGTCGGCGGCGCCGGCGCCGCGGTCGGCTTGATGAAGTCGGTCGGCTGCCACCGCTTCGCCAGCTCGTCCTCCGACCTCTTCTCCACCCGGATCTTGAAAATGCGGTCGGTCACTTCTTCCTGAATCGCCTCGAGCATGCTCTGGAAAAGGTCGTACCCTTCCTTCTTGTACTCGATCTTCGGGTCCACCTGGCCGAAGCCGCGCAGCCCGATGCCGGCGCGCAAGTGCTCCATGTTGTAGAGGTGGTCCTTCCACTTGTCGTCGATCGAGTCGAGGAGCAGCACCCGCTCCGTGAAGCGCATCTTCGCTTCGTCGAGCTCCTTTTCCTTGGCCTGGTAGGCGACGTGGACCTTGTCCCGGAGGAGGTCTTCGAGCTCCTCGGCCTTCTTGCCGCTCGTCTCCTCCTCCTTCACCGCGAGGCCGAATTTCCGGTTGGCCCAGTCGGCGAGCCCCTTGTAGTCCCACTCCCCTTCCTCCTTCGGGGGGAGGTAGAGGTCGATCGCTGTGGCGAGCCGCTCGTCGACCATCTTCAGGATCATTTCCTTCAGGTTGGCGCCCTTCAGAATGTCCTGGCGTTGGGAGTAGATGATCTTGCGCTGCTCGTTCATGACGCCGTCGTAGTCGAGCAGGTTCTTGCGGATGTCGAAGTTGTGGGCTTCCATTTTCTTCTGGGCCTTCTCGATCGCGCGCGACACCATCGGCGACTCGATCGGCTGCCCCTCGGTCATGCCGAGCTTTTCAAGGATGTGGGAGACCCATTCCGGGGCGAAGATGCGCAGGAGGTCGTCCTCGAGGGAGACGACGAACTGGGACGACCCGGGGTCGCCTTGCCGCCCCGCGCGCCCGCGAAGCTGGTTGTCGATGCGGCGCGCCTCGTGGCGCTCCGTGCCCAGGATGTGCAGCCCGCCGAGGTCCGCCACGCGTTCGCAGACTTTCGGGACCGGCGTGCGCGTCAGGTCCCAGTACTCGGCCAGCTTTTTTTTCCGCTTCTCGGGGTCGAGGGCCTTCTCCTCGGGGGTGAGGAACTGCTCCTGCCAGTGCTCGCCGAGGCGGCGGTCCAGGTCGGCGGGGGCCAGGTCGAGGGAGAGGTCGCGGGGCACGAAATCGTGGGCCTTCCAGTGTTCGAGGAGCTGCTCCTTCGTGAAGGTGCCCAGCAGGATGTCCGTGCCGCGGCCGGCCATGTTGGTCGCGATGGTGACGGAGCCGAGCTGGCCCGCCTTCGCGACGATCGAGGCTTCCCGTTCGTGGTGCTTCGCGTTCAGGACGTCGTGCTGGACGCCGCGCCGGATGAGCAGCTCCGAAATCCGCTCGGAGTTCTCGATCGAGGTCGTGCCCACCAGGATCGGCCGGGCCGTGGCGTTCACCCGCATGATCTCCTCGGCCACGGCGTCGAACTTCTCGCGGGAGGTCCGGAAGACGACGTCGGGATAGGTCGCGCGGACCATCGCCCGGTGCGTAGGGATGGTGACGACCTCGAGCTTGTAGACGCTGTCCAGCTCCATCGCCTCGGTGGAGGCCGTCCCGGTCATGCCCGAGATCTTGCCGTACAGGCGGAAGAGGTTCTGGAGGGTGATGGTCGCGAGGGTCTGGTTCTCCGCCTTGATCGGGAGGTGCTCTTTGGCCTCGATGGCCTGGTGGAGGCCGTCCGACCAGCGGCGGCCGGGCATGAGGCGACCGGTGAACTCGTCGACGATGATGACCTCGCCGTCCTTGACGACGTAGTCCTTGTCCCGCCGATAGAGTTCCTTCGAGCGAAGGCCCTGCTCGAGCAGGTGGGGCCAATCCATGTTGGCCCCCTCGTAGAAGGAGCCGAGGCCGACAATCTGCTCCGCGTGCTCGATGCCTTCGTCGGTGAGGATGACCTGGTGCTCTTTTTCCCGGACGATGTAATCGCCCGTCTGCTCTTTGGTCTCCTGGTCTTCGTGTCCCTTGCCGAGCTTCGCGCAAATGCGCGTGGCGAGGTTGTACTTCTCGGGGTTCTCCTCGGACGGCCCGGCGATGATGAGAGGCGTCCGGGCCTCGTCGATCAGGATGTTGTCGGCCTCGTCGATGATGGCGTAGTTCAGCTCGCGCTGGACCTGCTCCTCGAGATGGGTCTTCATGTTGTCGCGGAGGTAGTCGAAGCCGAATTCGTTGTTCGTGCCGTAGGTGATGTCCGCCGCGTAGGCCTCTTTGCGGAGGCAGGGGCGGAGGTGGTGCATCTTGTCGGCGAGATCGTCCTTGTAGGTCGGATCAAAGAGGAACGACTCTTCGTGCTGGATGGTGCCGAGCGTGAGGCCGAGGAGGTGGTAGATGGGTCCCATCCACTGGCAGTCGCGCTTGGCGAGGTAGTCGTTGACGGTCACGATGTGGACGCCCTTGCCGGACAGGGCGTTCAGATAGGCGGGCGACGTGGCGACCAGCGTCTTCCCTTCTCCGGTGGCCATTTCGGAGATCATGCCGCGATGGAGGGTGATGCCGCCGAGCATCTGGACGTCGAAATGGCGGAGCTTGGTCGTGCGGCAGCTCGCCTCGCGGACGAGCGCGAAGGCCTCGGGCAGGAGGTCGTCCAGGGTCTTGCCCTTGGCCAGCCGCTCCTTGAATTCAGCGGTTTTCGCGCGGAGCTGCGCGTCGGTGAGCTTCTGGTACTCCGGTTCCAGACCGCGGATGTGCTCGACGAGGGGGTGAAGGGTCCGCAGGATGCGCTGGTTGCGCGAACCGAAGAGACGCGAGAGGAACTTGTTCGCGTTCTCGATGAAGTTGTCGAACATGGGAGTCCTTACGTAAACCGGGCGGGGCGATGGAATCAAACCCTGGATTAGAGCATGCGGACGGGCCGGGTGTCAAGGCGTTTACAGCCCAGGCCCGGCAAGGGCAGCGTCCGCCGGGCACGGCGCCGCCGCTGCCGCGGTCGGGCCTCGACGCGTCTCTCCCGGTGGACAAACCGGCACTGCGGAAGGATTGGCAAATTGAAAGTTGCTTCCCTGAAAATTCGAGGTACGCTGGAGGGGGTGCTCGCGGGGAACGGGGAGGAGGCGGAGGACCGATCCTTCTTACCTGGAGGGCTGCACATGTTTCGCTGGGCGTGCCTGGCCGCTGCGGCGGCAACGATCCTTGGGTTCGGCTGGGTCGTGAACGACCTCCGGTTGGACATCAAGAGCAGCACGCAAACGGTTCGCGAGAAGCTGCCGGAGATCCTGGAGAAGACCCGGAAGACGTCGGAGGTGCTGGCGGAGCTGGCCGAGGACGTGAAGCAGCTCCGACAGCTTGCCGGGGTCTCCGGCGGGGCGAGGGACAAGTCGCTGGTCGTGTTCGCCGGGGGCGTGCTCGACGACATCGAGGCGACGGAGGGGCGGATCGGTCTGAAAAAAAAGGTCTTCGGGAGCGGCTTGAAGGAGGTCGTGTCCGCCCGGGAGTGGGCGGCGGGCGCGCGGAAGGAGGCCCTGTGGCAGACCTTTCACGCCCGGTCGAAGGCGGAGCTCTTGACGGGTCTGTGCGAGAACCTGTTCGGCTCCCGCTGGTGGCTGCAGCTCGGGGAGGGGGAGCCGGTGGAACTGCTCGAGTGGGTGAAGAGCCGTCACCCGGAGGCGAAGGAGGGGGAATGAGAGGGAGCCTCGTGCGGAGCCAGGGACCGGGACGCGCGCCGCGTGGACCCGCCTCGGCCACGGTGGGCGCGCGGGTCACGGCCCATCGCAACGCAGGCGGCTCGTCGCGCGGGTCGGCCTGCGCTCCGTAGCCGGCAACGAGCGGGCGAAGGAGGGAGGCCCGCGCCCCCAGGCCTCGTGTTGGAACATCGTCAACGGTCCCCTAGTGCTGCCACCCGCACGAGGGGCAGATCGGTTCGTGCTCGTAGAGGCTGTGTCCGCATACCTTGCAGAATTTCGGCGGGGGGGTGATCACGGTAGCGCCGTCCTGCGCGGACGCTGCTCCGGCAGCGGCCGGCCTGGCGAGCGGCGTGGGCATGTCGTCGGGCGCGGGCACGGGCGCGGGCACGCGATCGACCGCGGGCGGGGGCGGGGGCGGCGGCAGCGGCAGCACCCGGCTCGAATCCGGTGACGCCCACCCTTTTTCGGGCGGGCGAGGCGCGGGACGCGGCGAGGCGGGGGCGCCGACGCTGCGTTTCGAATTCGCGCCTTCGCGCGTCTCGTCGATCGCCTGTTCGAGCATCTCCCCGAGGACCTGCCGGAGCCGGCTCCGGCCGAGCGCGGCATGACGGACACGGCAGGCCTGCTCCTGGTGCTCGTCGTGATCGAGCCAGAAGACGTGGTTCGCCAGGGCCGTCGGCGCGAGGAAGCCGCGGTGCGTCACGCGCTTCCCGTGCTGCGTCCGCACGGCCGACTCGAAGCCGATCCCCAGGGACCAGGACCGGAAAAACTCCACGCCCAGCCGCCGACCGGTCGGACCGAACCGGAACGCCCCGCCGCCCGTCGCGGCGTCCCGCACGGGTTCGAGCATGCCGCATTCGGTCAGCGCGGCCAAGTGGGCGGGTCGGGGTTCGAACAAGAACCGGTCGAGCCCGGGCGCGAGGGTGAGAAACGCGGGCAAAAGCCACCGTACGTCGCGGAGGGAGACCGAGCGGTTGAGCGACCCCACGAACTCCGTGGCGCCGATCGACGGCTCGTCGGTCGGGGCGTAGGCGAGCAGGCTCGCATAGGACGCGCGGCGGAAGGCGTCGATCGCGTGGAGGACGTAGACGAGCGACTCCAGGGGGAGGGGATCCGGGAGGTCGTTCCCCGCCGGCGAGGCAACATCGGCCGCGAGGAGGTCGATCCACCAATCGAGAAAGCCGGCGGCGGAGGGAAAAAGCTGGAGCATGGCCGCGCTGCCGATGCCCGCCGACACCACGACCACGGCGTCCGCGTCCACGGTGCCCTTGTGGCAGGCCGTGAAAAGGCTGACGGGAACGGCCCCGCCGCCGACCCGATGTCGGAGCCGGACGTGCGGCCGCGCGAGAATGCCCGCGGCCCTCCGCAGCTCCGGCGTCGCGGCGACCTCGCGCGCGGCCGGGCTGAGCGAGCCCGACCGGGGGGCATAGCTCTTTCGCAGGTCGGCGAACGGGGAGAACGAGCTGAGCTCCAGGCCGAGCAGGTCGATGAGCATCGGCCCGAGATCGGCGTGGGCGACCTGGATGTGAAAGGGCGAAGCGTCGGAACTCACAGGACGAAACCTCGGGGAAGGGACTCGAGAATTTGGAGGTTAGCATTCAGAATTTGGATTTGAGATTTCTGGAGACCGACGATGCTCACGGAGCCCATGAGCATCGGCCGGCACGAGACTGCGGCGCTAACGGTTCGAAGTTCGTTTTCTTGCGACAATTCTACTTTGGTCGAACGCCACGAAAACCACAGATTTCACAGATTCAACAAGATTACACAGATTACGAATCTGTGAAATCGTCGTTAATCTGTGAAATCTGTGGTTCCGTCGTCGCTTGGCTGCGGCGCTGCCGCTCTGTGGCGCTGTCGAGTCCACCTGCGGCAGTGCCACGGAACCGCGACCGTCAGGGAGCGGTCTCGGCGCTTCCTCACGCCTCCCAGGATTCGACCTTGCGGACAGGCAGGACAGTCACCCGAACCCGGCCGTACCACGGCCCCTCGAGGATACCCGAAGCAAGCCCTCCCGTCTACGGCGCGTCAAACCTCGAAAGCCCCCGGTAGAAGCGGTAGACCTTTTCTCCGTTCGCATTCCGATAGAAGCTGTAGCCGGACAACGGATCGCCGGGAAGGTTGTTCGTCGACAGGGGAGGTCCACCCGGCGCCGGCGGCCCGGACAGGAGCTTCCAGTTTTCCTTGGGGACCTGCTGCAAGGCGAACTCGCGTTCGACGAGCAGGTCGTTTCGACCGATCTTGTCGTAAGGGATCTTCCCCGCCGTCCGATCCTGGAGCATTTGTCGGAGCCTCGCCTCCGGCAGGTCCACCTGCGCCACTTGCGTGGAATTGAATTTCGCCGCGCGATCATAGTTGTCCGTGAAGGACTTCCAGGGAGTGTCCGCGGGCTTTCCAACCGCGTGGTCGATGAGGGACTTCTCGTAGTCCTTGGGGCTCAGCGGCCTCGGGTTCGCATTTCCGCGAAGATCGAAGGAGGCGTGCTGGCCTTCGAGCCCGGGGAGTTGCGCTTGGTGGCCCACAGGGTCGGCCGGGCGGGCAGTGAACCCACCGCCACCGGCCGCGCCGCCGCCGCCACTTCCACCGCCACCGGCCGCGCCGCCGCCTCCGCCCCCCGCGCCGCCGGACCCGCCGCCTTGCGGCTTTCGCGGCGGGAGATCCGCCTCGTCCGCGGCGAAGTCGGCCGGCTTCCTCGAAGGGCCGCCTCCGCGGCCGCTGCCGCCGCTCCCGCCCGCGCCGCCACCACCTTCCCCCCCGCCGCCGCCGCCACCGCCGCCGCTACCACCCGAGCCGCGCCCGCCGCCGCCGCCCGCCGCCGCCGCCTCGGCCCGGCCCGCATCTCCCGCCGCCGCACCCGCAGCTCCCCCCTCGGCGCGCACCACCCCGCCCCCCGCGCCCGCGCCTTCGCGCACGAGCCCGCCCGCGGCCGCCCCCTCTCGCACCGCGCCCCCCGCGGCTGCCCCCTCGCCGCCGCGCACGCCCGCACCCGCCAGCCCCTCGCGAATCGTCCCCAGCGCCGCCGTCCCCCCCTCGCGCACGAGCTGTCCCGCCGTCCCCGCCGTCTCCAGCGTCGTGCCCAGCTTCACCGTGCCCACGGCGACCTGGCCGAACCGATCGAGCAGCGGCCGGTTCGGGTCCAGCGCGTTCTCGAAATTCTGCACGCCGGTCACGTCCTTCACGATCTGCACGACCTTGCCCGGATCCTTCGCCGTCGCAACGACGGTCTCGATCGACCCGGTGATCGTCTCCTTGATGATCCGCGGGTCCTTGAGCACGTCGTGCGCCGCCTCCCCAGCGGCCTTCACGCCGTCTCGCACGCCGTCCCGCACCGTGTTCAGCGACCCGCCGAGCGTGTCCACCAGGATCCGCGGGTCCTTGACGACATCCCGCACCGCGTCCCCCGCCGCCTGCACGCCCGCTACCGCCGCGTCCTTCACCTGCCCGGCCGCCTCGCGCAGCTCGTCCCCGGCGCGGATCGTCGCGTTCTTCACCACGTTCGAGAGCGACTGCTCGTTCTTCGCCTCCTGCGCGCCCCGGGTCACCAGGTCGCGCAGTTCGTCAAGCCGCTGGGCCTTCGTCCGCCCCTGTCGATCCAGGCCGCCCCGATCGAAGCCTTGACCGTCGAAGCCGTCGCGACCGTAGCCCTGCCGGTCCACGCCCTTCGCATTGAGGCCGTTCTTGTCGAAACCGTCCTTGTCGAACCCCGTGCGATCGAAGCCCGACCGGTCGAAACCCTTGCGGTTGAAGCCCTCTCCGTCGAACCCCTCGCGGTCGAAGCCGTCCTTGTTGAACCCCTTCCGGTCGAAGCCTTCGTGATCGAAGCCTCTCCGATCGAAGCCCTTCTTGTCGAAGCCGTCCTTGTCGAAGCCTTCGCGATCGAAACCCTGCCGATCGTAGCCCTCGTGGCTGAACCCTTGCCGATCGTAGCCCGCGGCGTCGAAACCCTTGCGATCGAACCCGGTCCGATCGAACCCGCGCCGGTCAAAGCCCTCGGCGTCGAACTGCGCAGGCAGCGTCACCGTGATGACTTCGCTCCCGGCCACGGGCCCATTCGGCGTGTCGGCAATCGCCGAAACGGTCGCCACGAAGGAGCCCCCCGCGGCCCAGGCCTCGTCCGGAGGAAGGCCGGTCACCATGGCCGCCATGTAGCCCGAGCCCGGCTGTTGGCCCCTGAGTACGATCCAAGGCTGGCTCGCGCCCAGCGATAGCCGCACGGATTGGGTCATGCCGTGCGTGTCCACGTCCTCGTCTTTCGCAACGACCCGCGCGTACACCCAGGCGCCCGCCGAGCCGTCGGCGACGAACGCGCGTTCGGAAACGGAGGTCTCCATTCGGAACCCGGCGTTCTCTTTCTGCTTGTCCTTATCTTTCTCCTTTTCGTCCTGCGGATCCTTGTCCTTGTCTTTCCCCGGCTCCTTGCCCTTGTCTTTGTCGCTCCCCTCGTCCTTCGGCTCGCCGTCCTTCGGGCCGCCGCCATCCCCGCGGCCGCCCCCGCCGCCCCCGTCCGCACCGACCCCGCGCACGCCCGGCACGCCGCCGGTCAGGCCCAGGCCCGCGGCGCCCACGGTCCCGGCGCCCGCGCTGTGGACGCCCCACTGCGCCCACTGGTCCGCGGGAATGTTCGTCACCCCGCCGTTCTCGCCCGGCCCGCCGTCATGCGCGAACACCCTGCGCGCCGACAGCAGCACCTCGGCGAGCGCGGCCAGCGCCAGCAGGCGAGCCGCTCCCGCCATGCCGCCGCCTACGGTATTCACCCTACCCCGCACTCCCCTCAACAACCGTGCATACGCGACGACCGCGGAAGCCGTTCCGAGCAGGAAAAGGGCGTTCCGGAGCGCCCCCATGCCGCTGTCCACGCTCAGCCGGCCCCCGACCGAGACGATCGCGAGGGCCGCCCGGTCCAGCGGCGCGAGCCAGGACCAGCCGCTCACGACATGCAAAAAAAGAAAGCCGCCCGCGAGCGCGACCGTCGGCCACGTCCGGCGCGGGTGCTCGACCGAGGTCTCCAGGAAGCGACGGAGGCGTGCGGGCAGCGCGGCGCCCGGCGGCGAGGGTTTCGGCCGGCGCGCCACCGACGCGACCCCGAACGCCATGCCGTAGACGACGAGCCAGTTCCGCGCCAGCACCACGGTCATCGCCGCGATGCCCAGCCCGCGCAACACCAGCCAGTTCCACCGCTCCCAGCCGGTGACGGAGAGGAGCTGCCCAAGCCAGCCGAAAAGCGCGAGCCCCGCCGTCCTGCCGAGCGGCGCCAGGTAGAGGAGGTTCGCGAGCGGGTCCCACTCCAACCACGCCCCGACGAGCGGGAGATTCAGGAAGGCCGGTCCCAAGAGGGCGAGCAGGAGGCCGTACGCCACGTAGAGCGCGCCGAGGGCGAACATCTGCTTCAGGCGCCAGCCGCGTCGATAGCCGGCCTGCACCAGCGACAAGAGCCCGATGAGCGCCGTCCACGAACTCATCGCGCCCAGGAGGGTGCTCGGCATGCCGAAGAGACCGAGCCCGGTCGCCGCCTCCGACTTGAAGAACCCGTCGGCCACGAGCAGCCCATACGCGGGGTAGGCGAGCGACATCGCCACCATGAGCGCGTAGTTCACCACCGTCGGCCGCGGCCAGAAGCGCGTCCCGCAGCCGCGGCACGCGATGACGCCGGTCAGGAATTCGTGGAGGGAGGCGGGGAGCCGCACCAGGAAGTGCGCCCGTCCGCACATCGGACAGCAGCGGGCGACCTTCGCCTGCGCAAGGGCCGAACCGACCGCCGGCGGAAGCGCGCGGGCGAGTCGTCCTGGCGGCGCCTCGGCAGCGGGGGCGGGGGCGGGCGCGGCCTGGGCGGCCCGCGCGGGCGCGGCCGGGGCGGCGGGCGCCGCCACGCCCTCGCCGCACGCTAGGCAAAAGCGGGCGGCGGCGGGAACGGACGCATGGCACTTCGGGCAGCTTCGAGTCACGGCGCAGGCTCCACGATGACGTAGCCTTCGATGCCGCGTTTCCCTCTCAGGTAGTACTCGCACACCAGCGCCCGCGGAAACGCGAAGAGTCGTTCGCCGTGCGCGGGCCGCAGGAGCGAGTCGAACTGGAACTTCGACCAGACCTCGGCCGGTTCGTCGGTCAGATTGACCCAGCGGACCGGCTCGCCTTCCCGCACGCGGATCCAGTTGGGCGCGAAGCCCGCCTCCCGCAGTTCGATCGTCGCGGGGGCGGCAGGCGCGGGGTGCTCGATGCGGCCGAGCGCGCAGCCCAGGAGCGAGGCGAGCAAGACGAGGACCGCAAGCAGCACCGGGCCGGGGCGTAGCGTGCGCGGGAACTGCCCGGCGACGCCGAGCACGCACCCGAAGACCACGTGTCCCGCGAGCGAGAGGAGCACGGTGCGCGGATCGAGGGCGATTTCGAACCGGGTCCCGAACGGGGAGGCGAGCATCAGGACCTCGATCGCGACCCCATAGAGGACACCCCAGCCCCACAGCACGCGATCGGCGAAGAGCGCGTACACGATGCCGAAGGCGGCGCCGTTCGAAAAGTGATAGGCCCAGCCGACCATGTCGGTCGCGAACGAATCCGAGGGCTCTCCCGTCAGCCAGAGCCCGAAAGCGGCCATCGACTTGAACACATAGAAGCCGCGGAGGGCGAAGGGCACGCGAACGAGGTCGTAGGCCACGGTCGCCCAGAGCCCCGCCCAGGCGCCGGCGAGGACGCGCCGGCCCACGTCGCGCCGCGCGGCGGAGAGCACGACGAGCGCGACCGTCGCGGGCGCCGTGACCAGGCCCGCGAAGGCGCGCATAGGGTAAACGCCGTAGAGCTGGACGAGGACCGCGGCGACCGAGGTCAGGGCGAGCGCCGCGGCGGCGCCGGCGAGCGCTACCGGCGGTACTACCGGCGGTGCGACCGGTCGCACGGGCGCGAAGGGCGGCTTCGAGGGTTCAGAGCTCACTCCGCATCCAGCCCCGGCGGGTTCTTGATCCAACGGGCCAGGACTTCGCTCACCGCGCGCGGCTCGCCTTCGACGAGGGCCGTGGCCTCCCCCTGCACCGCCTCCCAGATCTCCGCCTTCCCGTCCCAGTCGAGCAGCCAGCGATAGGACCCGCCGGGCTCGAAATCGACCGTGCGCTTGAGCGGCACGGCCCGATGGCGCACCTCGAGTTTGAGCCGCGTGGGCGGGACCCGCTCCGGGAGCGAGAGCGGCAGCGGACCGACCGCCTGCCCGCCGATGTACAACACTCCGCCCTCGTCCTGGCTCTTCACCAGCAGACTGGCCATCAGCAGTCGCCCGGGCGGGGCCGGCGTGCCCAACAGCTCCTCGTAGCGTGCGAAATACCTGCGCGCGAGGTCGAGCACTTCCCCCGACCGGAAGAGACGCGCTAGCCAGTAACAGGGCTCCGGGTCGCGAGGCAGGAGTTGGATCGCCCGCGCCAGATACTTCGCCGCACGCGTCCAGTTGCTCACCTCGACGGCGCAGCGCCCCATGGCGAGCGCGGCCGGCCCGTCGTCCGGCACGACCTTCTCCGCTTCCTCCAGCAGGTGGCGTCCGGTCCGCAGGTCCCCCTTCCCGATCGCGATCCGGGCCAGGCCGATCCTCACGCGATAGTCGCCCGGGGCGAGCCGACCCGCCTCCTTGAGGCGCTCCTTCGCCTGCCCCCAGTCCGCGCGTTGAAGGGCCTCCTCCACCTGGGAGAAGGCCTTCGCAAGCACGGGGTTCCGCTCGTGCGCGGGCACGGAGGCGGAGGCGGCCCCCGGCTCCTCCGATTCCTGTCTCGTCTTGCGCTCGCCTCTCGAGCGCTTTTCCGGCCCCGCCTCCGAACGCGTCGTCCGCTCTTCGCGGGTCGACCGCGTGGAGCGCGACTTCTTCTCGTCGGGCGGTTCCTTCCGGTGGCGTGCCTTGCGCTCCGGTCGCGCGGCTTCGGCTCTCGAGGCCTCACGGACCGGCGCGGGCTCCGCCTCAGCGGCGTCGGCCGCCGCCGATTCGTCCGGGGCATCCTCCGACGGCGACGCGTCGCGGACCTCCGCGCCTTCGGCCGCGTCTTCGCCCGCCGGTTCGCCCGCCGGTTCGCCCGCCGGTTCGTCCGTGGGCTCGAACTCGGCCGCCTCCTCCTCCCATGCCTCTTCCGGCACGGTCGCGCCCACGGGCTCGAACACTTCGGCCGCCTCCGGCGCCAAGGCCTCCGGATCCGGCTCCGCCACGTCCTCCACCGAAGCCCGCGGTTCCGCTTCCTCTTCCCTCTGCGCGTCCCGCGACCCGCCCCCCGGCCCCTTCTTGTGCGCCCCGGGCGCGGCGGCCTGCGCCTCGGAGTTCGGCTCGATCTCCGTGGAATCGTCGGTCGCCAACGCCTTCGCGGGCTTGGGCCCGGTCAGTTTCTTCGTGTCCCCGGTTCGTCGACGGGTCTTCGTCGGACGGCCCTTCTGCGTCGAAAGCGTCTGCCCCGCGGCCTTCGCCTTCGACCGGGCGGCTTGCACGGCCTCCTTCAGACGCTGGCCGGCCGCGGTGAGGCCGTCGTGCCCGGTGTCGGCGAGGTCGCCGACGACATAGCCCATGTGGATGCCGATCAGGCCCGTGGCCAGCGGGGCCCAGGAGCCCAAATGGCGACACAGCCGCGTGACCAGTTCGCCGTACAGCTCAGGGGCTTGCGCCATCTCTTCCGGCTCCACGAGGAAGCTCTGGAGCGCCTTCAGGTACACCCCGACGAGGGCCTTGACGTCCGCGGCTTCCTCCGGGGTCGGCGCGCCGCTGGCGGAGCACTCCAGCAAGCGGGCAACCGTGCGGTCCATCTCGTAGAGCCGGGCACGCGAAGGGCGCGGCGCCGCGGGCTCCTCCGCCGCGGTCCCCGAAACGGGGCGGAGACCGGGGGCCGAGCCGGAGGCGCTGGGAGCCGGCCTGGGCGGGACAGGTGGCGCCGGCGAAGCGGGCTTGGGGGCGCGGGCCGCGCCAGGAGTCGCCGGGGGCGCGGACGCGCCGGCGGTCTTCGCGCCGAGCCGCAGCGTCGGCGCGGTATCATCTTCCGCGGGCCGTCGGCCGGAGATCCGGGCTGTGCCGCCCGCCCCCCCGCCGGCTTTCCGCCCCGAGCCGCCGTGGCGCGTCCCCTCCTCCTTCTCCTTCGGCGTCGCACGCGCAGGGGGCTCCAGCTCCTTCCCCGCGTTCTCCAGATCCAGCGCAAGCACGCGTCCGCAGCGCGGACACTTCCCCCGCTTCCCCGCCGCGCTGTCGGGGACGACGAGCATCTGCCCGCACTTGCACTTCACCTTGATCGACACGGCCCACCTCACGCCGGACCGACGCTCTCCGTTTCCGGGCGCGGTCGCCGGCCGCGGCCCGTCGCCCGACCGCCCGCGCACGCTTGCAACGCCCCTACTCCTGGCGCAGCCATTCGCGGTGTGCCCGCAAACTCGTACTCGGGGTTGCGGTAGGACGCGCCGAGGCCGCGCCCTGACGGTCGCGGTTCCGTGACGCGCCGCCGCACGACGCACGCCACGCGGCCGGCGGGCGCCGCCGCTACGTTTTCGCCAGCCGCTTGTATTTCAGCCGATGCGGCCGGTCGGCCTCCGCGCCCAGCTCCCGGCGCCGCAGTTCCTCGTACGACTGGAAATTTCCCTCGAACCAGCGGACCTTCCCCTCCCCCTCGAAGGCCAGGACGTGCGTGGCCACGCGGTCCAGGAACCACCGGTCGTGCGTGACCACCACCACGCAGCCGGCGAACCCGATGAGCGCCTCCTCGAGGATGCGCAGCGTGTCGACGTCCAGGTCGTTCGTGGGTTCGTCGAGGAGCAGCAGGTTGCCGCCCCGCCGCAACAGCTTCGCAAGCTGCACCCGGTTCCGTTCGCCGCCGGAGAGATCGCTGACTTTTTTTTGCTGGTCCGGGCCCTTGAAGTTGAACCGGGCGACGTAGGAGCGGGAGGCCATCCGGAAAGTGCCGAGCTTCAGGAAGTCCCCGCCGCCGGTGATCTCCTCGAAGACGCTCTTCTCGGGGTCGAGCGTCTCGCGGTTCTGGTCCACGTAGGAGATCGACACGGTCGGTCCGACGAGCAACTCCCCGGCGTCGGGCTGCTCCTCCCCCACGATCATCCGGAAGAGCGTGGTCTTCCCGGCGCCGTTCGCGCCGATCACGCCGACGATGCCGCCGGGGGGCAGGTCGAAATCGAGGCCGTCGATGAGGACGGTGTCGCCGTAGCCCTTGCGCAGGCCGCGGGCGGTCACGACCTGCTGGCCGAGGCGCGGGCCCGGCGGGATCTGCAGCACGATCGACTCCTCCCGCTCGTCCATTTCCTGCGCGAGGAGCTTCTCGTACGAAGCGAGCCGCGCCTTGCTCTTCGCCACGCGGGCGCGCGGGCTCATCCGCACCCACTCCAGCTCCCGGGCGAGGGTCTTTTGGCGCGCGGTCTCCCGCTTCTCCTCGTCCAGGAGGCGCTTCTGTTTCTGGTCGAGCCAGGAGGAGTAGTTCCCCTTCCACGGGATGCCCGTCCCGCGGTCCAGCTCGAGGATCCACTGGGCGACGTTGTCCAGGAAGTACCGGTCGTGCGTGACCGCGATGACGGTCCCCTTGTACTCCTGCAAAAAGCGCTCGAGCCAGGCGACCGATTCGGCGTCCAGGTGATTCGTGGGCTCGTCGAGGAGCAGGAGGTCCGGGTGCTGCATGACCACGCGGCAGAGGGCGACGCGCCGCCGCTCTCCGCCGGAGATCTTGGTGACGTCCGCGTCGCCAGGCGGGAGGCGCAGCGCGTCCATGGCGATCTCGAGCCGGCGGTCCAGCTCCCACCCGTCGCACGCGTCGATGCCTTCCTGGACCTTCGACAGCTCGTCCAGCGTCTCCTGCATGGCTTCCGGGTCGAGGTCCTGGCCGAGCCGGTCGTTCACCTCGTCGTACTTCTTGAGCAGGTTGCGGACCGGCGCCACCGCCTCTTCGAGGTTGCCGAGCACGTCGCGTGCGGGATCGAGCCGCGGCTCCTGCGGCACGAAGCCGATGGAGATGCCCGGGGCGGGGACGGCCGTGCCGTCGAACTCCTTGTCCTCGCCCGCGAGGATGCGGAGGAGCGAGGACTTGCCCGCGCCGTTCCCGCCGAGGACCCCGATCTTGGCGCCGGGGTAGAAGGAGAGCCAGATCCCCCGCAGGACCTCTTTCTTGTCGTGGAACTTGCGGAGACCTTCGAGCGTGTAGATGAACTGGTTGGCCATCGTGCCTTCCGAAGCGCGGGGTCCGAAAAACAAAGTGCGGGCGCCGGGGGCGGCGGCCGCTCAGAAGCGGATCGCCACGGGCTCGAGGAACCGCTCGAGGCGCTCTTCCCCCTGCTCCAGGAGGAGCGAGGCCGCGTGGGCGCGGGCGAGGGCGTCGGCGAACTGACGCGCCTCGCGCGGGGGGACGGCGGCCGGCTCGACCCGTCCCACGACGGCGGACGACAGGCGGCGGGCGACGTCGATCGCGCCCTCCCCCGCGCGCCGGGCGGCGGCCGGGACCGGGGCGCGCGCGACCCTGGCGGAGGCGTCCGCGAGCAGCTCCTCGGTCGCCTGGGAGCGCGTGGCGGCACGCAGGGTATCCAGCACGAGGATGTTCGTCGTCCCCTCCCAGATGGGCAGGACCTGGGTGTCGCGGAGGAGCCGGGCCAGCGGCCAATCCTCGATGTAGCCGCAGCCGCCGAGGCACTCCATCGCCTCGGAAACGCCCTTGACCCCGAGCTTCGCGGTCCAGTACTTCGCGATCGGCGTGGTCAGGCGGACCTTGCGCGCGGCGGCCTCGTCCCCCGCGTCCGCGCGATCGAGCTCGGCGACGAGGTCGAAGACGAAGAGCGTGGCGGCGCGGGCGTGCAGCTCCAGCTCCGCCAGCGTCTCGGCCTGGAGGGGATGGTCGGCCACGGCGCGGCCGAACGCGCGCCGCTCCCGGGAGAAGTGCGCGGCCTCGTTGGTCGCGCGCCGGAGCGCGGCGGCTGCGGCGACGGCGTTGTAGAGGCGCGAGAGGTTGAGCATCTCCGCCATTTGCCGGAAGCCGTCCTCGAGGCCCCCGACCGGGAGGGCGAGAGAGCCTTCGAGAGCGACCTCCCCGGTCGGCATGGAGCGCACGCCGAGCTTGTCTTTGAGCCGGTGGATGCGCAGGGCGTTTCGGCGACCGTCGGACAGATCCCGCAGCACCAGGAAGAGCCCAAGGCCGCGCGTGCCCGCGGGCGCGCCTTCGGGTCGGGCCAGGGTGAGAATCGCTTCGGCGTCGACGTTGGAGCAGAACCACTTCTCGCCGTGGAGGCGCCAGCCGTCCGAGGCCGGGACCGCGCGGGTCTCGGTCGCGCCGACGTCGGAGCCGCCGGCCTTCTCCGTCACGAACATGGCGCCGCGATAGAGCCGGTCGAGCGTGCGGGAGGCGAGGCGCGGCAAGTGCAGGCGCGCCAGGTCCTGCGAAGCGGAGCGCTCCAGCACGCGGGCGACGCCGTCGGTCATGCAGACGGGGCAGAAGAGGCCGCACTCGGCCTGGCCGAAGAGATAGCCGAGCGCGAAACCGAGGGAGTGGCGATGGGCGCGGAAGGAGGGGTCGGCCGCGGGCTCGTATTTCACCGCGACGATGCCGCTTCCGTAGGCGATGCGCTCCATTTCACGGTAGGCGGGATGGTACTCGACCGCGTCAATGCGGTCCCCGCAGGGATCGTGGGTGACGAGCCGGGGGGGGCAGCGGTCCGCGACGGCGGCAAGGGGGGCGACCTCGCGGGCCGCCGAGCGGCCGAGCGCCTCGAACTCGGGACGGATCGCGGCCAGCGTGCGTTCGGGGAGCCGGCGGCGCAGGGAATCCCGGAGGACCGGGTCCGCCTCCCAGTAGGATTCGCGGAAGGGTCCAGGCAGGTTGGGCACGTCGCATCTCCTTCGGCTTCGGGTCGCCGACGTCCTTTCCCTCGAGGAAAAGCGGCGGCGCCGGGAAACCGCCTTCTCCCTGGGAGGAGCGGGAGGCGTGAGGGGGGCCTCAAGCATGGCACCCGCTTCCGCTTTTCGTCGTGGCTCGCCACGCCAGGCGGGGATGATACCACGGGCGCGCTCGAAGGTCAAAGGACTCGCGGAGGACCAAAAAAACTCCCAATTCGGGCGAAGTTTTTTATTGAAGCCGGGGCCCTGCGCCGCTACAATCTCGGCCGGGGGGGGAGGAACTCTCGGCGCATCCACCCCGGGGGTGAGCTCTGCCAACCGTGAAATCCCACCTTGCCTGCGATGCCGAGAGGAAGCGTTGCTCGACGTTCCTGCCGATGCCCCGGTCCGCCGGGACGTCGTGTGAGTACGTTTGATCCGTCCTGACGCGAAGGGTGGCTCGGCCGCGGGTGTGGCCGCCCCCCCCGCGCGTGAAGGAGCTCCTTCAGTCCCCAATTGCGAGGCTCGTCCATGGCAGAAATGTCCACGGCCCCAGGGGGAACCCCAGGTGCCGCCCCCGCCGCCGGCGGGGGAAATGAGGCCGCCGTCGCGGACATCGCCCGCCGGCTTCAGGACCTGACGGTTCGCGCGGAAAACGCCGCCCGCCGGGTGAGCACCGCGCAGACGCTAAGCCGCATCGCCGGCTATTCGGCCGTCGTGGTGATCGTCGTGTACGGCTTCCTTTTCTACCGGCAGTATGCGGCGATCCGGCACCTCGTGTTCGGGAAGACCGGGGACGCGACCGAGTCTCCTCTCGCCCAGGCGGTCAAGGACGATCTGAAGAGTCGCAAGGTGATCGAACGCGCCCAGGCCTCCCTGCTGAAAGTGATGGAAAAGGCCGCGCCGGAGATCCGCTCCGCGGTCGCCGAGGAAGTCAACCGGAGCCACGGCGCGGTGGTCGAGAAGTATACGGAGACCTTCGGCGACCTGGACGACGAAATCGAGCGGAAGTTCGAGAACGCGTGGCGGCCCCGCGTGCTGGCGACCGTCTCCTCCACCACGCGCCTGCTGCGTGAGGCGCTGCCGGCCAGCGCGAATCCGGACGACGCGAAGGACTTCGTGCGTTACCTCCAGGACGGCCTCATCTCGGGCGTCGTCGAGATCTTCGAGGCCCGCCTCGAGCCCGCGATCGGGGCGATCAAGGCGATGCACTCGCACCTCGAGAAATTCGAGGGCGTCGTCGACACCTCGAAGCTGACGGACGCCCAGGTCGATCAGTTGCTCTGGGAGCGTCTCCAGGACCTGGTGGAGTACAAGATCTATCCGAAGGGGCTGCTGCTGCCCGTCGACGCGAGCCGCCCGAAGCCCCCCGCCAAGGCGCCGGACGCGACGCCCGCCGACGGCGCAGGGGCGGAGAAGCCGGCGGAGCCTCCCGCGCCCGCCGAGGCCCAGCCTCCGAAGCCCGAAGCGACGCCCGACACCCCCAAGCCGGAGGCGAACGGAGACGCGTCGCCCCCCCCGCAAGGCGGGTCGTAGGCCTCCGCCCGGCCGTCTTCCCATGCGCCCCTGGCTTCTTTCCAATCCCCGCGGCAATGCTCTCAGGAGAAGAGATACATGGTGGAACTGAGATTCATGGAGGATCAGCTTCGCCGGATGGAGCAGATCGTCTCCACCACCGAGGCCCAGAGCACCGGCTTCCTGCGCACCCGCTACGTCATGTGCCTCGTCGTCGTCTTCCTGGTCCTGTACATGTACGGCCTCTTCGAGTGGACCCGGGGAGAGCTGCTCCCCTACCTGAAGCCCGAGGAGTCCGCGAGCATGATCTCCGCGCAGATCGTGACCCAGATCAACAATTTCGAAGAGAGCGCGCCCGGCTATGTCAAGGAGCACGCGGACGACGTCGCGCAGCTCCTCACCCAGGCGATTCTCGACTACGCCCCGGTCGCGCGGAGGAGGGTCGAAGGGGAGATCGACCAGTACATGGACAGCCTCCTGAGCCGCTTCGACACGGACATGCAGCGCCTCGTCCACGATCAGGTCACCGGCAACGGCGACGAGATCCGCGCGACCTTTGAGGACTTCCAGCGGCAGCACACCGCGAAGCGGCTCGTCAAGCAGATCGAGGAGAAGTACGAGAACGAGCTGAACACGCTCATGTCCAAGGACTACGCGAATCAGATCAAGGCGATGGACGACGAGATGGTCGCGCTGGCCACCGCCGATCCCGCGACGCTCTCGCACGAGCAGAAGCTGGAGCGCGAGGTTTTCTGCCTGCTGAGCGAAGGCCTGAAGCGCGCGAAAGCGCGGGGCGATCTCGACGCCGGCAAGATCGTCGAGGAGGCCGGAGAGGCGGTCAAGCACGCGATCCTGAAGCACGAAGGGGAGCCGGCCAAGGACAAGGACGACAAGTAGCCGCACGACGCCCATTCCCCCGCGACGGGCCCGCCGATTCGCCTTCGACGGGGCCGTGGGACGACGCGGGCCGGCCCCGAGAAGCCCCCGAGAGGCGCCGAGAAATCGGCGCCTCTCTTTTTTTTCACGCCGGCCGGCCCGGGCTGCGCGCCCGTACGGAGCCTCGACCGTGAGGGAGCGGCCGCGGGTGGTCCTCCGATGCCCTCGGGTTCGATTCAGCTCAACAAGCCGAAGTGAAGCTAGAACCGATCTCTCCGCGCGTTGCCAGAGATCATCGCCGGTGGCGGACGGTGGACTCAGCGCCCGGCCTCTGCGTCTCCGCGTCTCTGTGTAAAAGTCTCGCATTCGCCCCACGCTGCCGGGTCGAATTTCAAATGGGTGGGGATACTTTTCGTAGGCCCCCTGAAGGGGGTACTACAAACAGTGGGTGCTGCCCTCGGAACCTACTGTTCGTAGTACCGCCTTCAGGCGGTCTGGGCGCTGTAGTCGAAAAGTAGCCACACCCATTTCAAATTTCGCCCGCGTCTAGCTGGGACGCGGAGCCATGATCCAGCCATTTGCCGCCGTCGGTCGAGTTTAGCCTCAGTACCGCCCCACAGAATTGAGTGACCAATTTCCTCGGCGATTTCGGCCGCCTGCTTCGTTGCGCTCGCTCGACGTAGTTCTCCGTTACTACGCCTCGCTCGCGCGCCTCGCGGGCGGCCGAACTTGCCGTCGGCGATTGGTCACCGACTTCCGTGGAGCGGTACTCAGTTCGGATTGTTGATTCAGCTCGATAGATTTCGCGTGGGAAAGCCATCGACCCCATTGGCGACCTTCGCGGTTCACCGGGTCCCGTCGACTGCCGGTGCCCCGACCCGGCGGCGCGTCGTACTCCGCGCTTTACAATTCCTCCGCAGGAATTGCGCGGTCAGCGCAAATCCCGCGGGGGAATAGCCACCCTTTCCCCTGGTGAGGGAGAGGGTCGGGCCTTCGCCCACCGAAGCGGGCTACGGCCCGCGAAGGCGGGGTGAGGGGTGCCACAAGCGTCGCACTCGTGTGTGGCTTTGGTTGCGGCTACCCGCGTTACGGGCGGTTCCGATTGACCGGCGCGAAGGGGCCTGCTATCCTCCGCCCATGCTTGCACGCATGACCACCCGGCCGGGCCCGGCCCTCGCCGTCCTCGTGACGCTCTACTTCTGGGTGGGCGCCTCCCTCCACGGCCTGAATGGCGCGGAGTTCCTGGACTCCCTCCGGTACATGTTCCTGTTCCACCCGCCGGCCTTCGAGCTCCGGGCGTACGGCCGGTACTTCCATCCGCCGTTTTATTCGCTGCTCCTGGAGGCGGTCCGCGTCGTCGTCGGCGAGCCGGAGGCCGCGGGGAAGCTGGTCTCGAACGCCATGGGGGCGCTGGCCCTCCTGCCGCTCCACGCGCTCGTCGCCCGCTGCCTCGGCAAGCGCGAAGGCCTGCTGGCCGCCGCCCTGTATGCGGTCGCGGCCCTGCCGTGGCGCTGGAACCTCCGCGTGCTCTCCGACGCCACCTTCACCTGCCTCTTCCTGACCGCGCTCTGGGGCTTCGCCCGAGGGCATCTCGACCGCTCGGCGGGTGCGATGGCGGCCGGCATCTTCGCGGCGGGGCTCGCCGCCGCGACCCGGAATCAGGGCTTCGCGCTCGCGCCGGTCGCGGTTGCGCTCCTGTGGGTGCGCGCACGCGACGACGGGTTCCGCTGGGCCGCGCGTGCCGCGGTCGGCTGGGTCTCCTGGATCGCGCTCGCGTTCACGCACCTGCTCCGGGGCTGGGGCTGGACGGCGGCCTTTTCGGGTGGCGGGCCCCCTCCCGACCTCGCCGGTCGCGCCGTCTGGTGCGCGGTGCAGCTCGAGTTCTACGTCGCGGCGATGCCGTACCTCGTGGGCTACCCGGTCGCGGCCGCCGCGGCCTATGGCCTCCTGTGCATGCGTCGGACGGAGGCCTCCGAGCGGTTCTACCTCGTCCTGGGCGGAACGCTCTGGGGCATGTGGTTCCTCGTGCACGCCATGGTCGTGGGGTTCACGCCCCGCTATTTCGAGCCGGTGCTCCCGCTCGCGCTCGGCGCCGCGGCGCGCGGCCTCGTGTCCCTCCCCGAGCGCCGGCGCGGCGCGGCCGCGATTGCATGCATCGCCTACTCGGCGGCCTTCACGATCGCCGTGCTGGGCTCCCTCCGCGACGAGCTCGGCGATCTGGCCCGCGCCGGCAGGTTCATCCACGAGCGGCTTCCCGACCAGCGGATCGTCTGCGCCGTGGAGGAACCCCTCGCTCGCTACTACGCCGGCCGCATGGAGGGAGCCGGGTTCGTGCATCCGTCCGAGGTCAACGGCCTCGTGCCCGGCGACGTAGTCTGGGTACAGACGAGCATGCCGCGAAACGGCGCGTACCTGCAGGAAATCGACGCCCGCTGGGAAACGGAAATCCTGCGACAGGAGAAGGCGGAATGGGTGCCGCTGCTGGAGGACGCGTACGGGCCGGACAGCCAGACCGCCGCGTGGTTCTATCATCGGTACACGCCGCGGCGCTCGTTCTCGATCGTCCTGCGCGTCCTCCGGAAAAGACCTTAGGTCCCGTAAGAAAATCAACGACCCGAACAAAGGCTAAACGCGACCGAGGGCGGCAAGTGGCTAGATCATGGCTCCGCGTCCCAACTAGCCGCGGGCGGAATTTGAAATTTGAAATTTGACTTTTTGCAATTTGGAATTCGGACCGGACGTGTGGGTCGAACGCGGGACTGTTACACAGAGACGCGGAGACGCAGAGGCCGGGCGCTGAGTCCACCCTCCTCTACCGGCGATAATCGCTGGCAACGCACTGAGAGAGCGAGCGCAACGAAGCAGGCGGCCGAAATCGCCGAGGAAATTGGTCACCCAATTCTGTGGGGCGGTACTAAGCCCTGAACTTTGAGCCTTGCCTGAAAATTGATCATTGAGCCTTGAGCCTTTTCCTGTCCCTACGACACCGGGCCCTCGACCTCGCCTTGCATCAGCTTGAGCGCCGCCGAGACCGCGTCCTGCGCGAAACGGACACCCGCGCCGGTCTCCAACTCCTTCCCGATCTCCGGTGCCGCGCGCCGCGCCCGGTAGGGCCGGTCCGAAGACATCCCCACCACCACCTCCGCGACGGCCAGGATCTGGGCGAGGCGCGGAATGTGGGTTCCCCGCAGCCGGTCCGGATAGCCGGAGCCGTCCAGCCGCTCGTGGTGGCCCCGAATCGCGGACACCACCTGTTCAGGGCAGCCGGCCCGGCGCGCCAGGTCCGCGCCGCGCGCCGGATGGGCCTCGACGTCCGCCCGGCCCCGGGGATCCAGCGCCAGCCCCTTGCGATACGCCGCCGTCGCCGAATGGGCCCCGATGTCGTGCAGGATCGCGGCGAGGCGCAGGGCCCGCAGCTCCTCCGTCGGTAGTGCCAGGCTCTTCCCGATCGAGAGGGCCAGGTCGCGCACGCGCGCGGAATGATCGGCGTAGTCGTCCACCTCGTCGAGGCCGCGCAGCAGCTCCATCGCGCGAAAGAGGGTCTCCTCCTCCAGCGGGGTCACGCCGAGGGTCTTGCGGACGGCCGCCCGTGCGGGTCGCGGCGAGAGCGCGAGCAACCCGTCCCCAGGCGGGTCCGCGGGCGTGGACCCAGGTGGGGCCGCGGGCAAGGGCGCGGGCGCAGGTGGCGCCGCGGGCGGGCGGGCCGCGGCATCGGCCACGCCGGGAGGCGCCGGCGCGGGAGGTTCCTCGTCCCCGATGAGGACCAGCAGCTCGGAGTCCTTTCCCGACACCGCCGTGCCGGGGTCCGCGGGAACGGGCTTGGGCTTGAGCTTCGGTTTGGGCTTGCCCCGGGCGGCCGCCGGCGCCGAGGCCGGAGGCACAGGGGGAGGGTCGAGCTCGAACCGGAATTTCACGTGCCCGATCGAGAGCTGGTCGCCGTGCTTCAGGTACACCTCGGCGACCTGCTTCCCGTTCACCGAAGTGCCGTTTCGGCTGTTCAGGTCGTGGACGACATAGAAGTCGTTGATCCGGGAGATCTGGCAGTGCTGCTTCGAGACGGAATGGGAGTCGATGCAGAAGTCGCTGGTGCGACTTCGGCCGATGACGACGATCCCGTCCTGCAGCTTCAGGATCGAACCGCTACCGGGATCGTCGAGCTTGACGAGGCTGGCGCCCATGGCTCTACCGATTGCCCTCCAGCTCCTTGGCCAGGCCCTTGAAGTACTCATCGACCAATTCCCGGTGCTCCGGGGGCACCGGCCCTCGACCGCCTTCCATCTGCCCCTTCTGTGCTTCCGCTTTGCGGCCGTCCGCGCCTTCCCCCTTCGCGACCTCGACCGCGCCGTGGGACTCCGGCGCAGCGCCTGCGAGCGGCGCGGCGGGCCCGGCGGGCAAACCTGCCTCCGCCTCTTCGCCGCCGCCCATTTCCTCCTGCAGCCGCCGCTTTGACCGGGAAACGAATTCCTTCAGTTTCTCGACGGGAAGCCCCATGTCCTTCAAGTCCTCGGGGCGGAGCTCGCCGCTCTCCACGCCCTTCAAAAGCTCTTCTGCCTTGTGGACAAGCGCAGCCTGCCGGTTCCCGCCGCCGCCCGCGCCTCGCTTGGGCCTGGCGCCCGCGGTGCCGCGCACCGACCGGCCTTCGCCCGCGCCGGCATTCCCCGAGGGACGACCGGAGGCGTCGTTCCCTGAGCCGCCACCCGAACCTGACCCGGTGGCCTTGCCGCCCTGCCCATCGGGCGAGGTGGCGGGCTCCTTCGCGCCGCTCCCGTCGGCGCCGGCCTCCTGACCGGCCGCGTCCTTCGGCACGGAGGGGTCGGCCCCGTCCTGACCCGGGACGGAGGCGTCCGCCTTTTCACGTCCCGGCGCCTGCTGTCGCGGCGGACGGGGACCGCCGTCCGCGCCCTTCGAAGGGTCGCCTGCGGCCGCTTCGGGGTCGGTGCCCGCGTCCTTTTTGGCGTCCGGAACGGAGGGCGCGCCGCCCGAGCGATCCTGGGCGCCGGCGCCGCGTTCAGCGCCTGCGGCCTCCCCGGCGCCGCCGCCTCCGGCCATGCCCGAACTCTGGCCATTTCCGCCTTGGCCGCGGCCGTCCCCCTTGCCCTTGGCGTCGCCGCGTGCGTCAGGGGCTTTCGAGCCCGCCGCCCCATCTCCCGCGTCGCTGCCGCCGCCCTGGCTCTGGTTCCCCTGCGCTTCGCCCCCCTTGGGCGTCTGGCCCCCCTGGCCGCCGCCGCCCGCGGGGTCGGGCCCGGCCTGGGACTTCCCGCCGCCCGAGCCCGAGGCGTCGGCCGGCGGGTCGACCGCGCTTTTGTCCGGGCCCGCGCCGCCGGCGCCGCCGGAGTCACCGGCGCCGCCGCCCGGGGAATTCGCCTTCTTTTTTTCGCCCGGCGCCCCGGCGGGCTTCGAGGGCTCGCCGGCCGGGAGCTTGCCGCCCTCCGGCGCCTTCGCCCCCCCCTGGCCGCCGCCTTGACCGGCGGTCACCTTCGCGCCGTCGGTGTTCGCGCCGTTCCCGCCGCTCGCTCCCCCGCCGCCCGCCTGGCCTGGCTGCTTTTTTTTCTCCCCGTCGGCTTTGGGCTCCTGTTTGGGGTCTGCGCCTCCGCCGGCCCCGCCGCCGCCGCCCTGGCCGAGTTTGCGATCGGTCTTCTGGCCGCCGCTGCCCCCGGCGATCCCCTGTCCCGTGTTCGAACCCTTTTTCTCCTTGCCGTCGTCCGCGTCGCCAAGCTGGGAACCCGCGTTGGGGTCCGCGTTCTTCCCCGGCTCGCGCTCCTTCTTGCGGTCCGGAGTCCCTTCCTGCGGGTCCTCGGCGCCGGGCTTGGCCCCGGGCTTCTCGCCGCCGGGCGGCTTGCCGCCTCCCGCGCCGGCGCCGGCAGCGCCCGGCTCGTCCGGCTTCTTGCCGTCCACGGACTTCGCGCCGTCCCCCTTCTCGCCGCCCTTCCGCCCGCCGGAGCTTCCGGCTCCAGTCCCGCCCGCGGGCTTCGCGCCGGCGCCGTCCTCGGGCTGCTTTCCGGCCTGCGCCCCTTCGTCGCCGGTCTTTTTTTCGCGCGCTGCAGCGTCGCCGCCGGCCTGCGCGGACGCGGCGTCCGACTTTTCGCCCCCCCCGCTCCCGCCGCCGCCCGGCTTCCCCTTCGGGTCCGCGCTCCCCGCGCGCGGCTTGCCGTCCGCATCGTCGGCCGCGCCGCCGGCGCCGCCCGACTGTCCATCCGCCGGCTTCACGCCGTCCGTCGCGGGTTTCGTCCCGCCCCCCTGCGCGTCGGTCGGCTTCGCGTCCCCAGGCTTCGACCCGGCCGCGTTCGCGCCGGCCGGGCCGGAAGAATTCTCGGGCGACTTCCCCTCCCCTCGCCCGCCGGCCTTCTCGCCGGGGCCGCCCGCGGTGCCGGCGCCCTCGCCCGCCTTGCCGGCCTCCGACTCGCCTCCACCGGACCGGCCGCGGCCCGCCTCGCCGGCTTGCGACTTGCCGGTCGCGCCTGGCGCGCCGCCGCCGCCTTTCCCGCCGCCGCCGGCCTTGCCGGAACCGTCCGCCGACTCGCCCGTCTTCGCGCCGGTCTTGCCCGAGCCCGAGTCGCCGCTTTGTCCCGCCTTCTCGGCGTCCTCGGGCCGGTCGGGCCGGCCACGCGACCCGGAGGTGGAAGCCACTTCTTCCTTCCCGCCCGCGGCGTCCGCCTCTCCGTCCTGCTTCGGCGGCTCGCCCGTCGCGTCCTGCTTCGAGCCGTCCGCGCCATCCTCCCCCGCACCCTTCGCGTCGCCGTCCTCCGCGTCCGCGCCTTCGTCCTTGCGTACGATCGCGTCGAGCTTGTCCTCGACCTCTTGCTCCTCCTGATAGCGCTCCTCGTCGGCCTGTCGAGCAACATCCGGAGGCTGGATTTCGAGGGTGTACAACTCGCTACGCGCAACGCCCGCCGCCGGGGCCTTTCGGTCCCGCGCCTCCACGTAATAGAGGACCGCGTCGCCCGGCGCCCAGCCTTCCCGGGACGGCACGAGGTCCACCTCCTGGGCCATCACGCGGGCATCGCCTCGGGGCGCCAGCGGTCGACGGGAAAAGCGCGCGTCCCCGCGACGCTTGACGAAGAGCGTGACGTCCGACAGGCCCAGGTCGTCCTGGGCAACCACGGAAAGCGTCTGGTGCAGGTTCGCGGCAAGCTCCGAGTCGCGCCCCGGACGCGTAATTGCGACCTCGGGCGCCCGGTCGGGACGCGCACGCACGTCGAAGGTCGGCGGCGCGGGGTCGCAGAGGCCGCCGTCCTCCTTGGAAAAGGCGAGGAGCGTGTACACGTCGTTTCGTTCGACCCGGAACGAGAACGATACGGCCCCCTCCGAAACCACCGCGGCCGCGGGCGTGCCGCTTTCCCCCGGGTCGCCTTGCCCGTGCGCGCTCGGTCGCGCCCGGACGAGTCGCACCGAGCGCGTGGGCGGGGTGACGGTCGCCACGAGGGTTGCGAGACTGCCGATCGGGGCGTCGACCGTGCCCCCTTCGACGACCGCCGGGGGCATGTCGGCGTAGAGCGGGAACTGGCACTTGACCTTGACCGCCACGATGCCGGGGGCGGGAATGACCTCGATCGGGAACTCTTCGCTTCTCGCGTCTCCCGCCACGACGAAGTACCGGAACCCCTCACGCACGCCGGCGCACGTGCCCGCCCATGCCCCCTCGCCGGCGGAGTGGAGGCGCTGGCGCAGCCATTGCCGCCCGTCCACCGAGTGGAAGAGCCAGACCTCGCCGGGCTCGCGACCCACGAGGCGGCAGCGCACGGCCAGCGCGGTCCCGCTCACCACGGTGGTCCGGCCTGGGAGGACCTGGGCGAGCCGGGTCTCGGAGGGGTGCAGGAAGGCGGCCCACGGCAAGAGGGTGCGCCCAAGGCAGGTGAGGAAGCCGCCGAGCCCTACGAGGAGCGCGCCCGCCAGGATCACGAAGCCGGTCAAGGCCAGGCTCCCGGCCCACGCAAGCCGCGCGGGAGGGGCGACCGTGTTGAGGTCGAGACCGGCGAGCCCTTGGCGCACGCGCCGCCGCAGAGCGCCGGTGACGGCGGAGCGCGGCTCTTTCTCCTCCAGCTCGAGGAGCGTCATCAGCCCGTTCTTCAGGTGGGGCGCGGCGTCCTCGACCGCCTTGGCGAGGTGGAGATCGCTGAGCCGGCGCTTGCGGGAACGTAGGTAAAGCGCAGCCGCGGCGGCGAGTAGCAGGGCCAAGCCGAGCAAGGCGCCGAACCGGAGCGCGGGCGGGAGGACCAGGGCGCGATCGGCCGCGGTCCAGGCGGTCACCCACAACATCGCGGCGGCGGCGGCCACGAGACCGATCGCGGTACTCTCCGCTTCCCGGTGGGAGCGGCGCACGCCGGCGAGCACTTCGCGGACGGTGAAGTCCATGAGGATGGCCTCGAGCGGGTGCGGGGCGAAGGCGAGAGTGAGAGTGAGGGACCGGAATCAGACGCGAGGTCAGAGGGAGAGGTTCCAGGGGTTTCACGGGAATCGAGAATGATTATACCCGGGGAGAGGCGGAGATGGTGGAGAAAAGTGGGAGGGCGGTGGACCTTGAGACGGGGGACGAAACCGCAGAGGCGCAGAGACGCAGAGGTCGGTTGGTCGGTCGAACGCCGGAAGCGTTTCGGGACCCGTCCGGCGCGGCGACCCTCTACGTTGCCCGTACCGCCTGGAACACTCGTCCCACCGTTTCCAAGTACTGGACGTCTCCCGCCTCAGCGCGGCGCGCCACTTCGTCCAACCAGCGTAGCGTGGCAGGTTCCAGGCAGGGCTCACCCGGGGCGTCTGCGGGGTAGACGACTTCGACCTCGACCTCGACCGCGTATTGCCCCCTCTGAACCCAGCGCTTGCGCTTCTCGCGGCATTCCTTCATCGACGCTTACCCGCCAAAGTACACCGTCACCAGCAGTGCCCGCCCGGAAGCAGCGAGCCACGCCCAAACCACTTCGATCCGGCTGCCATCCGGCAGGAACTGTTCCACGACCACGCTTGGATGAGGCTTGCTCCGCGGTCGTTCCCGCTCCCGCACGGACAAGCGGCATTTCTGCCCATGGGCGCCATCGCACCACCTCCTCTTCGATAGGTCCACAACGTTTCGGGGCTCGTCCAGCAAAGGTGTACGCGGGGTCATGCCGTCTCACTCGCTATGGCAACCGCCGCGACCGCCGCACAAGCCACTCGGTGACGAGCAGCGCCGCGAAGAGGAGCACGACGTACAGATTGTCCCAGAGCGGGCGCACGCGCCGGCGCTCGACGATGTTCCGTTCGTCGCGCGCGGCCAGTTTCTCCAGGAGCGGCAGGACCTCGGCGGGCCGCAGGTATCGGCCTCCCGTCGATTCCGCAAGGGTTTTCAAGAGCTCCAGGTCGGGGGCGGGGTCGTCCAGCTCCGCGTCCGAGCCCGCGACGACGAAGCGCACCTCGTCGCTGGAAACCGCGCCGCCGGTCGCGGTCGCCCGTGCGGAGATCCGGTACTCGCCCGGCTCCTCCGGGACGAGGCGCGCGCGATACGCGCTCGCGGACACGGCCAGGCCGAGCGGCGACTCCCCCTTCGGCCCGGCAAGGACCGACTCGAGCCGCGCGTCGGGGAGGAACCGGTCGCCAGGGCCGACGAGGTAGGCGGCGACGTCCACTTCGTCCCCGGGGAGGAACTGAAAGCGCTCGAGGGCGAGCCAGAAATTTCTCTCTCCGCGCTGGTCCTGCCGGGCGAGCCAGAGGACGAGCTGCCGCCAGAAGCGGCGGTGCAGCTCTTGGCCCTTCGCGTCCATGAGGATCCAGCGCCAGGTCGAGTCGGAGGCGAAGGCCGCGGCCCGGCCGCGACCGTAGGTCTGGCTGACGAGGATCGGCCGGCCGTCGTTCGCCTCCAGGAGGACCTCCGCGCCGGGCTTGGCCGGCCCAAAACCGACGCCGCCGTCGAGGGCGGGCAGCCGCTGCCACGCGTCGGCGCTCGGCGGGTCCTTCTCCGCCAGCGAGAGGAGGAAATCGACCGGCGCGGACGCGCCCTTCCGCAGGGTGTAGTTCCCGCGTCGCTGGCCGGTGTCGTCCGCGAGCCGCACCGGCAGCAGCTCCCCGACGGGAGTCCCGCCGAAGCCGCCGGCGCCGAAATTCTCGAGGCCGCCGAGCATGAGGAGGCCGGTGCCGTTCTTGTCCACCGCCTCCCGCAAGGCCTGCATGCCCGCGGCCCCGAGCGCGGCGGCCTTGACGTCTCCGAGCAGGATCGCGTGGTACGTTCCCAGCTCGGCCGCGTCGCCGAGCGCCAGGACGCCGCCCGCCCCCGGCCGCCGCACCTCGAGCGTGATCCCCTCCACGCCCTCCAGGCCGCGAGCGAGGTATTTCGCCTCCCAGCGCGGCCCGCCTTCCAGGAGAAGGAGCTTGAGCGTGGTGCGTCCCACGAAAAAAAAGGTTGAGCGGACGTTGTTCGTCGGGTCGATCTCGCGCTCGTCGCGTGCGACCTCGACCGTGATGCGGTGCTGGCCGGTCTCGTCGGCTTTGAGCCGGGCGTCGATGCGGACCTGCTGGCGATCGGCGACGACGGAGACCTGGCGCTCCTCGACGCTTTTCCCGTCGCAGGTCACGCGCACCGGCACCGATTGGCCGCGGCAGCCGTGGAAGGTCAGCTCCGCGTGGACGGGCACGACCGAGTGGAGGAGCGCGGTCGTCGGCGCGGTAAGGGAACGGACGCGCCGGTCCATGACCTTCTCGCCGGCGGCGCCGCCGAGGCCGACGAAGTCGATCGGGTGCTGCGTCGCGGCGAAGGCGCGGGCGACGGCCTGCGGGTCGCGCCCCCCGGTGTTCACGCCGTCCGTGACCACGAGGACGGGAGCCAGGCGGCGGCCGCGCACGCGCGTGAGCATCTCCGCCAGCACGGAGCCGAGCCAGGTCTCGGGCGCGAGGGCCGTGGGGCCGGCGGCCGGGAGGTCGAAGGTCTCCTTGCCGAACCCGAGGACGGAGACTTCGTACCGGAGCGCGAGTCGGTCGAGAACGGGGCGCAGCTCGCGGAGGAGGTCCGCCTCGACCTGGACGCGCGATCGGCCTTCCGCCTCGTCCTTGATCGCCAGGCTGCGCGAGCCGTCGAAGAGCAGGAGGACCGGCGGCCGTTCCTCCCGCCGGTCGCCGCCCGCGGAGGACGGACCGGCGAGGCAGAAGAGCGCGAGCGCGAGCGCGGCGAGACGGATGGCGCTCAGCAGGCCGCGGACGCCGGGCGTGGCGGCGCGGCGCGTGAGCGAATAGGAGAGGACCGCGGCCGCCGCGGCGGCGAGGCCGAGAAAGGCCAGGATCGGGAGCGGCAGGGGCAGGTCCAGCGTGACTTTCACGTGCGCGCCGCCAACCAGGATTCGCAACCCATCAGGACGACGACCAGCACCAGGAGCGCGGCGGGCACCCAGTCGGCCGCACCGCCGCCGGCAAGCGGGGCGAGGAGCGAGGCCGACTCGCGGCGAAGCGTCAGCCCGGGCAGCCGCGCGGCCAGCTCTTCAAGCGTGAGCGCGTGGAGGTCCGAACCGCGCGGGTCGACGTTGACCGCGAAGGCGGCGCGACCGACTTTTTGCCCGAGCGCGTAGCGGGCCTCGTAGATGCCGGGGACGTCCGTCTCGGCGAGCGCGAACTCGCGGCTGCGGCCGTCGATCCGCGACTGGATCGGCGCTTTGTCCCAGGGGACGAGCCATTCGGCCCGACCGCCGACGGCCTGGGCCTCCGCGATGCCGCGCAGCACTTCGCCGGGACGGACGTCGCGCGGCGAGCGGGTCTCTCCCGACAGGTACGAGACGAGGGCGTGGAGGAACGGGGCGAAGGCCGGGCTGCGTGCGAAGTCCGAGGCCGCCGGGGCGAGCAGGCCGCCGAACCAGGTCACGCGGCCCGCGCCGACCGACCGCTCGACGAGCGCGGGGGCCAAGCCCGGGAAACGAGCGAGCACCGTCGAGGAGCCGGCCGCGCGCAGCGGAGAAGAGCCGATGGTGGTGAGGAAGCGCGCGGAGGCGAGCGCGCCCCCCCACCCGGTGACGAACGGCGCGAGCACCCGGTGGCGGGCCTCGACGAGATCGAGGGAGGCCCCTTCGGGGGAATCGACGCTCGCGCCGGGAAGGACCGGGAGGACGCGTTCAGCCTCCTGTCCCGCGAACGACTCGGCCTTCAGCACGGGACCTTGGAAGAGCGCGACGCCGCCGCCCTCTTCGAGGTAATCGCCCAGGGCCTTCCAGAGTGGGGGGTCGAAGGCCGCGCCCGTGAGGCACGCGACCACGATCGCACGATAGGGGGCGAGGGAGCGCTTCGCCAGCTCGTCCGGGCGGGCGCGGGTGACGCGGAAGCGCTGGCGCGTCCCGAGGCCCGGGGGCGCAAGCGCGGTGGATAGGTACAGCTCGGCGTCCTTCCCTTCCGGGGCGCCGCACACGAGGAGGACGGGGAGCGGTTCGGGGACGTTCACCGCGAAGTACCGGGCGTCGTCCAGGTCGAGGCCGTCGTCGGACGAGGGCGCGAGCCGGACGCTGCCGCCGTAGGCACCGGGCGCGGGCGCTTCGAAGGCGAGCCGGACCTCGACGTCTCGATCGGCCGCGAGGTCGAGCCGGCGCTCCTCGCGCCGCTCCGAGCCGACCCACAGCTCGACGTTGCGGCGGCGGGCTCGGGGACCCGCGCGGATGCGCGCGCGGACCTCGACGCGCTGGCCGGCGCGCGGCTCTTCGGCGTCGAGCCGCACGTCCTGCACGGAGTCGTTCGCCGCGTCGCGGTCCCCGACGTCGACCACGGAGATCGGGGGCAGTCCCGGCCCGCCGGCGAGCAGCGCGTCCTTGGCGAGCGCGGGCCATTTCGACGCCGCCAGGTCGGTCACGACGTAGACCGCCGAGACTTCGCGCCGCGTGGCCTCGCCCAGGACGCGCACGAGACAGCCGGTGAGGTCGGCCCAACGCGCCGAGCACGGGGAGCGGAGAACCTCCTGCTCGAGACCGGCGTGGTCGAGGAGGAAGGCAGTCCGGTCGCCGGAGGCGAAGAAGACGGCGGCCTGCGTGCCCGGGGGCTGGCGGGTGAGGATGCGCGCGGCCTCGGACCGGGCGAGGTCGTAGCGGTCCTTCCAGCGCATGCCGAGCGTGTCATCGACGATGACGGCGACGGAGGCGCCGAAGGCCGCCTCGTCCGCGAGGCCGGCCGCCTGATGCGCGATGGGGCGGGCGACGGAGAGGACGAAGAGGGAGAGGACGAGCATGCGCAGGGCGAGGAGGAGGAAGTTCTTGAGCCGGTAGACGCGGCGGGCCTTCTCCTGGGTCACGCGGAGGAAGCGGACCGCCGCGAACGGGATCCGTTGCGGGCGTGGGCGGGCGAGGAGATGGATGAGCACGGGGACGCCGGCGAGGGCGGTCCAGCCGAGGAGGGCGGGATTGGCGAAGTCCATGGGCGGTGCCCCGGCGAGTGCTGACAACGCTGAATTTGCGATGGAGTGCCACAAGAGTCGGGCAAGCGCTTTGACCACGCCAGGGGACGGAGCGAGGTTTTTGACTACGCGAGGAAGAGCGTCTCGAACCACAGAATGAAGGCGTCGGCCGCAGGCGAGGGAGCGAGGGACAGCCTTCGGAGAAGGTGACCGTAGCCGCCCCCCGTTGCGTCACACCACACGCTGCGCACTTTCAGGCGCGCCTTGCGAGAGTCGGAGACCGCGTATTCGGCGCCATGACTCTCCTTCGCGATGCGCGTTGACTCGGCGGCGAAGTGCCAGACGGGAGTATCGGGCATGAGAGGCGTGACGAAGTCCTCGACATCTCCGACCGACTGGTTGTCGGGCCAGAGCCAGACTCCGGCGCGTACCTGGCGAGTTGGGAGGTCGATGCTGACGCCATTCGGCGCCGTTCGAGCTTCGGACACGCCGAGCCGCCCAAGCAGTGCGGCAACGCGGGGCCAGTTGTCGGGACGTGCTTCCACTCCATCCCGATCGACGATGAGCCCCACACACGCCCCGCGCCGGGCCTCTTCGAGAAAGCGCTCGAACTCTCCCATGGCCCAATCCGCGCCGCCCCTTCCCTTCGGAGCATGGACAAGCTTTCGCGTGGCGATGTCCTTCCCGAGGCGGGTCTCGACAAGCGCGTTCACGACCGCCTGGTCGTCCCCACCCTCGACGAAGAGCTTGTCGACGGCAAAGTCGATGTTGCGAGGCATTAACGGACCTCGGAGTAAATGTCGAGGTACTCGGCGACGCGCGCGGCCTCAAATCGCACCGTCTCACTCCGGCCGGCCTCGAGTCGGTGCACGCTGACTTCCGCGGCGAGCTCGGGAGCTTCCTGACCAAGCTGCGCGAGCGCCTCGAGGCAGTCCTTCGAGTGAGTCGTGGCGAAGACCTGGATGTCGAGGCGCTGGGCCGTCGCGACGACGAGCCGCCACATGTCTCGCTGGACGGAATAGTGCAGGCCCGTCTCGATCTCATCGACGAACAGGAAACCTCCGCGGGCGGTGGCCAGGTTCAGCGCCAAGGCCAGCATTCGAACCGATCCCTCGCCGAGACTCCCTAGGGGCACCGGCGCATTTGCTCCCTTGAAGGACACAACCGCTTGAGCAGCTTCCCCGAGCCCCGACAACGCGACGCGTTCCACCGAGGGCGCTACCAAGCGAAGGGCATCAGCGACGTCGTTCTCGGAGGGTGTCAACAGCACGCCCGCCCACAGGGGCATCATCTCGGAGGGAAGAAGGCGCCTTGTCGTGAGGAAGCAGACCCTCGGGGTGAGCCGAGTCCCATGGTTGAGAAAAACCGAGGGTGAAGAGGCTACCAGGTAGCCGTCTGGCGTGAGTGGGAAGGGCGAGCGCAAGGATGCAGACGAGGGGTGCTGAGGGCGCCACAGCAGAGCGAGTTGGGACTTGCCGTCAATGAACTGATGACCGACTGCGCACTCTACCCGAGATACCCCGACGCCGTTGGCGCTAAGAGAAAGAGGCGCGCGAGGGGGGAGAGCATGACCACGAAACCAACGGCGAACATCCACATGCACAGTCTCCGGGTCGGCAGCTCGACGCGCAGACACCGTCTCGCCTCGCTCGTGCGAGGCGCGGTAGAACAGGTACGGCGACTCGACGGAAACGATTGCCTCGATCGCCTCCAGGAGCGCGGTCTTGCCGCAGTTGTTCTTTCCGACGAAGAGATTCGCGCGAGTAAGGCCGCCGACGCGCAGTACGTCAAAGCAGCGGTAGTTCTTGACCTCGACATCGTTTATGCGGGACATTTCTTCGCCCTTTGGAAACCGCTGTTGAAGTCCAGAACCCAGGAGACTCCTCCGCCCTCCATCCGGGAGGACCGGTCGATTCTAGCGCCAAGTCGTGAGGCAAGTCAAGGCAGCTACCTCAATTGTTCGCATGTTCGCCGTCGCTCCCCGCCACAGGTGGGCCCCTCATGAACCATGTCGCAGGGCAGGGAGCGTGCAACCGCCGTGAGCAAAGGGCACTCCGCGTCCGTTCACTCCCAGTACACCTCGACCGGGTAGCCGTCGGCGTCGCGACAGCGGAAGGCGACGAAGCCCGGCTCATCGAGGAGCGGCTTCGCCATCGGCACGCCGCCGGCGACCATGCGCGCGTGCAGGGCGCGCACTTCGCCCGCGGAGGCGAGGCCGAAGCCGAAGTGGAACCAGGCGGGCAGCCGCTGCGGCTCCGGGTCCTCGACGAGGGCGAGGAGAAAGCCGCGCTCGTTCGCGATGAAGTGCACTTCGTCGGAGGCAGCCCTCTCGGCGAAGCCGAACCAAGTCACGTAGAAGCGCATCGCGCGCTGGACGTCCCGGACGTGCAGGTGCAAGTGGTTGAGGTCCATGTCAGCGTCCCTCCGTGCGGGCGTGGAGGAAGGAGAGGAGCGCCTTGTCGAACGGCGTGGACGTGTCGACGGAGACGAAGTCCACGCGCACGTCGGAGCACTCCTTTCGAAAGGTCTCGATGAACTCGCGGAGCCGCGCCTGATAGGCCTCGCGGACGGCCTGCGGGTCGGCCGTCACGACCTCCCCGGTCTCGACGTCCTCGAAGTGCGCGTAGTCCGTGAAGGGAAAGGTGGTCTCCGCCTCGTCGAGGACGTGGAAGAGGATGAGGTCGTGCTTGCGGAAGGCCAGATGGTGGAGCGCATGGATGGCCGCCGCGGGTTCCGTGAGGAGATCGGAGAAGATCATCACGAAGCCGCGATGCCGCACGAGGTCCGCGACCTGGTGGAGCGCCGCGCCGACGTCCGTGCCGGCGCCTGCGCTCACGCGCGACAGCTCCGCGAAAAGGAGCGGGAGCTGGGCGCGCTTCGAACGGGGCGGGATCACCGTGCGAACGGCCTGGTCGAAGGTGATCAGCCCCACCGGGTCCTGCTGCCCGATCATCACGAGCGCGAGCGCGGCGGCGAGGGTGGTCGCGTACTCCAGTTTGGTCATCCCGCGGTAGCGATGTCCCATCGAGGGGCTGACGTCCACGACCAGGTGGCACTGGGCATTCGTCTCGGCCTTGTACCTCTTCACGTAATACCGGTCGGTCCTTCCCCAGAGCGCCCAGTCGATCGAGGAGATCTCGTCGCCGACCTCGTACTTGCGGTGCTCGGAGAACTCGACGCTGAACCCGTGATACGGGCTGCCGTGAAGGCCGGAGATGAAGCCCTCGACGATGAAGCGGGCCTTCAGGTCGAGGCGGGCGACCTGGCGGACGACTTCGGGGAGGAGGTACTGCGCTGCGTTCGGCATGAGGCCTTTCCAAGATCACCCATTGGGCGCGAGGCCGGCTCCGCCTGAGGGCGGAACTACGAACAGGGACGAGCGAGACGCCAGGCTGGGTCGCGACAGAGTCAGGGCGACAGGGCGTAGACGACGATGTTCGCGGCGAGATGGAGGGCATCCTCGGCGACGTAGCACCGGCAGTCGGGGCACGGATGGCCATCCACGGGACACAGGATGGACACCGGGCTGTAGAGCACGCGCCACCGGCCGCCGGCGCGGAGCCCGACGAGGTCGCGTCCCGGGCCCGGCACGCCGCCGGCCGCGGGCGAGAGCCGCCCGGCCCCCACGGGATAGGGGAAGCGTCGTAGCGGGTCGTCCGGCGGCACCGGCTCGAGCTTCTCCTGGGGGTACAGGGCCGCCAGCTCCTGCCGCAGCGAGGCATTGAAGGGGTCCTTGCCGCAGCAGCTCTCGGCGAAGAGCATCCCGCCTCTATTCAAATGCTCGCGCAGCCTCGCCCGTTCGGGCTCGCTCAGGGTGAAGGGATCGTGCCCGGTCAGGTACAGGAACGGGTAGTTCGCCAGGTTGGGGTCGTCGGCGGCGATCGCACGCTTCGTGGCCAGGCAGCGCACGCCTTGCTCCCCGGACAGCTTTTCCCGCAGCCGCGTCCATGCCTCGGGGTCGGGGTTCCAGTCCCCCTGGTGACGGAGCTGCGCGAAAACAAAAGTGTTGCGTGCGACCTCGTCGGTGGGCGCGGAGAGCGCCCCCTTGCGCTCGAGCTTGTCCCGGAGCGGCACGTTGCGCATGCCGTGGAGCAGCACGTTCATGCCCAGCTCCGCCGCCTTCTCTTCGGGGACGGCGTTCTTGTACGGGCAGCCGAGGTCCCACGCACAGGACAGGTCCCGCGGGCTGTAGATGATGGCCGTGCGGCAGGCATAGGTCACGCCTTCGAGGAACTGCAGCGCTGGGTCCGTGATTTGGAACTGGACACGGTAGACCGCGTGGTCCGGACCCAGGCGCTCCAGCCTACGCCCGGGCATGAGCCGGTCGATGAGGTCGCGGAACCCGCGGTCGAACTCCGGGCGGTCGCAGCAACACTCGGCGAAGAGCAGCCCGCCCTGCTCCAGAAAGGCACGGACCTTCTCGAGGTCGCCGGCGGCGAGCTTCGGGGCGGTGTGCCCGTTGAGGTAGAGGACGGGCGCGAACCCGAACTCCTCGGCGGGCTCGCGGGTGGACACGACCTGCCAGGAGAAGCGCCGGTTGAGCCTCCGCGCGGAGAACTCCAACAGGTTCTTCAAGTCGGAGGGGTCGTTGTTCCAGTCCCCCTCCCACTCCAGCTTGTTCACGAGGAGCGGGGTGTGTCCCTTGGCAAGGAAGAGGAGGGCGAACGCCGTCTCGACGCAGGGAGTGGAGGACTCCTTCCCCCAGCTTCCGTCGGCGTTCTGGTCCCGCACGAGAAAGGTGGCGCCCTCGCGATACCAGTCCCGTCCGCCCAGGTATTTTCGACCGGAGAGGATCCCCACGCGCTCGATGGCGTACAAGTAATAGTAGGGCCAGCGGTCGGAAAAGCCGCGTTTGAGAAAATCGTCGAAGTACTTGCCGACGAGGCCGAGGGCTTTCTGGATCCGGCCGGCGGAGGGCTGGTCCCCGCATTGGCGCGCGCCGGCCAGGCGGTTTTGCGAGATGAGGAGGCTCGCGGCGCCCGCGGCGGTCATGCTCGCGATCGAGGCGTTGCCGGGGACGTACCCCCAGCCGCCGTCGGCGTTCTGCGTGTCGCTGAAGTACTTGACCGCGCGCTCCCAGGCGGTCGCGGGGACCTCGAGCCCGGCCTCTTGCGCTGCGTAGAGACCGAGCAGGGCGAACTGCGTGTTCGAGTTGTCCCCGATCCGGTTCATCCCCGGCTGGTAGGTCCATGCGCCGTTCGCGGTCTGGGCGGTCAGGAGCCAGCGGGCCATGTCGTTGATGCGCGTCCGGTGCGCGGCCGGATCGACCATCGCGAGAAGCATCGCCTCCAGCGCGACGCTGTAGGTCCACTTCGGCGGCGCGGCGGTGACCACCTGGAGGTCGGCGAGGAGCAGCGGGTCCGTCTTCGGGTCGAGGCCCGCGGTCGCGAGCGCGAGGGCGCGGAGCGCCGAGGGCCCCTGGAGAAATTGCGGATATTCGTCGGCGAACTCCGCCTGCTTGTCCCGGAGGTAGGCGATTCCATTCTCGATCGCACGCGCGACGTCGGCCCCGGTCACTTCCTCGGCGGGCGCGGGCACGGGGGCGGCGAGAAGCGCGAGCGGGAGCACGAGCGCGAAGGCGAGGGTGCGAGTGCGAGTGCGCGCAGGGGCGGGAGCAGTCACGCGGCTTCCCCTTCAGTACCGCCCCTCAGAATTGGGTGACCCATTTCCTCGGCGATTTCGGCCGCCTGCTTCCCCCCTTCGCGCTGCGGCGCTTCGGGGCGCAGGCCGTTGCGCTCGCTCGACGTAGTTCTCCGTTCCTACGCCTCGCTCGCGCGCCTCGCGGGCGGCCGAACTTGCCTTCGGCTACTGGTCACCGACTTCCGTGGAGCGGTACTCAGTGCATGAGAGAGTGCAGAATCACGTTGGCCGCCAGGTGGAGGCCGTCCTCGGCCACGTACGAACGGCACGCGGGGCATTCGTGGCCGTCCACCGGGCAGAGCACGCCGGCGGGGCTGTACACGACGACCCACCGCCCCCCCGCGCGGACGCCCAGGAGGTCCCGCTCCAGCCCTTCGCACGGCGGCGTGAAGCGACCGACCCCCACGGGGTAGGGCGTATGCCGGATCATGTCGTCCGCGGGCACCGGCAGGAGAGGCGACTGCGGGAGCACGGCGCGCAGCTCCTCGCGCAGCGAACGGTTGAAGGCGTCCTTCCCGCAACAGCTTTCCACGAAGAGCGTGCCGCTTCCCGCCAGGTACGCGCGGAGCGACGCGCGCTCCGCCTCGCTCCAGGAGAAGGCGAAGTGCCCGGTCATGTACAGAAACGGGTATTTCGGCAATCCCGGGTCGCCGAGCGCGAGCGCACGCTTCGCTTCGAGCGAGCGCACGCCCTGCTCCTTCCCGATCAGCTCCCGCACGCGCGACCAGGCCGCCGGGTCCGGGTTCCAATCGCCGCCGTGCTTCACCTGGGCGAAAACAAAAGCATCTCCCGGGCCGGCCACGCCGAGCCCCTCCGCGACTTCCTTCGGGTCGAGCTTGTCGCGGAGCGGCGCGCTCCCCATGCCGTACAGGAGCACGTTCATGCCGAGCTGCCGCGCGTTCTCCGGGCTCACGCCGTTTTCGTACGGGCACCCGTTGTCCCACGCGCAGGACAAGTCGCGCGGGCTGTACACGATCGCCGTGCGGCAGGCGTAGGTCGCCCCTTCCAGGAACTGCAGGGCGGGGTCCGTGATGGCGAACTGCGTCCGGTACACGGCGTGGTCACGCGCGAGCGGGGCGAGCTTCGCCCCGGGCACGACCTGTTCCACCAGCTCGCGAAAGCCGCGGTCGAATTCCGGGCGGTCGCAGCAGCTCTCGGCGAAGAGCAGCCCGCCCTGGTCGAGGAAGGCCCGCAACTTTTCGACGCCGCCCGGCCCGAGCTTCGGCGCCGTGTGGCCGTTCAGGAAGAGCACCGGCGCGAACCCGAGTTCTTCGGCCGGCTCGCGGACGGAGACGGTCTGCCAGGAGAAGCGCCGCCGCAGCTTGTGCGCCGAGAATTCGAGGAGGTTTTTCAGATCGGACGCATCGTTGTTCCAGTCCCCGTCCCACTCCAGCTTGTTCACAAGAAGCGGCGTGTGCCCCTTCGCCAGGAAGAGGATCGCGAAGCACGCGTCGATCGATGGATTCGGACCGGAGCCCCAGCTCCCATCGGCATTTTGGCGCTGCACCAGCCAGGAGGCCCCTTCGCGATACCAGTCCAATGCGCCGACGTACTTCTGGCCGGAGAGCATGCCCACCCGCTCGACCGCGTACAGATAGTAGAAGGGCCACTTCTCCTCCGTGCCTCCTTTGAGGAATTCGGCGAGCTGCTTACCGATGAGCGTGAGCGCGTTCCGGATACGCGGAGAGGAGGGCTGGTCCCCGCACGGCCGCGCTCCCGCGAGGCGGTTCTGGCCGATGAGCAGGCAGGCGGCCCCGGCCGCCGTCATCGTCGGCAGCGACTTTCCGGTCGCGGCGTAGGACCAGCCGCCGTCGGGATTCTGCGTGTTGTTGAAGTGCTCGAGCGTCCGGTCCCACGCCGCGGACGGGACGTTGAGGTGGGACTCCTGGGCGGCGTACAGGCCGAGCAGGGCGAACTGCGTGTTCGAGTGGTCCCCCGCCTTCGGGGAGTCCGGATCGTAGCTCCAGGTCCCGTCCGCCCCCTGGCACCGCTGGAGCCAGCGCGAGCACTGGTGGATCAGCCCCTTGTGCGCCTCCGGATCCACGGCGGCCATGAACATCGCCTCGAGTCCGGCGATGTATGTCCGGCGTGGGCCCGTCTCGAGGACCGCCTGCAGGTCGGAGGCGACGAGCGGGTCGGCCTTCGGATCGAGGCCCGCGGCGAGGAGCGCGAGCCCGCGGAGCGCCTGCGGCCCCGGCCGAAACTGGCTGTAGCCTTTGAGGATCTCGTCCGGGTGGTCGCGCAGATACTGGATCCCGCGATCGACCGCCTTCACGACGTCGGCCCCGGTCACGCCGCCGTCGCCGGCCGCGGGACGGGCGGCGAAGGAGAGTGCGGTGCACGCAAGCACCGCGACTACCGCGAGCGGCACGAGTGCGACCCCACGTCGCGGGGCGCCTCCCGCGCTTCCCGCCAGAGCCCTGTCCTCGTCGGATACGATCATCGGTTCGGTCTTCCCAATTCGGCCGGGCCGCGGCCAAGCGACGACAGGACCTCAGATTTCATTGCGCAGCCGCCGGCCGCCACCAAAGGGACGAGCCACCGAAGACGCCGAAGAAAGAAACCGTGGCGAATCGACTGGCGCAGCCGATCCGAACCGCGACCGCGAGGGAGCGGTCTCAGCGCGCCCGTCGGTTCCCTCGGGTTTCGTCTCGCAGCCGGTTGCCTTGCGAAGAGCATTTGTTGCCGAACAAGCAAGCGTCTGCGCGGTCTTGACTCAGATTCGCGAAGGGTGTCGTCGCGCAGAAGCCGTGCGACGGGCGTCGACATTCTCGATTTCGCGGGTAGCTCGTCTCCCACGCTCGGGACGCGGATCCGCGTAGCACACGAATTACTAAGTTCTTGCCGATCGCCATCCGGGCGGACGCGCACTGGAGGGCGAGATCGAACCCCAGGGCGACTAAGGACGCTCCGAGACCGCTCCCTGACGGTCGCGGTTCCGTTCCGGCTGTGAAATCCTTGGTCGCGCGGGGACGGCACGGCGCCGCCGACAGCGGACCCAACCGTCACTTCTCGTACATCGGCACCTTCGGCTCCTCGACGGTCGCCAGGAGCTTCTTGACGATCTCGACCGAGTCGATGCCCTCGGCCTGCGCCTGGAAGTTCGTCGCGACGCGGTGGCGCAGGACGGGCACCGCGCCGGCACGCACGTCCGACACCGCCGCGTTCACGCGCCCGTCCATCGCCGCCATCGCCTTCGCGCCCAGGAGCAGGTACTGCCCGGCCCGCGGGCCCGCGCCCCACTCGACCATCTTCTTGACGAACTCGGGCGCATCCGGCTCCTTCGGCCTCGTGGCTCGCACGAGGCGCGCGACGTACCCGACGAGGTACTGCGACACCGCGACCTTCTCGACCGCCCCCTGGATCGCGAGCAGGTCGCGCCCGGTGAGCACCGGCCGCAGCTCGGCCGACTCCCCGCCGGTCGTGGCCGTGAGGATCTGTTCCTCCTCGCTCATCGAAGGGTAGTTCACCTGAATGTTGAACATGAACCGGTCGAGCTGCGCCTCCGGGAGAGGGTAGGTCCCCTCCTGCTCGATGGGGTTCTGCGTCGCGATCACGAAGAAGGGGCGCGGGAGATCGTAGGTCGTTTTTCCGACGGTGACCTGGCGCTCCTGCATGCCTTCGAGCAGGGCGGCTTGGGTCTTGGGGGGGGCGCGGTTGATTTCGTCCGCGAGGATGATGTGGGCGAAGAGCGGCCCCTGGACGAACTTGAACTCGCGATGCCCCGCGTCGTCCTCTTCGATGATGTTCGTGCCCGTGATGTCGGAGGGCATGAGGTCGGGCGTGAACTGGATGCGTTTGAACGTGAGGGCCATCAGTCGGGAGAGAGACTTGACCATCTGCGTTTTCGCGAGCCCGGGGACGCCGACCAGCAGGCAGTGGCCGCGAGCGAAGATCGAGGCGAGCATCTGGCGGATCACCTCGGTCTGCCCGACGATCGCCTTCCCCATCTCGTCCATGAGGACGCTTCTCGAGCGCTTGATCTGGTCGATCGTCTTCAGGAAGGTTTCCTTGTCCATCAGCTCCTCGCTTTCGGGGACTACCGATCACTTGCGCGCGGCATCCGGGCCGGCGGCGCACTCGCGGAGGAGCGCAGCCGCCTCCGCCTGCTCGGTGGGAGACGGGGGCTGCGCGTGCACGCGGTTCACGACGGGGAGCGCGCCCGAGCGATTTCCGGCGGCGAGGAGCGTCTTGGCCTGCTCCAGAAGGTCCTTGGCCCAGGCGCGCCAACGGCCGTCGATGGAAGCGAGTTCCGCGTCCGCGCGCTGCACGGCCTTCGCGTCCACGGCGGAACTCTTGCACTCCGACCAGAGGGCGCGTGCGGAGGCAAACTCCTCCCACTGCACGAAGACCGACGCCGCGTGCCCGACCCGTTCCAGGTCCGCGTCGCCGCTCGTGGCCGGTCCCCCGCCCGCGGCGGCGGCCGCGCCCGCGGTCGCCGCGCGGACAAGCTCCAGTTCCCGCTCCGCCCAGCGCGCGGCGCGCGAGCCCGGGTATTTGAGCAGGGCCTCGAGGAGCTCGGTCGCCCCGGCGCGATCCTCGGGAAACGACCGGAGGAAGGCCTGGGCGCGCGCGAGCGCGGCCTCCGCAGCGGGGGGATTCTGTCCGTCCTCCTCCGCGACGTGCGCCTTCGACGCGACCACCTCCGCGCGGGGCAAAGAGGACTGGGCGCGCGCGACATGGGCGGACGGGTCGGCGTGGAAGATCGGCCAGAGCAGGGCGAGGCAGACCAGCGCTGCGGTCGCGGGGCCGCCGGCAAGACCCAGACGCTGCCAGTCCACGCCTTCGCGCAAGTCCTCGACGGCGCGCGCGAGCCGCTGCCGCAGTCGGGGCCGCGGCTGCGCCTCCGGCTTCGCGAGGACCTCGATGCGAAGCTGGATGCGGTCCTGTTCCGTGAGCGTGGACTCCTCGGACAGCAGGCCGAGGGAGATCGCCTCCTTGCGCGCGGCGTCCAATTCGACCAGGAGGTCGGTCAGGCTGCGAATGCCCGCGCCCTTGTGCACATGGGCGATCCGATCGAAGAGCCGCACGAGTCGAGGGGGCGGCTCGCCCCCGCCGATGCCGGACAAGGGCCAGCGTCCGCGCCGCAGATGGCTCGCGGCCTTGGCCAGGTCGCTCCCCGCGACGGGCGGCCGACCGGTCATGGCGGCAAAGGTGATTACGCCGAGCGCGAGGACGTCGTCCCGCCAGTCGCCGGCGCGCTTGGAGGCATGATAGTAGGGCGCTGCGTACGGCACTTCCTCCGGGACGGGCGCCTCCGCGGACCGGAACTGGATGCCGGTGCCCAGCACCCGCACGTCCCCGCCGTCGCAGAAGAGGATCGAGTCGAGGTCCAGGGCGCCGTGCCAGAGGCCTCGACTCTGCGCGGCGAGGAGGCCGCCCGCCGCGCCGGCGAGGAGGGAGAGCGCCGGCCCCACGCCCAGCCGGACTTCGCGCACCAGCTTCCGTCGCAGCGTCTCGCCGCCGGGCCATTCGAACACCGCGACGGGGCGGTCTTCCCACTCCAGCACGCGCAGGACGCGGACGAGGTTGGGGTGTTCGAGGGACTGAAGCACCTCGGCATTCATCGCCACGGCGCCCGGCAGGGTGGCAAAGCCGAGCAGGCACTGCGCCTCGCTGCCGGCGTCGCGCGCCCGGTGGAGGGCGAGCGACTTCCAGAGTCCCCAACCGCCGAGCCGACGATACGACTCGAGGGTCTCCGGGAGACCCTCATCGCCGCGCTCAGAGGCCGTGGGCACCCCCATGGCCGGACCTCGCTTGAAGTGGGCGGATCGGATGGCCGGCACGCCCCCGGAGACGCGGAGAAGTCCCCGGGACAGGCCTGAAAGGGCTCAATGATCAATGTTCAATGATCAATTTGCAGACAAGGCTCAAAGTTCAAGGCTCAGTACCGCCCCACGCAATGGGGTGACCCATTTTCTCGACGATTTTGGCCGCCCGCGTCCCCCCTTCGCGCTGCGGCACTTCGGGGTGCAAGCGTCGCGCTCGCTCGCCGTAGTTCTCCGTTGCTACGCCTCGCTCGCGCGCCTGGCGGGCGGCCAAACTTGCCTTCGCCTAGGGGGCACCGACTTCCGTGGAGCGGGACGCAGCGTCCGCGCTTCCGTGCCCGGGCTACGTTCCATGCTCGTCTTTGAGACTTGAACTTTGAGCCCGTCCGAGTCTTGAACCCCTACCGGTGAACTTCTTGAAAGCGTCTCCAGATTCGCCGGCGACGAAACCACAAAGACTCGAAGTCACTAAGACCACAAAGGCGTTTTTTGGCCGAGCCAAACTCGCCCCCCTCACACAGCGTCCTTCGTGGTCTTCGGCACGGGTGCGCGACGAGGTCAGGCGTAGTGCCGGCCGAAACGGTTGGACAGGAAATCGGCGAGGCGCGCGTCCTCCTGGCGGACGAAGCCGCGGGAGGGGAGCTTGCCCTCGAGCATGAGGTCGAGCATGCCGCAGATGCCCGCGCTCGTGGTGAGCTGGATGGCGCTCCAGACCTTCCCACCGACTTCGGCGCTGTAGATTTTTTTCGCGTACGTTTCCTGCGTGAGCCGGCCGTCGCGCGTCCCGCTGACGGAGACGAAAATGAGGACGACGTCCTGCTGGGTGATGGGGATGGCCTCCTCCAGGACCTGCTTGAAGACGTCGCGGCGGAGGCGCAACCGGAGCTCGTTGGCCAGGAGCCGGACCAGTTCGCAGTGGCCCGGGTAGCGGACGGTCTTGTAGTTCAGCTCCTCGACCTGGCCCGCGAGCGTTTCGCAGAGGGTGCCCAGGCCGCCGGAGGTGTTGAACGCCTCGTAGTCGTCGCCGTCGAGGGAGAAGTGCTCCAGCCCCTCAAGCGGCAAGACTTCGCGCTTCTCGGAGGCGTAGATGGCCTCGCACGGGTTGCAGTACTCGTTGATGAGGCCGTCGGTGCTCCAGGTGAGGTTGTACTTGAGCACGTTCGAGGGGTATTTCGGGAGGGCGCCGACCCGCATGTGGACGTGGCGGAGGCTCTGGAAACGGCGGGCGAGTTCGTAGGCAACGATCGAGATGAAGCCGGGCGCGAGCCCGCACTGCGGCACAAAGACGCCGGCCCCCTCCGCGGCGATGGCGCGGACGCGACGGGTGGTTTCGACGTCCTCGGTGAGGTCGAAGTAGCGCGTGCCGGCGTCGCGCGCGGCCTCGGCCACGCCGACGTTCAGGTAGAAGGGCAAGGCGCTCAGGACCGCGTCCATGCCCTTCATCGCGGCGCGCAGCTCCGCGCCGCTCGACACGTCGATCGTCTTTCGGGCCGCGCGTCCGGGCGGGATGCTCGAAAAGGCGGCGGGATCGCGATCCGCCACCGTGACGGCGTAGTCGCCGGAACCGACGAGCATTTCCGTGATCATGCTGCCGATCTTGCCGGCGCCGAGGAGCAGGACGTTGCGCATGCGGGGGACTCCATCGTGCTACGTGTCGAGTTCTGAGGGGACGGCGACGGCCGGCGAAGCCGAGGCCCGTTCGCGAAGCGGGCAAGGACGACCGCCGCTGCGGACAACCAGGGCCGGGATTCTACACGAGACCGGCCCCCGGACGCCAGTTCCCGATGGCCCGGCCACCGATTCCCGCTTGCAATCCGGCGAGCGGGTGCTAGGATCCTGCGAGCCGCACCGGACCTCTCACGGCATCGGAAGCGGGAGTTCTTCTTGCCATCACTCGCGGCGACCCGGCTCGCCTCCCCGCTGCCGCTCGCGCTCGCGGGGCTTGCGTTTCTCGCCGCGCGCGCGCTGGGCATCGCGCCGAGCCTCGGCACACTCCCCGACCTGCTCGCGGCAGCGGGCTGCCTCTCCTTGCTGCCGGGCCACCTCACCGCGCTCTTCCTTGCGCGGAGCGGCGTGACCCGCGCCTTCGCCGGCCCCGGGACTTCGAGCGCGCACGCCGTCGCCTCCGCCTACCTGCTCACCCTGCCCTGGACGCTCGTGGCCAACGCGCTCGCCGTCGAGACGGGCCGCAACATCCGGCAGGTCCTCGTTGCGGCCCTCGCGCTCCTCGCACTCGGCTGCTTGACGAGCCTGCGAGCACGACGCCGCGCGTTCGACCAGGCCGGCGTGGACGCGGCCCGGACGCCGCAGCCGCAGCCACCGCAGCCACCGACGGGGCGGCCCGCACCGACCGGCAGCGCGTGCCTGGCCGCGCTTGCACTCGGCGTCGCGACCTTGCTCGCGTTCGAAGTGGGCGGGCCCGTGGGCGGCGAAGAAGTGGTGGAACTGATCGTCGCCCGCAAACTCGCGGAAAATCCCGTCCTCGCCCCCGACAACGTCATGCACAAGCCCGAGACCGTGCCGACCTACTACTACTCGCCCTTGGAGTTCAATGTCGCCCTCCTCGCGGAGGCCACGGGCGCCGACGTCATCGTCGTCCACTCGAAATTCCGCGGCCTGCTCTGCCTCCTCGCGATTTGCGCGTTCGCAGCCTGGACCTGCTCCTTCCTGCCCGGGCCGACGTTCTGGTCCGACCTCCTCGTGACGGCCGGCGCTGCGATCGCCTTCCTTGCTCCCCAGGCGATCGGCTACGACCTCGGACTCTTCGTCCCGCCGGGCTTTCGCGGAGGGATCGCCATCGGGATCCTGTTGCCCGCGCTCCTCGCCGCGGCGGTCCGGGCGTCCGGGGCGGCGGAAAACGACGCGACCGTTCCCGGCACCGCCCAGTCCCGGCCGGCGCGGTGGTTCGAGTCGGCCGCGCTGACCGCGGCCTTCGTCCCGATCCTCTTCATCCACACCAGCGACGCGCCCGAGGCCGTGGCGGCTCTCGCGTGCATGGCGGTCGCGTCCTGGCTCGCCCGCCGCCGCGCCGCGGCCCGCTCCCTGGCGGTCCTGGCCGCTTCCACGCTCGCCGCGCTCTTCGCCTTCCGCGTCTTCCACCACGGGGCCGTGCCGTATGTGGCCACGAAGCCCATCCTCACGGGCGGCTGGTCCGATTTCGAACGGTGCTGTCGCGACCCGGTCTGGGCGTGGACGCACGTCAGCTACCTCCACCACCTCGCGCCCTGGGTCGTGCGGCGCGTCCTGTACTTCGGCATCGCCGCCGCGCCCCTCCTCTTTCTGGCGCGGGGCGCGCCCTCGCTCCCCCTGCTCGTCGCCGCCGCGTGGGTGCCGATCCTGGCGCTCCGCGTGCCTTGGGTCTCGACCCTCTACATCAAGCTCTCGGTCATTTCGTCGCTCGACAACTACCCGGGACTCGCGGCGCTGGCGTTCGGGTCGATCGTCGCGCTCGCGGCGGCCTCCTGCGGGCTCGGCATCGACCGCGCCGCGGCTCTGGTACTCGCGAATCGGCCCGCTGCGCTCCGCGCGCTCGCAACCCTCGGCGTGGCCGTGCTGCTCGCAGCGCTCGGCACGGGGATCGCCGTCGGCGCGGACCCCCTCGTCGAGGCGGCCTCCCTCGACAAATTCCTCTACTTCTTCGCGGCGGCTTGCCTGGTCGCTCCCCTCGTGGCTCGACGATGGCCGCGCCTCATACTCCCCGCGCCGGGCGAGGCCGTCCCCAGCCGGCCCTGGCTGGCGGGCCTGGCCTTCCTCGCGGTCTTCCTCGCGGCGTTCCGTGTCCCCGACGCCACCCTCCACACCCCCGGGAAGACGCTCCTCGAACTCGTCCGCGAGCGGCGCGCCGACATCACCGACCTCGACGGCTACTTCGGCGGCGGCGGCGGCCTTGACCGCACGAAGCCCCCCGTACTTCTCTCGTGGGACGCGGTCAAGTTCCTACGGGATTCACCTGAGGTGCGCCCGCGGAGCATGGTCCTGGCCGACCCCGTCTCCATCTTCGCCCTGCCGACGTTCGTCAACCACTCCATTCCCCACGAAGGAACGAGCTTCGTCAACTCGACCGACCCGGCCGCCTACACGGACCGCTATGTAAACGGGGGCGGGCCCGGTGGAGGACCGCCCCCCATCGGGCACCCGCTCTTCGAGCTTTCGCGCTCCGTGCTCCTGCCGGAGGAAGAACAGTTCTTGCGCGAGTTCGGCGTGGAATACGTCGCCGTGCCCCGCGCCTTCCGCGAGCACGTCACCGCGCTCCTTGGGACTCGACCCTACGCGCGGCTCCTGTACGATCGGGACGGGTGCCAGGTGTGGGAGATCGACCGGGCGAAGCTGGGGTCGTGAGTCGGCGCGCGGCGGCCGGGGGGTACGGGCCGCCCTCCTTCGCTCGCTCGACGTGAGCTACGCAGCGCAGGCTGGCCCACGCCCCCAGGCATCGCATTTGGACTCCCTCTACCCGGCACCGACCCTAGAACGCTAGAATGAGTCCTTCGACACCTGCAACAGATTCTGCCAAGCTCCGCCCCTGTTCGTAGTTCCGCTTTCAGGCGGCGCGTGCGGCGAAAACTGCGACACTGGGTCGGCAGCCCCGCCTACAGGCGGAACTACGAGCCAGTTGGGCTCGAAGGCCGCACTCTTCGAGCGTGGAAGTGCTAATGGCCATCGCCGTGCGGCCGTCCGTGCAAGTGGTCGTGCGTGTGGTCGTGGCCCGAGCCGCCTGTGCAGGCCGCCGAGTGTGCATGCCCCGTTTCTGACGCCGCCGGCCCGCCGGCCTCCGGCTCCACGCCCGCCCGGCCCCCCGCGCCGCCCCGCCCACCGGCCACCCGTCGATCGAAGAGCCGCATGCCGTTCAGCGTCACGAGCAGGGAGACCCCCAGGTCCGAGGCCACGGCCATCCACAAGTTGACCCAGCCCGACAGGCTCATCAGAAAAAAAAGTCCCTTTACCAGGACGGAGGCGGCGATGTTTTGCCGGATGACCGAAACGGTGGCCCGACCGAGCCGGAGCAGGTAGGGCAGCCGGCTCAAGTCGTCGCTCATCAGACCCACGTCCGCGGTCTCGAGCGCGGCGTCCGACCCGACCGCCCCCATCACGATCCCCACCGAAGCGCGGGCCAGCGCCGGCGCGTCGTTCACGCCGTCCCCGACCATCGCAACCGACCCGTAGCGTCCGAGCAACTCCTCGACCGCGGCGACTTTTTCCTGGGGGAGCAGGCCGGCTCGTACGTCGTCGATGCCCAGAGCCTCCGCGACGGAGCGCGCCGTCCGTTCGTTGTCGCCGGTGAGCATCACGAGCGCGCCGACGCCTTCCGCCCGCAGCTCACGTAGCGCCGCCGGGGCCTCGTCCCGGAGAGGGTCCGCGAGCCCAAGCACCCCCGCCACCCCGCGCTCGTCCCAGACAATGGCCGCCGACGCGCCTTCCGCCTCCAAGCCGTCCACCCGAGCGGCGAGGGCATCCGGGAGCTCCACGCCCCGCTCCGCCGCGAAGCGGCGGCTGCCCAGGAAGACCTGCCGGCCCTGCAGCCGGCCCTCCGCGCCCAGGCCGGGGAGGGCGCGAAAGTCGACGGGGGCTTCGAGCGGCAGCCCGTGCGCGCGCGCGCGCTCCACGAGCGACCGGGCAAGTGGATGTTCGGACGCCGACTCCAACGACGCGGCGAGAGCGAGCACCGCGTCCTCCGTCCAACCGATCCCGGGAAAGACCAGCGTGACGACGGGTCGAGCGCGCGTGAGGGTCCCCGTCTTGTCGAAGATCACGGCCCGGAGCGAGGCGAGCGCCTCGAGGTACACGCCGCCCTTGATGAGGACGCCGTGCCGGCTCGCATTCGCGACCGCCGCGAGGATCGAGACGGGCGTGGAGATCACGAGGGCGCACGGGCACGCGACGACGAGCAGGACGAGCGCGCGGCGGAAGGCCGGCAGCGCGGCGGAGCCGGCAAAGAACGGGAGCGCGGTCATGAGGAGCGCCACCCCGATCACGGCGGGCGTGTACCAGCGCGCGAACCGATCCACCATCTGCTGCGCGGGGGCCCGGCGCTGCTGCGCGTCTTCGACCATGTGGACGATGCGGCCGAGGGTCGTGTTCTCGGCGAGGCGGGTCACCTCGACTTCCAGCAGCCCGTCGCCGTTCAGCGTCCCCGCGAACACCTCCGAGCCGGGCTCCTTCAGCACGGGGGCCGACTCGCCGGTGATCGCGGCCTGATCCACGAAGGACCGGCCGGCTCGGACCACGCCGTCGAGCGCGAGCCGCTCGCCCGGGCGGGAGAGGATCCGCTCGCCGAGGCGCACCTCCTCGACGGCGACCTCGGTCTCGGCCGCGCCGCGCCGCACGCGGGCTCGCGCCGGGGACTGGTCGAGGAGGGACCGGATCGAACCGCGCGCACGATCGAACGTGAACCGCTCGAGCGTCGTGCCCAGCGAAAAGAGGAACATGGCGGTGGCGGCCTCGGGCCAATCGCCGACCGCCGCGGCGCCGGTGCAGGCCAGGGTCATGAGCGCGTACATGTCGAGCGAACGGGTCACGAACGTCCGGTAGGCGCCCTGTGCCGCGATGGGGAGGCCGCTCACGGCGAGCGAGAGCAGGAAGAGCGCGATCTGGGTGGGCGCGGGGAGTGCGCCGGACGCGCCGACGGTCGCGGCGAGGAGCAGCCCGCCCGCGACGAGGGTCCGCAGGCCGCCGCGCGTGCCCAGGAAGGGGAGGACATAGCCGCCAAGGATGCCCCTCCCCTCCGCGGTCTGGCCCCGCACTTCCCACTTCCCCTGGTGCAGGCGATACCCGAGCCGACGGACGATCCGCGCCACGGGGTCGAGGGAAACGCGCTCCTGGTCGTACTCGAGCGAGAGGTGTCCCGCGAGGAAATTCACCTCGGCCGTGCACACTCCGGGCAGTCGGCGGACGGCCGCCGAGATTTGCGCCGCGCAGTCAGGGCAGTCCATGCCGGAGATGGAGAAGGTCTCGTGCCGCATGCGGCGGCAGATCCCTTCCCCGACGCCGCGGGCGCGTTCCCGGAGGTCCGCCTCGGGCGTTTCGGCGGGCCGAAACGTGAGGAGAAATTCGGTGTGGCCGGCGTCGAGCTCGCTGGAAGCCACGCCGGGGAGGCCACGCAGCCCTTCCAGGACGAGGTCCCTGCACGACCGGCACTGCGCGGACGTGGGCAGCACGGAACGAACGGGGATCCGGGCGCTTTCGACTGCGGCCATGCGCGGCTCCCGGGGAGGGGCTGGGCGGAGGCAGGAAGGGGCGCGGGCGCGTCCCCGTGCATGCATGCAGGATAGCACCGGGGGCGGGGCGCGTCAACGACCAGGGCGGAGGAGGCGGGAGCGGGCGGGGTCGCGGCGGGGAAGGAGACTCGCGGCTCGGGCGATCGTGCCCTGGCTGGCTCGAAGCCGGGGCCAGGCGAAAACCCTGGCCCCGGTCGCCTGCGATTCAGAACTTGATCTCGGCCTGGAAGAAAAGGGTGTCGGTGTCGGGGCGCGTGTCCCCGGTCCCGTCGTCGCCGGTCACGCCGCCCGCGGCCACGGCCCGGGCCTTGTCGAAGCGCACGGTCTCGTAGTCGACCATCAGCCGCACGTTCTTGTTCATCCGCCACGAGACGCCGTGGATCGTGCGGAAGTGGTCGTTGTTGGCGACGTCTTCGTCCGGATCGAGCTCGTCGTAGCGCGCGAGGAACTCGAAATCGGCGAGCGACTCATGGAAGAGCTTCCAGTTCAGCACGGCCCACACGCTCCAGCCCTCCCCCACCGCCGTCCCGTGGCGGAACGGCAGCGCGCCGGCACGATCGACCGTCCCGAAGCGCGGATCGGGCAGGAAGACCACCTGCCGGTTCGATTGCGGGGCAAAGGACCGCGGATCGGAGGCGTAGAGGTACTGCCCCATGAATGTGAGGCAGTCGTACTTGTAGGTCACGGCGGCGATGTTTCGGACGCGGATGTCGCGGGCGGAGGCGTAGTAGCCGTAGTCGATGAACTCCGTCAGGAGCAAGCCCTTCAGGTATTCGCTCTCGGGGAAGGGCCGAATGGAGAGGCGTGCCTCGACGTTCTTGTGCTTGGTGTCGAAGGAATCCGGCGCGCCGACTTCCGCGCTGTGTCGGAATTGCCCTTCGGCCTTGTTGAAGCCCTCTCCGTTGATGTAGGTGACATGGTAGTCGCCGTGGCCGGAAGGCAGCTTGCCCTTGACGCCGAGCCCGAAGTCGACGGGCGCCAGGTAGCCCTCCCGGTCCGAGAAGATCGTGCCCTGCATGCGGTAGGTGTACAGGCCTTCCTCCCACGGCACCCACGGGAGGGGGACGAGCCCGAACTGAACGGTCGAGTCCGGCCACAGCTCACGCTGCTCCAGGAATGCCAGCTTCAAGAGCACCGCGAAATTGCCGAAGCCGTTCCGGTCCCCCGGATTTCTCTGACCCGCCGCGTCCAGCATGAGTTGTCCGCTGGTGTTTTCCGCGAAGTCCTCCCGGATCGACAGGTAGGCGCGCGTGATGTCGAAGATCTGCGCGTCCCGTCCGTTCGTGCTGTCGGACGTGACGGAGTTCGCGCCGCCGTCGCTCGCGACTTTGTGCACGTCTTTGAGCTGCATCGAGTACTGGGCGTAGACCAGCCCGCTGATCTGCGGCGCGCTCGGGTAGCTCGGTGCCGCGGGCGCCTTCTCGGCGTGGTAGCGCTCGATGAGATCACCGAGCAGCTTGCGGTCCTCCTCGCTGAAGCCTCGTTTCGGCGCCGCGCCCTGTTCGACCCCCTCGACGCGTGTGCGCAGCTCCTTGTTTTCTTTGCGTAGCTCGTCGAGCTGGCGCTTCATGTCTTCGAGCTGCTTGGCGACTTCCCCTCCCTCCTGGGCGCGGGCAAGGCCCCCAAAGAACGGGAGAACCAGAACCAGAGCGGTCAGAACTGAAACGCGGGAACGCATGAAGACCGTCCCTCCAACGGGTTGAACCGTGCCTGCCGTTGTTTTATCGGCACAATCGGAAGGGAACTTGGGAGGGAGGGAGCGGGGACGTCCCGACCGGGTGCTTCCGGCGACGCAGGTGCGAGCGAAAACAGCGCTGCCCGGGGGAGCGTGACTCCCCCGGGCAGCACGAAGCATGGTCTCAGGCGGGCGAATGACCTCGCGCGGGCTATTTCAGCGGGCTCAGTTGCACGTCCCTGCGCGGCCCCGGCCAGCGCTCGTTCGCGGGGACGTGGCACTGGACGCAGCGCGTCCGTTCGGGATGCGTGGTGCGGAGCGCCTCCGACGTCTTCTCGCCGGAGTGGCACGGGAGGCAGTTCTCGCGCATGGTCAGCGGATGGGGGATCAACCACGGGCCGTACGAATGCCCTCGCAGGCCGATCGGATAGGTCGAGGGCGCGAAACTCGTTTCCTTGAACTGGCCGGTTCCCGGTTGCGGGAGGTGGCATTGGAGGCAGCGCTGGAGGTCGGCATGCGGGGACCGTGGCGCCCCGACCTCCTTGTCCCCGTGACACTCGAGGCAGTCCTCGGCGGCGAGCGCGGTCACGGTGTGCGGAATGACCGGAGGGGCGCCGTCGTAGGAGCGATTCGGCCGGAGCGGGACGACCGTCGCGGGCCTGACCGCGGGACCGGGCGCCGGGGCGGCGGCAGGGATGGGCGCCGGTGCCGCCGCGGGGACGGGCTCTGCCGCGGGAGCGGGGACGGGGGCGGGCTCCGCAGCCGGCGGCGCGATCGGCGGCGCGGCCGCGGGTGGCGGCTCAGCCGGCGGGTTCTCCACGGGCGGGTCCGTGTAGGCCGACCTGAGCAGGAACGCGACCACCGCAAAGGCCAGCGTCGCGAGTACGGTGCGTGTCGTCATGGCTAGGCAGTCTCCACCTTGACCGCGCACTTCTTGAAGTCCGGCTGCTTACTGATCGGACACATGGCGTCCAATGTCAACTCGTTGATCAGCAGGTTCTCGTCGAAGAACGGCACGAAGACGTGCCCCTTCTGCGGAACCGACTTTTCATTCAGCGCGACCCGGAGCACGATGCTTCCCCGGCGCGAGGTCAGCTTCACGTTGTCCCCCGCGTAGATCCCGAGCTCGTCCGCGTCTTCTTGATTCATCTCGCAGTAGGCACTCGGCATCGCCCGGTGCAGCTCCGGTACGCGACGCGTCATCGAGCCCGTGTGCCAGTGCTCCAGGACGCGCCCCGTAGACAGCCAGAAGGGGTAGTCCTTGTCCGGCACCTCCGGCGGCGGCTCGTACGGCCTTGCCCAGATCACGGCCTTGTGATTCGTTTTCTTTGCCTTGTAGAAGTCGATCCGGCCTTCCTTCTTCGCATACGGGTCGTGGCCGGGGACGTAGCGGCGCGGCGTCTCCTTGCCGTCGACCACCGGCCACTGAAGGCCGGGGGCCATGCGCAGGTCCTCCCAAGAGGCGACATCCTTCCCGATGCCGACGGTGAAGCGGCGGTAGTCCTCGAAGAGGTCCTTCGCGAGCGTCTTCGTCTCGGGGAAGAGCGCGCCGTACCCCATCCGCCGGGCGACCTCGACGAGCTGCCACAGGTCGGATTTCGCTTCCCCCGGTCCGTCGATCATCTTGTCCCACTGCTGCGTGCGGCGTTCGGCGTTGCCGAACGCGCCGTCCTTCTCCACCCAACACGCGGACGGCAGGATCAAGTCTGCCAGGGCAGTGGTCGGCGTCGGATAGATGTCCGAGACGATGAGGAAGCTGTCGTCGCGACACGCCTTCTTCCCGTCACGGTTCCGGTGCATGTTCGGCAGGGTGACGAAGGGGTTCGTGACCTGCACCCAGACGACCTTCAGCTCGCCGTGGCACAGGCCGCGGAAGACTTCCAGGGCGTGCGTCCCGGGCTTCGGGTTGATCGTGCCCTCCGGCACGTTCCACAGCTTTTCGCACTGCGCGCGATGCTCCGGGTCCGTGACCCTCCGGTCGGCGGGCAGGCCCTCCGAAGAGGTCCCGACCTCGCGCACGGTCCCGCAGGCACTGGACTGCCCCGTGAGCGAGAACGGTGTCGAGCCCGGGACGCCGATCTTTCCCGAGAGCAGGTGCACGGCGTAGATGAGGTTGTTCATCCACGTCCCGCGGGTGTGCTGATTCACGCCCATGCACCAGTAGCTCACGACGTGCGCTTTCGGATCGCCGAAGGCCTCGGCGAGCTTGAGCAGGTCTTCGGGCGCGATGCCCGCCAGCTCTTGGACCTTCTCGGGCGTATAAGGCTCGACAAGTGCCCGGTAGGCATCCAGCGTGATCTCCTCGGGCGCGTCCTGGAACTTGAATTTGTCCTCCAGGGCGTAGCCGATGTCGGTCTTCCCCTTTTGGAAGATGCAGTGCTCGCCGACGAATTCCTTGTCGAACTTGTCGTTCGCGAGCAGCCAGCGGCAGATCCCGTTCGCGATCGCAAGGTCTCCCTGGGGCTTCATGAGCAGGACCGCGTCCGCGTACTGGCTGGTCTGGGTGCGGCGCGTGGTGAGATCGAAAATCCGCGTGCCGGGGGCGGCCTTCTTCCGCGCGAGCATGCGGCTGAAGAGGATGGGGTGCATCTCCGCCATGTTGTTGCCCCAGAGGACGAAGACGTCGGCGTGCTCGATGTCGTCATAGCAGCCCATGGGTTCGTCCGAGCCGAAGGTCGTCACGAAGCCCTGGACCGCGCTCGTCATGCACAGCCGGGCGTTCGAGTCGATGTTGTTCGAGCGCATCCCGGCCTTGAACCACTTCTGCGCGGCGTACCCTTCGGGGATGGTCCATTGCCCGGACCCGAAGATCGCGACCGACTCCGGCCCGCCCTTGCCGAGCGCCTCCTTGTACTTAGCCGCGACGAGGTCGAGCGCCTCGTCCCAGGAGAGGCGGCGGTAGTTGTCCCCTTCCCGGAGCATCGGGAACCGGAGGCGGTCCGCGCCCGCGAGGACGGCCGGCAGATGATAGCCCTTCGCGCAAAGGAGACCCCGGTTGACCGAGGAGGCGGGGTCGCCGGTCACGGCCTCGACGCGGCCTCCGCGGACGCCGACGAGGGTGCCGCAGCCGACGCCGCAGAACCGGCATGGCGCCTTTGCCCACGTCATGGAGGGATCCAGCTCCTTCGCCTCCGCGAGCCAGTCGTGGCCGGCAAGCGAAGCAGTGGCGGCGGTGGCCGCGACGGTCCGGAGGAATTCACGCCGGCTGATGATCATCCATCCACCTCTGATGACTGAAACACGAGTTGAACTTCCCGGACCCCGGGCCAGCCCGACACTTCGTCGTGCCAGGCCTTCTGGGCATCCGGGGACTGGGCTTCTAGAACGAGGGCGAAACCGTCGGCCGCCGTGCTTGCGATCTGAACCCCCGACTGGACCTGGAGGCGCTCGCGCACGGCTTCCAGGCAGTCCGGCAGAACCCGCACGACGACGCCGCCTACGAACATGGAGTGCTTCCGAACAATGGCGAGGAGGGAAAAGGAGCGGCCCCCGGGGAAATGGAGATCGCCGGATGCTAATTGAATTCCGGAGCGGCCGTCAAGAACATTCGGTTTCAGACGGACGTGCACGGGACGAAGCGCAGGGTGGAACCGGTCGGACGGGGGCCCTCGACGGGCACCTCGGCGACTACTTCTGGCCCTTGCGCCTCCGCGCAATTATAGTAGGCGTCGCCCCGCCGCCCGGTGGCAGGGGCTCGGCTCGTCGACCTCCTCTCGCTCGTGCGAAGGCCCCCGCTCGGAACCGCGCAGGGCGCTCGACCGTCCTCCGCTACGCAGGTGCTTGCCCGATGTCACAGGAGCCCGGTTCCCCGCCTCCCTCCGCGAGTGCCGCCGCCGCTCCGGCCGCGGCTCCGGTTTCACTCGCCTCACCCGCCTCACCCACTCCCGCCGACATCCACGACCTCCCCGCGGGACGCAAGCGGCTCTTCATCGCCCTCACGTTGGGCTTTTTTTTCGTCCTCATCGCCGCGCTCTCCTACGCCCTCCACCTGAAGCTCCGCCCTCCCCGGGTCTGGCGCACCGTCCACTCGTCGAATGCCGGCCCGTTCTACGCCCTCGACCCGGTCCTCGGGTGGACCCTCTCCCCCGGCCACTTCGAACTCGACGTGCTCTCCGACGCGGGCGGCCCCGCGGTCCACTTCGCGTGCACCCACGACGAGCACGGCCGCCGCGTGACCTCCGCCGACCCGTCTCGCTTCGACGGCATGCCCCAAGTGTGGATCTGTGGATGCTCGTTCACGTGCGGGTGGCTCCTCAACGACGATCAGACCTACCCCTGGCAGGCGCAGGAGCGGCTTCCTGCCTTCGAGGTCCTGAACCTCGGCGTGAACGGGTACGGCAACGTCCAGGCCGTGCTGCAGCTCCAGGAAGCCGTCGAAGCGCGCGTCGTCCTGCCCAGGGTCGCCGCCTTCTCCTATTGCTCGTTCCACCCGGTGCGAAACGTCGTCGCGCCCTCCTGGCGGGCGCGTTTCCTGCCCAACCCCGCCTTTCGCGTCTTCGAGCACCTGCAGGTCGCGCGCGCGACCCTCGATGCGGAGGCGCGGCTCCAACTCGACTTCGTCCCGGCTTTCGGCGGCACGGAAGGCGCCGACCCGCCCGAGTCGCTCCAGGTCCGCGTGACGCAAGCCGTCTTCGATCGACTGCTCACCCTCTGTCGCGCCCACGGCATCGCCGCGCTTCTCGGCGTGCAGTTCGCCCCGTCCGACGACCCCGTCGTAGCCCACTGCCGCGCCGCCGGTTTCACCGTGGTCGACATGCAGGTCGACTATCGAAAACCGGAATTTCGCGTCGTGGAGTGGGATCCGCACCCGAATGCCGCGTCCGCGCGGATCTTCGCCGAGCGGCTCGCCGCGGCCGTCCGCGCGCTCCGCTGACAAGCCGGCGGACCGCACGAGACAACTTGTTGGCCCTGGGGGGCCGGCGCCACTATACTGTCCCCCTGGCCGGCCGCGCTCGAATGCGCGTAAGCGCCCGCGCAAGAATTACTTTACATTTTCGTGGATCGACCGATGCCTGGGGGCGCGGGCCTCCGGCCCGCGCAGCGCGGCCCAGCGGGCCGCGCCCCCAGGAGCCTCGAGGTCCGAATCTGGGCAGTTATTCTTGCGCGGGCGCTAAGGGCCCGTAAAGAAACAACTCATGCGACTCGGAAACCGGGGAGCTCCCCAGGAAAAGGCTCAAGGCTCAATGAGCAATTTTCAGGCAAGGCTCAAAGTTCAAGGCTCAGAGTCCGCGATTCCGTGCCCGGGCCACGTTCCGAGGGGGTCATTGAGCATTGAACCTTGAGCCTTTTCTGAGTCTTGAAAATTGAGCATTGAGAATTCTTTTCGTCCCCCTGCGCGTCCAACGAGCAAATTATTTTCTTACGGGCCCCAAGGGGGCAGGCTCCCTGCACGACACCCCGCGGCGCTCGGCGGAGCAACCGCCCCCGCGCCGACCGACGAGGAGGACTCGAGCGGCATGAACCGCCCCATCGACAGTCTGGTCGCCCGGCTCGTCGTCGAACGCTGCCTGGCCCCTCTGCCCCGCATGGAAGAGGCCTTGCGCGCCCAGGGACTGGATGCCTCCGGGCCTCCGCTCGCCCTCGTCCTCGTCGAACGCGGCATTCTCTCGGTTGCGCAGCTCGAGGACGTCCTGCTGGCCGCTGAAGAGGAAGTGCGGCAGGCCCATCCGTGCGGCGCCGAATGGATCCGCTCCTGGTGCGTCGGCCGCAAGGCGCTGGAGCTGGAACTCGCGTCGCTGGACGTCGTGACCCGCGCCCTCCGCGAATGGTGGCGCCGTAGCGGCGGCGCGGATGCTCCCCCGCCCCTCGACCGCATCCTCGTCGAGCAGGGCGCCCTGAGCGACGCCGCGGCCGCGGAGCTGCTCACGGCCTTCGCGCTCACCGTGTCCGAAGTGACCTCCTCTCCCGCGCGCATGTCCACCGTGCTCCTCGGACCGTCGGGGAACCGGGCCGCCTCCCGGGCCGCCCGCGCCGACAGCGACGTCGTCCCGGTCTACCGCGATGCCGCGAGCGATGCCCCGGAGGACGCGGTGCCTTCGACCCGGCAGCGAGCGGAGCCGGCGTCGCCGTCGCCGTCGCCGTCGCCGTCGGAGCCCCAGGCACCGACGCCGCCGCACCCGAGCCCGCCTCCGCTTTCGCCGGCCACCCCCGACGCCCTCAGCGCGTACGCCGCACGCGGAACTTCGACCTCCGTCCTGCCGCGCCTCTTCGGAAAGTACCAGCTCGTCCAGGAGCTGGGCCGCGGCGGCATGGGCGTCGTCTACAAGGCGTATCGTCCCGAGCTCAAGGCCTACTTCGCGGTGAAGGTCCTCCTCTCCGGCGACGACGCCTCCCCCGAGGACGCCACCGCGTTGCACAAGGAGGCGCAGGCCCAGGCCCGGCTTCGCCACCCGGGGATCGCCGTCGTGCACGACGTCGGCGTGCAGGACGGCAAGACCTTCGTCGCGATGGAGTACGTGGAAGGGACGAGTCTCGATCGCGTCGCGGACGATCCCGCCGCGGCCGGCCTCGCCGTGCCCGAGGGGAGGATCCGGCGCGCGCCGCGGCGCGGCCTCACGGTGCGGGACGCGTTTCGCCTCGTGAAGGAAGTCGCCGAGGCGATCGACCACGCCCACCGCCAAGGCGTCATCCACCGCGACCTCAAGCCCGCGAACGTCATCCTCGACCGTGACGGGCGGGCGCGCGTGCTCGACTTCGGGCTCGCGAAGGTCCAGGAGAGGGAGGGCTCGATCGCGACGGCCGGCCACACGAGGACCGGGACCGTGCTCGGCACGCTCGCGTACATGCCCCCGGAACAGGCCGAAGGGCGGATCCGCGACATCGACGCGCGGAGCGACGTCTACTCCCTCGGGGCGATGCTCTACGAACTGGTCACGGGCAAGTTTCCGTTCGAGGGGGAGAACGTCGCGCAGATCCTCCACCTGGTGATGCAGGTCGAGCCGCCGCGTCCGCGCGCCGTGAACCCCGATCTCGCCGGGGACGTCGAGACGATCCTCTTGAAGGCGATGGAAAAGCACGCCGCACGCCGCTACCCCACCGCCGCCGCGCTGGCGGAGGACCTCGGGCGCTTTCTGGACGGCGCCCCGATCCAGGCGCGCCCGCCCTCGGTGGGCTACAAGCTCGGGAAATGGCTCTTGCGGAGGCGCGGTTTCGTGGCGGCGGTGGCGGCCGTCCTGCTGGTCGGCGGCGTCGCGGGCGGGCTCGCCCTACGGGCGCAGTCGCAGAAGACCGAGGCGCAAGGCGCCGTGCTCGACGCGCTGCGCAAGATCGCGGGTTCGAGCGTGCGCGCCGCGCTCCTCTTCCGGCGCGCGGGCGGCCGGATGTCGGAGGCGGAGGCGAACTGGCTCGAGCAGCTTCGGGACGCCGCGCGCAAGGCCTCGGAGCTGGCCCCCGGCCTCGCGGAGCCGCACTATCACATGGGCCGGATGTACCGCGCCCTCATGCGGCGGCCGGAGGCGCTCGTCGAGCAGGACCGCGCCCTTTCCAAAGAGCCCGAATACGCCGCCAGCCTGTACGAGCGGGCGGTCCTCGCGGTGCGTGCGCACGCGGACCGGCTGGAGCGGTTGCGGGAGGAGGCGATGGCACGGGCGCGCATGAACCTCTCCAAGACCGAGCTGGAGACGGCCCCGGCCGCCGGCGCGGCCCGGGGCGGCGCGCACGGCCTCTCGGCAGCGCTCCCGGGCGACGCGGCATGGGAGGAGGGCGACCCCGAGACCCGAGCGCTGGCGACCAGGATTCGCGAAGACCTGCAACGACTGGAGGCGCGCCTCGGGGGCGGAGCCGCGGGCCAGGGCAGGCCGGAAGAGATGTCGGTCGCGCGCCTCGCGTGCGCGAAGGGGCTCGCGATGGCCTACGCCTCGCGTCGGCCCGAGGACCACCAGCGGGCGCGCGAGTACCTGGCCGAGGCCACGCGCGCCGACCCGCTCTTGGAGGAGGCCTACGAGGGCTGGGCGCGCATGGAGGAGGCGTCCAAGCACTGGCCCGAGGCCATCGCCGTCTATGGGAACGGCCTGGAGGTCGATCGGGGCTACCTGCCGTTCTGGGTCGGACGTGGGAACGCGCGAAAGAACTGGGGGGACGAGAGACAGGACCGCGGCGAGGATCCGACGCCGCAGTATGCGGAGGCAGTCAAGGACTTCGACCGCGCGCTGGAGCTGGACCCCCGCTCCGCGGAAATCCCGGGCAGCCGGGGGACGCTGCGCTTGAACTGGGGCTTCCAGCGGATGCGCCAGGGCGCGGATCCGGTCTCGCTCTTCCGCGACGCGGAGGCGGACTACGGCAGGGCCATCGAACGGAGGCCCGACTCGCCCGAGGCGTGGAGCGATCGCGCGACGCTCCGCGCGAACTGGGGGGACTACGTGGCCGAACACGGCCAGGACCCGGGCGAGCTCTTCCAGGGCGCGGTGGAGGACTTCGGCGCGGCGCTGCGGTGGAAGGCGCCGGCCGCGGCGGTGCTGGAGCGCAGGGGCCGCGTGAAGGGGAACTGGGGCAGCTACCTGTCGGAGCTGAGCAAAGATCCGACCACGATCCTGCAAGAGGCGTTGGAGGACCTCGGCCAGGCGTTGACGCTGGACCCGGGCTCGGCCGAGAAGTGGAGCTACCGGGGCATGGCGCATGCGAACTGGGGGATCTACCTCTTCAACCAGGGGCAGGATCCGACCGTGCAGTTCCAGGGCGCGGTGGCGGACTACGACCGGGCGCTCTCCCTCGACGGCTCGGCGTGGGGGGTCTGGACGAGCCGCGGTCGGACGAACGCCCTGTGGGCAATTCACGAGGAACAGGGCGGGCGGAAGTCGCCGCCGAAGTGGGACGAGGCGGTCCGCGACTTCGGGCGCGCCCTCCAAGCGAATCCGCGCGCGGCCGAGGCCTGGTGGCGTCGCGGGTGGGTCCAGCACTCCCGCGGCGCGTGGACCCAGGCGGTCGAGGACTTCGAAACGTCGCTGCGACTCGACGCCACGATGCTCGGCTACTACAAGGGCTGGTTCGACGACGCACGTTCGCGCCTGGGCGCGGAGGACCACGTGGCCCTGGCGCGACGCGCGGCGCTCGCCGCCGGTCGGGTGCAGCCCGGTGCGGTCGCGGACGGCGCGGGCGGCGGCGCCGCCGGCGACGGGGGGGCGGAGACGCAGGCGGCGAACGAGGAACGGGTTCGCACGCTACGCGACTGCGCCTTCCTGCATCTGGCCCAAGCGCTCGAACTCGGCTGGCAGGGCGCGGCCGGCCTGCGCGAGGACGCTGATTTCCAGGCCCTCCGCGCCGATCGCCGTTGGCTGGGCGTGCTCGAGCGCCGGCGGTAGCGGCCGGTGGACGAGCTTCGGACGGAGTCGTCCCCGCGGTTTCCGCGCAGCCTGGCACTACAACGGTGGACCGAGCGGTGGAAGGCAGCCCGCACGGCAGCAGCGGCCCGGGAGGGCGGGCGTCCTCGCCCGCCCGCGTGCGGGCGAGGACGCCCGCCCTCCCAGGACCGTCCTCGCCGGGATGCAAGTGCGTCGCCCCGCGGAAGAAGACTCTCTGCCGCACGCTCCGCGGTCTAGCGTTGTAGGGCTAGGCCGCGAGGCGGAGCGCGCGGGCCGGAGGCCCGCGTCCCCAGGAGTCGTGTCTCGACTTCGTCAACGGGCCACTCGTGGGCCTTCCATGTCGTTCCGGTAGGTCCTTCGTTTCCGTCGCAGGCGCGTCCCGCGTGGAAACCGAACCGCGACCGTGAGGGAGCGGTCTGGGGGCGTTCTGCCATGACCTCCGGTTCGAGGTCGCCGACCCGCAGGGGAGCGCCCTGCGAACCCACCGGGCAGCG